>DASYYF010000024.1:0-82308 GCA_035934055.1 Steroidobacteraceae bacterium | reverse complement strand
CGGCCGTCATGAATAAGGTATAGACTCGGTCGCGTCTGCAGACATGCACGAGGGGATTGCCATGGCTGACGTGACACGGCGCGAGTTCCTGAAGATAACTGGCGCCACCCTGGCGGGGTCGAGTCTCGCCCTCCTGGGCTTCTCCCCCAGCGCCGCGCTCGCCGAAGTGCGTGAATTCAAGTTGAGCCGTGCCACCGAGACGCGCAATACCTGCCCGTACTGCGCCGTCGCCTGTGGTGTGATCATGTACAGCCTGGGCGACAAGGCAAAGAATTCGCGCTCGAGCATCTTTCACATCGAGGGCGATCCGGATCACCCGGTGAACCGCGGCACGCTGTGTCCGAAGGGCGCCGGGCTCATCGACTTCATCCACAGCCCGAGCCGCCTCACGCATCCCGAGTACCGCGCAGCGGGCTCGGACAAGTGGCAGCCGATCTCCTGGGACGACGCCCTGGACCGCATCGCCAGGCTCCTGAAGGCCGATCGGGATGCGAACTTCATCGCCAGGAACGCCGACGGCCTCACCGTCAACCGCTGGCTCACCACCGGCATGCTGGCGGCGTCCGCGAGCAGCAATGAAGTCGGCTACCTGACGCACAAGGTCATCCGCTCACTCGGCATCCTATCTTTCGACAATCAGGCCCGTGTGTGACACGGCCCGACGGTGGCAGGTCTTGCCCCGACGTTTGGCCGTGGAGCGATGACGAATCACTGGGTCGACATCAAGAATGCCGACATCGTTCTCATCATGGGCGGCAACGCCGCCGAGGCCCACCCCTGCGGATTCAAGTGGGTCACCGAAGCCAAGGCGCACAACAAGGCGAAGCTGATCGTCGTTGATCCGCGCTTCACGCGCTCCGCCTCGGTGGCCGATGTCTACGCGCCGCTGCGTCCCGGCACCGATATCGCCTTCCTCGGCGGGGTCATCAATTACCTCCTCACCGAGAACAGGATCCAGCGCGAGTACGTGCAGAACTACACGGACCTCAGCTTCCTCGTGCGCGAGGACTTCGCCTTCAACGAGGGCCTGTATTCCGGCTACAACCCCGAGAAGCACAGCTACGACAAGGCGAGCTGGGACTACGAGATCGGGTCCGACGGCTACGTGAAGGCGGACGCGACCCTCGCCCATCCGCGCTGCGTGTACCAGCTCATGAAGCGGCACTACGCGCGCTATACGCCCGACATGGTCGCGCGGGTGTGCGGCACGCCCAAGGAGAAATTCCTCCAGGTGTGCGAGCTGATCGGCTCGACGTCGACCACGACGCGTGCCATGACCATCATGTACGCCCTCGGGTGGACCCAGCACTCGACCGGCTCGCAGATGATCCGCGCCGCCGCGATGGTGCAGCTGCTGCTCGGCAACATCGGCGTCGCCGGGGGCGGCATGAACGCCCTGCGCGGTCACTCCAACATCCAGGGGCTCACCGATCTCGGTCTCATGTCGAACCTCCTCACCGGCTATCTCACCCTGCCCGGCGACAAGGAACAGGAGTACGACAAGTATGTCGCGGCGCGCGCCTTCAAGCCGCTGCGGCCGAACCAGATGAGCTACTGGCAGAACTACAACAAGTTCTTCGTCAGCCTCATGAAGGCCTGGTGGGGGGATGCCGCGACGGCGCAGAACAACTGGGCCTACGACTACCTGCCGAAGCTCGACAAGAGCTACGACATGCTGCAGACCTACGAGCTCATGGCCCAGGGCAAGATGAACGGCTACCTCTGCCAGGGCTTCAATCCCCTCGCCTCGGCTCCGAACAAGGCGAAGATGAACACGGCGTTCGCCAAGCTCAAGTTCCTGGTGGTGATGGACCCGCTCGCCACGGAGACCAGCGAGTTCTGGCGCAACTATGGCGAGCACAACGACGTCGACTCGAGCAAGATTCAGACCGAGGTGTTCCGCCTCCCGACCTCGTGCTTCGCCGAGGAGGACGGCGCGCTGGTCAACTCCTCGCGCTGGCTGCAGTGGCACTGGAAGGGAGCGGAGCCCCCGGGCGAGGCGCGCACCGACATCGAGATCATGGCGGAGCTCTTCACGCGGCTGCGGGCCGCCTATCAGAAAGACGGCGGCGCGTTCCCCGATCCGATCGTCAATCTCTACTGGCCGTACGGGCACGCCGCCAGCCCGACCCCCGAGGAGCTCGCCAAGGAGTACACCGGCCGCGCCCTCAAGGACCTGGTCGATCCGAAGAATCCGGGCACCGTGACGCGCAAGGCCGGTGAGCAGCTCGCGGGATTCGCCGAGCTGCGCGACGACGGCAGCACGCTCTCGGGGTGCTGGATCTACTGCGGCGCATGGGGGCCGGCCGGAAACCTCATGGCCCGCAGGGACAACTCCGACCCGACCGGCATCGGGCAGACGATCAGCTGGGCCTACGCATGGCCCGCTAACCGGCGCGTCATGTACAACCGCGCCTCCTGCGACCCGAAGGGCAAGCCCTTCAACCCCGGGCGCAAGCTCGTCGCCTGGAACGGCACGGCCTGGGGCGGCGCCGACATCCCCGACTACAAGGCGGACGAGGATCCCGCGCTCGGCATGGGGCCTTTCATCATGAACGCGGAGGGCGTCGGACGTTTCTTCGCCAAGGGCGGCATGGCCGAGGGCCCCTTCCCCGAGCACTACGAGCCCTTCGAGACGCCGCTCGCGGCCAACCCGCTCAACCCCGGGCAGAAGCAGGCGCTCAACAACCCGGCAGCGCGCGTCTTCAAGGACGATCGTGCGGCGTTCGGAAACGCGGAGCAGTTCCCGCACGTCGCCACCACCTACCGCCTCACCGAGCTGTTCCACTTCTGGGGTAAGCACGTGCGGCTGAATGCCATCCTCCAGCCGCAGCAATTCGTCGAGATCGGCGAGGCGCTGGGCAAGGAGCTCGGCATCGCCGCCGGCGAGCGCGTCAGGGTGTCCTCGAACCGCGGCTCCATGACGGCGGTGGCGGTCGTGACCAAGCGGCTGCGGCCGCTCGAGGTGAACGGCAAGCCGGTGCACACGGTCGGCATTCCGATCCACTGGGGATTCACCGGGCTCGCCAAGCCGGGCTTCCTGGCCAACACGCTCACCCCGGTCGTCGGCGACGCCAACTCGCAGACGCCCGAGTTCAAGGCGTTCCTCGTCAAGGTGGAAAAAGCGTGAGGCGGGCGGGGAGACTCTGATATGGCGCTGCAATCCCTCGACATCGTGAGGCGCTCGGCCACCACCACCCCGCCGCCCGGCGTGCGCCAGGCGTACGCCGGCACCGTGGCCAAGCTGATCGACACCAGCAAGTGCATCGGCTGCAAGGCCTGCCAGGTCGCATGCATGGAGTGGAATGACCTGCGCGACGACATCGGCACGAATGTCGGCGTCTACGACAACCCGCCGGACTTGAGCGACCGCTCCTGGACGCTGATGCGCTTCGCCGAGTACGAGAACCCCAAGGGGGATCTCGAGTGGCTGATCCGCAAGGACGGCTGCATGCACTGCGCCGACCCCGGGTGCCTCAAGGCCTGTCCCGCGCCGGGCGCGATCGTGCAGTACGCCAACGGCATCGTCGACTTCCAGGAGGAAAACTGCATCGGCTGCGGCTACTGCGTGACCGGCTGCCCCTTCAACATCCCGCGCATCTCGAAGCGCGACCACAAGGCCTACAAGTGCACGCTGTGCTCCGACCGCGTGGCGGTCGGGCTCGAGCCCGCGTGCATCAAGGCCTGCCCCACCGGAGCGCTGGTCTTCGGCACCAAGGAGGACATGCAGCTGCATGCCGCCGAGCGGGTCGAGGATCTGAAATCCCGCGGCTTCGAGCAGGCGGGCCTGTACGATCCGCCGGGGGTCGGCGGCACGCACGTCATGTACGTGCTGCACCACGCCGACCAGCCGACACTCTACGCCGGCCTGCCCATGGACCCGCACATCAGCACCATGGTGAAGCTGTGGAAAGGGGCCTCGAAGCCGGTCGGGCTCGCCCTCATGGCGCTCACCGCGCTCGCCGGATTCTTCCACTTCGTGCGCGTCGGCAGGAACGAGGTCAGTGCCGCCGACGAGGCGGCCGCGGAGAAGCAGTCATGAGCGAGCCCGAAAGCCGCCGCCTCATCGTGCGCCATACGGCCGGCGAGCGCACCACCCACTGGACGCTGGCCCTCACCTTCGTGCTCGGTGCGCTGTCGGGGCTCGCGCTGTTCCACCCCGCGCTCTTCTGGCTGAGCGAGCTCTTCGGCGGCGGCCCGTGGACGCGCATCCTCCACCCCTTCATCGGGCTCATCGCGGTCGTCGTATTCCTGAAGTTCGCCGCGGGTCTCTGGGACGACGCGCGCCTGACGCCGGCCGACTGGCAGTGGCTGCGGCAGATGCGGGACGTCATTCACAACCGCGAGGAGCGGCTCCCGGAGGTCGGGCGGTACAACGCCGGCCAGAAGCTGCTCTTCCTGGTCCTCCTGGTCGGGATGCTCGCGCTGCTGCTGTCCGGCATCGTCATCTGGCGCAGCTATTTCTCGCTTTACTTTCCCGCCCGCGTGATTCGTCTGGCGTCGCTCCTGCATGCCGTGTGCGCGTTCGTCCTCATCTGCGGCATCATCGTGCACGTCTACTCCGCGTTCTGGATCAAGGGCTCGGTGGAGGGCATGGTCCGCGGCACCGTGACACCGGGCTGGGCGTGGAAGCATCATCGGGCCTGGTATCGCCAGGTCACTCATGCCGCGCATCCTCGAACCGGGTCAGATTGAGGCCCTCGCCCAGCGGGCCGTTCCACGCATCCGCTTGCCCACCGCCTCCGGGCCGTTTGCGGCGCGGGCCCGGCGGCTGCGCCAGCTCGCCGCACCCGGCGCATCCGGCCAGGCGATCGGCGAGTATCTCGAGCTGACGGCTGCCATCGCCGAGGCCCAGGCGCGCACGCTGCCGGACTTTCGGGCTGCTTCGCCCACCGCGGATGAGATTGCGCGGGCTCGTGCGCACCGCTTCCCCCTGCTTCAGGCAACCGGCCGGCCGCGGTCGGCGGCGTGGCGCGAGCTCGCCGTGCGGATCGCGGGTACCGTCGCCGCCTCGCCGGCGGCCTCGCCCGCGGTCCGCGAGGTCGAGCGGCGCCTGCGCGGATTTACTTTGAAAGAGCTCGACGCGCAGGCCGACGCACTGCTCGCCGCACGCGCTTCCGAGGTCGACGTGGCGACGGCACCGTTGCTCATGGCCGCCCTGCAGGTGGAGTGGGCGGCGCAGGCCGGCCGGCTGAAGGCGGACGACGTGGCGGCGCTCGACGTGCCGGGGGTGTGCCCGGTGTGCGGGGCGCTTCCGGTCGCCAGCATCGTGCGCGCCGACGAGGGCTCGCAGGGCTACCGCTATCTGCACTGCGCGCTCTGCGCCACCGAGTGGCACCTGGTGCGGGTCACCTGCAGTCAGTGTCAGAACACCGAGAACATCGGCTATCACTCGATCGAAGGGAGCCCGGGGGCGATCCGAGCGGAAAGTTGCGATCGATGCCACACCTACCGCAAGATCCTCTACCAGGAGAAGGACGCGGACGTTGAGCCGGTGGCCGACGACCTTGCGAGTCTCGCACTCGACCTCCTGATGGCCGAGGCGGGCTACCACCGCGGCAGCGGCAATCCGCTGCTGTGGCAGCAGACCTGACGGCCCCACCCTCCTCCGAACTGAAAGCTGTCAAGGTTTGACGCTACCAGGAAGGCCGCGCCGCAGCGGCGGCGCGCACCCGATGCCCCAGTGAGGAAACCGAAGCTCGTCGAGGGCGCCCGGGCGTCCGAGATTCCCTCGGTCGACCGGCTGCTCCGCACGCGCCCCTTCGCTGCGCTGCTCGCGCAGCACGGGCGCACGCGGGTGACGGCGCTGCTGCGGCAATATCTGGAGGAGGTGCGGCGCGCGGCGCGCGCCGGGCGCCTCGAGGCGGCGATTCTTGCCGACGGCGCCCTGGCGGCGGCGCTGGCGGCGCGCCTCGCCGAGGCGGCGCGGCCGCCCCTGCGGGCGGTGTTCAATCTCACCGGCACGGTGCTGCACACCAACCTCGGCCGTGCCCTGTTGCCCGAGGAAGCGGTACGCGCGGTCACGCGCGCACTGACCGCTCCGCTGAACCTCGAGTTCGATCTCGAGTCCGGCGGGCGCGGTGAGCGCGACAGTCTCGTCGAGCCCCTGCTGTGCGAGCTCACCGGCGCGCAAGCCGCGACGGTGGTGAACAACAACGCCGCGGCGGTACTGCTCTTACTCGGTGTGCTCGCGCCGCGGCGCGAGGTGCTGGTCTCGCGCGGGGAACTGATCGAGATCGGGGGCTCCTTCCGCCTGCCGGACATCATGCGCCGTGCGGGGGCGAAGCTCGTCGAGGTGGGCACCACCAATCGCACGCACCTCAGGGACTACGCCGCAGCGCTCGGCCCGCGCTCGGCGCTGCTGCTCAAGGTCCACACGAGCAACTACGCCATCTCCGGATTCACCGCGAGCGTGCCGCTCGAGGAGGTCGTGAAGCTCGGACGCTCCCGCGGCGTGCCGGTCGCGGTGGATCTCGGCAGCGGCTCGCTCGTCGACCTCGGCCGCTGGCAGCTGCCGCGGGAGCCCACCGTCCGCGAGGCGCTCGCCGCGGGCGCCGATCTCGTCACTTTCAGCGGCGACAAGCTTCTCGGCGGGCCGCAGGCAGGCCTCGTCGTCGGGCGTGCCGATCTCATCGCCCGGCTGCGCAACGATCCCCTCAAGCGGGCCTTGCGGGTGAGCAAGCTCACGCTTGCGGCGCTGGAGGCCGTGCTGGCGTTGTATCGCGCCCCGGAGTTTCTCGCCGAGCGCTTGCCGACGCTCCGGTTCCTCACGCGGCCGGCGAGCGAGATCGAGGCCCAGGCCGTGCGTTTGCAGCCGCTCGTGCAGGGCGCGCTCGGTGATGCCTACGAGGTCGCCGCCGCGCAGCTCGCGAGCCAGATCGGCAGCGGCGCCCTGCCGGTCGATCAGCTGCCGAGCCACGGGCTCGCGGTCCGTGCGGCCAGGGGCAGCCGCGGCGCCCTCGCGCATCTCGAGGCGGCGCTGCGCGCGCTGCCGCGTCCGGTGCTCGGGCGGCTCAAGGACAAGGCGCTATGGCTCGATGTGCGCTGCCTCGAGCGTGCGGAGGAGGCCGAGCTCGTGGCGCAGCTCGACAAGCTGAGGCTGATCAGCCCCGGATCCCCCGCATGATCGTCGGCACCGCGGGCCACATCGACCATGGCAAGACCACGCTGGTGCGCGCGCTCACCGGCGTCGACACCGATCGGCTCAAGGAAGAGAAGGCGCGCGGGATCTCGATCGAGCTCGGGTACGCCTACACGCCGCTTCCGGGCGGCGGGGTGCTCGGCTTCATCGACGTGCCGGGCCACGAGCGGCTGGTGCACACCATGGTTGCGGGGGCCTGCGGCATCGATTTCGCGCTCCTCGTGGTCGCAGCGGACGACGGCGTCATGCCGCAGACGCGCGAGCACCTGGCGATCCTCGAGCTCCTCGGCGTGACACGCGGCGCGGTCGCGCTCACCAAGATCGACCGCGTCGACGAGCAACGCCGCCGCGAAGCGGAGGCGGAGGTTCGGATGGCGCTGGCAGCGTCGGCCTTGAGCGGGGCGCCCCTCTTCGGGGTCGATGCCGCCGCTGCCGCGCATCCCGGCATCCCGGCGCTGCGGCAGCACCTCGAGGAGGCGGCGGCGGCGACCGCCGACCGGGCCGACAGCCGCCTGTTCCGCCTCGCCGTCGATCGCGTGTTCACTCTCGCGGGCCACGGCACGGTCGTGACCGGCACGGTGTTCTCGGGTTGCGTGCGCAGCGGCGATTCGCTCGCGGTGATGCCTGCGGGCCGTGCGGCGCGCGTCCGCAGCATCCATGCGCAGAACCGCCCGGCCGAGCTCGGCTGCGCCGGGCAGCGCTGCGCGCTGAATCTCGCCGGCCTCGAGAAGAGCGCCGTTGCGCGCGGCGACTGGCTCGCCGATCCGCGCCTGCTCGCAGCGAGCCCGCGGCTCGACGCACGCCTGATGCTCCTCGCGGAATCGCAGGTGCGGCTCGAGGCCTGGACGGCGGTGCATGTGCATCTCGGCACCAGCCATCGACTCGCCCATGCCGTGCCGCTCGAGCGCCCGCAGCTCGCCGCCGGCCAGGCGGGCTACGTGCAGCTCGTGTTCGATTCACCGCTCTCGGCCATGCCCGGCGACCGGCTGATCCTGCGCGATGCACGCGCGCGCCACACGATCGGCGGCGGCGTAGTGCTCGACCCGAACGCGCCGGCGCGGCGGCGCCGTTCGGCACGGCGGCAGCAGCACCTGAGCGCCCTCGAGCGGCTGCTGGCCGGCGAAGGACTCGGCGCCCTCCTCGGCTGCGCCCCTTACGGCGTGACGATGTCCGAGCTCACACGAGTCACGGGGCGCGCGCCGGATGACGTCCTCCTCCCGCCCGAGGCGTTGACGATTGCGGCCGGCGGGGAGCGCTTCGTGCTTCTCCCGGGATGCTGGGAGGCGCTGCGTGCCGGTGCTCTTGCGGCCCTCGGCCGCTTTCATGCCGAGGTCCCCGACGAGCCCGGGCCCGACGGCGGGCGGCTGCGCCGCATGAGCTTCCCCGATGCACCGGCCGCGCTGTGGCAGGCGCTGGTCGCGGAGCTGCTGCGCGAGCGGCGGCTTTCGCGCAGCGGCGCCTGGCTCCATCTCCCGCAGCACAGGGTGACGCTCTCGGCGGCCGATGCGTTGCTCGCAGACAGACTCGAGCCGCTGCTGCTGGCCGGACGTTTCGATCCGCCCTGGGTGCGCGATCTCTCGGCAGCCGTGCACGAGAGCGAGGAGCGCGTGCGCGCGGTGCTGCGCAGGCAGGTGGCGCGCGGCGGCGTCTACCAGGTGGTGCGCGACCTGTTCTACGCCCGCGAGCGCATCGCCGAGCTGGCCGGGATCGTCGAGACTTGCGCGCGCGAGCAGGGAGGCGTGAGCGCCGCCGGCTTCCGCGACAGCGTCGGCCTCGGGCGCAAGCGCGCCGTGCAGATCCTCGAGTTCTTCGACCGTGTCGGCTACACGCGGCGCGTGCGCGAACGCCACGTATTGCGATCGGATTGGAAGGCACCCGTACCCGGTGGTGCGACTGGGCTTCAAACCCAGGAGGGGGCGCCAGACGCTTCCTGGTAGGTTCGACTCCTGCTGCCTTCCGCCACTCCCACATGTTCGAGCGATCAACCATGACCTCATCCGACGCCGCCCCCCGCCTGACCTCGCTCTCCCACGGCGGCGGTTGCGGCTGCAAGATCTCGCCCGCCATCCTCGCCGACCTGCTGAAGCGCGCGCCGGCCGCCGTTTCCCACGCGCCGCTCCTCGTCGGGATCGAGACCGGCGACGACGCGGCCGTGTATCAGCTGAATGACAGCCAGGCGCTGGTCGCCACTACCGATTTCTTCATGCCGATCGTGGACGACCCGTTCGATTTTGGGCGCATCGCGGCGACCAACGCCCTGTCGGACGTCTATGCCATGGGAGGCCGCCCGATCCTCGCGCTGGCGCTGCTCGCGATGCCGGTGAAGGTGCTGCCCGCGGAGGTTCTCCGCGAGGTGCTGAGGGGCGGCGAGACCGTGTGCGCGCAGGCCGGCATTCCCATCGCGGGCGGACACAGCATCGACTCCGTGGAGCCCATCTACGGGCTCGCCGCGCTCGGGCTCGTGCACCCGGGGCACGTGCGGCGTAACTGCAGTGCCCGGGCCGATGACGCGCTCATCCTCGGCAAGCCGCTCGGGGTGGGGATCCTGTCCGCGGCACTCAAGAAGGGAGCACTGGAGGCCGAGGGATATCGACAGCTGATCGAGACGACCACCCGCCTGAATAGCGCCGGCCCCGACCTGGCGGCCCTGCCGGGGGTGCACGCGATGACGGACGTGACCGGATTTGGACTCCTGGGACATCTGCTCGGCATGTGCCGCGGTGCCGGGCTCGGTGCGCGTATCCGTCTCAGCGAAGTGCCCGAGCTCGAGGGCGTGCGCGCGCTCCTCTCGGCCGGCTGCGTGACCGGCGCCTCGGCGCGCAACTGGGCCTCGTATGGCGATGAAGTGCGCCTGGGGCGTGAGCTGACCCCGCTCGACCAGGCGCTGCTCTGCGATCCGCAGACCTCGGGGGGACTCCTTGTCGCCTGCGCCGAGGAGAGCGTTGGCGCGGCGCTGCGGATCCTCGAGCAGGAAGGGTTCGAAGGGGCCGCTGTCATCGGGTCGATGAGCGAGGGGGCTCCGCGGGTCGCGGTCGAGCCGTAACCGCGTGATGTTCCCCATCGGCCAGGTTCGATAGTCATCGAACCCGGCCCCCTGAGGCCCCCTGAGGCCCTCCGTCGAGGGACTCAAGAGATGGAGCGGGCTAACGGGTTCGAACCGTCGACCTGTACCTTGGCAAGGTACCGCTCTACCAACTGAGCTAAGCCCGCATCCGAAGCAGAACGGCGGATTCTATGTACACTCCCCGGGAAGTCAAGGCGAGCGCGGTTGCGCCGGCGCTGGAAGTCCCGGTTTCAATCTGGTTTTTTTACTCCTGGAAATACACAAAGTTAAGAGTCTCTCTTAACGCTTTAGATCAGGCCATGCCGCACGCAGATAGGCGACCATGGACACGAGCGTGGCAGCTGCGGCGACCTCGGTGAGAACGACCCCGGGCCGATACGTGGGAAGGCCGAGAAGCGGCCAGCGATAAAGCATCAGCGACAGCCCCACGATCTGCAGGATGGTCTTGTACTTGCCGAGCTGCGAGACGGCCACCTTGCGCCGCGCGCCGATCTCGGCCATCCACTCGCGCAGCGCCGAGATCGTGATCTCGCGGCCGATGATGATCGCGGCGGTGAGCACGATGAGCCAGCGCGGGTCCCTGCTGACGAGCAGCACCAGCGCGACCGCCACGATGAGCTTGTCGGCCACCGGATCGAGGAAGGCTCCGAGGCGCGAGGTCTGCTGCAGCCGCCGCGCGAAATAGCCGTCGAGCGAGTCGGTGACGCCGGCCGCAGCGAACAGCCAGGCTGCTGCCGGGTCCGACCAGGGGTAGGGCATGTAGAAAAGGAGCACGATGAGCGGGATGGCCGCAATGCGCAGCCAGGTCAGCGTGTTCGGGACGTTCCAGGCCATCGTACTCGCGGCTCCTCTACGAGCCCGGGTGCAGGTGATCATAAAGACTTCGGGCGAGGGTCGCGCCGATTCCGGCCACCTGGGTGAGATCCGCCACACCGGCGCGCATCACGCCTTGCAGCCCTCCGAAATGCTTGAGCAGCGCGCGGCGCTTGGCGGGACCGAGGCCCGGGACGACTTCGAGCACCGACTCGTTGTAGCGCCGGGCGCGCTTGCGCCGGTGGCCGGTGATGGCGAAGCGGTGGGCCTCGTCGCGGATGCGCTGGATGAACCGCAGGGCGGGTGAATGCGCCTCGAGCGTCACCGCTCCCGGGGCCCCGTATATGAACAGCCGCTCCTGCCCGGGGCGCCGGTCGGGGCCCTTGGCGACGCCGACCAGCGTGAGGTCGGAGAAGCCGAGCTCGCCGAGCACCGCGTGCACTTCGGCGACCTGGCCGGCGCCGCCGTCGATCAGCAGCAGATCCGGGGCTGGAACCTCGCCCGCGCGCACGTGCCGGTAGCGCCGCTCGAGCGCCTGGCGCAGCGCCGCGTAGTCGTCGCCGGGGGTGACCCCGGTGATGTTGAAGCGACGGTACTCCTTCTTGAGCGCGCCCTCGGGGCCGAACACCACGCACGAGGCGACCGTGCCCTCCCCGCCCGTGTGGCTGATGTCGAAGCACTCGAGCCTCGAGGGCGGCTCGGGGAGATCCAGCTCGCGTGTCAGCTCGGCGAGCATCTCCTCCACGCCGGCGCGCTGTGCATGCCGCATGCGCAGCGCCTGCGTCGCGTTCTCGCGCGTCAATTCGACCCACTTGGCCGCGAGTCCCCGCACCGGATGGCGCACCTCGATCCTCTGCCCGGCCTGAGTTCCGAGCGCCTCGGCGAGCGCCGCGGCATCCGGCAGGGCACGCCCCAGCAGCACCTCCGGCGGCGGCTCGGTTCCCGCGTAGTACTGCATGACGAAGGAGGCGAGCGCCTCGTCGGGCTCCGCCAGCGCGGCCCTTGGGAAGTAGCTGGTGGTGCCGAGATTGCGCCCGCCGCGCACCAGCATGACGCTCACGCAGTACTCCCCCGCCTCACCGACGATCGCGAGCACGTCGGCGTCGCGCTCCGCGCCCGCGGTCACGACCTGTTGGGCCTGGATGCGCTTCAGGGCCGCCAGCTGATCGCGCACCTGCGCCGCCCGCTCGAACTCGAGCCGCGCGCCCGCCTCCTCCATGCGCGCCGCGAGCTCCGCGTTGACCTCATCGCTGCGTCCCTCGAGCACCTTGACGGCCGACTCGATGTCCTGCGCGTACGCCTCGCGCGTGATGAGCCCGACGCACGGCGCCGAGCAGCGGCCGATCTGATGCTGCAGGCAGGGGCGGCTGCGGTTGGCGAAGAAGCTGTCGCGGCAATTGCGGATGCGGAACAGCTTCTGCAGCTGATTCAGCGTGTCGCGCACCGCGCCGGCGCTCGGGAAGGGACCGAAGTAGCGCCCGGGAGACGTGCGCGGGCCGCGGTAGAAGACGAGGCGCGGAAATTCGTGCCGCGCGTCGAGATGAATGTAGGGAAAGCTCTTGTCGTCGCGCAGCACGACGTTGAAGCGCGGCTTGTGCGCCTTGATCAGGTTGTACTCGAGGAGCAGCGCCTCGGTCTCGGAGTTGGTGACCGTGACCTCGATGGCGGTGATCTGCTGCACCAGCGCCTGGACTTTCGGGTCGACGGTGCGGGCCGAGAAGTAGGTGGCGACCCGGTCCCTCAAGCTGCGCGCCTTGCCCACATAGAGCAGCTCGTGACCGGCCCCGAACATGCGGTACACGCCCGGGCGGCGCGGCAGCGCGGCGATGTATTCCTTATGATCGAACATGGTCAGCCAGGGTCCGTGCGCCTCAGGCCCGCCCGCTCGCAGGCGCGCGCCATCACCTCGCGGAACATCTCCGGCGTCAGCCGCCGAGTCTGGGTGTTGTAGCGGCTGCAATGATACGAGTCGACGAGCCACCTTGCCTCGCCGAGCTCGTGCTCCCGCCCGTGCGCGAAGGGAAAACGCGCGCGTTTGAGGCCGCGCGCCATGAGGAAAGCGTCGTGCGCGATGCGCCCGAGGGCGAGGTACACGCGCGCCGCGGACAGCCGCTCGAGCTCCTCCCGCAGGTAGCCGTTGCAGCAGCGGATCTCCGCCGGCAGCGGCTTGTTGCCGGGAGGCACGCACTTGACCGAATTGACGATGCGCACGTCGATGAGCCGCAGGGCATCGCTCGCGGACTGCGACTCGGGCGCGCTCGAGAGCCCGAGCTCGTACAGCGTCCGGTAGAGGAGGATCCCGGCGTAATCGCCCGTGAAGGGGCGGCCGGTGCGATTGGCGCCGTGCATGCCGGGCGCGAGGCCGACGAGCACCAGCCGCGGTGCGCCGGCGCCGAAGGATGGCACGGGCCGCGCCCAGTAGTCCGCATGGCTCGAGCGCGTCGCATCGAGGTAGCGGGCGAGGCGCGGACAGCGCCTGCAGTCGGGATCGTAGGCGGCGCTGCGCCTCGCGTGGCGCTTAAGCGAGGTCATCCATGTGGCGGATGACCGCGCCCGCAAAGCCCGAGGTGCTCATCAGCGTGGCGCCCGGGATGAGCCGCTGCAGATCCTCCTCGACGTTCTTGCGTGCCGCGAGCTCGCGCTTCCCCGCCTTGATCGCCTCGCGCAGCCTTGCCAGGTCGTAGGTCAGCTCCTTGTTGGCGATGGTCCTGGTCACGCCCTTGATGATGAGGTCGGCGGCCTCGCGCCAGCCGAGGTAGCGCAGCATCATCTCCGCCGAAAGAATCAGCGAGCCCGGATTGACGCGGTCCTTGCCGGCGAAACCCGGCGCCGTGCCGTGCGTCGCCTCGAACACCGCCAGCCCGTCGCCGATGTTGCCCCCGGGCGCGATGCCGATGCCGCCCACCTGGGCGGCGAGCGCATCGGAGACGTAATCGCCGTTGAGATTCAGCGTCGCGATGACATCGTATTCCTCCGGCCGCAGCAGCACCTGCTGCAGGAAGTTGTCGGCGATCACGTCCTTGATGACGATGTCCGTCCCGGTCACCGGGTTCCCGAACTTGAGCCATGGGCCGTCGCCGATCGGGCGTGCGCCGAATTCCTCCTGCGCGAGCTGGTAGCCCCAGTTGCGGAACGCGCCCTCGGTGAACTTCATGATGTTGCCCTTGTGCACCAGCGTCACCGATACCCGGTCGTTGTCCGCACAATAGCGGATTGCCTTGCGGATCAGGCGCTGGCTGCCCTCCTTCGAAACCGGCTTGATTCCTATGCCTGAGCTCGAGGGGAAGCGGATGGCATGCACCCCGAGCTCGCGCTGCAGGAAGGCGATGAGCTTGTGCACCTCCGCGGAGCCCGCCGGCCATTCGATCCCGGTGTAGATGTCCTCGGTGTTCTCGCGGAATACCACCATGTCGGTGAGGCTCGCGTCCTGCATCGGGCTCGAGACTCCCGGGAAGTAGCGGATCGGCCGCACGCAGGCGTAGAGATCCAGAGTCTGGCGCATGGCGACGTTGAGCGAGCGCATGCCGCCGCCGACCGGCGTGCCGAGCGGCCCCTTGATGGACACCACGAACTCGCGCAGCGCCTCGAGCGTCTCCTCCGGCAGCCACTCCCCGTAGAGCGCGTTGGCCTTCTCGCCGGAGTAGATCTCCATCCAGGCGATGTGCCGCGCCCCGCCGTAGGCCTTCGCCACCGCGGCATCCACCACGCGCCGCATCGCCGGCGTGACGTCCACCCCGATGCCGTCCCCTTCGATGAAGGGAATGATCGGCGCGTCCGGCACGCTGAGCGAGAAGTCGGGGTTGACGCCGATGCGGCGCCCCGAGTCAGGGACGACGATATGTTCGTAGCGCACGGCCGCCTCAGGTGCGCTTTTCCGCGCGGCGGCTTTGGCTGCGCTCGGCGATCAGCATCGCCAGCTCGAGCGCCTGCTCGTGGTTCAGGCGCGGATCGACCGTCGAGCGGTAGGCGCGCTGCAGGTCCTGGTCGGTGAGCCCGCGCGCCCCTCCGGTGCACTCGGTGACGTCCTCGCCGGTGAGCTCGATGTGCACGCCGCCGAGGTAGGATCCGAGGTCTGCGTGGATGCGGAAGGCGAGCTCGAGCTCCTGCAAGATGTTCTCGAAGCGGCGGGTCTTGAGACCCCCCGTCGTCGTCTCGGTGTTGCCGTGCATGGGATCGCACACCCACAGCACCGTCTGGCCCGTCTGGCGGACCGCCTCGATGGCTTTCGGCAGCGCGGCGGCGACCTCCCTGGCCCCGAAGCGGTGAATGAACGTGAGCCGCCCCGGCTGGTTTTGCGGGTTGAGCGTCGTCACGAGTCCCTGCAGCCAGGCGGCATCCATCCCCGAGCCCACCTTGACGGCGATGGGGTTGGAGATGCCGCGGAAGTACTCGACGTGGGCGCCCTCGAGGGCCGCGGTGCGCATCCCGATCCACGGCAGGTGGGTCGAGAGGTTGTACCAGCGGTTCTGACGCGGGATGAAGCGCGTCTGCGACTGCTCGTAGTGCAGATGCAGTCCCTCGTGGCTCGCGTAGAAGTCGACGAGCGTCGCCTCGTGCACCTGCCGCCCGCTGATGCCCTCGAAGAAATCCAGGGCGTCGCCGATCGCGCGCACGATGCGCTGATAGGCGTCCTTGAGCGGCGCCTGGTGCACGAACCCCAGGTCCCAGTACTCCGGGTGATGCAGATCCGCGAACCCGCCTTCGACCAGAGCGCGCACGAAGTTGAGGGTCAGTGCAGCGCGCTCGTAGCCGCGCAAGAGCAGCATCGGGTCCGCGGCGCGCGCCTCGGCGGTGAACTCCGGCCGGTTGACCAGATCGCCGCGGTAGCTCGGCAGCGTCACCCCGTCGCGGCTCTCGGTATCGGCGGAGCGCGGCTTGGCGTACTGGCCGGCCATGCGGCCGACGCGGATGATGGGCTTCTTGAGCCCGTGCAGCAGCACCAGGCTCATCTGCAGGAGGATCTTCAGCTTCTTCGCGATGGTGTCCGACTCGCAGTCGGCGAAGGTCTCGGCGCAGTCCCCGCCCTGCAGGAGGAACGCCTCGCCGCGCTGCGCCGCCGCGAGCCGGGCCCGCAGCGCCTCGACCTCCCAGGAGACCACGATCGGCGGCAGCCGCGAGAGCTCGGCAACGGTGCGCTCGAGCGCCTTGGCGTCGCGGTAGACCGGCTGCTGCCGGGCGGGCCGGGTCTGCCAGCTCGCGCTGTGCCAGGAAGTGGTTTCGGGAGAGCGCATGGAATTGATCGTAGCATGCGCTCCGCGCGGCCCATGGGATGCGCGGACGCGGCTGGCGCTGCGCGCGCTTCGAGGGCAGAATGCGCGCCTTTTCGAGAGGGGCCCTATGCATCGCGTATTAATCCTCGGCGCCGGCAAGATCGGCGCGCTCATATCCGGATTGCTCGCAGAATCAGGTAGTTATAAGGTTCAGCTGGCCGACTTGGACGGCGCAGCCGCGGAGGCCGTGGCGCGGGCGCACGGGGGCCTGGAGCTCGCGGCTTTCGCCCTCGACGCGAGTCAGCCCGAGCTCCTCGAGCGGCACCTCGCGAGCCACCCGGCCGATGCCGTCATCTCGGGCCTCCCTTACTACTGCAATCGCGGGGTGGCCGAGGTGGCACGCCGTGCGCGCACTCACTATTTCGACCTCACCGAGGACGTCGAGGTCACGCGCGCCGTGCGGGCCATCGCCGCGGGGGCCTCCCAGGCATTCGTGCCCCAGTGCGGCCTCGCACCGGGCTTCATCAGCATCGCCGCGGCCGAGCTCATCACCCATTTCGACGAGCTGCGGTCGGTGAAGCTGCGCGTCGGCGCCCTCCCGCAACATCCCAACAATGTGCTCAAGTACTCCCTCACCTGGTCCACCGAGGGCCTGATCAACGAGTACGGCAATCCCTGCCAGGCCGTGAGCGACGGCCGCCTGGTGGACGTCGCGCCGCTCGAGGGGCTCGAGGAGATCGAGATCGACGGCATGCGCTATGAGGCTTTCAATACCTCGGGGGGCCTCGGCTCGCTCGCCGACACCCACGGTGCCGAGTGCGAGACGATGAACTACAAGACGATCCGCTACCCCGGGCACTGCGAGCAGATGCGGCTGCTCATGAACGACCTCAAGCTCAATCAGGACCGCGGCACGTTGAAGCGCATCCTCGAGAACTCGGTGCCGCAGACGCTGCAGGACGTCGTGATCGTCTACGCCGCCGTGACCGGCAAGCAGGACGGGCAGCTGCGCGAGGAGAACTACGTCAACAAGATCTATCCGCAGGTGATCGCCGGGCGGCTGTGGTCGGCGATCCAGGTGTCGACCGCCGCCGGCATCGCCGCCGTGGTCGACCTGGTGCTCGCGCACCCGGCGCGCTTTCACGGCTTCGTGGCCCAGGAGCAGTTCCGTCTCACCGACATCGTGGCGAATCGCTTCGGCCGCTATTACGCGCCGGGGGGCACCAAGCACGTCTCGGGCGAGGTGGTCGTGGCCGGCAAGACCGGCCATCAGCGCCATCGCAAGGTGGCCGTGCGATGAGCGCCGTGGACGTCAACGCCCTGCTCGCGCGGCTCGGGCTCGCGGCGGTCAACCCGGGCGCCTGGTCCGGACAACACGGCTGGTCGACGAGCACCGAGGCACCGCTCCTCAACGTCAGGAATCCGGCGAACGGCGCGCTCATCGCGCAGGTGCGCCCGGCAACGGAGGCCGACTACGAGAGCGTCATCACGAGTGCCCGGCAGGCAGCGAGCGCCTGGCGCGACGTTCCGGCGCCGAAACGCGGTGAGGCGGTGCGGCTCCTCGGCGAGGAGCTGCGGCGGCACAAGGCCGACCTCGGCACGCTGGTCTCGCTCGAGAATGGCAAGATCCTCGCCGAGGGCCTGGGCGAGGTGCAGGAGATGATCGACATCGCCGACTTCGCCGTCGGCCAGTCGCGCATGCTCTACGGACTCTCGATGCACTCCGAGCGCCCGCGGCATCGCATGAGCGAGCAGTGGCACCCGCTCGGTATCGCCGGCATCATCACGGCGTTCAACTTCCCGGTGGCGGTGTGGGCCTGGAATGCGCTGCTCGGCTCCATTTGCGGCAACGCCTGCGTCTGGAAGCCCTCGCACAAGACTCCGCTGACCGCCCTCGCCGTGCAGCAGATCTGCAACGGCGTGATGAAGTCCGCGGGACTGCCGGCGGTCTTCCAGACCTTCGTCGACGCCGGCACCGCGCTCGCCACCCGTTTCGTCGAGGACCGCCGCGTCGCGCTCATTTCCTTCACGGGCTCCACCGAAGTCGGCCGGCGGGTCGGGGAGCGCGTCGCCGCGCGGCTCGGCAAGAGCCTGCTCGAGCTCGGCGGCAACAACGCCGTGATCGTCGACGAGACGGCGAATCTCGATCTCGCCGTGCCTTCGATCGTCTTCGGGGCGGTCGGCACCGCCGGGCAGCGTTGCACCTCCACGCGCCGCGTGCTCGCCCACGTGCGCGTCGCGGCGGAGCTCGAGAAGCGCCTCGTCCACGCCTACCGCCAGGTGCGCATCGGCGACCCGCTCGAGCCCGGGACGCTCATGGGTCCCCTGATCGACGCCCGGGCGGTCGAGGGATACCAGGCCGCGATCGCCGCCGCGCAGGCGGCGGGCGGCGAGCTGCTCTGCGGCGGCAGGGTCCTCAGGCAGCCCGGAAACTTCGTCGAGCCCGCCATCGTGCGCGCTCGCAACGAGTGGCCGATCGTGCAGACCGAGACGTTCGCGCCGGTGCTGTATCTCATCCCGGTGGAGTCGCTTGCCGAGGCCATCGCGGCGCAGAACGCCGCGGCCCACGGGCTGTCGTCGGCCATCTTCACCGACCGGCTTCAGAGCGCGGAGGCGTTTCTCTCCGCCGCCGGGAGCGACTGCGGCATTGCCAACGTCAATATCGGCACCTCGGGTGCCGAGATCGGCGGCGCATTCGGCGGGGAGAAGGACACGGGCGGCGGGCGCGAGTCGGGCTCGGATGCCTGGAAGACCTACATGCGCCGCCAGACCAACACGGTCAACTGGGGCCGTGAGCTTCCGCTCGCGCAGGGCATCGAGTTCAAGGTGGAGTAGCCGGCGTCACCGTCCCGGCAGGCGCAGCGTGAAGCGTGCGCCGCCGAGCGGCGATGTATCGACTTCGAGCCGTCCGCCATAGAGCTCGACGGTGTCGCGTACCATCGCAAGCCCGAGGCCGTGGCCCGGGACATTCTCGTCGGCACGCACGCCGCGTTGCAGGACGCGAGGCCGATCGGCCTCCGGGATCCCCGGGCCGTCGTCCTCGATCGTTACGACGAGCCGCACGCGCGCGTGGGCGCCCTCCTCGCTCCGGGCCGTGAGCCGCACGCGGCCGCGGCACCATTTGCAGGCGTTGTCGAGGAGGTTGCCGAGCACCTCGGTCAGATCACCGCGATCGCCGACGAAGAGACTTGCGGGCGCGACCTCCAGCTCGAGCGACAGATCCTTGTGGCCGTACACCCGCAACAGGGCGCCGCGCAGCTCGACCGCGACCTGCGCGAGATCCACCGGCGCCTGCCCGATGAGGGCCCCGCCGGAGGCTGCGGCGCGGTTCATCTGGTGCTCGATGATGCCGGCCATCCGGTCGATCTCGGCGCTGATCGTCCCGCGCACCGCATCGCCGGGGAGACTCGCGCGCATTACGGCGAGCGGGGTCTTCAGGCTGTGAGCCAGGTTGCCGAGGGTGTCACGGTACCGCGCGACGCGCTTGCGCTCGCCGGCGAGCAGCGCATTGAGGTTCACGGCGACGCCCGCGAGCTCGCGCGGATAACCGCCTCCGATCGTGTCGCTGCGGCCCTCTTCCACCTCGTGGATCTCGCGCTCCATGCGCCGCACCGGCCCGAGCACCCAGCGAAGCAGCACACCGAGCACCGCCAGCAGCAGTGCCGTGAGCCCGAGGAACCAGCCGATCAGCTCCTGGCGGAAGCGCGACAGCTCCTCCTCGAAGGGGGTGAGGCTCACCGCAACGCTGAAGGTAAACCCCTGCGGCTCCTGCGGGTCGTCGGCAAACTGGATCGCGCGGCTCTCGATGGCCACGCGGCTGTGCTGGCCGAAGGTCGCGTAGCTCACACTGCGGCCGCCGCGGTTCAGCAGCGGGCCGAAACTGCTTGCCAGGCCCGCCGTGGATGGCGAGCGCCACAGATGATGCTGCGAGCGGATCTGCGCATACAGCCCCGAGCGCGGCGTGGCGAGGCGCGTATCGAGCGTCTGCGGCGCGGGCGCATAGCCGCCATCCGGCTGCGGCTCGACGGAAGCGACCAGCGCCACCATCTGCCGATCGAGCAGCTCCTCGAGCGAGCGCTGCGAAAGTGCCCGGAAACCCGAGTCCAGCACCCAGATCATGACGCCCGAGAACAAGGCCAGCGGTACGGATACTGATATGAGCAGCCGCCGGCTGAGCGAGTGCACAGGGGCGCGGCTGCCGCTACGACGCCGGGTCGCGCGGCAATGCGAAACGGTAGCCCCGCCCGCGCAGCGTCTCGATCGGGTGCAGCTGCTCCTGCGGGTCGAGCTTGCGGCGCAGCCGCCCCACCAGCACCTCGATCACGTTGCTGTCGCGCTCGAAATCCTGGTCGTAGAGCCGCTCGGTCAGCTCGGTCTTGGAGATCACGTCGCCGGCCCGCAGCATCAGATGCTCGAGAATGCGGTACTCGAAGGTCGTCAGCTCGACCGCGCCGCCGCTCACGCGCACGGTCTGTGCGCGCGTGTCGAGCTCCACCGGGCCGCAGCGCAGCAAGGGGCTCGCCCAGCCTCCCGAGCGGCGCAGCAGCGCCTGCACGCGCGCCAGCACCTCCTCGAAATGAAAAGGTTTGGCGACATAGTCGTCCGCCCCTGCCTGCAGGCCCTCGACCTTGTCCTGCCAGTTGTCGCGCGCCGTGAGGATCAGGATCGGATAGGTCTTGCGCGCCGCGCGCAGGCGACGGATCACCTCGAGCCCGGCGAGCCCGGGGAGACCCAGGTCGATGATGGCGACGTCGAGCGGATACTCGCTGCCCGCGAACAATCCCTCGTTGCCGTCGGCGGCCTCGTCCACGGTGAACCCGGCGGCGGCGAGGCGCGCCTTGAGCGTCTCGCGCAGCGCCGCCTCGTCCTCGACCACCAGCACACGCATTGAGGCCCCCGTCCCGATCCGTCAGAGCAGCTCGCCGCTCGCCGCGTCCACGCGCACCGTCCACACGCGCCCCGACTCGTTGAGGAGGCGCAGCACATACACGGTGTGGCCGTTGTCGTGCTGAGTCTCGGCTTTCACCACCCGCGCATGGAAACGCTGCTCGGCCATCTTCACCGCCTCGTCCATGCTCATCGAGGCTGCGGTGAGTACGGTCGCGGCCGCCTCGGGCATGGCCGCAGCCCCTGCAGCTCCCGGGCCCGCCAGCAACAGGGCGAGCCCGATGCATCGTTTCAGGCTCATTGGTGCGGACAAGCGTAACGCATCCGCTCCCCCGGTCGCACCCTGCGCGCGCTTCAGCCGCCGTTCAGCTTCGTCTCGCGCCAGAGCTCATCCCACTGCGCGGCCGACAGCCGCTCGAGCGCGAGCCCGCGCTCGGCCGCGAGCCGCTCCATGCCGCGGAAGCGGCGCTCGAACTTCGCGTTGGCAGCGCGCAGCGCGCCTTCCGCATCGAGCTCGAGATGGCGGCTCAGGTTCACGACCGCGAACAGGAGGTCGCCCAGCTCGGCGGCGGCTTCGCTGCCCGCGCCGTGCGCCGGCGCCGTACCGCCTCCCTCGAGCGCGGCGTCCAGCTCCCCGAGCTCCTCGTCCACCTTGGCTCGCGCGCCCGTCGCATCGGGCCAGTCGAAGCCGACGCGCGCCGCACGGCGGCCGAGCTTCGCCGCACGCATGAGCGCGGGAAGTGCCCTGGGCACGCCGGCCAGAGTGCCGCGATCCCCGGCGTCCCCGGCGGCCTGCTCGCGCTCGCGCGCCTTCTGCGCCTCCCACTCGCGCGGCAGATGCTGCGCCTCGATGGCGGCCCCGGCGAACACGTGCGGGTGCCGGCGGACGAGCTTCGTGTGAATGGACTCGGCGACGTCCGCGAAGTCGAACCAGCCGCGCTCCTCGGCCATGCGCGCGTGAAACACGACCTGGAAGAGCAGATCCCCGAGCTCGTCCCGGAGCCGCTCGTGCTCGCCGCGCTCGATAGCGTCCGCGACCTCGTAGGCCTCCTCGATGGTGTAGGGAGCGATGGTCGCGAAGGTCTGCCTGAGGTCCCAGGGGCAGCCACTGCTGGGGTCGCGCAGCCGCGCCATGAGGGCGATGAGCGCCTCGATCGCGCGTTGCGGGTCGCTCATTGAACGCGCTCGAAGGGCAACGGGCCGACGCACAGGCGATGGAGCGTCAGCAGCATCCCGGCGGTCGCGCCCCAGATGGTGCGTCCCTCGAAGGGAAGGTCCCAGAACTCGACCTCCTCGCCGCTGCGGATGAGGCGGCGGCGCTCTTTACGGAAGTTGGCCGGATCGAAGACGTAGTCGAGCGGCACCTCGAAGGTGCCCTGCACTTCCTTCAGGTCCGGCAGCAGCTCGAATTCCGCCCGCACGAATCCCACCACCGGTGTGATGCGAAATCCCGTGATGACGATGTGGTCCGGAAGATAACCCGCCACCGATACCAGCCCCTCGTCGAGACCGATTTCCTCGCGCGCTTCGCGCAGCGCCGCGGCCGCCGGCCCCGGATCGCTCGTCTCGATGCGCCCTCCGGGGAAGCTCACCTGGCCGGCGTGGGTGCGCAGCAGCGCGGAGCGCTCGGTCAGGAGCACGGTGGTGCGTCGCCGCTCGACGAGCGGAATCAACACCGCGGCGGGTGTCGGCGCCGCCGGCAGCGAGCGCCGGTAGGTCGCGCCGTCCGCGGCCGAGAGTCCCGGCAGGATCCAGTCCTCGGCGGCGTGGCGTGGAACGCTGCCGGCGAGCTTCGTGCGAATGATCGCCGCCCAGTCGCGCTCGCCTGCGGCGCTTGCCCGCCTCTCAGCCACCGCCGCTCGTGCCGCCCTTGATGCCGCCGCGGGTGAGCTCCGCGGGGTCGAGGAGCTGGTCGAGCTCCGCCGCCGGAAGCTGCGTCATCTCGCCGGCGACCTCGCGGATCGGACGGCCCTGCGCGTACGCCGCCTTGGCGATCGCCGCACCCTTCTCGTAGCCGATCACCGGGTTGAGCGCCGTCACCAGGATCGGGTTGCGATCGAGCGCTTCCGCGATGCGCGCCTCGTTCACCTTGAAGCCGGCGATCGCGCGATCGGCCAGCAGCCGCGACACGTTGGCGAGCAGCGAGATGCTCGCGAGCAGGTTGTGGGCGATGACCGGCAGCATGACGTTCAGCTGGAAGTTGCCCGACTGCCCGGCGATCGTGATGGTGGTGTCGTTGCCGATCACCTGCGCCGCCACCATGGCGGTGGCCTCGGGGATGACCGGGTTCACCTTGCCGGGCATGATGCTGCTGCCGGCCTGCAACGCCGGCAGCGAGATCTCGCCGAGGCCGGCGAGCGGCCCGCTGTTCATGAGGCGCAGGTCGTTGGCGATCTTCATGAGGCTCACTGCGATCACCTTGAGCTGTCCGGAGAGCTCCACCGCCGTGTCCTGGGCCGAGAGCGCCTCGAAGTAATTGGCCGCCGGAACGAAGGCGACGCCGGTGATTGCCGCGAGCTCCTCGCAGAAGCGCACGGCGAACTGCGGATGCGCGTTGATACCGGTGCCGACCGCGGTGCCGCCCTGGGCGAGCGCGAGCAGGCGCGGCTCGACCGCGCGCAGCCGCGCCAGGCCGTTCTCGATCTGAGTACGCCAGCCCGAGAGCTCCTGCGCGAGCGTCACCGGCATGGCGTCCATCAGATGGGTGCGGCCGGTGGTCACGGTGTCGGCGAGCTCGGGCTCGCGTTTCGCGAGCACGTCGCGCAGATGCGCGAGCGCCGGCACCAGCGCCTGCCGCACGGCGAGCGCGGCGCTCACGTGAATCGCGGTCGGGATCGAGTCGTTGCTGCTCTGCCCCATGTTGACCTGGTCGTTCGGGTGCACGGCGCTCCTGAGGCGCGCACTCGCCAGCGCGGCAATCACCTCGTTGGCGTTCATGTTGGTGCTGGTTCCGGAGCCGGTCTGGAACACGTCGATCGGGAAGTGCGCATCGTGCTTCCCGGCGGCGACCTCGGCGGCGGCGGCCTCCACCGCCTCGGCGACCCTCGGGTCGAGGAGCTTGAGGCGGCGGTTGGCGCGCGCGGCCGCCTGCTTGACCAGGGCGAGCGCGGCGATGAAGCCGCGCGGCATGGTCAGGCCGCTGACCGGAAAGTTCTCGACCGCACGCTGGGTGTGCGCGCCCCATAGCGCGTCCGCGGGCACCTGGAGCTCGCCCATGCCGTCGCGCTCGACCCGGAAGGAAGTGGTCATGAATGCACTCCGCTCATCGCCCGCGTTATGATGATAACGCATGCCCGCAAGCCCCAGCGACGCCGTCGGCGCACTCGAGGCGCTCTCGCCCGTAGACGGGCGCTACGCGAACGCGGCCGCGCCGCTGCGCGCGCTGCTCTCGGAAGCGGCGCTGATCCGCGAGCGCGTGCGCGTCGAGGCGCAGTGGCTGCTGCACCTGGCGGCCGCGGTGCCGCAGCTGCCTGGCGCCGCCCTGAGTGCCGCGGTGCGCGGGCGCGCGCAGCAGCTTGCCGCCGCCCCGGATGAAGATGCCGCCTCCGCCGTCAAGGCCATCGAGGCGCGCATCAACCATGACGTCAAGGCGGTCGAATACTACGTACGCGAGCAGCTCGCGGCGGCGGGCGCCGCGCCCGCCACTCTCGAGCTGGTGCACTTCGGCTGCACCTCCGAGGACATCAATAATCTCGCCTACGCGCGCCTCCTGCAGGCGGCCCGCAAGCTCCTCGCCGGCGTCCTCGAGGCGCGCATCGGCGAGCTGGTGGCGCTCGCCCACCGCTATGCGGAAAGCGCCATGCTGGCGCGCACCCACGGCCAGGCGGCCAGCCCGACGACTCTCGGCAAGGAGCTCGCCAACTTCGCTGCGCGCCTCATGCGCGCGCAGTCTCGCTGGAACGCGGTCGCCGTTCTCGGCAAGTGCAACGGCGCGGTCGGCAATTTCAACGCGCACGCCGGCACGCTCCCGGCGGTGGACTGGCCGGCGCTGGCGCGCGCTTTCGTCGAATCGCTCGGGCTCGAGTACAACCCCTACACGACGCAGATCGAGCCCCACGACTGGATCGCCGAGTACTGCGACGCGCTCGCCGCCATCGACGTGGTGCTGATCGACCTGTGCCGCGACACGTGGGGCTACATCTCGCTCGGCTATCTCCGCCAGCGCATGGTCGCCGGCGAGGTCGGCTCCTCCACCATGCCGCACAAGGTGAACCCGATCGATTTCGAGAATGCGGAGGGGAACCTCGGACTCGCCAACGCGCTGCTGCGGCATTTCGGCGAGAAGCTGCCGGTGTCGCGCTGGCAGCGCGACCTCACCGACTCGACCGTGCTGCGCAACCTCGGCGTGGCGCTCGGACACGCGCTCATCGCCTGGAGCGCGCTCGGCCGCGGACTCGCGCGCATCGAGGCGGATTCCGAGCGCATGGCGAGCGACCTGGCCGACTCCTGGGAGGTGCTCGCCGAGGCCGTGCAGACCGCGCTGCGCGCGGCCGGCGTGCCGGGCGGCTACGAGCGGCTCAAGGATTTCACCCGCGGCCGCCTCATCGATGCGCGCGCCCTCGGCGAATTCATCGACGGCCTGCCGCTTCCCGCGGCCGAGAAGGCACGCCTGCGCGCGCTCACCCCCGCCGATTACGTGGGCCTGGCCGCGGCGCTGGCCCGCAGCATCTGAGCCCTCGAACGGGGCCGGGTCGGGCAGATTGTCGCCAGAAGCCGACATGAGCCCGTTCCAAAATGCGAACTGCCCCGCGCTTTTGACTTACTGCGGGTCCGCCGGCCGGTCAAACCGTGACCGGTTCGACAATGAAAAAGCTCGAGCGCTCACTAAGATCCCCCGCAGCCTGCACACCCGTGCGGGCAAGGGGTGGGTGCCACTCGTGGCGATTTCCGGGGAACTCGATCTCAAGAACGGCTGGGCACAGCTCGCCAACGCGCGCTATGCACCGGAGTCGGTGAGCTCGGGCGCCGGTCAGAGCTCGCGGCGCCACCGGGACGCCGAGACCCTCACCGTGCTCACCACCCTTACCGAGGTCCGCACCGCCGTCAACGAAATCGCCGCCGCCGCGCAGCGACTCATCTCTATCTATACGCCGGACCTCGAGCCCGATCTCTACGACCAGACGCCGTTCCTCGAGATCATCAAGCACTTCGTGCTGACGCGCAGCTTCTCCAAGGTGCGCGTGCTGCTCGCCGAGCCGACCCGCGTGATGCGCGATTCCAACCGCTTCGTCGCCATGGGGCGCCGCCTCTCGAGCTGCATCGACATCCGCTACGTGGCCGCGCAGTCGCCGCAACGCGCCTCGGCCTATCTGATCGCCGACGATCGCGCCATCGTCTATCGGCTGCGCGCCGACACCTGGGACGGCGTCGCCGACATCAACAACCCGCAGGCCGCGCGCGCGTATCTGCAGGAATTCGACCAGGTCTGGAACGCCAGCGCGGCCGAGCACGGGCTGCGCGCCGCACGCCGCGGCTGAAGTCGGCTTCCGCGGCGGCGACCGCGCCTCACGCGCGGTAGAATCCGCCGATGACCGCCGCCCTGCCCCCCGCCGCCTCCCGCATCGTCGTCGCCCTCTCGGGCGGCGTCGATTCCGCGGTCGCGGCGCTCCTGCTCAGGGAGCAGGGTTTCGAGGTCCACGGGCTCTTCATGAGCAACTGGGACGAGTCGGCGCAGGACATCTGGTGCACCGCCGCGCAGGACTTCCAGGACGCACGCGCGGTCGCCGAGCGGCTCGCAATCCCCCTGCACCGCGTGAGCTTCGCGCGCGAGTACCGCGCGCGGGTGTTCGAGCATTTCCTCGCCGAGCACCGGGCCGGGCGGACACCCAATCCCGACGTGCTCTGCAACCGTGAGATCAAGTTCGGCGTCGCCCTCGAGTATGCGCGGCGCCTCGGCGCCGCGCGCCTCGCCACGGGGCACTATGCGCGCCTCATCGCGGGACCCGCGGGGATCGAGCTGCACAAGGCGCACGATGCCGCCAAGGACCAGAGCTATTTCCTGCACGCGGTGGCCCCCGCCGGGCTCGCGCAGACCCTCATGCCGCTCGGCGAGCTGGCAAAGAGCGCGGTGCGCGAGCGCGCGCGGCGCGCGGGGCTGCCGGTGTTCGACAAGCCGGACAGCACCGGCATCTGCTTCATCGGCGAGCGGCCGTTCCGCGAGTTCCTCGAGCGCTACCTGCCCCGCGCCCCTGGTCCGATCGAATCGCCCGACGGCGAGCGGCTCGGCACCCATCGCGGGCTGGCGTTCTACACCCTCGGCCAGCGCGGCGGCCTGGGGCTCGGCGGCCGTCCGGGCCGTGCCGAGCAGCCCTGGTACGTCGCCGCCAAGGAGGCGGCGCGCAATGCGCTCATCGTGGTCCAGGGCCACGATCATCCGCTGCTCTCGAGCGTCGCCCTCACCACCGGCCGCTGGCACTGGCTCGGCCCGGCCCCCGAGGCGCCGCTGCGTTGCACGGTCAAGGTCCGCTACCGCCAGGCGGATCAGCGGGCGCTTCTCACGCCCCGGCCGGACGGAACGGCGCACCTCGGCTTCGCCGAGCCGCAGCGCGCGGTCACGCCCGGGCAGTACGCCGTCGCTTACGACGGCGACCGTTGCATGGGCGGCGGCGTCATCGAGCAGGTGGTGGCGCCGCTGCACCAGTCGGCCGCCGCCTGAGGGCTGCGGCGGCAGCCGCCCGCAGCGCCCGATATAATTCCCGCAGCCAGCGGAGACACTCATGACGAACAGCTTCCGGGCGCGCTCGACGCTCAAGGCGGGCGAGCGCACGTACGAGATATGGAGTCTCGCCGCCCTGCCGCAGGACAAGGTCGCCCGCCTCCCCTACTCGCTGAAGGTCCTCCTCGAGAACCTGCTGCGCTTCGAGGACGGAGTCGGCGTCACGCGCGCCGACATCGAGGCGCTGCTCGAATGGGATCCGGCGGCCGCCCCGGCGCACGAGATCGCCTTCACCCCGGCGCGCGTCATCCTCCAGGACTTCACCGGCGTCCCGTGCATCGTCGACCTCGCGGCGATGCGCGATGCCATCGTGCGGCTCGGCGGCGACCCCGAGCGCGTCAATCCCCTGAACCCGGCCGAGCTCGTCATCGATCACTCCGTGCAGGTCGACGAGTACGGCACGCCCGGCGCGCTCGCCGCCAACACGAAGATCGAGTTCAGCCGCAACAAGGAGCGCTACGCGTTCCTGCGCTGGGGACAGACGGCGTTCCGCAACTTCTCGGTCGTGCCGCCCAACACCGGCATCGTGCACCAGGTGAACCTCGAGTACCTGGGGCGCGTGATCTTCGACGCCGAGTCCGGCGGCACCCGCCGCGCCTATCCCGACACTCTGGTCGGCACCGACTCGCACACCACCATGATCAACGGGCTCGGCGTCCTCGGCTGGGGCGTCGGCGGCATCGAGGCGGAAGCTGCCATGCTCGGACAGCCGGTGACGATGCTCATCCCGCAGGTCATCGGCTTTCGGCTCGAGGGGCGGCTGCAGCCGGGCGCGACCGCCACCGACCTGGTGCTGACGGTTACCGAGGTGCTGCGCAAGAAGGGCGTGGTCGATAAGTTCGTGGAATTCTTCGGCGACGGGCTGGCGAATCTGCCGCTGGCCGACCGCGCGACCATCGCCAACATGGCGCCCGAGTACGGCAGCACCTGCGGCATCTTTCCGATCGACGCCGAGACCATCCGCTATCTCGAGCTCTCCGGTCGGCCGCGCGAGCGCATCGAGCTCGTCGGCACCTACGCGCGGGCGCAGGGCATGTGGCGCAATCCCGGCGTAACGCCCGCCCGCTACACCGACGAGCTCGAGCTCGATTTGGGCAGGGTGGAGCCGAGCCTCGCCGGGCCTAGGCGTCCGCAGGACCGCGTGCCGCTCAAGAGCGCCAAGAAGGTCTACGAGGCCGCCGCCAGGAAGACCGCCGAGGAGCGCGCCGCGAAGAACGGCGCCGGCGGCGTAGCGCCGGCTACGCTCAACGGACAGACGGTCGAGCTCAAGGACGGCGCGGTGCTGATCGCCGCCATCACGAGCTGCACCAACACCTCCAATCCCTCGGTGATGCTCGGCGCGGGGCTCCTCGCCCGCAAGGCGCGCGAACGCGGCCTCACCGCCAAACCGTGGGTGAAGACCAGTCTCGCGCCCGGCTCGCGGGTGGTGACCGACTACTTCAGAAAGGCCGGCGTGCTCGAGGACCTCGCCGCGGTGGGGTTCGATCTGGTGGGATATGGATGCACCACGTGCATCGGCAACAGCGGCCCCCTCAAGCCCGAGATCTCCGCCGCCGTCAAACAAGGCGACCTCACCGCCTGCTCCGTGCTCTCCGGCAACCGCAACTTCGAGGGCCGCGTGCACCCCGAGGTGCGCATGAACTTCCTCGCCTCGCCGCCGCTGGTGGTCGCGTACGCGCTCGCGGGCTCGCTCGATGTGGATCTCACCACCGAGCCGCTCGGCACCGGCCGCGACGGCAAGCCCGTGCACCTCGCCGACATCTGGCCGAGCGACGCCGAGGTGCAGGAGCTGCTCAAGCGCTCGATCGACTCGCAGATGTTCCGCCACAGCTATGCGAGCGTGTTTCAGGGCGACGAGAACTGGGCCGGCATCCAGGTGCCCCCGGGCAAGCGCTACGCGTGGGACGAGAAGTCGACCTACGTGAAGAATCCGCCCTACTTCGAGGGCATGACCATGACTCCGGCGCCGCTCGCGGACGTGCGCGGCGCGCGTGCGCTCGCCGTGCTCGGCGACTCGGTGACCACCGACCACATCTCGCCGGCCGGCAACATCTCGCGCTCGAGTCCGGCGGCGCGCTACCTCCTCGACCAGGGCGTGCAGCCGAAGGACTTCAATTCCTACGGCGCACGGCGCGGTAATCACGAGGTCATGATGCGCGGCACTTTCGCCAACATCCGCCTGCGCAACCTCATGGTGCCGGGAGTCGAAGGCGGCGTCGCGGTGCATCTGCCGGACGGCGACCAGGCCTCTATCTATGAAGTGGCCATGCGCTACAAGGGCGAAGGCACGCCGCTCGTGGTGCTCGCCGGACGCGAGTACGGTACCGGCTCCTCGCGCGACTGGGCGGCCAAGGGGACGATGCTGCTCGGCGTGAAGGCGGTGATCGCCGAGAGCTTCGAGCGCATTCACCGCTCGAATCTCATCGGCATGGGAGTCGCGCCGCTGCAGTTCCAGCCGGGACACAACGCGGCCTCCCTCGGCCTCACCGGGCGCGAGGTGTTCGACATCACGGGCCTCGGCCGTGGCGATGCCCGCGAGGTCACCGTCACCGCGACCCCGCCCGGCGGCCAGCCGAAGCAGTTCACGGCGCGCCTTCGCATCGATACGCCCAAGGAGCGCGAGTACTACCGGCACGGCGGCATCCTGCAGTACGTTCTGCGGCAGCTCGCTGCGGGCGGCGGCGCCGGCGGGTAACCCGGCCTGTCGCGACCCGCGCAGTCCGTGGCGAGCCCCGCCGGTGCGAGCGCCGGCGCGCCGCGCGGTCTTGCCGTCTTCGATCTCGACGGCACGATCACGCGCCGCGACACCCTCATGCCCTACGTGCTGGGATTCCTGCGCAGCCACGCGGCGCGCTCGCCGGGGCTGCTGCGGGTGGTGCCCATGCTGGTGCGTTTCGGCTTGCGGCGCGCCGATCACGGCGATGTGAAGTCGGCGCTCATTCGCGGCACGCTCGGTGGCTGCACGCGCACCGAGCTCGACGCCTGGACCGCGCGCTTCGTGCCGCGCCTCGTCGCTCACGGCGTGTGGCCGGAGGCGCTCGCGTGCATCGCGCGCCACCGCGCGCAGGGCGATGTGCTCGCCCTCATGAGCGCGAGCGTCGATCTCTACGTCCCCGCCATCGGCCGTGCGCTCGGGTTCGCCGAGGTGCTCTGCACTGCGCTTCGCTGGCAGGGCGGGCGCCTCGACGGGGCGCTCGCCGGCCCCAACTGCCGCGGCACCGACAAGGCGCGCCGGCTCAAGGAGCTGCGCAGCCGGTATCCGGGCCTCAGGGTGACCGCCTACGGCAACGCTGCGAGCGACCTCGCGCACCTGCGTCTCGCCGATCATGGGGTGCTCGTGAACGGGAACTGGCGCACCCGGCAGGCAGCCAAAGGTCTCGGTCTCTCCTGCCTGGGGTGGGTGTAACCTTTGGCCCATCGGGCCGGTCTACTCACACGGAGGTTCCATTATGGCCACGCGCCTGCCGCGCATTGCTCCGTCGGAGATCACGCCCCCCGAGGTCTATTTCAGCCGCCGCACGCTCCTTGCGGGTGCGCTGGCCGCGGGCGTGAGCACCCTGGCCCGCGGTGCCGGGAGTCCGCCCGCGGGCGCCGCGCCCCTCGAGTACACGGCGAATCCCCGCTACTCCGTGGCCGAGGCTCCCAACAAGTATGAGGAGATCACCACCTACAACAACTTCTACGAGTTCGGCACGGACAAAGCGGACCCGAGCGAGAACGCACGCAACTTCCAGCCCCGGCCGTGGAGCGTCACCGTCGACGGCGAGGCCGAGACACGCGGAACCTTCACGCTCGAGGATATCCTCAAAGGACAGTCGCTCGAGGAGCGGGTGTACCGCTTGCGCTGCGTGGAGGCCTGGTCGCTGGTCGTCCCCTGGGTCGGCTTTCCCCTGAGCTCCCTGCTTGCGCGCTTCAAGCCGACCTCGCGCGCCAAGTACGTCGAGTTCACCACGCTCTACGATGCGCACCGCATGCCGGGCCAGCGGGTCCCGGTCCTCGAGTGGCCTTACGTCGAGGGACTGCGCCTCGATGAGGCCATGCATCCGCTCACTCTGATGGTGGTCGGGCTCTACGGCCGCGTGCTGCCGAACCAGGACGGGGCGCCCCTGCGGCTCATCGTGCCCTGGAAGTACGGCTTCAAGGGCATCAAGTCGATCGTGAGGATCCGCTTCACGGCGACCCAGCCGCACACCACCTGGAGCCTCGCGGCACCGAACGAATACGGGTTCTACGCCAACGTCAACCCGGCAGTGGACCACCCGCGCTGGAGCCAGGCCACCGAGCGCCGCATCGGCGCGCCGTTCCTGGCCGCGCGCCGCCCGACGCTCCTCTTCAACGGCTATGCCGACGAGGTCGCCCCGCTCTATCAGGGCATGGATCTGCGGCGCTACTTCTGAGCCTTGAACGTCGCGCAGCGCTATCGCTATATCTACAAGCCCCTGGTGTTCGCCGCGGGCACCGTGCCGCTCGTGTGGCTCAGCTGCGGCGCCTTCGGCTGGCTCGGGGTGAGCCTTGGAGCCGATCCCGTCAAGGAGATCGAGCACGAGTGCGGCAAGACGGCGCTCAACTTCCTGCTGCTCACGCTCGCCGTCACACCGGTGAGGAATCTCCTCGGCTTCCCGCAGCTCCTGCGGCTGCGCCGCATGCTGGGCCTGTTCGCCTTCTTCTACGTCGCGGTGCACTTCAGCGTGTACGTGGTCCTCGATCTCGAGCTCAACTGGTCCACCCTCGGTGCCGACATCGCCAAGCGCCCCTACATCACCATCGGCTTCACGGCGCTGCTGCTCCTCATGCCACTCGCCGTGACCTCGACCAGCGGCATGCAGCGCCGCCTCGGGCGGCGCTGGACGCAGCTCCACCGCCTCGTGTACGTGATCGCCATTCTCGGTGTCTGGCACTTCTACTGGCAGGTGAAGCGCGACGTGCGTGAACCGCTGATCTACGCGGGCATCCTGGCGCTGCTGCTCCTCTACCGCCTGGCGCGTGCCCGCTCCGCCGCGCGCGCTGCGGCCGGCGCCCGGGCACATCTCGCCCCGGCGCCGGGATCCACCACCGCTCCGGAACGAACGTGAGCTCGAGACCACCGATGAAATCCGGGAACCCCCTGCGCTGTCTTCTCTCGAGTCTGCTCGCTGCGTTGCCGCTCGTGGCAGCGGCGGGCGCGGCCCCGGGCCTGCTGCCTGCCCCCGCCGACGACAACCCCCGGCAGCAGGGCCGCCTGCAGACTGCGGTGCTCGCCGGCGGCTGCTTCTGGGGCATGCAGGAGGTGTTCGAGCACGTGCGCGGCGTGCGCGGGGTGCTGGCCGGATATTCCGGGGGCCCGCGCTCGAAGGCCAACTATCAGGACGTCGAGACCGGGAGCACCGGGCACGCCGAATCAGTGCAAATTATCTTTGATCCGGCGCAACTCACCTACGGGGAGCTGCTGGAAATCTACTTCTCCGTCGCCCACGATCCGACCGAGCTCGACCGCCAGGGACCGGACGCCGGCAAGCAGTACCGCTCGGTCATCTTCTACGCCGACGATGCCCAGCGGCGCATCGCCGAGAGCTACATCCGCCAGCTCACCGGCGGCAAGGCTTTTGCGCAGCCCATCGTCACCCGGCTCGACCCGCTCAGGGGCTTCTACCGCGCCGAGGACTTCCACCAGGACTACTATCTCAAGAACCCGCAGGCGCCCTACGTCGTCTACGTCGACCTGCCGAAGATCCGCAGCCTGAAGACGCTCTTTCCCGCGTATTACATCGACACGCCGGTGACCGTCGGCGCACGCTAGCGGGCGCGTCTACATCGACGTCTCGAGCTGGTCTGTCCCTATCCGGGTCAGACTGAAATAGCGAGCTAAGCTATGCGCGCGCGCCGACCCTGAGTGGCAATCCGTCACGGGATTCAATACCGTGACTCGGCGCCGCAAAGCCTGCATCCGTGAAAGAACGTTCGATGCTACAAACCCTACAGAGAATCCCGATCCCGTTGTTGCTACTGGTGGCCACCACGCTGGAGGTGAGCGGAGATGCCGCTGTACGTCTTGCGATGTACAACCATGCCGGCCTCATCCGCCCTGCGCTGATCCTGATCGGTGCGGCGCTTCTCCTGGGCTATGGATTGTTCCTGAACACAGCACCAGTGCCTTTTTGGCGCGTCGTTGGTCTCTACGTCGCAACGCTCTTCGTCGTCTGGCAGATCATCAGCTTCGTGGTCTTTCGCGTCGCGCCCGAATTGCCGGTCTACATGGGCGGATCGCTCGTAATCGCCGGTGGCCTCATCATCACCTTCTGGCGCACGGTCTGAAATACGGCCCACATGACTGCGCCATCGCCGGCCCAAGGGCTGAGCAGATCACATTGAAGTGCGGATCTGCCACAGCTCCGGAAAGAACTTGAGCTGCAGTGCCTTGGCGAGGTAGGACACGCCGCCCGTGCCGCCCGTCCCGGGCTTGTAGCCGATGATGCGCTCCACCGTCTTCAGGTGGTGGCAGCGCCACAGCTGGAAGTTGTGGTCGAGGTCCACCAGCCGCTCGGCGAGCTCGTAGAGGTCCCAGTCCTTGTCGGTGTTGTGATAGACGCCGAGCCAGGCGCCCGCCACCTGCTTGCTCGCGACATAAGGCTCGCGGAAATCCCGCGACAGGTACTCCTGCGGGATCCCGTAGCCGCGGCGGCTCAGGAGCCGCAGCACCTCGTCGTAGAGCGAGGGCTCCGCCAGCGCACGCTCGAGGGCCGCGTAGGCTGCCGGGTCGCGCTTGTGCACGGCGACCATCTCGGCGTTCTTGTTGCCGAAGAGAAACTCCAGCATGCGGTACTGCACCGACTGGAAGCCGGAGGAGCGCCCGAGCGCATTGCGAAACGCCGAGTACTCGAACGGCGTCATCGTCGACAGCACATCCCACACCGTGAGCAGCTGCGTCTGCGAGCGCGAGATGCGCGCCAGCATCTTGAGCGCGGGGTCGAGATCGTCGCGCCGCACGCACGCGAGCGCCGCGGTCAGCTCGTGCAGCATGAGGCGCATCCACAGCTCCGACACCTGGTGCACGACGATGAAGAGCATCTCGTTGTGCTCGCGCGTGAGCGGGTGCTGCGCGCTCAGGAGCTTCTCGAGGTGCAGGTACTCCCCGTAGGAGAGCGAGCTGCCGAGATCCCAGTGCACGGCCTCGTCGGCGAGGTCGACGCGCTCGGACTTGTCGTACTGCGGAGTCGTCATGCGGCTGATGGTACACGTCGCCCGCCGCGCGGCAAGGCCGCGGCCCGACCGCGGCCGTCGCACGCCGCCTCAAGACGTCCCCGCTCCGATCCGCTAGGATCGCGCGACCGTGAGCGCACCCCTGCTGGAAGTCGCGAGCCTCGTCAAACAGTATCCCGCCACCACCGCCGTGGACGGCGTCTCCTTCAGCGTCCCGGAGGGGATCTGCTTCGGGCTCCTGGGTCCCAACGGCGCCGGCAAGACCACCACGGTCGAGATCATGGAGGGGATCCTGCCGCCGACCTCCGGCGAAGTGCGCTACCGCGGCGAGCCTCTCGGCCCGCGCTTTCGCGAGGAGGCGGGCATCCTCTTCCAGAAGACCGCGCTGCAGGATTTCCTCACCGTGCGCCAGTGCGTCGCGCTGTTTCGCGGCCTCTACACCCACGGACTCGAGGTCGACGAGGTGATCCGCATCTGCGCGCTCGAGACGCTCGCCGACCGCGATGCCCGCAAACTCTCCGGCGGGCAGCAGCAGCGCCTGCTGCTCGCCATCGCGCTGGTGAACGACCCGGCGGTGCTGTTCCTCGATGAGCCGACCACCGGGCTCGATCCGCAGGCGCGGCGCAATTTCTGGCGTCTGGTCGAGTCGATCAAGGCGCGCCGCAAGACCATCCTCCTCACCACCCACTACATGGAGGAGGCGGAGCTTCTGTGCGATGAGATCGCGATCATGAATCGCGGGCGGATCGTCGCCCAGGGTGCGCCGCGGCGGCTGCTGCGCGAGCACTTCGCCGACGTGCTGCTCGAGCTGCCGCGACAGGATTTCCCCGAGAGAGCGCGCAGCCTGCCCCTGAAGCTCATGGAGGCGAGCGACCGCGTGGAGATCACCACCGACGACCTGGAGGCGACGCTGCGCACGCTGCTCGCGGCGCAGGTGCCGCTCACCAATCTGCGCATCCGGCCGCCCAACCTGGAGGACCTGTTCCTCGAGCTCACCGGCAAGGAGCTGCGGCCGTGATCCGCCGGCTGCTCTCGGTCTTCCACGCGCGCAACCTCGAGTTCCTGCGCGACCGCGGCACACTGCTCTTCACGCTGCTGCTGCCGATCATGCTGGTGATCGGCATGGGCTTCGTGTTCGGCGGTCCGCAGCGCCCGTTGTTCAAGGTCGGAGTGCTGGGCACGCCCGGCGACGTCCACGCGCACCCCTTCCTCGCGGAGCGCTACGTGCAGTTCGTGCCGCTCCCCGGGCAGGACGCGGCGCTGCGCAAGCTCACCCACCAGCAGATCGACCTGCTGGTCGACTTCGGCCGCGGCACCCGCTACTGGGTCAATACCGATTCCCCGAAGGGCTACGTGGCCGAGAAGCTGCTGCTGGCGGCAGAGCCGGGCGCGCACCGCGAGCCGGTCACCGGCGCCGCGCTGCGCTACATCGACTGGCTGTTTCCGGGAATCCTCGGCATGAACATGATGTTCAGCTGCCTGTTCGGCGTCGGCTACGTGGTGCTGCGCTATCGCAAGAGCGGCTTCCTCAAGCGCCTGCACGCGACGCCGCTCACCGCCTTCGAGTTCCTCTCCGCCCAGGTGCTGTCGCGCCTCGCGCTGATCGTCGTCGTCACGGTGATTCTCTACGCCGGCATCGGCGCCATCATCGGCTTTCACTCCGCCGGCAGCGTGCCGCTGCTGCTGCTGCTCGCGGTCGCGGGCGCGCTCTCCATGATCGCTCTCGGGCTCACGATCGCCGCGCGCTTCTCGAGCGAGGAGCTGGTCGGCGGCCTCCTCAACCTGCTGACCTGGCCGATGATGCTGCTCTCGGGGATCTGGTTCTCGCTCGAGGGGTCGCCCCGCTGGGTGCAGTGGGTCGCGCACGTGTTTCCGCTCACCCACCTGCTCGACGCGGCGCGCGCCGTGATGCTGGACGGCGCCGGCCTCGGGCAGATCGCCCCCGACCTGTTGTATCTTGCCGCTACCACGCTCGTGTTTCTCGCCTTCGGCGCCTGGTCCTTCCGCTGGCGCATCGATTAGCGAGGCGGGGGGCGAGCAGCGCGCACGAGGAGCGAGCCATCTTGCGATTCTTCAGCGACAACACCGCGACCGCCTGTCCGGAGATCATGGCCGCCGTTCACGAGGCGAATCACGGGCTGGCCCGCGCCTACGGCGACGACGACTGGACCCTGCGTCTCGACGGTGCGCTGAGCGCGCACTTCGGCACGCCGGTGCGCGCCTTCGCGGTCACGACCGGAACCGCCGCCAACTCGCTCGCGCTCGCGACCCTGAGCCCGCCCTACGGGGCCATCTTCGCGCACCACGAGGCGCACATCGCGGTCGACGAATGCGGCGCGCCCGGTTTTTTTTCCGGGGGTGCCCAGCTCGAGCTGCTGCCGGGCACCCATGGCCGCCTCGATGCCGGGACCGTCGGCGCGGCGCTCGCGGCGCACCCGCGCCACCTGCACAGCGTGCAGCCGGCGGCGCTCTCGCTCACCCAGGCGACCGAGCTCGGCACCGTCTACCGTCCGGCGGAAGTCGCGCGGCTGTGCGAGCTCGCGCACGCCCAGGGGCTCAAGGTGCACATGGACGGGGCGCGCTTCGCCAACGCCGTCGCCTTCCTCGGCTGCCAGCCGGGCGATGTGACCTGGCGCGCCGGAGTCGACGTCCTGTCCTTCGGCGCGACCAAGAACGGCGCGCTCACCGCCGAGGCCGTGGTGTTCTTCGACCTGACGCTGGTGCGCGACTTCGAGCTGCGCCGCAAGCGCGCCGGCCACCTGCTGTCGAAGTCGCGCTACGTCGCAGCGCAGCTGCTCGCCTATCTCGAGTCCGGCATCTGGAAGCGCAACGCCGAGCGCACCAACGCCCTGGCGCAGCGCATCGGCGCGGCCGCCGGGACGGCGCTGCTGCATCCGGTCGAGGCGAACGAGGTGTTTCTCAAGCTCGGCGCCGCGCGCCGCCAGGCGCTGCGCGCAGCCGGGTTCGAGTTCTATGACTGGGGCGCCGAAGCCGCCGGCGAGGTGCGCTTCGTGGTCTCCTGGGACCAGCCCGAGCAGGACGTGCACGCGCTGTGCGAGGCGCTCGCGCGCGGCTGAGGTCCGCGCTCGCGCCGTCCTCAACTCTCGCGCAGACTGGTCGTCACGGGCAGCCGCGCCGCGCGCAGCGCCGGCAGGAACCCTCCCAGCATGCCGATGAAGAGCGCGATGACGAGCCCACGCACGACCAGCTCCGGCGTCACCTTGAAGCTGAACACCACCTGGGTGAAGTTCTGCCCCAGGGTCGACACCGAGAGGTTGTTGAAGAGGAGATAGGCGATCAACGCGCCGAGCACCGCGCCGGCGAGCGCCAGCAGCAGCGCCTCGATCATCACGGATACCACCACGGCGAAGCCCCCGAAGCCGATCGCCCGGAGCGTCGCGATCTCCTTGCCGCGCGCGGTGACGGCGGCGTACATGCTGTTGAGCGCGGCGAACACGGCGCCGAGCCCCATGATGACGGTCACGACGCCGGCGAGCACCCCGATGGTGGCGCGGAACTGCTTGGTCTGGCTGCTGAAGTAATCGTCCTCGCGCAGCACGTCGAGCGACAGGCGCGGCTCGGCCGCGATCGCCGCCTTCAGCCGTCCGAGGCCGTCGGGCTCGTCGAGGGCCGCGAGCACCGAGCTCGAGCCGATGCGGCCGAAGGTCGAGCGGGCGACGTTGACGTCGGTCCACAGCTCGCTCTCGTGCGAGTCGCCCGAGGCGAACTCCCCGACGACCGTCCACTCCGAGCCGCGCATGCGCACGACCTGTCCGAGGTTCGCACCCTGAAACTGCGCCAGCACGCCGCGCCCGACGATCAGCTCGCGCAGCCCCGGAGTGAAGTTGCGCCCCGCGATGATCCTCAGCTGCGGCCGCAGCGCGAAGGCCGCCGGCTCCACGCCCCGTACCGTGATGTTGGCGCCGCTCCCGACGTCGTCCTTGCGCACCAGCTCCGCGATCACCATGAGCTCGGCGGAGGCGAGCGGCTTGCCGTCGGCCCCGGGGCGGATGCCCGGCTCCTGCTTGATGAGATCGGTCGAGTCGCGATCGAGCGCGGAGTTGAGCTCGGCGTCGGAGCCGCCGCGCAGGATGACCACCGCATCGTGCCGGCCGGTCGCCTTGAGGGTGCTCTCGAAGCCCGCCGCCATGGCGAGCAGCGCGGTGAACACCGCCACCACGCCCGCGAGCCCGATGACGATGACCAGCGACGGCGCCCAGCGCTCCGGGATGCTGCGGATGCTGAGGCCCGTAATCGCGAACGCCTGTCTCAACACGGAACGGTCTCCTCGGGATCAGCGGCCGGCCAGCGCGTCGACGATCTCCAGCCGCCGCGCGCGCAGCGCCGGCAGGAGCCCCACGGCCAGGCTCATCAGCACGATCGCCGCCACTCCCAGCAGCCACACCGAGGCGTCGAGCTCGAGCAGGAACTGTCCGCCCGTGGCCTTCTCGACCATTGCACCGGCGAGCGAGGCGAGCACCATGCCCACCAGGCCGCCGGCGAGCACCAGGGCGAACGCCTCGGCGAGCACGAAGCCGAACACGCTGCCGTCGGAGAAGCCGAGCGTCTTGAGCACCGCGAGCTCCGGGATGCGCTCACGCACGCTCTGCGCCATGGTGTTGCCGACCACCAGCAGCAGCGTGAAGAACACGGCGAACAGGATCCAGCGCACGATCAGGCCGATGTCGCCGATCTGCTTGACGAAGCTGATGTTGAAGTCCTTCTCCGTCTGCGTCTTGGTCTCGTCGGGGGAATTCTCGAACATGGCGTCGACCGTCCTGCTGATCGCCTCGGCGTTGGCGCCGTCGGCGAGCTTCAGGATGAAGAAGTTGGTGCGGCCCTTGATGCCGAACTGGTTGGCCTCGTCGAAGTAGTCCTGCTGGATGAAGGCGAGGTTGGTGCGCTTCTGCCAGTCCTCGTCCTTGCCGTCGAAGATCCCGACCAGGTCGAAAGCCCAGGCCTTGCTGCCGTCCTTCTGCGGCCAGATGTTGGAGGAGATCGGGATCTTCTGGCCGATCTTCCAGCCGTACTGGTTGGCGAGCTGCCGCCCGACGATGAGCCCGGTGCGCGTCCGCTCGAAGGCCTGCCACTGCGCCTCCGGCATCTTCCACTCCGGATAGACGTCGTGATAGCGATGCGGGTCGAGCGCAAACATGATGAGCGGGGTGTTGGTCTGCCATACTCCGCCGAACCACTGCTGGTAGGCCACGCGCGTCACGCCGGGTATGGCCTCGAGCTTCGGCACCATGCTGAGCGGGAGCGCGGTGGTGAAGGACACCCGCGCCTGGACGAAGAGGCGCGTCGCGCCCACGAAGTCGGCGCCCGAGCTGAACACGGTGTTGACCGACTGCAGCAGGCCGAAGAGCAGGAACGCCATGATCACCGACAGGAGCGTCAGGATCGTGCGCACGCGCTTGCGGAACAGATTCGCGACGACGAAGCCGGTGCGCGTCATGTCGGGTCCCCGCTGAGGCTTCAGGCCGCCTGCTCGAGCAGCTGCCCCTTCTCGAGGTGCAGCGTGCGGCGCGCGAACTCCGCCGCCTTGGGATCGTGGGTGACGATCACGATGGTCTTGCCATGCTCGCGGTTGAGCACCTGCAGGAGCCCCAGGATCTCGTCGGCCGTCTTGCGGTCGAGGTCGCCGGTCGGCTCATCGCACACCAGCAGCTGCGGGTCCGACACCAGCGCGCGTGCGATCGCCACGCGCTGCTCCTGGCCGCCCGACAGCTCGCGCGGCTTGTGCTTGGCGCGGTCCGCGAGCCCCACCACCTCGAGCGCCACGGCGACGTTCCTGCGCCGCTGCGCGCCCGACAGCCTGGTGAGCAGCAGCGGCAGCTCGACATTGCCCTCCGCGCTGAGCACCGGCATGAGGTTGTAGAACTGGAACACGAAGCCGACGTTGTGAGCGCGCCAGTTGGCGAGCTGGCCGCTGCCGAGCTGGTCGATGCGCCTGCCGCCCACGGTGATCTCGCCCGAGGTCGGCTTGTCGAGGCCGCCGATGAGATTCAGCAGCGTCGTCTTGCCCGAGCCCGACGGGCCCATGAGCGCGACGAAGTCGCCCTTGGGTATCTCGAGCGTCAGGCCGTGCAGCACCTCGATCTTCTGCTTGCCGCGCTCGTAGACCTTGGTGACGTTGTGTACCCGGACCATGGGCTCTGACATGGCGTTCCTCTCACTCATGCTTGATCTCCGTGACCGCCGCGTCGTCCCTGATGCCGGCCGGCGCATCGACGATGACGCTCTCGCCGGGGCTCAGGCCCGCGAGCACCACACGCGCGTCCCCGCTGGTCGCGCCGAGGGTCACGGCGCGGCGCCGCGCGCGGCGGTCCTTGAGCACGTACACGACGTCCTCGCCGCCGTCCTTGCGCAGCGCCCCGGCCGGTACCAGCACGCCGCGCGCGCGCTGCTGCGGGGCGGCCCCGGCCGCCGCCTTCTCCTCGAACGAGACGCGCACCCCCATGTCCGGCACGATGCGCGCATCCCTGACGTCGAAGCCGATACGCACCTTGACGGTCGCCTTGGAGCGGTCGGCGGTCGGGATGATCGCGATGACATGCGAGGGAATGCGCCAGTCGGGGTAGGCGTTGAGCACCGATTCGACCGGCTGGCCGGGCTCGACGCGGTTGATGTAGGCCTCGTTGACGTCGACCTCGATCTCGAGCGAATCCATGTCGACGAGCGTGCCGATTCCGGTGCGTGTGAAGCCGCCGCCGGCGGACAGCGGGGAGACGATCTCCCCGACCTGCGCCGCCTTGGCGATCACCACGCCGCCGAAGGGCGCACGCACCGTGCAGTAGTCGAGCTGCACCTGCGCGGCGCGCACGTTGGCTGCGGCGAGATCGATCTGCTCGCGCTGCGATTGCACCAGCGCGGTCTGCGTGTCCACCTGAGTGCTCGCCTGCTCGAGCGCCTGCTGCGAAACGAGGTTGCGCTTCACCAGGTCCTCGTCGCGCTTCTGGTCGCGCACGTTCTGGGCCAGCTGCGCCTCAGCCTGGTTGTGCAGCGCCCGCGCCGACTGCAGCTGCGCCTGCGCCTGCGCCAGTGCCGCCCTCTGCGCCGTGTCGTCGAGGCGTGCGATCACCTGGCCCTCCTTCACGCGGTCGCCCTCATCGAACAGCACCTCGGTGACCTTGCCCGTGATCTGCGCCGACACGGTCGCCTCGCGCCGCGCGGTGACGTAGCCGGTGGCATCGAGCACCGAGGCGCCCGCGCCGCCGCCGATGGGCTGCGCCAGAGCGGTGTGCACCGGCAGCGCGCCGCGTGCCGACAACGCGAGCCACGCGCCGCCTCCCAGGAGCACGACGAGCAGAGCCACGCCGCCGACGAGCCAGGTGCGCCGTCCCGGCGCGGAGCCCGTCGGCTCCGCGCCGCGGTCGATCCGCAGCTGTCCCAACAGCGCCTTCTTGTCCGGCTCCGCGCTCATCCCCGTTCCGTCCCCGCACGCAGGCGCGCCACGATAACATCAGCCACCATGCCGCTGCATGCGAACGGGTTGTACAGTGCGCCGGACGCGCCGAGCTGTGTCGGATACCAGCGGGCCGGACTGACAGATGTCAGTCAGCGGGGCCGCGCGGCGCCGCTTCAGCCGCCGACGATCCTGGCCATCAGGCGCCGCGCCTGCGCGAACTCCGGCGCGATGAGCAGCGCATGCTCGAGCGCATCCCGCGCCCCGACCGGGTCGGCGTGATCGAGCAGGTCGCGCGCCAGGTAGAGGTACGCCTCCGCCGCACCCCAGCCCGGCAGCCGCTCGAGCCCCGCGCGCTCGGCCTCGAAGGCCGCGACCGCGAGCCGCAGTTTCGTGAGCGCGCCGTCCTTGCGGCCGCCCCGGGCCGCGAGCTGATAGTCGTTCATCGCGTCGACCAGCAGCACCCGCGGATCGTGCGGCAAGGTTGCGAGCGCGTGCTCGATGTCCTTGCGGGCACGATGCTCGGAAAGGCTTCCGCCGCCCGCACGCAGCGGCGTCGCCAGGCAGGCCGCCCGCAGCGCCAGGGCGTCGGCAAACGCCGCCTGCGCCTCGAGCACGTTGTCCGCCTCGGTGACGCAGCGCTGCGCGAGATCGCCGGGCGCCGCGCGCGACCCGGGCACTCCCTGCGCGGCGAGCTGCGCCTCCCGCCAGGCGAGCAGCGCGGCGTAGTAGCCGTGCAGCCTGTCGTGCGATTCATCGGCGGCGATCAGGCCGCGCAGAGTCCTGAGAGCCGCGGCATCCTCGGTGTAGTAGCCGTACTGGATGCGGCTCTCGATGTCGCGCCAGGAGGTTTCCGCGCCGGCGGCTGCGCCGGCCGCGGCGAGGAGCACCGTGGCGGCGAGCGGTAGAATGTTGGCGCGCATGCAAAACCATAGCACAGGCTCGCCGCGGCCCGCCCCCTCCGGCACGCGCAACGCGCCGCTCATCGACATCGGCATCAATCTCGCCCACGACAGCTACGACGGCGACCGCGACGCGGTGCTGGCGCGCGCGCGCGCCGCGGGTGTGGTGCAGATGCTGGTCACCGGTGCGACGCTCTCCGGGAGCGCCGGCGCGCTCGCCCTCGCCCGGGAGCACGCCGGAACGCTGTTTGCCACGGCGGGCGTTCACCCGCATCATGCGAGCGAGCTCACCCCGGCGCGCCTCGACGAGCTCACCGAGCTCGCGCGCGCTCCCGAAGTGGCGGCAGTCGGTGAATGCGGCCTCGATTATTTCCGCGATTTCTCCCCGCGCGAAGCGCAACGCCAGGCCTTTCACCGCCAGCTCGAGCTCGCCGCGCTTCTCGGCAAGCCCGTGTTCCTGCACCAGCGTGATGCGCACGCGGACTTCGTCGCCATCCTGCGCGAGCATGGCGCACGGCACGCCGGCGTCGCGCATTGCTTCACCGGCGGGCAGGCGGAGCTCGATGCCTACCTCGGGCTCGGACTCTCGATCGGCATCACGGGCTGGATCTGCGACGAGCGCCGCGGCGCACACCTCGTGCCGCTCATGCGCGGCATACCCGCGGGGAAGCTCCTGCTCGAGACCGACGGCCCCTATCTCCTGCCGCGCGATCTCGATCCGCGGCCCGCTTCGCGCCGCAACGAGCCGGCGTATCTTCCCCACATCGCGGCGGTGGTGGCGCGGGCGCGCGGCGAGCCGTTCGAGGCGCTCGCGCACTCGAGCACCGCGGGCGCACGCGAGCTGTTCCGTCTGCCTGGTGCAGGAAGCACCAGAGATATTGCATCATAAATAGTCTTTAAGTCATTGAAACACATAAAGGTAGAGCCTCATGGATCTCAAGCGACTCAACGCCTTCGTCGGCAATACCTGGGACAAGTCGATCATCGAGCGCCTGGTTGCCTACGTGCGGATCCCCAACAAGTCGCCGGATTTCGATCCTCAATGGGAGAGTCACGGGCACATGGAAGCGGCCGTGCAGCTCATGGCCGAGTGGTGCCGGCTGCAGCCGCTGACCGGCATGCGTGTCGAGGTGCGCCGCCTGCCGGGCCGCACTCCGCTGCTGCTCATCGACGTTCCCGGCGAGCTGCCCGGCTGCGCCCTGCTCTACGGCCATCTCGACAAGCAGCCCGAGTTCACGGGCTGGCTGCCGGGGCTCGGTCCCTGGGAGCCGGTCATTCGCGACGGCAAGCTCTACGGGCGCGGTGCCGCGGACGACGGCTACGCGGTATTCAGCTCACTCACCGCCATCGCAGCGCTCAAGGAGCAGCAGGTGCGGCTGCCGCGCTGCGTCGTGCTGATCGAGGCGTGCGAGGAGAGTGGCAGCAACGATCTGCCGGCGCATCTGGCGGCGCTCGGCGACGCCGTCCCGGAGCCCTCGCTCGTCGTATGCCTGGATGCCGAGTGCGGCAATTACGACCAGGTCTGGTGCACGACCTCCTTGCGCGGCAATCTCGTCGGTACGCTCACCGTGCGGGTGCTCACCGAGGGCGTGCACTCCGGAATGGCGACCGGCATCGCTCCGACCCCGTTCCGGATTCTCGAGCAGCTGCTCGCGCGCATCGAGAACCCGGTCACCGGCGACCTCCTGCTCGACGATCTGCACGTGACGCTGCCGGCGGACCGGCGCGCCCAGGCGGTCGTGGCCGCGAAGGTGCTGGGAGACTCGGTGGCGGGAAAGCTCCCCTGGGCGCGCGGTGTGCAGCCGGTATCGAACGATCCGGCCGAGCTCATCATCAACAGCACCTGGCGCGCGACGCTCGCCGTCACGGGAGCGGACGGCCTGCCGCCGACGGCCACCGCCGGCAACGTGCTGCTGCCGCAGCTGACCGTGAAGATCTCGTTGCGCACTCCGCCCATCTGCGACGCTCCGCGCGCGGCCCAGGCGGTGCGCGAGGCACTGGAGCGCGATCCACCCTACGGCGCGGAGGTGCGCTTCGAGCCGGGCTCGGCCAACACCGGCTGGAACGCGCCGACCTTCGCACCGTGGCTCGAGCAGTCGATCGGGCGCGCCAGCCAGGTGATCTACGGCCGCGAAGCCGTGCACATCGGCTGCGGCGGCACGATTCCCTTCATGGGTATGCTGGGCGAGCGCTTTCCACACACCCAGTTCTTCATCACCGGAGTTCTCGGGCCGCACGCCAACGCGCACGGGCCCAATGAGTTCCTGCACATCGAGTACGCGAAGAAGCTCACCGCGTGCGTGTCGCTGGTGCTCGCCGACCACGCCCGGACGGTGTCCTGACTACCGCATATCGGCCATGTAGCTCGGCTTGACGGCCTGCTTGAGCCGCTGCCAGCCTTCGCGCAGCGGCGCAGTGGCCTCGGCGTGCGACTGATATTCGATGGGCGGGAACTCGGCGCGCAGTGCATCGACCATCAGCGTCCACTTCGGCAGGCCCTTGGGGAACTTGCCGCGCCGGGTGAACACGATCCGTCCTTCGACCGGCACCTCCCCCGCCACCGCCTTGACCGCGGCGATCCGGTCGTAGAGCGCGCTCTGCGGGTTGGTGAAGGTGAAGCGCCGCGCGCCGTCCATGACGGTCCATTCGGCCATCTGATCGCCGCCGAAGATGTTGCCGCGGACGTCGCGCAGATCGATCACCACGACCCCGCGCATGGTGAGGAGCAGGAAGTCGACGTGGAATCCTCCCCCCATCCCATCCGGCACCAAGGCGTTGGCGAGATGATCGGCCGCCCCGCCGGTGACCGCGGCACGCAGCGCGCGGCGGGCACGGTAGCGGCTGTACCAGCGCGAAACCCACCACAGTGCGGCGACCAGCGCCGCCGCGCCGAGCGCCACTGCCCACACCGCAGGCGGCAACTTGCTCAACTCGTCCACGAACCCCCCTCAAGCCTCGAGCGCCGCACGCAGCGCAGCCGGCGCGGCGTCGATTTCAGCACACTGGACCGGTCGCGCAAACAGCCGCGCGAGACTCTCCGGCACCGGTACGCTTCGTCCGATGAGAGGCTCGACGATCTCGCGGAACTTGGCCGGATGGGCCGTCGACACCAGCACCCAGCGCCCATGGGCGCGCTGCTGCGGCGGCAGGCGCTCCCAGGCTTCGGCCGCGGTCGCGGTGTGCGGGCACCAGATCTGCCCGTAGGTACGGTAGCCGGCGCGGATGCGCTCGCGGATCTCCTCATCGCCGACGCTCACGGCGCTCACGGCCTCGCGCAATTGCGCGGGCTGCGGATAGAGCGAGCGCAGCCGCTCCATGTTGCTCGGGTCGCCGACATCCATCGCCGAGGCGAGGGTCGCGATGCTCGGCCGCGGCCGCCACGCGCCGCTCGCGAGGTAATCGGGGACGGTGCGATTGGCGTTGTGGGCCAGCACCACCGCGCCGATCGGCAGTCCCGCCCGCCGCGCCCACAGGCAGGCGAGCGAGTTGCCGAGGTTGCCGCTCGGAATGACGAAGGAGGCGCGCTCGCCGTGCTCACGCCAGATGGCAAGGCTCGCGGCGGCGTAGTAGACGGCCTGCGGCAGCAGCCGCCCGAGGTTGATGCTGTTGGCGGATGACAGCGCGCGGCGCGCGCGCAGCCCGCCATCGAGGAATGCCTCCTTTACCAGGCGCTGACAGTCGTCGAAGGTCCCGCGCACCGCGAGCGCGCGCACGTTGTCACCCCAGCAGGTGAGCTGCCGCTCCTGGGTCGGCGAGACCAGCCCCTTGGGAAAGAGCACCGCCACCTCGATGCCGGGACGCCGGTGAAACGCCGCCGCCACCGCACCGCCGGTATCGCCGGAGGTGGCCACCAGAATGGTGAGCGGACGGGCGCCGGCAGCGCGCAGACGTGCGAAGCAAGCCGCGAGAAAACGCGCGCCGAAGTCCTTGAAGGCGGCGGTCGGCCCATGAAAGAGCTCGAGCACCGACAGGCGGCCGTCGGCCTGCAGCGGCACGAGCGGCGCCGGGAAGGTCAGCGCCTCGTGCGCGAGCGATGTCAGCTCGGGTGCCAGCCGGTCGCCCGCGAGGAACGGCGCGAGCAGCCGCTCGGCCACCTCGGGAAGATCCGCCGCGCCGGCGAAGTCCTCGACCGACAGCTGCGGCCACGCCGCCGGCACGTACAGGCCGCCGTCGGGGGCGAGCCCCTGGAGCAGCGCGCCGCTGAATCCGACAGCCACGCTCGCATCGCGCGAGCTGGTGAAGGCGAACGCCTCGCTCAATCGATCACCCTGGCGCCTGCGCCGTGCAGTCCGACGATCCAGCCGTCGGTGGCGAGCCCCTTGGCCTCGAACTCCCGGCGCATGGCGGCGAGCACCGCCGCCGCGCCCGGCTCGAGCGCCCAGGCGAACATCGAAGGCCCGGCACCCGAGATCGAGCAGCCGAGTGCCCCCGCGCCCAGGGCGGCGCGGCGCACTTCCTGGAATCCCGGAATCAGCGCCTGGCGCTGCGGCTCGATGACGACATCCTCGAGCGAGGCGCGGATCATGTCGAGATCGTCGGTGTAGCACCCGGAGATGAATCCGGCGAGGTTGGCCGTCTGCCACACGAAATCCGACAGCTCGACGCTGCGCTTGAGGATCGCGCGCGCCCTGGCGGTCGCCAGGAACATGTGCGGATGCACGATGACCGCGCGGATAGCGGTCGGCACGGGGATCCGTTTGACGCGCGGCTCGTCGATGCCGACCGTGAGAACCAGGCCGCCGTAGAGCGAGGGCGCGATGTTGTCGACGTGCCGCGAGCCGCTCGCGACCGCCTCGCCCGCCAGGGCGCACTTGAGCAGCTCCGGGAGGCTGCGCGGCGCCGGCAGCAGGGCGTTGGCCGCCACCACGGCCCCGACGGCGGAGGCCGCCGAGCCCCCCAGCCCCGAGCCGAGCGGAATGCCCTTGTCGATCTCGAGCACGAAGCCGAAGCCCGGCTGCACCATCTCCTGCAACGCGAGCAGCGCACGCCCCGCGGTGTTGTCGCGCGGCTCGTGCGGCAGCTCCCCGGCAATGCCACGCACGGCGCTGATGGCGACGCCGGGCTCGCCGCGGCGCGCGACGCTCACCTGGTCGCCCAGCGCATCCACCGAGAAGCCGAGGATGTCGAAGCCGATGGCGACATTGCCGACCGAGGCCGGCGCGAATGCGGTGGCGCGCGAGCGCCCGCCGGCGCTCACAACCGGGCCCCCAGGTACGCCGCCAGGCGCAGCAGGTCCGCGAACACTCCGCCCGCGGTCACCTCCGGACCCGCACCCGGCCCCTGCACGATGAGCGGGTTCGCGCAGTAGCGGCGGGTGGCGAAGCGCACCACGTTGTCGGTCAGCGCGATGTTGGCGAAGGCATGGCTCTCGGGCAGCTCCGTCAGGCCGACGCTCGCCTCGCCGGCGGCGGTCAGGCGGCCGATGTAACGCAGCACCTTGCCGCGCGCGCGCGCACCGTCGAGGTGACCGCGCATCATGGAGTCGTAGCGCGGCAGCTGCCGCATGAATTCCTCGATCGAGCCCTCGCGCAGCTCCGCCGGCACCAGGCTCTCGACCTTCACATCCGTGAGCTCGAGACCGAGTCCCATCTCGCGCCCGAGAATGATGAGCTTGCGCGCTACGTCGGTGCCCGACAGATCGTCACGCGGATCGGGCTCGGTATAACCGCGTTGCCGCGCATCGCGCACGATCTCGGAGAAGGGGGTGCGCCCGTCATAGGCGTTGAAGAGGTATGCGAGCGTACCCGAGAGAATGCCCTCGATGCTCGTCGCCTCGTCGCCCGTCTGGCGCAGATCGCGCAGCGTGTGGACGATCGGCAGTCCCGCACCGACCGTCGCCTCGTAGAGGTAGTGCGAGGCGCCGGCGCGGCGCGCCTCACCGAGGCGGCGATAGAACTCGAGCGGGCCGCTGTTGGCCTGCTTGTTCGGGGTCACGACGTGAATGCCGGACGCGAGCCACTCGGGGTAATGCGCGGCGACCGCCGCGCTCGCCGTGCAGTCGACCAGCACCGTGTGCGGCAGGTAGTCGACGCGCACGTGCTCGACGAAGGCCGCGAGGTCGGCGGCCGTGCCGCCGCTCTCGAGCTCCGCGCGCCATGCCCCCGGCGCAATGCTCGGATCCCCGAGCAGCATGCGCTTCGAGGCCATGACTCCCCGCAGCCGCAGGTCGAGGCGGAACTGCTCGCGCAGATGCGGGCTCTGGGCCGCGAGCTGCTCGAGGAACACGCGCCCGACGGTGCCGGGACCTATGACGCCGATGGAGAGCGTGTGCGGGGAGAGGTACAGGCCCGCGTGCACCGCGCGCAGCGCGCGCGTCGCGCTGCGCCCGTCGACCACGACCGAGATATTGCGCTCCGAGGCACCCTGCGCGATGGCGCGCACGTTGACGCTCGAGCTGCCGAGCGCGCCGAACACCTTGGCGGCCACGCCCGGTGTGCCGGCCATGCCATCGCCCACCACCGCAAGGATGGCCAGATCGGGGTCGATGTCGACGCTTTGGATCTGCCCCTCGGCAAGCTCGCGCTCGAACGCCCGCCGGGTCACGGCGACGGCGCGCTCCGCCTGCTCCTGCGGAATCGCGCAGCAGATCGAGTGCTCCGAGCTCCCCTGGGAGATCAGGATGACGGAAATCCCTTCCTCGCGCAGCGCGCCGAACAGGCGGTGCGCCGTGCCCGGCACGCCGATCATGCCCGTGCCCTCGAGGTTGATGAGGGCCACGCGCTCGATGCTGGTGATGCCCTTCACCGGGAGCGTCGAGGCGGGATGGGCGCAGATGAGCGTCCCGGGCTTCTCGGGAGCGAAGGTGTTGCGGATCCAGATCGGAATGCCGTCGCCGACCGCCGGCGCCATGGTCTGGGGATGGATCACCTTGGCGCCGAAGTACGCCAGCTCCATCGCCTCGTTGTAGGAGAGCGAGTCGATGACGGTGGCATCGGGGACGCGCCGCGGATCCGCCGACAGCACGCCGTCGACGTCGGTCCAGATGTGGATCTCGGACGCCTTGAGCAGCGCGCCGAAGATGGACGCGGAGAAATCGCTGCCGTTGCGCCCGAGCGTAGTCTGCACTCCGCGCCGGTCCGAGGCGATGAACCCCGTGATGACGAGCGTACCGGTGAAGTCGCCAGGCACCGCGGCGGCGAGCCGCGCGCGCGATTCGGGCCACTGGATCCCGGGTCCGAGCGGACCCCACTCGGCGACCACGACGCGCCGCGCATCGATCCACACGACCGGTCCCCTCTTCCCCGGGCGCTGCTCGAGAAAGCGCTGGAACAGCTGCGTCGACCACAGCTCGCCGTAGCCGGCGATGAGGTCGCTGACGTTGCGGGCGGCGGCCCGCGTCAGCTTCACGGAGTGGAGTACGCCTTCGAGGTCGTGGCAGTCGCGATCGAAGCCGGCGAGATAGAGCTGCGCCGATTCGCGGCTGAGCAGCTCCTGCGCAATCTCCGCGTGGCGCGCGCGCAGCTGCGAGAGCTCGGCGCGGTAACCATCGTCCTGACGCTCGGCGAGCGCGACGAGCCGCAGCAGCGCATCCGTCACCCCGCGGCAGGCCGACAGCACGACGGCGAGGCGCGCGCCGGGAAGCGACTCGAGAATGGCGGCGACGCGGCGGAAGCAGTCGGCGTCGGCGACGCTCGACCCCCCGAACTTGTGCACGACCCAGGGATCGGTGCTGCTCATCGACTTGAGATGTTTCGAGAGAGAATGCAAGAGGCCGTCGGACTCTACTGAAGCCGGACGGGTGCGTGCAACGCGCGCGGCGCGGCGTGACGCCGTCCCGCCGGCGGAGGCTGGCATACTGGGCGCTCCGCCGCGGCGCCTGCGGCGGCGCGCCGGGGCCTGTTGGCCGGCTCGAAGCATGGCATTATCTCTTTAGTACTCAATTTCTTATGAATGATACCTCATGTAATTGCGTCGTCCGTCGATGAACGAGATCGAGCTCTTGCGCAACCAGCTCGCCACCGAGCGCCGGCACGTGCGGGAAGTCGCAAGCGCCTGCGCCGCGGCGCACCGCAAGGCGCCGGCGGCCGGCTCCGCGCTCGAGCCGTTGCGTGCGGCGTGCACGGAATACCTCGGGTGCCTGCTCGGCTGGTTCGACCAGCGCGACGAGCGCCTCGGCGAGCTCTGCGCCCGGGTCCCGGCCGGCGACGCCGGCCGCGGGACGATCGCGGCGCTCGAGCTGCGCGGCCGTGGCCGCGAGGCGCTCGAGGGGCTCGCGCAGCGCGGACTCACGCAGGAGAGCTCGCAGGGGCTCGCGCAATACATCAACGGCGCATGGGATGCCCGGCGCGGCGCCATCGAGGCGGCGCTCGCCGCGAATGCCCGCGTCGCGGACTGGCGCGCGTTCGGCGCGATCGATGCCGATTCCATGTACCGGGAGCGCGCGCTCTACGCGCGCGTTCGCGCGGCCCTCCCCGAGGGGATCGAGCTCGCGTGATCAGGTCGTCGCCCACGCGCACCGCCGGGGACCGGCTCTACGCGATCGTGCTGGCCGCGGGAGCTTCGACGCGCTTCGGCTCGCCCAAGCAGCTCGTGCGCATCGGCGGCCGCCCGCTCCTCCACGCTATGGTGACGCGCACCGCGGAGGTCACCGGCAACGCGCTCATCGTCGTCCTCGGCGCGGGCGCGGGCGAGCTTGCGCCCCTCCTCAAGCACTCGCCCGGGTCGGTAGTCGTCAACCGCCAGTGGCGCGAGGGGCTCGCGAGCTCGATCCGCGCCGGAGTCGCGCGTCTCCCGGCCACCTGTGCCGGCGTGATGCTGGTGCTGGCCGATCAGGCCGCGGTCACGAGCGACGACCTCAAGCGCCTCGCCGGGACCTGGCGGCGGCGTCCGCAATGCATCGCCGCCGCGCTCTACGCGGGGACGACCGGCGCCCCGGCGATCTTTCCCCGCAGCACCTTCAGCGAGCTCGGTGCATTGCACGGCGACAGCGGCGCACGCTCGGTCCTGCGCCGCAGCGCCGACCGGGTGGTCCGCGTGCCCATGCCGGCTGCGGAGCTCGACCTCGATACTCCCGAGGATCTGCTGCAGCTTTCTGGCTGAAGCGTGGCCCCTTGCCGGCCGCGCAGCAGGAAGCGATTGCCGCGCACATCACCCTGGTTTCGGGCAGCAACGCCTCAGGGCTTGCGCGCCGGTGCTGCGGCCGCCAGCACGCGCCGCGCCTGCAGGAGGTGCGGACGATCGATCATCTGCCCATCGAGGCTCGCCACGCCGGCGCCTCCGGCTGCGGCGAAGGCCGCGACCACGCGCCGCGCATGCCGGCGTTCCTCTTCGGTCGGGGTGAAGGCGGCGTTGATCGGGGCGACCTGGTCGGGATGGATGGCGAGCTTGGCCGTGAACCCGTCGCGGCGCGCCTCGGCGAGCGCGCCTTTGAGGCCCGCCACATCCCGAAAGTCGACATGCACGCCGTCGATAGCCTGCACGCCGAGGGCCGCAGCCGCCAGCAGGCAAGTGGTGCGCGCCAGCGCGAAAGTGAAGGTCAGTGCCCCGGAGGAATCGTGCTTCGCGCTCGCGCCGAGGGCCGCGGAAAGGTCCTCCGCTCCCCAGGTGAGACCCGCGAGGCGCACCGCGGCCGCGCGGGCGGCGCCGAGCGCCGCCGGGTACTGGGGCAGCGACAGCAGCCCCCGCGGGGTCTCGGTCGCGATGACGAGCAAGCCGGTCGCCCCGCGGCTGATGCCGCGCTCCGCCTCGAGGGTCGTGAGATGGTCGGCCACGGCGACGATCTCCGCGGGAGTCGAGACTTTGGGCAGCACGATCCCGTCGGGCGCGCGGCAGCCGTCGTCCGCCTTGCGCCTGGCACCCGCGCCGAAGAGCTCCGCAAGGTCCTCGCGCCAGCTGCCCTCCGGGGAATTGATACGCACCCACAGCTGCGGCGCCGAGCCCTCCGGGCGGGCGCGCAGCAGCTCCCGCACCCGGGTGCGCGCCGCCGGCAGCTGCGCGGGATCGACCGAGTCCTCGAGATCGAGGATCAACGCATCGGCTTCGGTGCCGAGCGCCTTCGCCTGCTTGCGCTCGCTGTCGCCCGGCACGAACAACCACGAGCGCAGCGCGCCCGGCGGGCGCTCCGCACTCACGCCGGCCTCTTCAGCATGAGCGCCGCGCGGCGGCAGAAGGCGACCTCCTCATTGCGCTGGTTGAAGGCCCGATGCTCGAACACCACGATGCCCGAGTCCTGGCGCGACTGGCTCGCGCGCTTCGACACCACCGTCGTCGCCGCGCGCAACGTGTCGCCCGGCAGCACCGGCTTCGGGAAGCGCACCTCCTCGAAGCCCAGGTTGCCGATGGTGGTGCCGAAGGTGGTGTCGTAGACCGAGAGCCCGACCAGGAGTCCGAGCGTGAACAGGCTGTTGACGATCGGGACGCCGAAGGGAGTGCCCTTCGAATACTCCGCGTCCAGATGGATGGCGGCCGGGTTCATGGTGAGGGTGGTGAAGAGTACGTTGTCGGCCTCGGTCACGGTGCGCCGCACCGCGTGCTCGAAGCGCTGTCCCGGTTCGAACTCGTCGAAATAGAGTCCCGCCACGGCTGCGTCCCCCGCTATTGCGCGGCTTGCGCGCCGCGCCCATCGTTCCCAATGTAGCCGATCAAGGCCATTTGCGGCAGCTGCTCACGCCGCTCATTTCGGAGCATTCTTGACGGAAGACCGCCCCCAACCCTGGTTGCCTCTGGTATCTGCGGCCTGAAGGCCCGAGCCCTACGGAGCGGCTCATAACCCCGGAAAGAGGCGCACCCAACCACACGGTATTTAGCCGCCGCGAGCAGCCCGAATATAGTCGGGACGCATGTACCGCTACGATGAGCTCGACCAGGCCTTCGTCGAGGAGCGCGTCGCGGAGTTCCGCGATCAGACGCGGCGCCATCTCGCGGGCGAGCTTTCCGAGGACGAGTTCCGGCCGCTGCGGCTGCGCAACGGCCTGTACCTCCAGCGGCACGCGCCGATGCTGCGCATCGCGATTCCGTACGGACTGCTGCGCGCCGCGCAGCTGCGCAAGCTCGCCGACATCGCGCGCCGCTACGACCGCGGCTACGGGCACTTCACCACCCGCCAGAACCTGCAGCTCAACTGGCCCGCGCTCGCCGCGGTGCCGGACATCCTCGCCGAGCTCGCCGCCGTGCAGATGCACGCGATCCAGACGAGCGGCAACTGCGTGCGCAACGTCACCGCGGATCACATGGCCGGCATCGCCCGCGACGAGATCGACGATCCCCGCCCCTACTGCGAGATCGTGCGCCAGTGGGCCACGCTCCACCCGGAATTCACCTACCTGCCGCGCAAGTTCAAGATTGCGATCACCGGCGCGGCGGAGGATCGCGCCGCGTCCGAGGTGCACGACATCGGCCTGCACTTGAGGCGTGGCGCGGACGGCGCGCTCGGCTTTGCGGTACTGGTCGGCGGCGGGCTCGGCCGCGCGCCGGTCATCGGCACTCTGATCCGCGAGTTCCTGCCGCTCGCCGATCTCCTCGGCTATCTCGAGGCGATTCTGCGCGTCTACAACCGCTACGGCCGCCGCGACAACATCCACAAGGCGCGTATCAAGGTACTGGTCAAGTCACTGGGCCCGGCGCGCTTCCGCGAGGAGGTCGAGACCGAGTGGCTCGCCTGCCGCGACAGCGCGGCGCTCCTGACCGCGGCGGACGTCGAGCGCATGCGCGGCTGCTTCCGCCCGCAGCCCTACGAGGCGCTCCCCGACCGTGACGTCACCGCCGGGCGCGAGCCGCGCTTCCTCGCCTGGTACCGCTACAACACCCGCGCACATCGTGTCCCCGGCTACCGCGCGGTGTTCGTGTCGCTCAAGGCGCACGGCGCAAATCCGGGAGATGCGACCGCGGAGCAGATGGAGGCGGTCGCGGACCTCGCCGAGCGCGTCAGCTTCGGCCTGATCCGCGCCACCCACAGCCAGAATCTGCTGCTCGCCGACGTGCGGCAGGACCGGCTCTACGAGGTGTGGCGCACGCTCGACCCGCACGGGCTCGCGATGCCCAACATCGGCACGCTGACCGACCTGATCGCCTGCCCGGGACTCGATTTCTGCTCGCTCGCCAACGCCGGAACGCTCGGCGTCGCGCACGCCATCCAGCGGCAGTTCGACGACCTCGACTACCTCTACGATCTCGGCAACATCGAGATCAAGATGTCCGGCTGTATGAACGCCTGCGGCCACCACCACGTCGGCCACATCGGCATCCTCGGGGTGGATAAGCACGGCGAGGAGTGGTACCAGATCAGCCTCGGCGGCTCGGCCAACGGCTTCACCGCGCTCGGCGAGGTAATCGGTCCTTCGGTGCCGAAGCACGAGGTCGCGCCGACCCTCGTCCGCATCGTCGAGGTGTACCGGGCGCTGCGTGCGGGGGATGAGCCCTTCATCGATACGCTGCGCCGTGTAGGCCTCGAGCCCTTCCGTACGGGCGCCTATGCGCTACATCCTCAGGCGGCGTGAGATCGTCGCGGACGACTGGGCCTATCTCGGCGAGCAGGCCGCCGCCGGGAGCCCGCTCATCGTTCCGCTCGAGCGGCTGCGCGCCGACGCGGCCCTCTGGGCCGCGTGGCGCGGCGCGCTCGGGGTGCGCCTGGCCCCGGCCGACGCCCCCGAGGATCTCGCCTCCGAGCTGCCGCGCCTGGCGCTGGTCGCGGTCGAGTTTCCCACCGCCGGCGACGGGCGCGGCTACTCCCAGGGCCGGCTGCTGCGCGCGCGCCTTGGCTTCCGCGGTGAGCTGCGCGCCGTCGGCGCCGGGGTGAAGCAGGACCAGGTGTTCCTGCTCGCGCGCTGCGGCTTCGATGCGATCGAGCTCGCCGCGGGCGAGGACCTCGAGGCCGCCCGCCGCGCCCTGAGCCGTTACACCGTCGCCTACCAGCCGGGTGCCGCCGGCGTCTTCGTGGATCGCCAGCGCTTCTTCACGCTCTAACGCTCCGGCAACGCGATATCCGTGAACAGCTGGGCGACCTCTGCGCCGGATGCGGCGCGGTGCGCCCGCTCGACGAGCCGGCGGTCCAGGTGGGGCGCGAGCAGCTGCGCGAAGTCGTACATGTATTTGCGCAACAGCGTCCCGCGCCGGAACCCGAGCCACGTGGTATGGGCCGCGAACACGTGCGAGGCATCGACCGCCACCAGGCCGGGATCTTCCGGGTCGATCGCCATGTGCGCCACGATGCCGACGCCGAGACCGAGCCGCACGTAGGTCTGTATCACGTCGGCGTCGCGCGCGGTGATGGCGACGTTCGGGATCAACCCCGTCCGGGCGAACGCCTCGTGCAGCGACGAGGGCCCCGTGAAACTGAAGGTGTAGGTGATGAGCGGGAACGCCGACAGGGCGCGCAGCGTGAGCTTGCCGCCGTTTGCCAGGGCGTGGCCCCGCGGAACGATCACCGTGCGATGCCAGCGGTAACAGGGCAGGAGCGTGAGATCCGTGAACAGGCCTTCCGAGCCGGTGGCGATGGCACAGTCGATCCGGTCATCCGCGACCATCTCCGCGATCTGCTCCGAGGTGCCCTGGTGCAGGTTGAGGCGCACCTGCGGGTAGCGCCCGCGAAATTCCCGGATGACGTCCGGCAGCACATAGCGGGCCTGGGTGTGCGTCGTGCCGATCGACAGGCTCCCCTTGCCTTCGTCGCGCAGCTCCGTCGACAGGTCGCGGATGCTCTGCGCCTCCTGCAGGATGCGCAGCGCCCGCTCGATCACCTGCTGTCCGGCCGGGGTGATGCGGGTGAGGTTGCGCCCCTCGCGCACGAAGATCTGGAAGCCGAGCTCGTCCTCGAGCAGCTTGATCTGCTTGCTGACCCCCGGCTGCGAAGTGTGCAGCTTGTGCGCCGCCGCCGTGATGTTGAGACCGCTCTGGGAAACGGCGGCCAGGTAACGCAGTTGATGCAGCTTCATTGCCGCTCAAGGCTACCGTCCCCCGACAGGCCTGTCACCGCCATAACCGGCGCGCAGTCCCTGAGAATCAAACCTTCGTTCAGTCCCCGAGGCCCGCGCGGCTATAGTCGGCCTCATCATGGCAGAGGCGGCCCCACCCGCGATCATGGACTACCTGCCGGTGTTCCTGCGCCTGCAAGGCGAGCCGGCGCTCGTGGTCGGCGGCGGCCGCGTCGCTGCGCGCAAGGCCGAGTGGCTCCTCAAGGCGGGAGCGCGCGTCACCGTGGTCGCGCCGCAGCTCTCGGCCGGGCTCGCGGCCCGCGCGCATCGCGCGGAGCTCGCGCACATTGCGCAGCCCTTCGCGCCCGCACATCTCGCCCGGACGGCGCTGGCCGTGGCTGCGAGCGACGACCGCGGGGTGAACGCGGCGGTGTCGCGCGCCGCCCGCGCGCTCCGGATCCCGGTCAACGTGGTCGACTCCCCGGAGCTCTCGAGCTTCATCTTCCCCGCCATCGTCGACCGTTCGCCGATCGTCGTGGCGGTGAGCTCCGCGGGCGCGAGCCCGGTGCTCGCCCGGCGCGTGCGCGAGCAGATCGAGGCGCTGCTGCCGGCGCGCCTCGGCGCGCTCGCGCGATTCCTGGGCGTGCGGCGCGCTGCCGTCAAGCGCCTGCCCGGTCCGGCGCGGCGTGCCTTCTGGGAGCGCCTCATCGGCGGGCGCGCCGGCGGAGAGCTCCTGAGCGGCAACCAGGCCGCAGCGCAGCGCACTTTCGCGGCAGAGCTGCGCCGCGCGCAGCAGGAGCCCCGCACCCCCGCCTCCGGGACCGGCCTCGGCGAGGTTTACCTCATCGGTGCCGGTCCCGGGGACCCGGACCTCATCACGCTGCGCGCCCTGCAGCTGCTGCAGCAGGCCGACGTGATCCTCTACGACCGGCTGGTGCCGGAGGCGATCCTCGAGCGTGCACGGCGCGACGCCGAGCGTGTGTTCGTCGGCAAGTCGGCCGGTGAGCACGCGCAGCAGACGCGCATCAACGAGCTCATGGTCGGCCTGGCGCGCGCCGGCAAGCGCGTCGCGCGCCTCAAGGGCGGCGACGCTTACGTGTTCGGGCGCGGCGGCGAGGAGATCGAGGCGCTGGCGCGCGCGGATGTCCCCTGGCGCGTCGTTCCCGGGGTCACGGCGGCTCTCGGCGCCGCCGCGGCCGCCGACATTCCGCTCACGCATCGCCGGCTCGCCCACAGCGTGACGCTGGCGAGCGGCCACGCGGCGGCCGACGACTCGCTCGACTGGCGCGCGCTCGCCGGCACCCGTCAGACCGTGGTGTTCTACATGGGCATCGCGCAGCTGCCCCGCATCGTCGCGCGGCTGCGTGCCGCGGGAGCGACGGCCGATCTGCCCGCGGCCATCGTCGAGCGCGCGACGCTTCCAGGACAGCGCGTGCTGCGGGCCCCGCTCGAGCACATCGCGGCGCGCGCGGCCGGCGAGCGCATTGCCGCGCCCGCGCTGCTGATCGTGGGCGAGGTCACCGCGCTCGCGGCGACGGGAGGCCTCGCGCCGGGGTCCGACCGCGCTACACTTTCGCCCGAGGACTGCATTCCCGTGGGAGCCATCGCATGAGCAGCGTCGCAGGCTTCGTCGGCGCCGTGGGCAACACGCCCCTCATCCGCCTGCACCGGCTGAGCGAGGAGAGCGGCTGCGAGATCCTCGGCAAGGCCGAATTCATGAACCCGGGCGGCTCCGTCAAGGACCGGGCCGCGGCCGCCATCGTCGCCGACGCGGAGCGGCGCGGACAGCTGCGGCCGGGCGGCATCGTCGTCGAGGGCACCGCCGGCAACACCGGAATCGGGCTGGCGCACGTCTGCAACGCGCGCGGCTATCGCTGCATCATCGTCATGCCCGACAACCAGTCGCCGGAGAAGTACCGGCTGCTCGAGATGCTCGGCGCCGAGGTGCACAAGGTGCCGGTCGTCCCCTACAGCAATCCCAACCAGTACCAGAAGGTCGCCCAGCGTCTGGCGGCCTCGCTCCCGGGCGCGATCTGGTCGAATCAGTTCGACAACACCGCCAACCGCGATACGCACGTCGCCACCACCGGCCCAGAGATCTGGGCGCAGACGGGTGGGCGGATCGATGCCTTCGTGGCGGCGACCGGCACGGGCGGCACGCTTGCCGGCGTCGCCCGATTCCTCAAATCGAAGAGCCGCACGGTGCGCTGCGTGCTCGCCGATCCGCCGGGCAGCAGCCTGTACGAGTACTTCCGCAGCGGCACGCTCAAGGCCACCGGCAGCAGCTCGGTCACCGAGGGCATCGGTATCGGGCGCATCACGGCCAATCTCAAGGACGCGCCGATCGATGGCGCGGTGCACGTGGCGGACAGCGAGACCGTGCGCTGCGTCTACCGGCTGCTGCACGAGGAGGGACTCTTTCTCGGCAGCACCAGCGGCGTCAACGTCGCCGGCGCACTGCAGGTCGCGCGCGAGCTCGGACCCGGACATACGATCGTCACCGTACTGTGCGACGGCGGCGCCAAGTACCAGTCGCGTCTCTTCAACCGCGCCTGGCTCGAGGAGAAGGGTTTGGCGGCCTTCGCCCCGGCACCCGCTCACGGCCCGCCGGTCAGCCTGTCGCAGACGCTGGTGGCCTGAGGTGTCGGCCGTCCGCTGAGCTTCGGTCCTGACACGGCGCTTTCCCGCTGGCCGGCGCCCGACCGGTCGTGAGAGAGTTCCGAGTGATGGAACCGGTCAGCTCCGCCGAGCTCGAGGCGCTGCGCCTCTCTCTCGAGGTCGCCACGCGCAGTGTCGTCTTCAGCCTGCCGCTCGCGGTGCTGGCCGCCTGGATCCTCACCAGGGCCCGTTTCCCGGGCCGCACGCTGTTCGATGCCTTCGTGCACCTGCCGCTGGTGCTGCCACCGGTCGCGGTCGGCTACGTGCTGCTCCTGCTCCTCGGGGCGCGCGCGCCGCTCGGTGGCTGGCTGCGCTCGCAATTCGGGATCCAGCTGCCGTTCACGACCGCGGGCGCCGCGCTCGCGACCGCGGTCATGACTTTTCCGCTCATGGTGCGCGCCATCCGCCTCTCGCTCGAGAACGTCGACCGCGGCCTCGAGGCCGCCGCGCGCACGCTCGGCGCCCGTGCCTGGGATCGATTCTTCACGATCTCCCTGCCGCTGATGCTGCCCGGCATCCTCGCCGGGGCGGTGACCGCGTTCGCCGCCGGCCTCGGCGAGTTCGGCGCCGTGATCACCTTCGCCGCCAACATTCCCGGCGTGACCCGCACCCTGCCGCTGGCGCTCTACACGGCCATGCAATCGCCCGATGGCGAGCCGCTCGCGCTCCGCCTCGCGATCCTGTCGTTCGCGCTCGGGCTGGCCGGGCTCCTCGGCGCCGAGCTCCTCGTGCGGCGCGTGCGCCGGCTGCTGGGCCGTTAGCGGCATGCTGCGCGTCTCGCTGCTCAAGCGCCGCCGGGAGTTCACGCTCGCGGCCTCGTTCGAGGCCCCCACCCCCGGCGTGATCGCGCTCTTCGGCCGATCCGGCAGCGGCAAGACCACGCTCATCGACATGATCGCGGGGCTGCTGCCGCCCGAGGAGGGCGAGGTGCAGCTTACCGGCACCGTGCTGACCGACACGCGCGCACGCATCGCCGTGGCCCCGGAGCGGCGCCGTATCGGCTACGTGTTCCAGGATTCGCGCCTCTTTCCCCACCTCACCGCAGCGGGCAATCTGCGCTACGGGGAGAAGCGCGCCCGCTCGATTCCCCACTCCATCCGCTTCGAGGAGGTGGTGGACCTGCTCGGCCTCGCCGCGCTCCTGCACCGCCGCCCGCACGAGCTCTCCGGCGGCGAGCGCCAGCGCGTCGCGCTCGGCCGCGCGCTGCTGTCGCAGCCGCAGCTGCTGCTGCTCGATGAGCCCCTGGCCTCGCTCGACGTCGCGCGGCGCGAGGAAGTGCTGCCCTACCTCGAGGTTCTGCGCGACTGGCTGTCCATCCCCATGGTGTACGTGAGCCACCAGTTCGAGGAGGTGCTGCGGCTCGCGACCTACATCGTGCTGCTCGAGGAGGGCCGCGTGCTGGCCGCCGGGCCGGTCGGGGAGTTGAGCCTGCGGCCCGAGCTGCGCGGCGTCCTCGGGCCCGACCTGGTCGGCGCGGTGCTCGACGGGCTGGTGACCGGGGTCGATGCGGCCGGTGGCACGGCGGAGCTCGCCATCGGCACCGGCAAGCTGCAGGTGAGCCTGAGGGGAGCGTCGCCCGGGGCGCGCGTGCGGGTGCAGCTGCTGGCGCGCGACATCATCCTTGCGACCCGGCCCATTCAGCACCTGAGCGTGCGCAACGCACTTCTCGGCACCGTCAAGGAGATCATCCCCGAGATGGATGCGAGTGTCCTCGTGAAGGTGGATGTCGGCGGCCCGATCGTGCTGGCGCGCATCACCGAGGCTGCGCGCCAGGCTCTGAGGCTCGCGCCCGGGGATGCGGTGTGGGCGCTGGTGAAAGCCGTCTCGACGCGCGGCCACGCCTTCCGCCTCTTCGGGGCCCCGGCGCGGCGCGCCTGAGGGCTTACCTCCGCTCGCATCGGCCTCGGGACCTGCCTTAGGATGACTGCCTTGCAAGCGCCCCATCCACCGCTCGGCTCCTACTACCGCAGCGAAAGCGATCGCAGCGCCTGGATTCGCGATTGCTTCGACCGCAGCGCCGCGGACTACGATCGCCTCGAGCGCATCCTCGGCCTCGGTACCGGCTCCTGGTACCGCCGGCGAGCGCTCACAGCCGCGGGCCTGGGGAAGGGAATGAGCGTGCTCGACATCGGCACCGGCACGGGCCTCCTGGCGAGCGCCGCGGCGGGCATCGCCGGGGATCCGACGCTGGTCGTCGGCATCGATCCGAGCCCGGGCATGATCGAGCACGCGCGGGTGCCGACGGGGCTGCGGCTGCTCAGCGGCAGCGCCGAGCATATCCCTGCGGCCGACGGCTCCGCCGACTTCCTGTGCATGGGCTATGCGCTGCGCCATGTCGGCGACCTCCGCGCCGCATTCGCGGAATTCCACCGCGTGCTGCGGCCCGGCGCCCGGCTGTGCATTCTCGAGATCACGCTGCCGGCCGGCCGCATCCGCCGCGCGCTCCTCAAGATCTGGCTCCGCGGCGTGCTGCCGCAGATCGCCGCCGTCGTCGCCCGGCGGCGCGAGGCGAGCCTGCTCATGCGCTACTACTGGGACACGATTGCGGCCTGCGTTCCGCCGCCCACGGTCATGGCGGAGATCGCGGCAGCCGGCTTCACCGACGTTACCCGTCGGGTGGAGCTCGGGACCTTCTCGGCCTACTGCGCCCGCCGGGCACCCTGAGCGCGCGCCTGGCCGAGACCGACGGCCTCGATCTCCACCAGCAGCCCGGCGCGGCATACGTCGGCGCGGACGAAGACGACCGGCGCGGCCGGGCCGAGCGCGATGCCGAGTTCGTCCGCCACGTGCACCACGGGTACCCCGGCGGCATCGCCCGACGAGCCATTCGCCGACAGGCGCACCAGCCCGAGCACGTCCCGCCAGTCGCGCAGAGCGCAGCCGCCCCCCTCCCCGGCCCGGTGATATTCCACGGTGAGCGCGGGGTCGGGATCCATCAGGGCGCGGCAGCATCGCCGGGCGGCTCGGGCGCGATATTCACGCGGCGTTGTCGGATGGCCGCCACCGTGCGGCGCAGGTTGACGAGCGAGTTGAGGTAGTAGACCGCCTTGAAGGCGCTCAGGGAGGCGCGGATCGGCGTGTCGCCGAAGATATCGCCAGCCAGGACCGAGAGCAGCGTATCCCTCATACGCAGCACGTTTCGCGGCGCCATCAACAGGTCCCGCAGTGCCGGATTGGTGACCCGGTAGATGAACCACGAGAGCATCTGCGGCCCGCGATGCATCGTGCGGTCGTAGGCGCGCAGCGCCGCATCCGCGCGCTCGGGAATCCGCAGGCACGTATCGATGGTTTCGCAGGCCGCCAGCCCGCCGTGCATCGCCAGCCACACACCGGTCGAGAACACGGGGTCGATAAACGCGAATGCGTCGCCGACCAGCAGGTAGTTGCGGCCGTGGCTGCGCGATGCGCTGTAGGAGTAATTCCCGGTCGCCTCCACCTCGGAGAGCAGCGTGGCATTCTTCAGTCGCTCGGCGAGCGGGGCGCAGCGCGCAATGGTCGAGAGCAGGAACTCCTGCAATGAACCACGGCGCTGCTTGAGGTAGTAGGGCCATACCACCGCGCCGACACTGGTAGCGCCGTCGGCGAGCGGAATGAGCCAAAACCACCCGTGCTCGAACCAGTAGATCGAGATGTCGCCCGCGCGCTTGCCGGCACGGCGCTCGGCGCCGCCGAAGTGCGCGTAGATCGCCGCACTGTTGTGCCGGGGGTTGCGCTGCTTGATGCCCAGGTGGTTCGCGAGCAGGGTGTCGCGCCCGGACGCATCGATGAGGAAGCGGGCCTCCCACGCCGATCTCGCGCCGTCCTCGTGCTCGGCAACGATGCGCACCCTGCCGTCCGGACGCTCCAGCTCGATCTCGCGGGCGCGGCAGCCCTCGACCACGATCGCACCGCATTCCGCGGCACGGCGGATGAGGATCTCGTCGAACTGCGAGCGTCGCACCTGGTAGCTGTAGGGGAGGTCAGGATTGCGCGCCGCGGCGAATTCGAAGGTCTCGCTGCGCCCGTGCCACGGGGACACGAACTCGGCGCCCCATTTGAGCATGCCGATGGCGCGCACCCGCTCGGCAATACCCAGTTGCTCGAACAGCGGCCGGTTCGCGGGCAGCAGCGACTCGCCGATGTGAAAGCGCGGGTGATGCGCCTTCTCCAGCAGCGCGACGCGGTAGCCGCGCCCGGCCAGCAGACTGGCCGCGGTCGAGCCCGCCGGCCCGCCGCCGATGATCACGACATCAGCGCGCGTGCCACGCCCGGCATCAGACATGCGATCCGCCTCGACGCCCATGGCGATCCTGCATCGGGCCAAATCTTAGCGTAGCGGCAGCCGCCGGCGCTATGCGTCGGGAATCGCCTTCTCGCTCACCATCGTCAACACGTCGTAGTTGGCGACCGCCTCGCCGTTCTGGTTGGTGATGGCGGTGTCCCAGCGCACCTCGCCGTAGCCGGCGCCCGCGCGCAGCGATTTTTCCTTGCAGGTGAGGCGCACGCGGATGCGATCGCCGGGCTTCACGGGCTTCACGAAGCGCAGGCCGTCGATCCCGAAATTGGCCAGCACCGGCCCGTAGGGCGCATCGACGAACAGGCCCGCGGCCGCCGCCACCAGGAAGTAGCCGTGCGCGACGCGCCCGCCGAAGAGCGGATTGCGCTTCGCCTCCGCCTCGTCCATGTGCGCGTAGAACCTGTCGCCCGAGAGCGCCGCGAAACGCTCGATGTCGTCGACCGTCACCTCGCGCTCCCCGGAGTGGAAGGTGTCGCCGATCGCGAGCGAGCCGAAGGGCTTGCGGAAGGGGTGGACCCCGGGGTCGAGCTCGCGTGCGCCCCTCGCCCAGCGGCCGCTCGCCGCCGTGATGACGTCCGGCGTTCCCTGTATCGCGGCGCGCTGCAGGTAGTGCATCACGCCGCGGATGCCGCCCATCTCCTCGCCCCCGCCGGCGCGGCCCGGGCCGCCGTGCACCAGGTGCGGGAGCGGCGAGCCATGGCCGGTCGATTCCTTGGCGCAGTGGCGATTGATCACGACGATGCGCCCGTGGAACGGCGCGAGCCCGAGCACCAGCTGCGCCGCCGCCGCGTCGTCCGCCGTGAACACCGAGCCCGCAAGGCTCCCGCCGCCGCGGCGTGCGAGTGCGACCGCCTCGGCCGTATCCCCGTATGGCACCACGGTGCACACCGGCCCGAAGGCTTCCACGGAGTGGATGGCGCGCGCCCGCCCGGCGTCGCGGCAATAGAGCAGCGTCGGCGCGATGAAGGCGCCGCGCTCGGGGTCGGCGCCGAGCGTCTCCAGTTTGCCGCTCCCGCCGGCGACCACTTCCGTTTCCTGTCTGAGCCTGGCCAGCTGCTCGGTCACCTCGCGGCGCTGGCTCAGGGAAGCGACGGGTCCCATGCGCACCTGCTCGAGCCGTGGATCGCCGACCACCACCCTGGCGAGCGCGGCGCGCAGCGCGTCGATGACGTCGGGGGCCCATGCTTCGGGCACGATCGCCTTGCGGATGGCGGTGCACTTCTGGCCGGCCTTGACCGTCATCTCGCGCACTACCTCGCGCACGAAGAGATCGAGCTCGGGTGAGCCCGGTGCGGCATCGGGGCCGAGGATCGCGGAGTTGAGCGAATCGGTCTCCGCCGTGAAGCGCACGGAGTTGGCGGTAACGGCGGGATGCTGGCGGAGCTTGAGCGCGGTGGCCGCCGAGCCCGTGAACGACACGACGTCCTGGCAGGTCAGGTGCCCGAAGAGCTCCCCCACCCCGCCGCAGATGAGCTGCACCGCCCCCTCGGGAAGGATCCCCGACTCGAGGATCCGCCGGAAGACCCGCTCGGTGAGGTAGGACGTCTGGGTCGCGGGCTTCACGATCGCCGGGACACCCGCGAGCAGCGTCGGCGCCAGCTTCTCGAGCATGCCCCACACCGGAAAGTTGAAGGCGTTGATGTGCACCGCCGCGCCCTCGAGCGGCACGCACAGGTGCTGTCCGACGAAGGTGCCGGTCTTCGAGAGCGCTTCGAGGCCGCCATCCACGTACACGCGGCTGTCGGGGAGCTCGCGGGTGCCCTTGCTTGCGTACACGAACAGAGTGCTGATGCCGCCGTCGATGTCGATCCAGGAGTCGGCGCGGGTGGCGCCGGTCGCGAATGAGACCGGGTAGTACTCCTCCTTGTGCTCGGTGAGATCCCTGGCGAGGGCCTTGAGAAGCGCCGCTCGCTCATGAAAGGTGAGCCGGCGCAGATTCGGGCCGCCGACCTCCCGCGCCCAGCCGAGCATCGCCCCCGTGTCCAGTCCGTCCGCGCCCGCGTGCGCGATCACCTCGCCGGTGGTGGCGTCCCGCAAGGCGGCGGCTGCGCCGGCGCCGCTGCGCCATTGGCCCGCCGCGTAGCTCTGAAGCTCCATGGCCTCACTCCTCGATCGTCGTGACCTGCCCGTCGATGCGGTACGAGCGTCCGCGAAACAGCGCCACGCGCTCGCCGCGCTGATTGCTGACGCTGATCTCGTAGATGCCGTTGCGTCTGGTGCGCCACAGCTCGCTCGCCTCGGCCGTGAGCTCATCCCCGGCGCGTGCCGCCGCCAGGAAGTCGACCGCGGCCGCCGCCGCCACGGTGCTTTCGTTGTAGGAATTGCAGGCGAAGGCGAAGGCGCTGTCGGCCAGAGCGAACACGATCCCGCCGTGGCAGACGTCGTGGCCGTTGACCATGTCCGGCCGCACGGTCATCGCGACGCGTGCCCGGCCGGGCCGCACCTCGACGAGGCGCATGCCGAGGGCCTGCGAAGCGCGGTCGCGCTGATAGAGCGCCTGCGCCGACTGCTCGGCCACCTGCTGCGCCCGCTCTGCGCTCGACTTGCTCATGTCAGCTGCCCGGGCGGATGCATGTGCCCTATCGTCCAATGAAGCGCGGCGTGCGCTTCTCGCTGAACGCCGCCACGCCCTCGGCGTAATCCGCGGTGCGCCCGAGCTCGGCCTGAAAGTCGCGCTCGACGTCCAGTTGCTCGGCGAGCGTGCGCCCGAAGCTCTCGTAGATCGCCTGCTTGGTGCGCGCCAGCCCGCGGGTCGGCGCATTCGCGAACGCAAGCGCGAGAGCATCGACGACGCCCGCGAGCTCGGCGTCCTCGACGCAGCGCCAGATGAGCCCCCAGGCCGCGGCCTGCTCGGCCGGCAGCTTCTCTCCGAGGAGCGCGAGGCCGAGCGCGCGCGCCGTGCCGACCGTGCGCGGCAGGAACCAGGTCCCGCCCGAGTCGGGCACCAGCCCGAGCCGCGAGAATGCCTGCACGAAGGCGGCGGAGCGCGCCGCCACCACCAGGTCGCAGGCGAGCGCGATGTTGGCGCCCGCCCCCGCGGCGACGCCGTTCACCGCCGCGATCACCGGCAGCGGCAAGGCGCGCAGCGCGAGCACCAGCGGCTTGTAGTTCTTCTCGATCGACTCGCCGAGGTCCGCCGCCTGGCCGCCGGGGCTGACCGCCCGGTCGCCGAGGTCCTGCCCGGCGCAGAACCCGCGGCCCGCGCCGGTGATGACCAGCACGCGCGCCGCGCACGCGCGCACCTCGGCGAGCGCGCTGCGCACCTCGGCGTGCATCTCGGTGTTGAAGCTGTTGAGGCGCTCGGGGCGATTGAGAGTGAGGCGCGCGATTCCGGCGCGCGAGTCGAACAGGATGGTCTGGTAGCTCACCGTGAACTCCCGCGCTTGAGGTCCGCCGCGCGCCTACTTCTCGTCGTAGTCGAGCTCGAGCGTGGCGCTCCTGACGTGCGACTGGCACGCCAGCACATAGCCCTGCTCGAGCTCCCAGTCCTCGAGGGCGTAGTTCTGCGCCATCTCGACCTCGCCGCGCACCACCTTGGTACGGCAGGTCGAGCAGACCCCGGCCCGGCAGGAGAAGGGCAGCTCGATCCCGGCACGGGCCGCCGCATCGAGCACGGTCTCGCCGCCGATCGGCATGGTGAAGGAGCGACGCCGGCCGTCCATCACGATCGTCACTGCGGCGCGCGCAGCCTCCGGGGCGTGGGCGGGCGCCGCAGGCGCGGGCGCGGGTGCCGGCGCGGCGGCGGCGGCGTGCGCCACCGGTTCGCCGGCCGTCGCTGCGCTGAAGTGCTCGGCATGGATACGCGAGGCCTCAACCCCCAGCGCGCGCAGCGCGCCGCCGACCTGCTCGATCATGTCGCCGGGCCCGCAGACGAAATATTCGGCGATCTCGAGGGGCCGGAACAGAGCGGCGGCGAGCTCGCGCACCCGTACGCCATCGATGCGGCCGTTGTACAACGGCGCCTCCTGCGGCTCGCGGCTCATCACGAAGTGCAGCGACAGCCGCTCGAGGTAGCGGTCCTTGAGGGCCAGCAGCTCCTCGAGGCACATCGCGCGTGCACTGCCGGTGTTGCCGTAGAAGAGCATGACGTGCTTATCGGGCAGTGCGAGCAGGGTGCGTGCGACCGCGAGTACCGGCGTGATGCCGCAGCCGGCGGCGAACGCCACGTAGCGACCCCCGCGGGCAGCGCTCGAGCGCGCGGTGAAGCTGCCGTTCGGAGGCAGCACATCGAGGGTGTCTCCGGCGCGCAGCTCCTCGGCCAGATAGCGCGACATCTTCCCCGCCGCGTGCACCCGCGGCACGATCCTGAGCGGCCACTCCCCGGGCGCATTCACGAGCGAGTAGGTGCGGCGTACCTCCTCGCCATCGATCTGCGTGCGCACGACCACGTGCTGTCCCGCGGCACCGAGATACTCGCCCTGCAGCTGCGCGGGCACCTCGAGGGTGATCGCCACGGCGTCGTCCGCATCCGGGCTGACTGCGCCGACGGTGAGTGAATGGAACCGCCGCATGTCAGATGCACTTGAAGTGGTCGAAAGGCTCGCGGCAGGCGCTGCAGACGTAATGCGCCTTGCAGGGCGTCGAGCCGAATTCGCTGATGCGCGCGACCGAAAGGCTGCCGCATCTCGGGCAGCGCACCGGCGCGGCTGTACCGCGCAGCGCCCCGGCCGCAGGCGCCGGCGGGGCGATACCGAAAGCCTCGAGCTTCGCGCGCCCCTCGGGCGTTATCCAGTCGCTGCTCCAGGGGGGCGAGAGAACTTCCTCGAGGAGCGCGTCACCGAAGCCCGCCTCATCGAGCGCGGCGCGCGTCGCGGTGCGGATCGCGGCGGTCGCCGGACAGCCGCTGTAGGTCGGAGTGATGCCGACGTGGAGCGCCCGGTCGGCGGCGCGGCGTACATAGCGCACGATACCCAGATCGACGATGCTCAGCACCGGAATCTCGGGATCGGGCACTCGGGCGAGCAAGCGCCACACCGCGCGCTCGGCGGCCGTCTGCGCGCCGCCCGTGTCCGCCGTCACGCCGAGCCCCGTCGCTCTCACCAGCTGACACCCGGGTAGGTGCGCTGCAGATGCTGCATCTCTGCGAGCATGTGGCCGAGGTGCTCGGAGTGCACGCCGCGCCTGCCGTGCCACGGATGGGGTTGCGCGGCGGGTCGCACCAGCGTCGCCTGCCGCAGGTCCTCGTCCACACGCCGCCGCCAGCGAGCGGCGGCTGCCGCGGGCAGCGGCGCGATTCCCGCGGCGGCCATGCGCTCGTCGATCTCGTCGGGAGTGAACAGCTCCTCGGTGAAGCGCCACTGGGAGTCGAGCGCCTGCTGCGCGCGCGCCTGGCTCTCTGCGGTGCCGTCGCCGAGGCGCACCAGCCAGCCGCTGCTGAAGCGGTAGTGGTAGCGCGTCTCCTTGACCGCCTTGGCGGCGATCGCCGCGAGCCGTGTATCCGTCGACCCGCCGAGCCCCTCGTAGACCTCGAGCTGCCAGGCATCGATCAGCCACTGCCGTACGATCGTGTGGGCGAAGTCGCCGTTCGGCTGCTCGGCGAGCGTCAGATTCAGGAACTCCGGCGCATCGCGCAGGTATGCGAGCGCGTCTTCGTCGCGTCCCTTGCCCTCGACCTCCCCGGCGTAGGTGAGCAGCAGCCGCGCCTGGCCGACGAGGTCGAGCGCGAGATTCGCGAGTCCCAGATCCTCCTCCAGCGCCGGCGCGTGGCCGATCCACTCCCCGAGGCGCTGGCCGAGCACGAGACTCGTGTCGGCGAGGCGCAGCACGTAGCGGACCAGCGCCTCGGCGAGGGCCCGGTCGCGCCGCTCGGGCGCTGCGGCCGGTGCGCTCACAGATTCTTCACCTCGTCGGGAATCGCATAGAAGGTCGGGTGCCGGTACACCTTGTCGCGCGCCGGCTCGAACAGCGCCTCGGCCTCGCCCGGGTCCGAGGCGACGATGTCGGCCGAGCGCACTGCCCAGATGCTCACTCCCTCCTGGCGGCGGGTGTACACGTCGCGCGCGTGCTCGATCGCCATGCGCGCGTCCGCCGCGTGGAGGCTGCCGACGTGCTTGTGCTCGAGCCCGGAGCGCGAGCGGATGAATACCTCGAACAGCGGCCAGTCCGCCGCCGCAGGATCCGGGGTCGGGTTGCTCATGACTCTCTCACCTCCTGCGCCGCGCGCTCGCGCGCCGCCTGCTTGGCGGCGTGCGCCGCGGCCGCCGCACGCACCCACTCGCCCGCCTGGTGAGCGTTGCGGCGCGCCTCGAGCCGCTCGCGGTTGCACGGTCCGTTGCCCTTCAGCACGGCCTGGAACTCGCTCCAGTCGATCGGCCCGATGGAGAAATGCTGCGCGCCCTCGTCCCAGCGCAAGGCCGGATCCGGGATCGCGAGCCCGAGGAACTGCGCCTGCGGCACGGTGATATCGATGAATCTCTGCCGCAGCTCGTCGTTGCTGAAGCGCTTGATCTTCCAGCGCATCGATTGCGCCGTGTGCTTCGAATCCGCGTCCGACGGGCCGAACATCATGATCGACGGCCACCACCAGCGGTCGAGCGCATCCTGCGCCATGGCGCGCTGCGCCTCGCTCCCGCGAGCAAGGTGGAGCATGATCTCGAAGCCCTGGCGCTGGTGGAAGCTTTCCTCCTTGCAGATACGCACCATGGCGCGCGCGTACGGCCCGTAGGAGCAGCGGCAGATCGGGATCTGGTTCATGATCGCCGCGCCGTCCACCAGCCAGCCGATCGCGCCCACGTCCGCCCAGGTGAGCGTCGGGTAGTTGAAGATGCTCGAGTACTTGGCGGCCCCCGACAGCAGCTGCTCGAGCATCTCGGCGCGCGAGATGCCGAGCGTCTCGGCCGCGCTGTACAGGTACATGCCGTGCCCGCCCTCGTCCTGCACCTTCGCCATCAGCACAGCCTTGCGGCGCAGGCTGGGCGCACGCGTGATCCAGTTGCCCTCGGGGAGCATGCCGACGATCTCGGAGTGCGCGTGCTGCGAGATCTGCCGGATGAGCGTCTGGCGGTAGGCATCCGGCATCCAGTCCTTGGGCTCGATCTTCTCGTCGGCGTCGATGCGCGCCTGAAAGCGCGCGGCCGCCGCCGTGGCATCCGCGGCCGGAGCGGGTACCGGCTCGCGCCCGTGGACGTCGAGCGCCTGGGTGTACATGCACGCAAGGCTAGCACAACGAAAACGGGGAGGATTTCCGGGGCGGAGCAGCGGAGGGCCGCCGTCCCGCCCCTCGCCAGAGGCCCGCCCGGAGCGCGGGCGGGCCCGCTCGACGGCTTGCGCCTAGTCGCTCAGCACGACCGCCATGAAGCTCACCGACTGCACCCCGGTGCTGAAGTCGTACGGTCCCTGGGCGTCGACCCCCAGCAGCTGCGTGGTCCCGTTGAGGTCCCCGGTCAGCGCGGTGATGAAATCGCTGAAGCTCGTATACACCTGGAACTGCCAGCTCATGCGGTGCCCGATGGCAAAGATCATGTTGGACGCCGCGGTACTCGGCACGAAGGAAAGCCCGGCACTCACGCTGCCCGGATCCTCCATCACCGGGCCGATGAAGATCACGTGCTGGGCGGCGCTCTGCACCGTCGCCTGGGTCATCATCACGTTGGTGGCGCTCAGGGGCGAGACGAAAGGCGCCGTCGGCCCCGGCTCCATCCACGCAAGGTGCAGGTGCGCGTTTGCGGTCGAGAAATCGACCAGCGTCACCGCCGCGAAATCCGGCGGCGCATTCCCGAATGGCGTCACGAAGCCGTCGAATGCGATCGGGAAACCCGCGCTGAGCGCCGGCAGCGACAGCGCCGCCGGAACACTCACGGTGTAGGCGCTCGCCGCGGCGTCGTTGCCGCTCGTGCCGGTGCCGGCGAAGTTGAAGGCCGACGGCGGCAGGCCATCGAGCGCCTGCAGGTTCATGGTCACCACGCCGCCCGTGGCCGAGGTGTACTGTCCCCAGGCGCGCGTCACCATCAGCCGCACGCTCCCCGCGCTCGCATCGAGGGTCCGGTTCCCGCTCGCGTCGGTGCCGGCCTTTCCGAATGCCTGCACATGCTGGCCGACGGAGATGTCCTGCGGCCCGAAGGTGCCCGACTGGCCGTCCTCGCTCACCGTCGTGGTGGACGCCACCGTGACCATGACCTCGCCGAAGAATCCGAAGTCGTTCGCGACCATGTTGGTGCCCATGGCGCCGCCGCCCGTGGTGCCGCCCATGGTGTTGTTGCTCATGGAGGTGTCATTGCCGCCCGCAGCGGCGCTCGTGACCACCCCACCCTGGACGCCCCCGCCCGCCTCGGGCTCGAAGAAGGCATGGCGCACGGTCAGCACGTCGCCGCTGCGCGCGACGACCGTGCCTTCGACGCTGTCGAGGCCGGCGCCCGGCACGCTCGTGCCGGCAAAGACCTGTGCCGCGGTGAAGGTCCTGGTCGTGGTATCGAAGGTTCCGAGGGCGAGTGTCATCGTCCCCGTCGGCAGCGCGGCGAGCGCGCTCAGGCCCGCGGTACCCGTGGAGGACGTGCCGTTGAGCGTGAACGCGGTCGTCGCGGTCGTGTAGACCACCACCTGCCCCATGCCGTCGTCGGAGTCGGTGAAGAATGGAAACACCTTGACCGTGTACGAGGTCTGACTCGAGGTGTTGGTCACGCTCACCAGCGGCCCGCGTACGCGGATCGGCTTGGTCGCATCGGGCGTGAGGCTCGCCACCAGCATCGGGTTCACGGTCACCGTGACGGCGCTCGCCGCGGTCGTCGAAGTGATGGCCGACGGGGCGACCGTGTTCGAGGCGCTCAGGTTGAAGTCGAGCGCCAGGTGCGAGACCGTGCCGTCGGTGATGACCAGCGGCGACCCGGACGGCAGCTGCAGCGTCACGGTCATCTGGTTGTTGGGCGAGACCAGCGCCGCGCTGCTCCCGCCGTTGATGATGTTGGCGGCGGGCACCGTGATGCCGCCCGCGCCGTTGTCGATGACGATCGTCGCGCTGCTGTAGTCGAGCGTCATGGCGACGCCGCTGTAGCTCCCTGCCGGAACCTGCCGGGCGCTTATCACCTCAGACAGGTTGACCAGCTGTGCGAAGTCGACGCTGGTCGTGGCCGGGACCGTCTCGACCGTCGTGCCGTCCGCTCGCGTCAGCTTCAGCGACACGATGTTGACCATGTAGCTGAGGAAATCGCCCGGCATGTCCGTCAACGTCACCATGGCGGTGCCGGTGTTGCTGCCCGGCGGCGGATTCATGCTCATCGGGGCGCCACCCCCGCAGGCGTTGACCAGCAAAGCGCCGCTGAGGCCGGCGACGGCGAAGAGACGCAGCGAGTACTGGCGCGCCGCGTTCCAGCAGCGCTCGGCGACGTGGAGTAGGTTCATACGGTTCCCCGGGAGTGGTGTCCTGCCTGCCGCTGCCGGCGCCTCGCGCCAGCGCGCAGATCCCCAGCGTTTTCTAGTCCTCCGCCAGGTACGGCACAAACTGTCTCTTGCCCCCGACAGGCCGCGCGGGATTACATAACTTCGTACATTTTTGTAACCAGTGGCGCCCGTGGGCAGGCCCGGACTCAGCGCCGCTCGCGGCGGTCGATGACGCGCTGCGCCTTGCCCGATGAGCGCTCGATCGATCCCGGATCGCCGACGCGCACCCGCGCGGAGATGCCGGCGAGCGCCTTGATGCTCGCTTCGAGCTCGCGCTGCAGGTCCGCGCGCGCTTCGGCCGGCGTTCCCTCGAGGTATTCCACCTTGACCGTCAGCTGGTCCAGGTGTCTCTCGCGCGTCAGCTCGAGCTGGTAGTGCGGTGCGAGGCGCGCGATTCGCAGCACCAGCTCCTCGATCTGGCTCGGGAACAGGTTGACCCCGCGCACGATCAGCATGTCGTCCGAGCGGGCGCTGATGCGCGCCATGCGGCGCATCGATCGCGCGGTCGGCGGCAGGAGCGCCGTCAGATCGCGCGTGCGGTAACGGATCACCGGCAGCGCCTGCTTGGTGAGCGAGGTGAACACGAGCTCGCCGGAGGACCCCTCAGGCAACACCGCGCCCGTGGCCGGGTCGACGATCTCGGGATAGAAGTGATCCTCCCAGATCACCGGCCCGTCCTTGGTCTCGAGGCATTCGCACGCGACACCCGGTCCCATCACTTCCGAGAGGCCATAGATGTCGAGCGCATCGAGGCCGGCGCGCGTCTCGATCTCCGCGCGCAGCGCCTCGCTCCAGGGCTCGGCGCCGAAGATCCCGATGCGCAGCGACGAGGCCGCGGGATCGAGCCCCTGGCGGCGGAACTCCTCGACCAGGGCCAGCATGTAGGAAGGAGTCACCATGATGATGTCGGGCTTCAGGTCGCAGATCAGCTGCACCTGCTTCTGCGACTGCCCGCCCGACATCGGCACGACCGTGCAGCCGAGGCGCTCGGCGCCGTAATGGGCCCCGAGGCCGCCGGTGAACAGGCCGTAGCCGTAGGCGATGTGCACGATGTCTCCCGGGCGCGCGCCGGCGGCGCGCAACGAGCGCGCCACCAGCCCTGCCCAGGTATCGATGTCCTCGCGCGTGTAACCGACCACCGTCGGCTTGCCCGTGGTGCCGCTCGAGGCGTGCAGGCGCACGACCTCGGAGCGCGGGACGGCGAACATCCCGAACGGATAGTGCAGGCGCAGATCGTCCTTCACGGTGAAGGGAAAGTGCGCCAGATCGGCGAGCGTCTTCAGGTCGTCGGGGTGAACGCCGGCGCCCTGGCACTTGCCGCGGTAAGGCGCCACGCTGTCGTAGGCATGGCGTACCGACCACTTGAGGCGCTCGAGCTGCAGCGCGCGCAGCTCGTCCTCGCCGGCGCGCTCGATCGGTTCGAGCTGCGCAGCCGGATGCCGACCGGACACGGGCGCCCCGCGGGACTTCAAGCCGACCAGCCGGCGAGCGTGCCGACGAAGGTCTGCAGGAAACGGTTCGCCTGATGGCCGTCCATGACGCGGTGATCGATCGTCAGCGTGACGTAGCAGCGCGGCTGCACCGCGATCTTCTGCTCATCTCCCTCCTCGACCACCACCGGGCGCTTCTCGAGCCGGCCGACTCCGAGAATCGCCGACTGCGGCTGATTGATGATGATGGGCGCCGCCAGGAGGCTCCCGCTCACTCCGTGGTTGGAGATGGTGAAGGTGCCCCCGCGCACGTCCGCCGGCGTGAGCGCCCCGGCGCGCGCGCGGCCGACGAGCTCCTCCAGCCCCCGTGCGACCTCGAACAGATCGCGCGTGCCTGCCGCGTGCAGCACCGGCACCACCAGCCCCGTGCCCTCGACGGCGGTGGCGATGCCGATGTGAATGTCGTCGTAGATCTCGAGCGCGCTGTCGGTCCAGCGGCTGTTGGCCTCGGGCACGGCGCGAATCGCCGCCACCGCGGCCTGCACGAAGTAAGCGGTGAGCGTCAAGGGTGCGCCGCGCTGCGCGAACTCCTCGCGCCGGCGCGCACGGTCCTTCACCACCGCCGTGAGGTCGGCCTCGAACACGGTGGTCACGTGCGGCGCAGTGTGCAGCAGGCTCTGCACCATGTGCTCGGCAATGCGCTTGCGCACCGCGGTGTGGGGCACGCGATGGCTCCGGATGCCGCCCGCGGCCCCTTCGGCCGGCGCAGCCGTGCCCGGTGCGGACCCGCCAGGGTTCCCGGCGGCGGACGCGCGCAGCACATCCTCGACGGTGATGCGCCCGGCAGGCCCCGTGCCCGCCACGCGATCGGCGCTCAGACCATGCTCGGCGAGGAGCCGGCGCACCGCCGGGCTCGGCTGCAGGGCCGCGGCTCCACCGGCCGGCCGGGTCGCGGCGCCGGCTGGCGCTGCGGCCGGCTGGGCTGCGCGGATCGCGCCTGCGGAGGCTCCTGCCGGGGACTGAGCGGCATCCGCCGCGCGCCCGACCCCCGCCGCACCGGCCGCGATCCGGCCGAGCAGCTCACCCGGGGCAACCTCGTCCTGCTCCTGCTTCAGGATCTCGGCGAGCACTCCGCCCGCCGGTGAGGCGACTTCCACCGTCACCTTGTCGGTCTCGAGCTCGATCAGCGGCTCGTTGGCTTCGACCGTCTCGCCGACGCGCTTCAGCCACCGCAGCAGCTGCGAGCGCGTGCCCTCGGTCTGCTCGGCGGGGGCGCGGATGTCGAGGGTCGCGCTCACCGGCTCACAGGCTCGCCAGCTTCTGGATGGCGCGCGCGATGCGCGCCGCGTCCGGCACTGCGGCCTCGAGCAGCACCGGGCTGTGCGGACTCGGAATGTCGGGCATCGCCAGCCGTTCGACCGGCGCCTCGAGGCTGTAGAACGTCTCGCTCGCGAGCGTCGCGGCCACCTCGGCGCCGAAGCCGGCGGTCAGGTTGTCCTCGTGCACGATGAGGCACCGGTGGGTCTTCTCCACGGAGGCGACTACGCCCGCCTTGTCCCAGGGCGAGAGGGTACGCAGGTCGAGCACCTCGGCGTCAACGTGCGACTCGCGCGCGGCGAGCTCGCAGCGCTCCACCATGGCTCCCCAGGTGACCACGGTGAGCTCGGTGCCCGCGCGCACGAGGCGCGCGTGTCCGTAGGGTACGATGAATTCGTCGCCGGGATACGGCCGGCGCGCCCACGCGCCGTCGAGCATGGCGCGGTGCTCGAAGTAAATGACCGGATCGTTGCCGCGCAGCGCGGCGCGCAGCAACCCGACGGCGTCCTCGGCGTTCGAAGGCACCGCGACCCGCCAGCCGACGGCGTGTACCCAGGCGACCTCGTTGGTCTGGCTGTGCCATGGGTCTCCGCACTTGAAGAACCCGCCGGGCATGCGCACCACGACGGGCGCCGCAAAGCGGTTGCGGGTGCGCCAGCGGAGCGTGCCGCAGTCGTTGAGCTGCTCCGCCGCCGGCTCGGCGTACTTGCGGAACTGGATCTCGGCCACCGGCAGGAGGCCCGCGAGCGCCATGCCGACCGCCCGTCCGATGATCCCCTCTTCGGAGAGGCTGGTATCGAACACCCGGCCGATGCCGTACTTGTCCTGCAGTCCGAGCGTCGCGCCGTGCACCCCGCCCTTCGGACCGACGTCCTCGCCGAACACCAGCATGCGCGGGTTGAGCGCGAGCTCCACATCGAGCGTGCGGCGGATCGCGGTGAGCATGTTGACGCGCGTCGCCTCCGGGCGCGCTCGCTCGCTCGCGGGCGCGAACCGATAGCCCTCCGGAAGCAACCCCCCCTGCTGCTGCAGCTCGCGCGTCCCGTCGGCGTTCTGCGCGAACACCTGGCGCGTCAGCTGCTGCGGGTCGGGCTGCGGCCGCGCGAGCGCCCGCTCTACGGCCTGCTCGACTTCCGCGCGCGCCTGGGCGGCAATCTCCCGCCACTCGGCCTCGCTCATCAGCCCCGGAACGAGGAACCGCTCGAGCCCGGCCCGCGGGTCACGCGCCCGCTCCGCCGCGAGGGTCTCGGCCGACTTGTAGGCCTGCGTATCCTGTCCCGAGTGCCCCGACAGGCGCGGAACGGTGAGCCGCAGCAGCAATGGCGCGCGCGCGGCGCGCACCTGCGCCACCGCGCGCCGCGTCAGGTCGAAGGCCGCGCCCGGATCGCTCCCGTCGCCCTCGAGGATCGTGAGGCCGCTGAAGGAGCGGAGGTTCGCGGCAATGTCGCCGCCGGGAGTCTGGTAGGTGGAGGGCACGGAGATGCCGAAGGCGTTGTCCTCTATATAGAACAGCATCGGCAGCCGCAGTGTGGTCGCGATGTTGAGCGCCGACCAGAAGCCGTTGGTCGCGGTCGAGGCATCTCCGCCCAGCACCACGGCGATGCTGCGCGCGTAAGCGCCGTCGCCGAGCACCTCATGGCGGTAGCGGATCGCCTGCGCCCAGCCGGCGGCCGGCGTGTACTGCGTTCCGACGCCGCCGCAGGCCGGGAGCACGGTGGGCGTCCCGCGCCCCGGCATGTTGAACACCACGCCGATGTCCCGGCCACCGCTGAAGCCGCCGCTGCGCATCAACGGCCCCGCCGCCGCATCCTCCAGGCTCGAACCGAGCGTCAACATGAGCGGCCGCGAGCGGTAGTACACGGCCACGCCGTCGTGCGCATCGGTCAGGTTGAGCCCGAGGAGGATCTGCGCGAGCTCGTGGCCGCGCGCGGAGAACTGGTAGAGCACCTTGCGCTCGGGCACCAGGCGCGTCTCCTCGATGTCATCCAGCGCCCGCGAGAGCTGCACGAGCCGCGTGACGCGGCGCCAGTCCGCCTGCGCGGCGCTGGCGGGGCTTCCATCCGGGAGGTTCGCGATCGCGGTGGCCGGTGCAGCCATGGGACTCCACGGAGCGGGCGATGGCGCGCAGCTTATGCCCTGGGGGCTGCAATTATCTTGCTGAAATTGCGCTATGTGGCCAGGTTTTGGCAATATTCTTGCCATGAAACGCACCCTGGATCGCCTCGACCGGCGGATCCTCGAGCAGCTCCAGGCCGACGCACGCATCTCCAACCAGGAGCTCGCCAAGCGCGTCGGTCTCTCGCCGGCGCCCTGCTGGCGGCGGCTGCGGCGGCTCGAAGAGGCCGGTTTCATCGCCGGCTACGTGACGCTCCTGCGTGCGCCGGCGATCGGACTGCCGATCCTCGCCTACACGATCGTGTCGCTCGAGAACCATCACCCTGAGTCCCTGCGCCAGTTCGATCAGCTGGTGAAGGATCGCCCCGAGGTGCTCGAGTGCCATTCGATGAGCGGCCCGAACGACTACCTGCTGCGCATCGTCGCCGCCAGCATGGAAGCCTACGAGCATTTTCTCTCGACCCAGCTGCTGCAGCTCGCCGCGGTGCGCTCGGTCAACACGAGCTTCGTGCTGCGCACCAAGAAATTCACCACGCGTCTGCCGGTCGCCTGAAGACTGCGGCCGGCCCCGGGGCGAGAAACCGCTACTGCGCCCCCTGGCGCTGGCATTCGCAGCTGGTGCTGTCGGGGCCGGCGAACCAGAAGGCCGATGACAGGAGGCGCACGTCGGCGTGCTTCCAGGCGCGGGAGAATTCGCGCTCGCCCGCCGCGGCGGCGGCTTCGCGGCCCGCGGCGCGCAGCGCCGCCGCGAGCCCGTAGAGCGCCCAGCCGTTCCCGGGATGGCGCGCGAGGTCCTCGCGGTAGACCCGCTCGGCGTCCGCGGCACGCCCCCCGATGAGCAGCTGCGCGCCGAGGAGATGCCGCACCGGGAAGAACCACCCCCCGCCGCCCTCACCGCGCGGGAGACGATCCTCGGCCCCGGCCGCTCGCTCGAGCTCGGCGATCGCATCGGCGTCGCGCAGCTCGGTGGCGGCGATGCGGGCGGCGACCACCGGCACTGCCACGGCGATGAGATCGTGAAGCCCGCCGGCGGCTCCCGTTTCGGCTGGCGCCCCCGCGCCGAGCAGCACGAGATCGGCCAGAGCTGCGCGCGCCTCCGGGAGGCGGCCGCGGGCCGCGAGCGCCACGCCGCGCCCGTACAGGTAGCCCGCGGTGAGCCCGGCTGCACGCGGATCCGGCGCCGTCAGCGCGATGAGCTCATCCCACAGCCCGAAGCGCACCAGCGCCGCGTACGGCGGCGTGAGCTCCCAGCCGGTGCCGCCGGCGGCCAGCACCCGCTCGAGCGGAAGCCGCGCGGTGAGCTCCTGGACCGCGGCGAGCGTATCGGCCTTGCGTCCCTCCATGGCGGCCCGGTAGGCCGCGCGCGCCGGGTCGGGCGCGGGCGCGGCAGGCGGGCTCGTCTGCGCCAGCGCCGCGCACGCCGCCGCCGCGAGGGCCAGCGCCGCGATCGCCCTCGCTCGCCGCGGCGCGGAAACCAACTTACCGCGCTCGTGCCTGGGCGCTATCTGCGCTCGACCAGCCCTGGCCGGCGGCCGCCAGCCGCTCGAGCAGCGGCGCCGGCCGCCAGCGCGCGCCGTGCGAGGGTGCGAGCCGCTGCATCGTCTCCACCACGCGCCTCAGGCCCGCCTGCTCGGCCCAGTACATCGGGCCGCCTCTCCAGGCGGGGAATCCGTAGCCGTTGACATAGACCACGTCGATGTCGCCCGCGCGCAGCGCGATCCCTTCGGCGAGGATCTTGGCGCCCTCGTTAACCAGAGGATGCAGCAGCCGGTCGAGGATCTCCTCGTCGGGGATCTGCCGGCGCCGGATCTTCAGGTCGCGCGACACAGCCTCGATGAGCGCCACAACCGCGGGGTCGACGATGCGGGCGCGGCCCTCGTAGCGGTAGAAGCCCTTGCCGGCCTTCTGCCCGAGACGTCCGTCCGCGACCAGCCGCTCGAGGATCGGCGAGAAGCGCTCGTCCGGGGGGAGCTTGCGGCCCTTGCGGATCAGGAATCCGACGTCGTTGCCGGCGAGATCGCGTACCGCGAGCGGCCCCATGGCAAAGCCGAAGGCCTCCATCACCCGATCGATCTGCTCCGGGGTTGCGCCCTCCTCGAGCAGGAATTCCGACTCCGAGCCGTAGTACATCAGCATGCGGTTGCCGATGAAGCCGTCACAGTTGCCGGCCAGCACCGCCACCTTGCCGAGCGTCTTGCCGAGCGCCATGACGGTGGCGAGCGTCTGCGGCGAGCTGCGCGCGCCGCGCACGTTCTCGAGCAGCCGCATGACGTTGGCGGGGCTGAAGAAGTGCGTGCCCACCACCTTGTGCGGGCGCGAGGTGACGGCGGCGATCGCGTCGATGTCGAGGGTCGAGGTGTTGGTGGCGAGAATCGTGTGCGGCGCGGCCACCCGGTCGAGCCGCACGAACACCTCCTGCTTCACGCTCATGTCCTCGAACACCGCCTCGATGACGATGTCGGCCTCGTCGAGCGCGCCGTACTCGGTGACCCCCCGGATCAGGGACAAGGCCCGGTCCGCGCGCTGCTGCGAGAGGCTGCCGCGCGAGACCGAGCCGGCGTAGTTCTTGCGGATGACCGCCAGGCCGCGCTCGAGCGCCTCGGGCGAGAGCTCGAGGACCCGCACCGGAATGCCGGCATTGGCGAAGGTCATCGCGATGCCGCCGCCCATGGTGCCCGCGCCGACCACCGCCGCGCTCCTGATCGGCAGCGGCTGCACCTCCGGTCCCACGTCGGGGATGCGGCGCGCCTCGCGCTCGGCGAAGAACAGGTGCGTCAGCGCCCGGCGCTGCGGGCTGTCGCGGCACTCGATGAAACAGTCGCGCTCGAAGCGCAGCGCCTCCGCCCTGGGCCGGGTGCAGGCCGCCTCGATGCTGTCGATGATCTTCCACGGCGCCAGCTGGCCGCGTGCGCGTGCGGCGATCTTCTGCCGGAAGGCCTTGAACAGCGCGCCGCTCACGTCGCGGATGTGCTCGCTCATCTCGCTCGCGAGCCGCAGCGGCCGCCGTTCGCGCGCCGCCTGCCGCCCGAGATCGACTGCCGCCGCCACCGCATCGTCCGCGATGGCGTCGATGAGCCCCAGCTCGAGGGCGCGCGCTGCGGGAAGCTGCGCACCCGAGGTGATCGCCTCGAGCGCGGCCTCGGGACCTGCCAGCCGCGTAAAGCGCACCGTGCCGCCCGCGCCCGGGATGAGACCGAGCTTCACCTCGGGCAGACCGACCGTGGCAGTGGGTGCCGCCACACGGAAGTGGCAGGTGAGCGCCAGCTCGAAGCCCCCGCCGAGCGCGTTGCCCTCGAGCGCCGCGACCAGCGGCTTGGCGGCCGCCTCCATGCGCGCCTGCACGTCGAGAATCATCGGCGCCTTGAGCGCGAGCCCGGAGGCGATCTCGTTGATGTCGGCGCCGGCGGGAAAGACCCCGTGGGCGCCGCAGATCACCACGGCGACGACGCTCTCGTCTGCGGCCGCACGGGCCAGCCCCTCCATGAGTCCCTCGCGCACCGCGAGACCGAGCGCGTTGACCGGCGGGTTCGCGATCTCGAGGATGGCGACGTCGCCGGCGGCACGGTAGTTGACTGCGGGCACTCGTACACCCCTTCCGCCCGGCATTGTACGGGCTTGGCTTAGACTTGGCGCATGGACCGGGTGGAGGTGGTGGTGATCGGCGCCGGGGCGGTCGGCCTCGCCATCGCGCGCGCGCTCGCGCAGCGGGGCCGCGAGGTGCTGATCCTCGAGGCCGCGGAGCGCTTCGGCAGTGGCGTGAGCTCGCGCAACAGCGAGGTCATCCACGCCGGGATCTATTACCCGCGCGGCTCGCTCAAGGCGCGTCTGTGTGTCGCGGGGCGCGAGCTGCTCTACGCCTTCTGCCGCGAGCACGGGGTCGCGCACCGCCGTTGCGGCAAGCTGATCGTGGCCAGCAACGAGAGTCAGCTCCCCGAGCTCGGGCGCATCCGCGCCGCGGCGCTGGCGAACGGCGTCGAGCT
>DASYYF010000089.1:0-3812 GCA_035934055.1 Steroidobacteraceae bacterium | reverse complement strand
GGAATGGACTATCGCGTACGCCCGCGCTCTGCTGCGCGGGTGGCGCTCAATGATCGACAGCTCGACCGCGCTTTCCGCGCACTCACGGATTCCACGCGCCGCTGGATGATCGAGGCCCTGCTCGAAGGCGACGCGTCGGTGGGACAGCTCGCCGAACCCTTCGCCATGAGCCTCCCATCGCTGATGCAGCACGTGAAGGTCCTGGAGGATTACGGCCTCATCTGCACTCGCAAGATGGGACGCACGCGCATCTGCAGCATCGAGCCCGAGGCTCTGTGTGCCGCCGAGCGCTGGCTGCGCGGGGTGATGTGGGCTCGCTATGGCACGCGTCTTGGCTCGGTGCCCGAGGACTACCCGCAACTGCGTGCGAGTCTGCGCTGAATCGGGGCTGCTAAGCAGCCACCGCGAGCTGCAGCGGCTGGGGCCTGCCGATGGCATAGCCCTGGAGGTAATCGACCCCCATGCGCCGCGCCGCCTCGACCGCGGCCGCGTCCTCGACCTGCTCGGCGATGACCTTGAAGTTGAGCGTTCTCGCGAGCTTGATCATCGCGGTCACCATCGCCTGATTGACGGTGTCGCGCGCCAGGTTGCGGATGAAGGAGCCGTCGATCTTGAGGTAGTCGAGCGGCAGGTTCTTCAGGTTGGAGAAGGAGCCGACGCCCGAGCCGAAATCGTCGAGCGCGAACTTACACCCCATGCCGTGCAGCACGCCGATGAAGCGCCGGGCGTGATCGAGATTGGCGACCACGGCGCTCTCGGTGATCTCGAAGCAGATCTGCGCGGGGGCGACTCCGGTGCTGTCGAGGCACTCGACCACGAACTCGAGGAACTGCCCGTCGCCGAGCGTCTGGCCGGAGATGTTGATCGCGACGCTCCGATCGGACGGCACCGGCAGGGCGCCGCGGCCGAGCGCCGCCAGTGTCGTCTGCACCACCCAGCGGTCCACCAGCCCCATGAGCCGGTAGCGCTCGGCGGCGCGCATGAACTCCGCGGGCGGCAGCTCCTGGCCGTTCTCGTCGCGCAGCCGGATCAGCACCTCGGTCGCCGGTCCGCCATCGCTGCCGTGTGTCGGCACGATCACCTGGTGATAGAGCTGGAAGCGATTCTCCTTGAGCGCGCCCTGCAGCCGCTGCAGCCACTGGATCTCGCCGCTGTGGCGGGCCAGCGCCTCGTCGCGCGCCGAGTAGACCGCCACCCGGCCGCTGCCCTGCTTCTTGGCGACGTAGCAGGCGCTGTCGGCCGCTGCCAGCAGCTCCTCCAGCATGCCGCTCTCGCGCGAGATCTCCACCAGCCCGATCGACACGCCGATGTTGAAGATGCGGTCCTTCCACACGAAACGGTAGTCGCCCACCGAGCGGCACACGTCGTCGGCGATCTGCCGCGCCTTCTCGAGCGGACAGCCGATGAGCAGCATGCCGAACTCGTCGCCCCCGAGGCGGGCGACCGTGTCGCTGTCGCGCACCGCATCGCGCAGCAGCTTCGCGACCTCGCGCAGCATGCTGTCGCCGGCCAGGTGGCCGCTGGTGTCGTTGACCAGCTTGAAGCGGTCGAGATCGAGATAACAGAGCACGTGCTGGCCGTCGCCGCGGTGGCCGCGTTCGATGGCCTCCTCGAGACGCCGCTCGAACTCGCGGCGGTTGACGAGTCCGGTGAGCGCATCGTGGGTCGCCTGGTAGGACATCTGCCGCGCGAGCCCGCGCAGCTCGGTGACGTCGTGCAGCAGCAGCGCCGCCCCGACCACCTCCTTGGCCTCGTTGCGCACCGGCGAAGCCGACAGCTCGATCGAGCGCTCGCCGCCGGTGCTGCGCGAGAGCAGCAGCGCGCGCCGGCCAAGGCTCACGGGCGCCCCGCTCACCAGTGCCTGGTGCACCGGGTCGGCGAGCAGCCGCCGGTCGGACTCGTCGACCAGGCTGACGATCTCCTCGAGAAGCTTGCCCGCGGCCTGCACCGCCTCGCAGCCGGTGAGGCGCTCGGCGGCCGGGTTCATGAAGGTGATGCGGCCGCGCTCGTCGGTGGCGATGATGGCCTCGGCGAGCGAGTCGAGCGCCAGCTGTTGCGGAGTCGGCGCGGCCTCGGCGCCGCCCAGGCGCAGCGCCGGCGTCGTCTGCGTCGGAATGATCTCCACTCCGGTGATGAGGAGCGCGTTGCCCTTGTCGTACTCGACCACCGTGGAGGCGATCTCCAGGCGGCTCATCTGGCCCTGCAGTCCCACCATGTCGATCTCGTAGCGCTCGGCAGCCGATTCCCCCGCGAGCCGGCGGCGGATGTTCTCGCTGACGAGTTCCGCATACTCCGGGGGCACCAGATCCCCGAGCCGCCTGCCGATCAGCTCGACGCGGTCGACGCCGACGAAGCTGGCGAACTGGCGGTTCGCGTACAGGATGACCTCGCGGTGCACCAGCACGGCCTCGTGGATGCGCTCGCCGAGATCGGCGAACAACCGCGGCGCCTGCGCGACCTCGGCCTCGCCCGGTCCGGTGCGCGTGAGCAGGTGATTGACGGCGGTGACCAGGGCGGCGACTTCAGGCTTGTCGCTGTCGACGTCCACGCGGCCCGGCAGCCGCCCGCCGATGGCGATCCGCTGCAGCTGCTGCGAGAGCCGCCCGACGCTCTTCAGGTCGCGCCGCTGCAGCCCATAAAGCACCAGGAATAGAGCCGCGATGAGCGCGAACAGAAGGCACAACAGCCCGAGGATCGACATCTAGTAGTACTTCTCAAGCCCTTCCGCTTGGGTTGGGTACACGCCCCCTCGGCACTCTGATTTGACTTCTCGTGCCCGGGGGCCGTGGGCTCACTCAAGCATAGCGCGCCGCCGCCACGCCCCGTCGGGATTTCACCATATCTCGTCGCATTGCCGCTTGGCACAATCGCGAAAAACCCTTAACTTTCTGCAGCCTTTTCCGAGGTCAGCGTTAAGTGAAGTCGCGGAGTCATACGTGATGCAGCCGGCCGGGCCCCTCGAACAGATGGTCGAACAGCAGGTGCGCGCCTGGGACGTGCTCGACGGGCGCGTGCTCGAGACGCTGCGCCAGGTGCCGCGCGAGTTATTCGTGCCGCCCGCGCAACGCTTCCGCGCCTATGCGGACGCCGAGGTGCCCCTGCCGGAGGGGCAGCACATGCTGCGGCCGAGCGTCGTCGGCCGGCTGTTGCAGGCGCTCGAGCCCGGCCCCGGGACGTGCGCTCTCGAGGTGGGTGCAGGCTCGGGATTCGTGACCGCCTGCCTGCGCGCCGCGGGCGCCCGGGTGCGCTCGCTCGAGCTCTACGCGGCGCTCGCCGACCTGGCGGCGCGCAACCTCGCCGCCTTCGGCATGAGCGACGTCGAGATCGTGAACACGGACGCGCTCAACGCCGACACCGGCGAGCGCTACGACCTCATCGCCGTCACCGGCTCGCTGCCGCTGTACGACGCGCGCTTCGAGCGGCAGCTCGCGATCGGCGGCCGGCTGTTCGTGGTGGTGGGCGAAGCGCCCGTCATGGAGGCGCGCCTGGTGCGGCGCATCAGCGAAACCGCCTGGGCCACCGACAGCCTGTTCGAGACCGTGATCGATCCGCTGGTGAACGCGCCACGGCCGGCGCGCTTCAGCTTCTGAGCCCGCGTCGAAAGGAATCGCCCCGTGAAGCGCGCCGCAATTCTCGCCTGCCTGCTCGCCGGCTTCGCCGGACCGGCGGCGCCCAAGGACCTGGTCGGCGTGTTCGAGGACGCGCTGAAGAACGATCCGGTGATCCGCCAGGCGGACGCCAACCGCCTCGCGGCGCGCGAGTCGCGCCCGCAGGCGTGGGCGGCGCTGCTGCCGCAGCTGAACGGCACGGCG
>DASYYF010000085.1:0-37069 GCA_035934055.1 Steroidobacteraceae bacterium | reverse complement strand
AACGGCGCGCGCGCCTGCCGCCAGTTCGGCGTCGCAGGCGCGCGCGGCGAAGCGAGCGCGGGTTTCCCGCACGTGATCGAAGTGGGGCTGCCGGCGCTCGCCGCGGCGCGCCGCCGCGGCAGCGGCGAAACCTGCGCGCGGCTCGACGCACTGCTCGCCATCATGTCGAGCCTCGACGACACCTGCCTCCTGCACCGCGGCGGCTGGGCGGCGCTGCAGGCCGCGCGCAGCGGCGCCCGCCGCGTGCTCGCGCTCGGCGGCAGCGCCACCGCCGCGGGCTCTGCGGCTCTGCTGGCACTCGACGCCGAGCTCGTGCGGCGCAACGCCTCCCCGGGCGGCTGTGCCGATCTGCTCGCCGCCTGCCTGTTTCTCGACGGCCCCTCGAATGGCCGCGGACATCTGGAGATCCAACACTCATGGAACGCCTGAGCTTCACCTATCCGGCCCGCGAGGCGGTGGCGCGGCGCGTGCACGTCGGGGTCGTCGGATCGGGCGATCTCGAGGTGCTGCTCGAGCCCTCGGCGGACGAGGATGCGCACGTCGCCGTCACGACCAGCGTCGACGGATTCGCCACCGTGTGGAAGCACGTGCTCGACCGGTTCTTCACCCGTTTCGAGGGCGCGGCCGCGATCGAGATCAACGACTTCGGCGCGACCCCCGGCGTGGTGCTGCTGCGGCTCGAGCAGGCGGTGGAGGCGTTGCGCGCTTGAGCACTGCGGAAGAACGCGAGCGCTTTCTGGCGCGGCCGAGCTTCATCGAGCTCGACGCGCGCGAACGGGCGCGCGCGATCCTCGATCCGGGCACGTTCCGCGAGCTCGCCGGTCCCTTCGAGCGTCTCAAGTCTCCCTGGCTGCCGCTGCAGGGCGTGGTCGCGCAGGCCGACGACGGGGTCGTGATCGCGCGCGGCTCGATCGAGGGGCAGTCCGCGGTGGTGGCCTCCATCGAAGGCGCCTACCAGGGCGGAAGCATCGGCGAGGTCTCGGGCGCGAAGCTCGCCGGCGCGCTCGAGCTCGCGCTGCGCGACTGTCAGCGTGGCCGGCCGGTGCGCCCCGTGCTGCTGCTCGAGACGGGCGGGGTGCGGCTTCAGGAAGCGAACCTCGGGCTCGCGGCGATCGCCGAGGTGCATGCGGCGGTCGTCGCGCTGCGCCGTCACGTGCCGGTCGTGGCGGTGGTCGCGGGGCTCGTCGGCTGCTTCGGCGGCATGTCGCTCGCGGCGGCGCTCTGCAGCCGTCTCATCGTGACGCGCCAGGCGCGCCTCGGCATGAACGGCCCGGAAGTCATCGAGCAGGAGGCGGGGCTCGCCGAGCTCGACGCCGGCGACCGCGCTCTCATCTGGAGCCTGATGGGGGGCGAGCAGCGCCAGGCGACCGGTTTCGCGGACGTGCTCGTGGAGGACGACGCCGGGGAGATCGCGGCGGAAGTGCGCCGCGCCTTCGCAGCGCCTCCCGCGCCGCCGCGCAGCGAGCAGGTCGAGACGCTCATCGCGCGGCTCGCCGGGATCGACGGCGAGCATCCGCCCGAGCCGGCCGCGCTGCGCACGCTCTGGGCCGCGAGGCTCGGGGAATGAGCGCCGGCGGCACCCTTCCCGGAATCGGCTTGCGCTGGCTCGAGGCGCTCACCGGCTCGGCCGGGCTCCTCGATTCGGCGCCGCGCACCGTGCGCGCAGCGGACGCGCCGCTCGGGGCCGATGTGGCGCGCTTCATCGCCGTCGTCCCGGATCCCGACAATCGCTTTGCGCGTGCGCGCGCGGGCGAAGTCGGCCTCGACGAGGCTCTGGGTCTTGCGCGGCAGGTGCGCCGCACGATCGCCGCGGATGCGCAGCGCACGCCCCGGCCGATCGTCGCGCTCGTCGACGTCACGAGCCAGGCCTACGGCCGCCGCGAGGAGCTGCTCGGCATACACCTCGCCGGGGCCGCGGCCGTCGACGCCTACGCGAGCGCCCGCCTCGCGGGCCATCCGCTCATCGCGCTCCTGGTCGGCAAGGCGATCTCGGGCGGTTTCCTCACGCACGGCTACCAGGCGAACCGGATTCTGGCGCTCGACTCGCCCGAAGTGCTCATTCACGCCATGAGCAAGCAGTCGGCGGCGCGCGTGACGCGCCGCACGGTGGAGGAGCTCGAGCAGCTCGGCGCGAGGGTCGCTCCGATGGCTTACGACGTGCGCTCGTACGCGAAGCTCGGGCTCCTGCACCGGCTGATCGGCGGCGTCGACGCCGCGGCCCCCGGACCCGGGGACCTCGAGCGCGTGCGCGCCGAGCTCATCGCCGCGGTCGCCGATGTCCGTGGCGGCCCCCGCGACCTTTCCACGCGGCTGACTTCCGCGGCGGCGCTCGCCGGCCGCGCGGCTTCGATCGCCGTGCGGCGCCGCCTGGCCGAGCAGTGGGATGCGCCCTGAGCCTGCCACCCATGCGCTGCTGCGCGTCGCGGATGCGCGGGCGCTCGCGGGGACAATTCCCGCGTGGGCCGCGGCGGCGCTCGCGCGTGCGCCCTGGGTCGTGGTGCGCCGCGCGCGCACCCGCGACGGCCTGCTCCCGGTCGGAGTGCGGGGAGCCAGGCGCACCGAGCGGCTCGCGGCCTGGCTGTCCCCGGACGCCGTGCTCGAGTGCCTGAGGCCGCCGGAGCTCGCGGCGCGGGGCGGCTGGCGATGCGGTGCGCGCGCCGTGCAGGTGCCCGCGCTCGCTGCCCTCGAGGCGGTCGCGGGGCTGATGCGCCGCTATGAGCTCGACTGGGGGCCCTGCGGCAGCGTCGGCTTCGAGCTGGCGAGCGGGTACGCGACCGCGACCGGAGAGAGCGACCTCGATCTCATGGTCCAGGTCCGCGCAGCGCCGCCGCGCGCGCTGGCGGCGGGGCTGCACGCGGCGCTCGCGCGGCTGCCGGTGCGCGCCGACGTGTTGCTCGAGGGGCCGCTCGGAGCGGTGGCGCTCGCGGAGTACGCGGCCGCCGGCGCGCCGGTGATGCTGCGCACGGTGGACGGTCCGCGGCTGGTGCACGACGCCTGGGGCGCCTCCGCCGCGGCGGCCTGATGCGGCTCGCGCTGCTCTTTCCCGGCCAGGGGACGCACACACCGGGGTTCCTGAGCCGTCTGCCGGCGCACCCCGCCGTGCGGGCGACGCTGGCCGAGGCCGCCGGAGTTCTCGGCGCCGCAGCCGGGCGGCTCGACAGCGCGGAGGCGCTCGCGTCGACGGCCGCCGTGCAGCTCAGCACCGTGATCGCGGGGGTGGCGATGGCGCGCGCCCTCGCGGCGGAAGGGATCGAAGCGAACGCCGTCGCCGGCCTCTCGGTCGGCGCGTTCGCGGCCGCGGTGGCGGGCGGGGCGCTGACATTTCCCGAGGCGCTCGCGCTCGTGAGGCTGCGCGGCGAGGCGATGGCGCAGGCGGTGCCGCGCGGCCACGGCATGACGGCGATTCTCGGGCTCTCGGAGCGCGACGCGCGGGCGCTCATTGCGCGCGTGAGCACACGCGCGCCGCTTTATCTGGCGAGCGTCAACGGGCCGCGCGAAGTGGTCGTATCGGGTCCCGACGCCGCGCTCGAGCTCGCCGCCGCGGAGGCGCATGCCGCCGGCGCGGCCGCCCGCCGGCTGCGCCTCACGATCCCGTCGCATTGTCCGCTGATGGCGGGCGTGTCCGGGCAGCTGCGCACGGCGGTCGGGGGGACCGCGGTGCGCGCCCCGCGCGCCGCCTACGTGAGCAATACCCGGGCGCGTGTCGCGCGGGAGGCGCACGAGGTCGCCGAGGATCTGATCGAGAACGTCTCGCACACCGTGCGCTGGCACGATTCGGTGACGCTGCTGTTCGAGCTCGGCTGCCGCGTGTTCATCGAGACCCCGCCGGGGGCGGTGCTCACCCACCTGATCAAGGACTCCTTCCCGGAGGCGCGGGCGCTGGCTCTGGATGAGGCCCCGCTCGCCACCGCGGTCGCACTCGCCGCGCGCCCCTGAGAAGCCTGCCCCCGGCGGGCGGGGCTACCTGAGCCTCCGCCGGCGCAGATTCCACGCCCACAGCTCGCCCACCACGCCGCTGCGGAACGACAGCACGCAGGCGACGAAGATCGCGCCGACGATCGCGATGACCCAGCCGCCGACCAGGTCGGACAGATACTGCTGCAAGGTCACGACCACCGCGGCGCCGAGCACCGGGCCGAAGAAGGTGCCGGTACCGCCCAGCAGCGTCATCAGGATCACCTCTCCCGAAGTCGACTGATCGACGTCGGTGAGCGTCACAAAGCCGAACACCAAGGCCTTGAGCGACCCGGCCAGGCCCGCCAGCGTCGCCGACAGCACGAAGGCGAGGAGCTTGTAGCGGCTGATCTCGTAGCCGAGCGAGATGGCGCGCGGCTCGTTCTCGCGGATCGCCTTCAGCACCTGGCCGAAGGGCGAGTGCACCACGCGGCGGATGAAGAGGAACACTGCGATGAAGACGGCGAGCACTACGTAATAGAGCACCAGATCCGACTTCAACGGCAGGAACCCGAGGAGCTGGCCGCGCGGCACGCCCTGCAGGCCGTTCTCGCCGCCGGTGAAGGGCGCCTCGACGCACACGAAGTACACGAGCTGCGCCAGGGCGAGGGTGATCATGGCGAAGTAGATCCCCTGGCGGCGGATCGCGAGCGAGCCGACCGCGAGCCCGAGGAGCGCGGCGACGACTACCCCGGCGAGAATCGCCGCCCCCGGGCCCCACTGGTGCGCGGTGACCAGCCATCCGGTCGCGTAGGCCGCCGAGCCGAAGAACGCCGCGTGCCCGAAGGAGAGCATGCGGCCGAAGCCGAGCAGCAGGTTATAGGCGCAGGCGAACATCGCCACGCACAGGAGCTGCATCATGAATACCGGGTAGATCCCGAGCAGCGGCACGGAGAGCGCGAAGAGCCCGAGCAGCGCGTACAGGATCGCGGCGGCGCGCACGGCTATTCCCTGCCGAACAGGCCCGTGGGCCGCAGCACCAGCACCAGCGCCATGACGATGAACACCACGACGTTCGAGGCTTCCGGATAGACGACCTTGGTCAGGCCCTCCACCACGCCGAGCGCGAGGCCGCTCACGATCGAGCCGAGGATCGATCCCATCCCGCCGATCACCACCACCGCGAACACCACGATGACGAGCGAGCTTCCCATGTGGGAGTTCACCAGCACGATAGGGGAGGCGAGCACCCCGGCGAGCGCGGCGAGCGCCACGCCGCCGCCGTAGGTCGCCGCCACCAGCAGCGGCACGTTGACGCCGAAGGCCTGCAGGAGCGGCGCGTTCTCGGTGGCGGCGCGCAGCGTCGCGCCGAGCCGGGTGCGCTCGATCACGAACCAGGTGCTGAAGCACACCGCGAGCGAGACGACGATCACCCAGGCACGGTAGAGCGGCAGGAACATGAAGCCGAGATTCACCGCGCCCGCGAGCGCCGGCGGCACCGGATAGGACTCGCCGGTGGCGCCGAAAACCTGGGTGAGCGAGCCCTCGCAGACGAGCGCGAGGCCAAAGGTCAGCAGCAGGCCGTAGAGCGGGTCGAGTCCGGCCACGCGCCGCAGGAGCAGCCGCTCGACGACGATGCCGACGACTCCGACCGCGAGCGGGGCGAGAATGAGCGCGGCCCAGTAATTGATCCCGAGCCGCTGCAACCCGAGGAGCGCGGCAAACGCGCCGAGCGTGTAGAAGGCGCCGTGGGCGAAATTGACCACGCGCAGCAGTCCGAAGATCACCGCGAGCCCGAGGCTCAGCATCGCGTAGAACGAGCCGTTCACCAGGCCGAGCATCAGCTGGCCGAGGATCACCGCCACCGGGATGCCGAAGACGGTCGTCACGGCGGTCTGGCGGGTGCGCAGTGCGTCAGGCCGCTCGGTGAGACTACTTGGGCGCGGGTGCGAGCGGGCACAGCCCCGTGATCGGACCGAAGGCCTCCTCGCCGTTCATGACCTTCACCACCTTGTAGTAGTCCCACGGGTACTTCGACTCCTGCGGAGTCTTCACCTGCATGACGTACATGTCGTGGATCATGGCGCCGTCGGCGCGGATGTAGCCGCCCTTGGTGAACATGTCGTTGATCTTCGCTCTCTTGAGCTCCGCCATGACCTTGTCCGGATCGGTGGTGCCCACGGCCTTGACCGCTTTGAGCCAGGTCGTGGTGGCCGAGTACGCGCCGGCCTGGTCCATGGTCGGCTCGCGGTTGAACTTCGCGAAGAAGCGCTTGCCGAAGGCGCGCGTCTCGGGGTTCAGGTCCCAGTACCAGGCAGTCGTCAGGTACAACCCGTGCGCGGTCGCAAGCCCGAGACTGTGGATGTCGGTCAGGAAGGCGAGCAGCGCCGCCGGCTTCATGGTCTTGGTGATGCCGAACTCGTTGGCGGCCTTAAGCGAGTTGCTGAAGTCGGTGCCGGCGTTGGAAAGCCCGAGCACCTGTGCGCCCGAGGCCTGCGCCTGCAGCAGGAACGAGGAGAAATCCGCCGCCCCGAGCGGCACGCGCACCGCGCCGAGGTTCTTGCCGCCGTGCGCCTCCACGACCTTGGAGGCGGCGGCCTGCAGCTGCGTGCCGAAGGCATAGTCGGCGGTGAGGTAGAACCAGGTCTTGCCGCCGGCGTTGACGATGGCGGTCGCGGTGCCGTTGGCGAGGGCCGTCGTGTCGTAGGTGTAGTGCACCGAGTAGGCGGTGCAGTCCTCGTTGGTGAGGGACGCCCCGCCCGGGCCGATGTTGAAGAGCGGCACGTGCTTGATCGCCGCCACCTTGTTCATGGCGATGTTGACGCCGGTGTTGGAGCCGCCGAGCAGCATGTTGAGGCCGTTCTGGTCGGCCCACTCGCGGAACTTGGCCGCGCCGATGTCGGGCTTGTTCTGGTGGTCCGCGGACAGCACCGTGATCTTCCTGCCGAGGACGGTACCGCCGAAGTCGGCGACCGCCCACTTGACGACCTCGACGCCGGCCTCACCCATCACGTCGGCGTACACGCCGGACATGTCGTCGATATCCCCGATCACCACCTCATCGGCCGCCAGCGCGCGCCCGCTGGCCGCCGCGGTGAGCACTGCAGCCGTCACAATGGTCAACATCCGCGTCTTCATGAGTCGTGCTCCTCGAGTTGATCTGATCTGGCGTCAGACGCCCAGGTACTGGTGCAGCAATGCCATTTTGTCCCGAAGCTCGCCGGCTGCAAAACCCTCGACGATCCGCCCGCGCTCCATGATGTAGAAACGGTCGGCCAGCGGGGCGGCGAAGCGGAAATTCTGCTCCGACATGACCATGGTGTAGCCCGCCTGGCGCAGCCTCTGGATGGTCCTCCCGAGCGCCTGCACGATGACGGGCGCCAGGCCCTCGGAGATCTCATCGAGCAGCAGCAGACGCGCGCCGGTGCGCAGGATCCGTGCCAGCGCCAGCATCTGCTGCTCGCCCCCGGACAGATGCGAACCGCGGCTCGCGCGCCGTTCCTCCAGGTTGGGAAACATAGAGTAGATTTCCTCTACCGACATTCCCCCGGAGGCAACCGGCGGGGGGAGCTCGAGGTTCTCCTCGGTCGAGAGGCTGGCATAGATGCCGCGCTCCTCCGGGCAGTAGCCGATCCCGAGCCGGGCGATGCGATGCGGCGGCAGGCCGATGGTCTCCTGGCCGTGGATGATCACCGAGCCGGAACGCGCGCCCACCAGCCCGAGCAGCGCGCGCAGCGTGGTGGTGCGGCCGGCGCCGTTGCGCCCGAGAAGCGTCACCACCTCGCCGCGCCCGACGTGGCACTCGACGCCGTGCAGCACGTGCGACTCGCCGTAGTAGGCGTGCAGCCCCGACACCCGCAGAACCTCGGCCGGCATCAGTGGGCACTCTGCAGCTCGGTGTCGGCGGAGCCCATGTAGGCCTCGAGCACCTGCGGGTGGTGCGACACATGGGCATAGCTGCCGCTTGCGATGATCTGGCCGCGCTGCAGCACCGTGATGGTATCGGCGATCCGCGCCACCACTTGCATGTTGTGCTCGACCATGAGCACGGTGCGATTGGCCGCAGCCTGGCGGATGAGCGCGGTGACGCGGTCGACGTCCTCGTGCCCCATGCCCTGCGTCGGCTCATCGAGCAGCATGAGCTCCGGGTCCATCGCCAGCGTGGTGGCGATCTCGAGGGCGCGCTTGCGCCCGTAGGGGAGCTGCACGGCGTGCATGCCGGCGAAGGCCGCGAGGTCCACCAGCGCGAGCAGCTCGAGCGCCCGGGCGTCGAGCACCGCGAGCGTCGCCTCGCGCTCCCAGAAGTGAAAGCTGGTGCCGAGCGAGCGCTGCAGCGCGATGCGCACGTTCTCGAGCGCCGTCAGGTGTGGAAATACCGCCGACAGCTGAAACGAGCGCACGATGCCCCGGCGTGCGACCTCGGCGGGCTTCTCGAGCGTGATGTCGTGGCCGCGGTAGATGATCTGCCCCCGGGTCGGGATCATGAACTTGGTGAGCAGATTGAAGAAGGTGGTCTTGCCGGCGCCGTTGGGGCCGATGAGCGCGTGTATGTGGCCGCGGCGCACCCGGAGATCGACGTTGCTCACCGCGACGAAGCCGCTGAACTCCTTGGTGAGTCCGCGGGTCTCGAGGAGGAAATCGTCGGCGGCGTGCGCGGCTGCCATGGCGGTCTGTTCTACTCGTTCTTTCCGGGCCGCATCAGGACGATAGTAGTATGCCCCGAGTGAGCCGTCAGAGGAAAACGCTCGCCGTTCTGTGGCAGCCGCTCAACCCGGCCGGCCGGCGGCTGAGCCGCGGGCCGGCGGCCGAGGAGAACCCTGCGTTGGAAGCGATGTGGCACGCGGTCTGCACCATTCCGCGCGGCCGCGTGGCGACCTACGGGGGCGTGGCGCGCGCCGCAGGGCTCCCGGGCCGCGCGCGCCAGGCGGGGTTCGCGCTGCGGGTGGCGGGCGGCTCGCTGAATCTCCCGTGGCATCGGGTGGTCGGCGCAGGCGGCCGCATCGTCTTCCCGCGCACCTCGCACGCGTACCGCGAGCAGACGCGCCGGCTGCGCGCCGAGGGCGTCCGGGTGGCGGACGGGCGCGTGGCGCGCTCCGCGCTGATCGAGCTCGAGGAGCTGTGACGGGCGCGCCGACCTAGCGGCCGTTGTACTCGAGACCGATGAGGTCGACGACCCGCCGCACGCCCGGGGTTTCGCGGGCGATGGACTCGGCCGTGTCGCGCTCGACGTCCGTCACCACCTCGCCGTCGAGGTACACGGTGCCGTCGAGAGTCTTTGCGTAGACGCGATTGGGGGCGAGCAATTCCGTGTGTTGCGCGAGGCGCGCCTGCACGGCAGCGGTGATCCCGGCATCGCCCGGGCAGCCGGCCCCGCACTTGCGCCAGGTATCGATCGCCGCGCATCCAGTCACAGTGACCGCGGCTGCGGCGACGAGGGCGAGAAGACCTGGGGATCGGGCGCGGCTCACTGTAGCGGTCGTGCTCGGGGGTGTGGCAGATGATTGTAGACCGCCGCGCGGGTCCCGGGGTTCCTGGCGGGCGTCGGCGCCGTCCCGGCGGTCCAACTCAACGTTCCCATGCGGCTTGCTGCGCGAGGGCGGCGGCGACTACGATGCCGCGCTGAACGGCAACGGGAGCCGGACAATGGACGCCTCGCCGCTGGCCGGCTGGGACAACTTCTACGTCATCATCGGCTCCTCGGCCGGCGGCCTGACGGGGCTCACGTTCGTAGTGATCGCGTTGATCCGCGATTCCGGGCAGGGCGTACGGCCGACGGGCCTCGGCGCGTTCGTGACGCCGATGATCGTGCACTTCTGCGGCGCGCTGGCGCTCGCGGCGTTCATGAGCATGCCGCACCAGCGCGCCGGCACCTTGAGCGCCGGGCTGGCGCTCGGGGGGCTGGCGGGCATCGTGTACGGCGGCTGCATCGGCGCCAACATGCGGCGCACCGGGACCGGTGCCGCACCCTACATTCCGGTACGGGAGGACTGGATCTGGAACGTGATCCTGCCGACGGCGGTGTACGCAGGGCTCGCCGCGATGGCCATCCTCATCTGGGATCGTCTGACCGAGGCGGCACTCTACGGCGTCGCCGTGCTGGTGCTGGCGCTGCTCTTCATCGGCATCCGTAACGCCTGGGACCTCGTCGTGTGGATATCCACACATCCCCCGCGCGAGAAGGACTGACGGACCGGAGGCGCGTCATGGCCGGCATCGTCCATGGATGCGTTATGTCGCCCTTCGCTAACCCCATCCGGGCGGCTGCCGCGCTTCAGGTATCGGGCTTCTCGATACCGGAGGCGATTCGTGAGGTACTTCATTCTGATTGGGTCGGCCCTGGCGCTGGGGGCGAGCGCCGCGGCCAATGCCGCCGGCGCGCTGGCGCGGGTGCGTGTGGTCGACCGGGACAGCGGCGTCGCGCTGCAGACGTATTACTCCCGCGGCGAGTACTGGGTGGCGGGCGATCCGGGCGCGCGTTACGCGATCGAGATCCGCAATTGCGCGGGCGGGCGGCTGCTCGCGGTGACCTCGGTCGACGGCGTCAACGTGCTCACGGGAGATACCGCGGGCTTCGACCAGGCGGGCTACGTCTTCGACCCCGGCGAGCGCTATCAGATCACGGGATGGCGCAAGAGCAATTCCGAAGTGGCGGCCTTCACCTTCACCGACGCGAGGGACTCGTATGCCGGGCGCACGGGCCGGCCGGCCAACGTCGGGGTTATCGGGATCGCGCTGTACCGCGAGCAGCCGCAGGCGGTGTACCCGGCGCCGAGAGTCGCGCCGGCGCCCGCGGCGCCGGCCGCGCCGGTCCGCGAGTCCGACCGCTCACTCGCCGAGGACCCGGGCGCCCTCGCGGCGGCGCCCGCGCTGCAGAGAGCGCCGGCTGCGGGGCCCGCGCCGCAGGCGCGGCTCGGTACCGGCCACGGGGAGCGCGAGTACTCCTATGTCGCGGACACGGAGTTTCACCGCATGCAGTCGCAACCGAACGAGGTCGTCCGCATTCGCTACGACAGTTTCGAGAACCTGGTCGCCTTGGGGATCGTGAGGAAGCCGCGCGCAGCGCTGCGCGCGCCCGACCCCTTCCCGGGCTCGGAGCAGCGGCGCTTCGTGCCTGACCCGCCGGGCTGAGATGGACGCCGCTCATCGATCATGCGATGAATGAACGACGCGGACCCGAGTGACGAGACGCTGATGGCCCGCTACGCGCGCGGCGACGCCGCGGCGTTCACCGCGCTCTATCGGCGGCACGAGCTGCGCGTGTGGCGCTATCTCGAACGCAACGTGGGAAGCCGGGCGACGGCGGAGGAGCTGATGCAGGAGGTATGGTTCGCCGTGGCGCGCGACGCCGAACGCTACCGGCCGAGCGCCCGCTTCACGACCTGGCTGTTCACGATTGCGCGCAACCGCATGGTCGACGCGCTGCGCGCGAGCCGCCCTCACCTGAGCCTCGATGTGCTCGGTCACGAGGCGGAAATCCTGGTCGAGCGGCTGACCGCAGATCCGGGGGCTGGTCCGGCCGCGGCGGCGGAGGTGCGGGACCAGGCGACGGCGCTGCGTCGGGCGCTCGCGTCGCTGCCGCCGGAGCAGCGCGACGCCTTTCTCCTGCAGCTCGAGGGGGACCTGAGCGTCGAGGAAGTGGCCGCCATCACCCGCGCCGGCTTCGAGACCGTAAAAAGCCGCTTGCGCTATGCCCGCGCCAGGCTGCGCGAGCTCCTGACCGAGTACGCATGAGCACCCTGCCGCCTCCCTTCGATCCTTCCGACGACGGCGACGAGCGCTATCGGCGCGCCTCGGAGCTCGACGCGAGCCGCCCGAGCGAGGCCACCCGTCGTGCGGTGCTTGCCCATGCGGCGCGCCTCGCCGCCGCGCGCGGCCGCCGCGCGGCACTGCGCCGCTGGCTGTCACCGATGCGCGCCGCGCTGCGAGGGCGGCTGGCGCTCGTCGGGACGATCGCCGCGGCGATTCTCGCCGGCGTGGTGATCGCCCCGCAGTTCCTCGCGCCGACCAAACCCCCGGAGAGTGAGCGAGCGCGCGCCGCGGCGTCCCGCCAGGCAGCCGCGCCGGCAGCCGCGCCGGCAGTCGCGCCGGCAGCCGCGCCCGCAGTCACACCGGCAGCCGCGCCCGCAGCGCCTGCCTCGGCGCCGGCTGTCAGCGAGGGCGTGACGACGCTGCAATTGGAGCAAGGAGCCCGCGCGGACAGCGCCCGTGCGCCGGCACCGGCAGCGGGGGCCCTGGCGGCGCGGGAAGCCCGGGCACCGGTCGCGGCCGCCTCGCGGGCGCGGGAAGCCTCACCGCCCGTGTTGGCAGCTCCGGAGGCGCTTCGCCGGTCCGCCGCAACCGGGGACCTGGCGGCGCTTGCGGTGCAGCTCGCGAGCGTGAGCGACATCGACGCGCGCGACGGACAGGGTCGCAGCGCGCTCATGCTCGCAACGCTCAACGGACAGGCAGACGCCGTGGCGATGCTGCTCGCGCACGGGGCCGATCCCAGCGGCGCCGACGCGCGCGGTACCACGCCGCTGCAGGCAGCCGTCGCGGCCGATGAGCGGGAGATCATCGCCATGCTGCGCCGCTACGGTGCCCGGTAGAGAAACTCCCTGAGAGCCGGGTAATAGTCGGGATAGGCGCTCACGTCGTTGTGGGTCGCGCCCGGCACGAGGTGCGTTTGCCGCAGCGCCGGCGCGAGCGCGGCGATCAGGGCGTCGGAGCGCGCTCGCAATACCACCTCGTCGTGCTCCGCGACCACCACCAGCGTGGAGGAGCGCACTGCGCCGATACGCTGCAGCGAGTCGTAGCGGTCGCGGATGAGCATGCGAACCGGCAGCCAGGGGAAATGATCGGCCGCGACATTGGCAATGCTGTCGAAGGGCGTGACGAGGATCAGCCGCTCGACGGGACGGCTTGCGGCGAGTGCGACCGCGACTCCGCTCCCGAGGCTCCTGCCGATGACGGCGATGGGCTCGTGATGCGCACGGAGTGAGTCGTAGATCGCCTCGGCGTCGCAGATCAGTGCGCCTTCCGAGGGCCGGCCCGTGCTGCCGCCGTAGCCGCGGTAGTTCACCAGATAGACCGCGCGCCCGGGAAACGCCGCGTCGAAGTCCGCGATATTGGCGCCGACGTCTTCGGCGTTGCCTCCGAAGTAGAGGAGGGCGGGTCGCGCCGCGCCGTGCAGCTCCCAGACCTTGAGGGTCGCGGCGGCGTGCCTGAGGCGCAGCGCGGGCACGCCGGGGTGAGCGACTTCCGGCGTGGGCAGATAGAGCAGCCGATCCTGCGCGGCATAGAGCAGGGCACAGATGAGGACGTAGACCGCGGCCGCCAGCAGCGCGGCGTACAGGATCACCCTCACGGCACCAGCACGACGCGCCCGGTCACCGCACCGCGCCCGAGCGCGCCGAGCGCGCTCTCAGCCTCCGCCAGGGGGCGGCGGGTGAGCGGGATGGTCTGAATCCGGCCCGCGCGCACCAGCGACATCATCTCGCGCGCGTCGGCGAGCGTGCCGGTGTTGGAACCCACGATCGACAGCGCGCGCAGCGGAATCAGCGGCAGCGGCAGCTGCAGCGCGCCGCCGAAGAGGCCGACGAGGACGATCCGGCCGCCGCGCCGCACGACGCGATTCGCCAGAGCGAAACTCGCCTCGGAGCCGACGAAATCCACCACCGCGGCGGGGCCGCTCCCGGTGTCGGCGCGAATGCGCTCGGGAGTGCCCGCCTCGGCGGCATCGTAAATGACGCCGGCCCCCAGGGCGCGCGCCGCCTCGAGGCGCGTACCGTCGATGTCCGCCACCAGCGGCGCGCTGCCGAGGACGGCCTTCGCGAACTGGATCCCCATCATGCCGACGCCGCCGCAGCCGATGAGCAGCACGCGCTCGGCAGGCTCGAGCATGCCGATCTTCTTCAAGGCCGAGAATGCCGTGAGACCCGAGCACATGCACGCCGCGGCCAGCGCCGGGTCGGTCGCGCCGTACTCGATGAGATAGCGCGGATGCGGCACCAGGACGTGAGTGGCGTAGCCGCCGGCGCAGGCGCTCGAGCAGCCGAGCTGCCGGGTCTCACCGAGACAGACGTTCTCCTCGCCGCGCCGGCAGGCGCTGCAGCGTCCGCAGCCGATCCATGGGAACACCGCGTAGCGCGCCCCGATCGCCACCGCGGCCGCCGCCGCAGGGCCGGCCGCCGCCACCTGACCCTCGATCTCGTGTCCGAGCACGTGCGGCAGGGCGAGCCTCGAGGCGAGGCGCTTTCCGCCGCCGAGATCGAACGAGCCCTCGCGCAGGTGCACGTCCGTATGACAGACGCCGCAGTGACGCACTTCGATGAGGACTTCCGTGCCACCGGGCACGGGGGTTGGAGTCTCGAGCCCGGCGAGCGCCGCGCCAAACTCCCTTACTACGTAGCTCTTCGTATGCGCACTCCCGCCATCAGATCGCCGCAAAACCCGTGCCTGATCGTCATCTCGGCCAGCGGAACTGGTCGGCGACTGGCCCAGGGCGCTGCGGCCCAGGGTGCCGAGGGGCCGGCCGTGCAATCCGTTCGCGCGGCGCCGGGGCCTGAGGGGCTTTCAGCCCGCGGTCTCGACGGGACCGCCCGCGCCCTTCCAGGCGGCGAGCCCGCCCGCCAGATGACGGGAGGCGGTGAGGCCTGCGTCCTGCGCCGCCTGCACCGCCATGGCCGAGCGCTCGCCGTAGGCGCAGTAGAAGAGCAGCCGCTTGCCGGTGGCGGCGGCCAGCGCGTGCAGCAGGCCGCCGGGGCGGGTGCTCTCCTCGAGGCTCGGATAGGGCACGTGGTGCGAGCCGGCGATGCTGCCGTGACGCTCACGCTCGGCGCGCTCGCGCAGATCGATCAGCACCACGTCCGGCCGTCCGACGATCGCGAGCGCTTCGGCTGCGCTCACGGCCCAGCCGCGCTCTGCGACCTCGTCCTGATGCAGCCCGACCTTCATGTTGGCGGGCACCGCCACGTCCATCATCCTGGGATTGGAAAGCTTCAGATTTCCCATGAGCTCGACGTACTCCTCCACCGACTTCACCTGCAGGCGCGGGTTCCAGCGGCGCTCCTCGCCGATCGTGCTCACGGTGTCGCCCTTGTAGTCGTGTCCCGGAAAGACCAGCGTCTCGTCGGGCAGCGCGAGCAGCCGCCCGAACAGCGACTGGTACTGGGCGCGGGCATCGCCGTTCTGAAAATCGGTGCGTCCGGTGCCGCGGATGAGCAGCGTGTCGCCCGTGAACACCCGGTCCGCCATGCGGAAGCTGTAGGAATCGTCGGTGTGGCCCGGCGTGTAGAGCACCTCGAGCTCCAGCCCCTCGATCTGCAGCCGGTCGCCGTCCGCGACGCGCATCGACACGAGATCGACGCGGCTGCGCTCGCCCATCACGGTGATGCAATGGGTGCGGTCGCGCAATGCGCCGAGACCGGTGATGTGGTCCGCATGCAGGTGCGTGTCGACGGCCTTCACCAGCTTGAGATCTAGCTCGCGCAGCAGCTGCACATAGCGGTCGACCCGGTCGATGACCGGGTCGATGATCAAGGCCTCCCCGCCGCGCCGGCTGGCGAGCAGGTAGCTGTAGGTGCTCGAGGTCGCATCGAACAGCTGGCGGAAGATCACGCGCGGCCCCCGTCGCGCGCGCCGCTCACGAGCGCGGCTGAGGCACGATCCGCAGGTAGGGCTTCGGCGCCTTCCAGCCCTTGGGGTAGATCTTCGCCGCCTCGTCGTTCGATACCGACCCGGCGATGATGACGTCCTCGCCCTGCTTCCAGTTGACCGGGGTCGCGACGCGATGCCTGGCCGTGAGCTGCAGCGAGTCGATGACCCGCAGCACCTCGTCGAAGTTGCGCCCGGTCGTCATCGGATAGACGAGGATGAGCTTCAGCTTCTTGTCGGGACCGATCACGAAGACGTTGCGCACGGTCTGATTGTCGGCGGGCGTGCGCTTGGAAGGATCGCCGGAGGCGCTGGCGGGCAGCATCTCGTAGAGCTTCGAGACGGCCAGGTCAGGGTCGCCGATCATCGGATAGTTGACCGCGTGGCCCTGCGTCTCCGCGATGTCGTTCGCCCATTTCGCATGGCTGTCGACCGGGTCGACGCTCAGCCCGATGATCTTGACGCCGCGCTTGTCGAACTCGGGCTTGATCTTGGCCATGTAGCCCAGCTCGGTCGTGCACACCGGGGTGAAATCCTTCGGGTGCGAGAACAGCACTACCCAGGAATCCCCGATCCAGTCGTGAAAGCGAATCCGGCCCTCGGTGGTATCGGCCTGAAAATCCGGGGCGATGTCGCCAATCTTGAGAGTCATCAGTGTCTCCTCGAGGCCTTACTTCAGGGGGCTGAAACGCTAGTGTACCCCGGTGTGATTCGGGTCACGAATCCGCAACGATTCCGCTCGATTGCGCTCAGCGGCCTCGAACGCGTGCCGAAACCGAGAGGTGAAGAGACTCGCGCGACGCAAAAACTCATGCAGAGTGGCGAGGAACGACGGGCGCCCGGCAGGGCACAAAAGCGGCGGGCGCAGGTCCACTGATCGTACGGGCGCATGGAGCGGCTCAGTAAATGAACCTGTTGGCGCTGGCGGTATTTGCGACCATGGACGAAGCGGCGATCGATGCGCTGAAGCACGCCGCGGCCGTCTGCGATCCGCGCTACGAGTGCGGCGGCGTCGTGCGCCGGGTGCGGGAGGGCTTCGAGGCCTCCGCGCTCTTCAGCTCGAAGAAGCCCTTCGGCGTCGACCTCGGAGAGTTCTACGGTGCGGACGTCGTCGCCGACTTCCACACCCACATCTGCTCGATTCACAACGAGCCGTTCGCGGACTTCTTCTCCCCCGCGGATGCCTATGCGAACCAGGGCCTGCACACCGTCGGCTACATGCTGAGCCTGTGCGACTGGAACATCCGCCGCTACGATCCCTCGCAGGACGAGCGCGACGACGAGGAAGTGGATTTCCGCAGCGGCCGCGTGATCTACCTGACCTGCGGCCACATCGTCGGCTGGGTGGCTTCCGTGCCCTGGTACGGCACGGAGCTCGAGGCGACCCTGGTGCGGCGGCGGCCGGACCGGCCGAGCGCACTCAAGCTGAGCGTGACCTGCGACGGACCCGCGTGCGTGCGTGCCGCGGAGCCGGTTCGCAGCAGGCCCTGAGCGGCTTCTCCTTCGATTCACTGATCCGTGCTGCGGCGGCCGCGGCTGGCGCGCCGGTCGGGCGTCGCCGGGCTCGCGCTCCTCATGCCCGTCGTCTCTGACTCGCGGCGCGGCCCGGTACGCCGGTCAGGGTGCTTGCGGTACACGCACGGGCACTTTCCGGGCGAAGTGCAGTCCCCGAGGGGAAGCCGCGGCGCGTCGGCGCCCAGGAAGCGCCGCCCCTTCAGGGCCCGGGCTGCCGCACAGCTCGCGCTCGTGCAAATGATCGAGACGGCGTTCCAGCGGTTAGCCGAAGGCCTGACCATACCGCGGAACGTACGTCCGTCAGGTGCCTTACGCAACTGCGGCGTGGATTGCGCTTCCCTTCACCCGGCGGGCTCGGAGGAAGGGCCCGCCCGCTCTTGCGCGGGCGGTTCCTTCAGAGGAGCCCGTCCAGGTGATCGAGGTCGTTGATGACCCGCCAGTGGCCGCCGCCCTTCTCGACGCGCGCGCGCCACTGGTCGAGGCGGCTGAGATAGAGGCGCGGATCGAAGTTGTCGCTGCGCAGCTTGGTCACGTTGAGCGCGACGACATCGAAGCCCTTGAAGTCGAGCGGGATGTCGCGCACGTAGCCCTTGGCGAGCTCTTCCTTCATATCCGAGAGGATGAGGATCTCCTTGTGCGCCGGGTGCTTCTCGTTCAGGAACTCGATCGCCTGCAGCAGCCCGCCGGTGATATCCGTGTAAGGGGCGGGCGGCGACTGATCGATGAACTTCTCGACGCGGCTCGCGAACGCGCGCTTCTGCGCGTTGGCCGTGCTCGGGCGATCGTCGAAGGTCGCCTTGGCGATGATGTCCTTCTCGGTGAAGCTGCCGGTGTCGATGCGGGCCACCGCGATCGAGTCCGCGGACTGCAGGCGCGTGAGCGCATAGAGCGCGATCTGCTCCGCCTTGGTCGTCTGCCGGTTGTAGGAACCGGAGGTATCGACGAGCAGATAGACGCCGGTGTTGCGCGCCGCAGGCGGTGCGCAGCTCGCGAGCGCGAGGGTGCCGGCGAGCAGGAGCGGCAGACGCTTCATGACTGTGCCTCCTTCCACGCCTCGGGCTTCGCGGCCGCCGCCGCGCTCGCCGTCGCGCGACCGTTGCCGTTCCCGGCCATGCGGGTCTCGATCCACAGCGGCACGAACAGCGGCAGGTCGTAGACCCGGCAGGCGAGTGTGCCGAGGTGGCGGGCGCCGTTGCCGAGCAAGCGCAGGATCAGGGCCAGCGCCCGCAGCGCGCCGCTGCCGATGAGTCCCACCATGGTGCGCAGCGAGTGCACGAAGGTCTCGAGCGGGATCGCCACGAACACCAGCGCGAAGGGCAGCACGAATCCCATGCCCATCTGAGCGGCGGTGGTGATCCACAGGTGCGTGTTCACCATCGAGACGGAGGTTTCGCCGCGCAGCAGCGCGTTGGTGGCCATCTCATCGAGCAGCAGCACCTCGCGCATGTAGGCGAGCCCGGCCTCGATGCTCGCCATGAGCAGCAGGATGAGGAACGTGATGATGACCATGCGCACGCGCATCTTGTCCGACAGCGCACCGATCACCGGGAACAGCCGCGTGATGCGCAGCGACTCCATGAGGAAGAGCCCCATCGAGATCTCCACCATGATGACCACGAGGGCGGCGATGTCGGCGGTGCGATAGGCGCCGATGAAGTTGGTGCCGCCGACCATCTCGGCCATGGGGCGCGCGATCAGCGTGAAGTTGACCGCCGTGCCCGCGGTCGCCACCGCCAGCACCAGCGCCGAGATGAAGAAGTACACGATCGACGAGGACGAGAGCACCGACAGGGCGCGGTCCTCGCCGCGTACGATCGCTTCATACTCCTCCATGTGGCGGTCGATCGTCTGCGAGCGGCTGATGACGCTCTCGACGCTCTTGTTCACGTGCCCGAGCGTCTCGCGGATCAGACGCCAGTCGGGCATCATGCGGCGCAGCAGCGAATGGCGCTCCGCGCTCGCCTTGCGATAGTCGTCCATCGCCTCCGCGTGGGCCTTGACCATGGACTTGTGAATGTCGGCGAGGATCTCCGCGCCGGCGTTGCGCGCATCGAGGTTGGCGACGACCTTGACCGCCTGCGCCCAGCCGGGCGCCTCGGGCGGCACTTCCGCGGCCTCCTCCTGGTCCTCCTCGATGCGCTGAATCGCCTCGCTCAGCCGCCGATGCATGTCGGGATAGCCGGCGAGGTCCTTCCTCACCGTGTCGGCGACGCGCGTGAACTCGCGCTCGACGATGCGCTCCTTGGCTTCGCGGCCCGCCGCGAGCAACACCTCGCGGTTGCGCGCCGCGAGGCGCTCCTGTCCGCGGATGACCGAGTGCGAAGCGACCCGCAGTCCCCGCGAGAGCGCGCCGGCTGCCGCCAGCAGCAGCTGATGAGCCGTGCCCCGGGCGAAGTACAGGGCCGCGATCAGCAGCAGCAGCAGTATTGCGGCCGACAGCATCGGCCACGGAGTGATCGTCAGCAGGTTCGACAGGGTCATGGGCGTGCTCGCTTGTCGGCTGACCGACAGGACTCAGGTGAATCGATTACGCAGCGCTGCTGCGCGGCGGCGAATGAGGGCGGGAGATCGCCGAGTGCGCGCCGGCGGGGGCCGTCCCGGAAAATTCCGGTCCGGAGGAGGGGCCGCGACCCGGGCTCCGCCGTGTCGCGTTCCATGCTGGCAACCCCGCTGTCATGGGAAATCCCTTAGACCGGTGGCTTTGCGACCCTTTCTTTCGAAAGGTGTGCCCTTACAGATGTGCGGTCAGGGTGAGCGCGCGGGCAGTCGGTGTCAACGCGAACTTTATGTCACCGGCGGGCTTTGTGGAGCGGATCACAAGTTATGAAACACGTCGGCCGTGGCTGGCGAAAATCGCGGGGCAACATAATGCAGGGGTTTGACTGGGCGATGGGCCGCGTGCACCCTCGAAGCATCGCGGCCGCGCGCACGTTCGCGGCTCAAGCTTCGCGTCCAGGGATGCCGGACGAAACCCCATGCTCACGTCCTTACGCTACGAAGCACGTTTCTGGCCTCACATGTGGCGGCGCCGTCTCGCCGACTCGTGGCGCTTCGGTGCGCGCGAGCATCTCGGCTTCGTGATGCTGCTCGCGGCGGTGATCGTCGCGGTTGCGGGCGTCATTTATCTCGCCTACCGGGACGGCACCAGCATCGAGCCGGTGCGGATCGAGGCGGTGCAGCGCGACGAGGTGCGCGCGCGGCAGCGTGTCGATGATCTGCAATGCCTGGCGGAGAACGTCTATTTCGAGGCGCGCGGTGAGCCGCTGGCAGGGCAATACGCCGTGGCGGAGGTCACCCTGAACCGGACACACGCGCGCAACTTTCCGCGCACGATCTGTGCAGTGGTGCACGAGAGGCGCTGGGATCCGGTGCGCCGGCGGCATGTCGCCGACTTCTCCTGGACCGAGCTCGGCGCGCTGACGCCGCAGGATGGGCCGGCATGGAAGCAGGCGATGGCGGTCGCGAACGCGGCCTACGAGGATCTCTCACCGCCGCTCGTGCCCGAAGCCCTCTACTACCACGCGACCAGCGTGCGGCCGGATTGGGCGCGCAGCCGGCACGCTGTCGCCACGATCGGCAACCATGTCTTCTATCGCTGACCGGGCCGGTTGCGCCGGTCAGCCCTGGGGGTCAGGGCGATGAAGCGAGCTCGAGCTCGCGCAGGTGCGGGCCCGCCACGTGGCCGATATAGACGGACGCGTAGTAGAGGACCGCGCCGAACGCCAGCAGCGCGACTCCGAGCGCGATGAACGCCCTCTTGTGGCGCGCCTCGAACTTCTCGATCGAGCGCGCGTAGGCGAGGAAGGCGAGCGCCGCGGCGACGACCACCGTCGCATCGAGGCTGGCGCGTTGCCAGTAGCTGCCGCCGAGATGCAGCCACATGCCGAACTCATCGAAGGTCAGCGCCATGGCGATCCCGTAGACGAAGGCGGCACGGCGTGCCGCCGGCGCGCCCGGAGTCGCCAGCAGCGTGTAAGCGCCGACGGCCGCGAGCAGGAAGATGCCGTAGTTGAGATGATGAACGTGCGTGTCGCTGAGAAAGAAATAGAGGTTGGGGATGCGCCGCGCCATGATGAGGAACACCGTGATGCGAGCGGCGATGAAGGTCACGATGAATGCGAACAGCGCGCGCCGGGCGAGCTCGTGCGCACCGAGAGAGTGACTCGCGGACCTCACGCGCGCCGCTTCAGGACTCGAGCGGCGCTCCGACGGCGAGCCGCAGCTCTGCGGCGAGCGTGCCGGCGGCGACCTTCGCGCCCGCCTCGAGCCGCACCGTGCGCAGCTCCAGCCGTCCTCCCTGCGCTGCAACCTCGAGGCTCTCGGCGCCGACGGCGCAAACCACTCCCGCTTTGCCCGCGACCGCGCGGAAGGTCCGGGTTCGATGGCGAACCACGTCGTAGATGCGGAGCTTGCGGCCCTGGACCGTCGTCCAGGCGCCCGGGGACGGGTTGCAGCCGCGAATCAGGTCGTAGATCTGATCGACATGGGCCTGCCAGTTGATGCGCGATTCCGGGTCGCGGCACCAGCCCTCGTAGGTGGCGAGCTCCTCGCGCTGCACAGTCTCCTGGTGCCGCCCGGCGACGACGAGATCCGCCGCCTCGACCAGCGCCTCGACGCCGAGGGGAAAGAGCCGATCGAAGTACACGGTGCCGAGGGTGTCGTCCGGACCGATCGGCACGCTCTTCTGCAGGATTACCGGTCCCTCGTCGAGCCCGTCCGTGGGACGGAAGATCGTCAGCCCGGTCTGGGTATCACCCTTGATGATCGGCCAGTTGATCGAGCTCGGTCCGCGATAGCGCGGCAGGAGTGACGGGTGATACTGGATCGTCCCGTGCTTCGGGATGCTGACGAAGGCCTGTGGCGCATGCTGCACCACGAAGGCCATCACGCCGAGATCGACCTCGAGCTCCGCGAGAATCCGCACGGCCTGCTCGTCTTTCAGCGAGGGCAGCTGAAAGACCTGAATGCCGCGCTCCTCCGCGGTAGCGCGCAGCGGGTCGGCCTTGGCGCCCGGCTTCTCCGGGGCGCAGAACACCCCGGCGACTGCCGTGCCCCTGGCGAGCAACGCCTCGAGCACGCTCTTGCCGAAAGCCTGTTGTCCGATGATGGCGACGCGCATGGGGAGTCTCGTGTCAGCTGCTGGTCGGGTCACGCTACCGGTGATGCGGCTCCCGTTGCAAATCGCCGGCGGGGCGCGGTAACAGGAGCTCGTCTGCATACGACTATCTAATGGCAGCGCGCGCCTATGCCTTATCGATCCGGGCGCCGCTCGTGGCGATCGCTCCTCCGCCGAAGTCCGGCCGCGGCTGGTCCGCACGCGGCTGTGTCCCTATGAATCAGTGGGTTACGACGATGTTGTGGCTGCCAATCTCGCCTCGTCATTCATCGGGCTCCGCAGCGCGATTGCAGCGGCGCGCCCCAGCCACGGGCTGTCAGCACCCGGGTGCCACGCCGGGTGCTGCCGCAACACGGCCTCCGGGGCCTAGACTGGGCGCGCACCGGGTGTCCGGTGCGAGGAGAGTGCGATGCCAGGCCGCGTACCAGGTCGGAATTTCCTGTTCGTTCCGGGACCCACGAATGTTCCCGACCGCGTGCAGCGCGCCATGGTGGTGGCGATGGAGGACCACCGCTCCTCGAAGTTTCCCGATCTCTCGACGGGCGTCCTGCACGACCTGAAGAGCGTGTTCAAGACCAGCACCGGGCAGGTGTTCGTCTTTCCCTCCTCGGGCACCGGAGCCTGGGAAGCGGCGCTCACCAACACGCTCTCGCCGGGCGACCGGATCCTGGCTGCGCGCTTCGGACAGTTCAGCCATCTGTGGATCGACATGGCGCAGCGGCTCGGCTACGAGGTCCAGGTGCTCGACGTCGAATGGGGCGAGGGCGTGCCCCTCGAGCGCTACGAGGAGATCCTGCGCGCGGACAAGCGGCACGAGATCAAGGGCGTGCTGGCCTGCCACAACGAGACGGCGACCGGAGTCACCAGCGACATCGGCGGGGTGCGCCGCGCGCTCGATGCCGCGGGACACCCGGCGCTGCTGTACGTGGACGCCGTCAGCTCGCTCGCCAGCATCGACTTCCGCATGGACGAGTGGCGCGTCGATCTCGCCGTCAGCGGCTCGCAGAAGGGGCTGATGCTGCCCGCGGGCCTGGGGCTCCTGGCGGTGAGCAAGAAGGCCCTGGCCGCGATCCCGGGCGCCGGCTCGCGGCGCTGCTACTTCGACCTCAACGACATGATCAAGGCCAATGCCAGCGGCTATTTCCCTTACACCCCGGCGCTGCCGATGCTCTACGGGCTGCGCGAGTCGCTCAACATCATCTTCGAGGAGGGTCTCGAGGAGATCTTCTTCCGCCATCACTACCTGGCGGAGGGGGTACGGGCGGCCGTGACGCGCGGCTGGCGCCTCGGGCTCTGTGCCCGCGAGCCGAAGTGGTACTCCGACACCGTGAGCGCCGTGGTCGTGCCCGAGGGCATCAACGGGGCGCACATCATCGATGTGGCCTTCCGCCGCTACAACCTCGCCCTGGGGGCGGGGCTCGCCAAGGTGGCCGGCAAGGTGTTTCGCATCGGGCACCTCGGAGATCTCAACGAGCTGATGCTGATGGGAGCGATCGCGGGCGCCGAGATGGCCATGCTCGATGTCGGCATCGAGGTCGCCCCCGGGAGCGGAGTCGCGGCCGCCTCCAATTACTGGCGCTCGCACGACCCGGCTCCGAGAAAGAAGGTGAGCCGGGAAGAGCAGTTCTACGAATCCCACTCGACCGGGTCGATTCAGGGCTGACGGATGGCCGAGCACGTCGTCTTTCTCGACCGCGCGACGCTCAACGCCGCGGTGCGCCGCCCGGCGTTCGAGCACACCTGGCAGGAGTACCCGACGACCGCCGTGAGCGCGCTCGCGGAGCGGCTGCGGGACGCGACGATAGCGATCACCAACAAGGTGCCGCTGCGCGCGGCGACCCTGCGGCAGCTGCCGAAGCTCAAGATGATCGCGGTCGCCGCCACCGGCTACGACGTCATCGACGTCGACTATTGCAAGGCGCACGGCATTGCGGTCGCCAACATCCGCAACTACGCGGTGCATACGGTGCCGGAGCACACCTTCGCGCTGATCACGGCGCTGCGGCGCAATCTGCTCGCCTACCGGCGCGACGTCGAGCAGGGCAGGTGGCAGCAGGTCGATCAGTTCTGTTTCTTCGATCATCCGATCCGCGACCTGTACGGCGCCACCATCGGCATCGTCGGCGAGGGCGTGCTGGGCCAGGGAACCGCCAGCATCGCGCGCGGCTTCGGCATGCAGGTGCTGTTCGCCGATCACGCTCCGCCGAAAGCCAGCGGCGTCGTATTCACGCCGTTCGATGAGGTACTGGCCCGGAGCGATGTGATCTCGCTGCACGTGCCGCTCACCGCTGAGACGCGCAACATGATCGGCATCGAGCAGCTGCGCAGGATGAAGCGCACGGCCATTCTGATCAACACGGCCCGCGGCGGGCTGGTGGACGAGCAGGCGCTGGTACAGGCCCTCAGGGAGGGCCTGATCGCCGGTGCGGGATTCGACGTGCTCACCAGGGAGCCCCCCAAGGAGGGCAACCCGCTGCTCGAGCTGCGGCTGCCGAACTTCATCCTCACGCCGCACGTCGCCTGGGCCAGCGACGGTGCGATGCAGTTTCTCGCGGATCAGCTGATCGACAACATCGAAGCCTGCGTCAGAGGGCAGCCGCAGAATCTCGTCACCTGAGGGCGCAATGAAGATCGCAATCGTGGGAGCCGGAGCGGTCGGCGGCTACGTCGGTGTCAGACTGTCGCTCGCCGGCGAGCGCGTCACATTTCTCGCCCGCGGGGCGAATCTCGATGCCATCCGCAACCGCGGCGTCAAGCTCGTGCTCGGCGACGGCGCCGAGCTCGCGGCGCCCGACGTACAGGCGACCGCGGACTACTCCGCTCCGGGACCCCAGGACCTGGTCATTCTCGCCGTCAAGGCCCATCAGCTGGAGACGGTGGCCGACGAGGTGCCGAAGCTCTTCGGTCCCGAGACGTGCGTCGTCACGATGCAGAACGGGATTCCATACTGGTACTTCCACAAGCACGGCGGTCCGCTCGAGGGGCGTTGCGTCGCTGCGGTCGATCCCGCCGGCGTCAACCTGCTGCGGATTCCGCCGTCGCGGGTCATCGGCTGCGTGGTCTATCCCGCCTCCGTGCTGGCGGCGCCCGGGGTCGTCCGCCACATCGAGGGCGACCGCTTCCCGGTGGGCGAGCTCGACGGCTCGGCGAGCTCCCGGGTGCAGGCGGTGTCCGCGTGCTTCATCCGCGCCGGATTCCAGGCGCCGGTGCTCGACAACATCCGCGCGGAGATCTGGCTCAAGCTCTGGGGCAATCTCACCTTCAATCCGATCAGCGCTCTGACGCGCGCGACGCTCGTCGAGATCTGCCAGTTCCCGGCTACGCGCAACCTGGCGGCGACGATGATGGCGGAGGCACAGGCGGTGGCCCACAAGCTCGGCATCACTTTCCGTGTGCCGATCGAGCGGCGCATCGCAGGGGCGGAGCGGGTGGGCAAGCACAAGACCTCGATGCTCCAGGACCTCGAGGCGGGCCGCGTGATGGAGACCGACGCCCTGCTCGGGTCGGTCCTCGAGCTGGCGCGCATGACGGAAACCCCCGTGCCGGCGCTCGAAGCCGTGTATGCGCTCACCAAGCTGCTCGGCAGGCCGTTCGAGGCAGACCGACAGAGCGCCGCGGCTCCTACCACGGCATCTCCTGTCCGTCATAGTTGAGGGCGTGGGCGGCGCGTTCCGGCGTCAGTTGCCCGATCACGCTCACGAGCGCGGTGGCGCTCTGCAGCGGCGACAGCAGTGAAGCCGGCGGCGGCGCGCCGTGGCGCCATTCACGGTTCATCCCGGTGTCCACGGGTCCAGGCGAGACGAGAGCCACGAGGACGCCTCGTGAGCGCACCTCGTTCTGCAGCAGCAGCATGCTCATGTTGGAGGCGCTCTTGCTCATTCGATAGAAGTAGTTGTCATGCGACTCGCCGGCGAGAGACAGCGAGCCGGCCCGGCTCGTGAGGGTGACGATCTTCTTCTGCCGGCTGGCGGCGACGCTGTCGAGAAATGCCTGCGCCACGCGCAGCGGTGCGTAGGCGTTGACGCGCATCACGTCGTCGAAGGTCTTCTGGTCGAAGTTGCCGAGCTGCTGCGCGTCCGGGTTGCCGAGGATTCCGGCGTTGTTGATCAGGACGTCGATGGGCTGAGAGCGATAGCGCGCGGCGAGGGCGTCGAGCGCCGCATTGTCGGTGACATCCAGCCGCTCGAGCGCAACGGCCGGATGCTTCGTGGACAGCGCCCTGAGCTCCTGCGCGTGCTCAGGGTCGCGACAGGTGGCGATGACGCGCCAGCCCTTCTCGGCCAGCACCGTCGACAGAGCGAGCCCTATGCCGCGGTTCGCGCCGGTCACGAGCGCCACGGGAGGGTCTTGCGCCGCCGCGGCCGCCGCCGGGACCATGCCGGGCGCGCCTCCCCCGGTCGCCGACAGCAACAAGACCAGACAAGACGCGCCGCGGCAAACGCGCGGCAGCCCGAAGATCGATGCTTTCAACGGCAAGCCCTCCGCCGGAGTCGGAGCGTAAGTCTAGCCGAGAGGGCATGCGTCCCGGCCGGCAAATGGGCATGATTGCGTCGATGCAGGAGAACGCTGTCTTCCTCGAGCGGATGGCACTGGGCGGCGACGGTCTGCGCGTCGGCGTCAAAGACTCGATCGACATCGCGGGCTTCCAGACCCGGATGGCGAGCGCCTGTCTCGCGGATGTGCCGCCGGCGGCGCAGCATGCCGCGGTCGTGCAGTCGCTGCTCGATGCCGGCTGCCGGATCGTCGGCAAGACCAACATGCACGAGCTCGCCTACGGTCTCACCGGCATCAACCGCTGGGCCGGCACCCCGCTGAACCCGAGAGCTCCCGGGCGCGTGCCGGGTGGATCCTCGAGCGGCTCGGCCGTGGCGGTGGCGGCGGGACTTGCGGACTTTGCGCTCGGCAACGACACCGGCGGCTCGATCCGCCTGCCGGCCGCGTGTTGCGGCGTGGCCGGCCTGAAGCCTTCCTACGGCAGAGTGAGCCGTAAGGGAGTGCATCCCGAGCGCTCGACGCTCGACTGCGTCGGCCCTTGCGCGCGCGGGGTGTCGATGATCGAGCGCGCCATGGCCATAATCGATGCGACCTTCCGTCCGCAGGCCGCGCCGTCGCACCCCGCGGTCGGCTGGGTTCAGGTGGAGGCAAACCCGGAGGTGGCCGCGGCGGCGCGCGCGGCACTCGAGCGCGCCGGCGCCGAGCTCCGGCCCGTCGCACTGCCGACGTTTGCCGCGGCGTTCTCGGCGGCGCTCACGATCATCGGCGCCGAGACCTGGGCCGCGTTCGGCCACCTCGCCGCATGCGAGCGGCTGGGAGCGGACGTGCGCACGCGGCTGACTGCCGCACGCGCCATCTCCGGCGCCGAGCTGGCGGCGGCGGAGAGGGTGCGCACGGCGTTTCGCGCCGAGATCGACGCGGCTCTCACGGACCTCGACGCGCTCGCCTTACCGACCCTGCCGGACCTGCCGCTGACGCTCGCGGCGGCCGGGGATGCGCGCGCCGCGCTCCACTCGAGCTGGTGCGTGCGGCCGTTCAATCTCTCCGGGCATCCGGCCATCACGCTGCCCGTCACGGTGCAGGATTTGCCCGCCGGGCTGCAGCTTATCGGCCGCGCTCGGCACGACGAAGCGCTGTGCGCGCTGGCGCGCGGCGTCGAGGCAGGGCGTGCGTGATCACGGCGGTGATGCGCTGGCGGAGCAGCGCTCAACCTCAATATGCAGTTGCGGCCGTGAGCCTGCGCAGCTGACCGAGGAGTGCGTCGGGCGATACGGGACGGCCGAGAAACTCGCGCAGCAGCTGCGCCGTGGAATGCTCCTCGCCGGAGGCCAGGAGGTGCTGGCCGAGCCAGGTAAACCAACGCGGCTCGCCGGTCTCGAAGGGTCCGAGCTCCTGCGCGATCCGTCGCCGGAGGTCCGCGGTGATGACGCACCCCAGGCCGTAGTTCACCATGTAGCCCGGCACATCCACCAGTTGAACGCGCACGGCCCACCAGGAGAACTCGGGGTGCGGGCTGATGTGCAGGTACTGCTGCGTGATGTCGGTCCAGAGCTGATTGGGGTCGGTGTCAGGGTTGCGCAGCATGCGAATATCAAAGAGTGCCCAGGCGACGTCGAGCATCACGCCCGCATACAGCGCGCGCAGGGAGTCGCGCTCGCTCGCGCTGCGGCCGAGGTACCTGTGCTGCCAGGCGGGCTCGTAGACGCTCCATGAAGGGACGTCCGCGAAGGCCTCGTAGAAAACAGGGTCGCCGAGATCCATGAACGCCGGGCGGGTGCGCAGCGCGAGCATGTGGGCCGCGTGCCCGTTCTCGTGCACCAGCTCGTTGAGAGCGCTCAGGCTTCCATGAGTGTAGTTGGCGGAGACGCGCACGATCGTCGGTTGCCAGAGGCCTGCACGTCGTCGACCGCGCACGACGAAATCTGTGTAGGCAAGCGGCGCCTTGCCCGCGCGCGGCTCCAGGTCGTAGATCACACCCCTGCGTGCCAGATCCAGTCCCAGGTCGAGGTAGTAGCGCTGGTTCAGCTGCTGCATGCCGTCGACGGGAATGAGCTCACTCAAGGGGCGCACGGGGGTCTCTGCCAGAAAGCGGTAGTCCCAGGGCTCGATCGCCGAGTCGCCGCTCACCTGTCTCCACGTGTCGAGAATCCGTTCGAGCCAGCGTTGCAGTTCCCCGGGTGCGGCACCGATGGAGCGGGCTGCGAGCTCGAGGGCAGAGGGCTTACCGTGAGCCTGTGTCGCCGCCTGTCTGATCATGCGCCGGTACGGGCTGTCAGGGTCGTCGTTGCCGTTCAGGGCGTGCCACAGCGGCTCGAACGCCACGAACAATGCCTTGCGTCGCTCCGGTTCCGGGAGCGTGGCCAGCAGACCCAGCGCGTCCACGCGGGTGAGAGTGGAGCTCTCGAACGACAGGTGGTTGCCGAGCTCCGCAAAACAGGCATACAGGGCCTGCTGCTCTGCGCGCAGCGGCAGATCGCGGCGCTGTACATCGGCGCAGCGGCCGACCGGAGCGAGCGATTCCGGTGTCGGCGCGGATTCCCGCACTGCATCCCGCATGACCACGACCGCGCGTCGGTCGGACGCGGCCAAACCCGACGTCTGCAACTCCTTCAGGCCGCTCAGCAGTTGTCGGCGCCGGCTCTGGTAGAGCTGCACCCAGCGTGCGCGGCTCTTTGCGCGGTAACCCGCCGCAGCGTAGCGGGCCGGATCGGAGTCGATGAGCCCTACGGCGCCGGCCGCGTCGTTGAGATCCGCGTAGGCGGATTCAAGCTGCCGCAGGGTGGGTGATGCCGCGTGCTCGTCGGCCGCGGAAGCTGCCGCGGCAAACAGAAATGCCAGGACGGCGCAGCAGCACCTGGCTCTCAGGGTCAGCGGTGCTGCGTGTTCCGGCAAAGTCGAAGGGGCAACGGCGGCGGGGGGCATGCTACGCGCTCGGTGTGACTGCTGTCTCGGAGGGCCGCCGACGCAGCTCTCGTCGTCGGTACGGACGGTTAGTGGTGCAATCGAATGTCCCCTTCGTTCTCCGGCAGGCGTCCGCGCTTTCCGGCGTAGAAGGCGCGAATACGCGCCAAGTCCTGCGTCGGGTCTCCCGTAAGGTTCACGTACGTCTCGAGGCCTACGGTCCTGGTCGCGTAGTCGATGTAGCCCAGGCCGACACACAGGCCGCCGGCAAGTGCGATCCGGTAGAAGCCGGATTTCCAGTGATCCGTATGGGCGCGGGTACCCTCGGGAGCCATGCCCAGCCACAGCGATTCCGCCCTGGCAAATTCCGCAAGCAATGTGTCGACGAATCCAGAGGGATCGCGTCGATTGACCGGGATGCCCCCTAAACGCAGCAACAGCCGGCGCACCGGCCAGCGAAACAGCGTGTCCTTGCCCACCCAGCGCACCTGAAAGCCGGTGGCGATCTTATAGAGTATTCCGATGATGAAGTCCCAGTTCGAAGTGTGCGGATACACAACGACGATCCCTTTGGGAACCGGCGGAGGCACGAACACGCGGCGCCAGCCGAACAGGCGCAATAGCAACCCCGATCCCCGCTGCGCAAATGTCATGCGTCAGCTCGAGGGCGGGCGATTGCTGATCGGTGCGCGAGCCTCGCTGCAATGCAGGCCATCAAGCGCGATAGGGGTAACAATGGATGACAATTGAATCGGGACTGGCGTAGAAGCACGAAGACCGGGAGCACTCCCCTGCGCCGCGACAATTCTAACACTTGTGATCTGCAGTGCCGCTCCTGCTGCCGATGTGGAACCCCGGACTGCAAGGCATTTCGCCGTGTTGCGGGTCGCGCCCGCGATGCGCGGCCCGATCAAAGACCCGACGCGGGACGAAATGTCGGCGGCGAAAACCTGCCTTGCGTCGACTGGCCAACCCTGACAATCCAGGACGAGTACCTCGCGGCGCAGATGCCTGGCTGACCGCCGGCCGCCAGGGAATCGTGCAATACCGGCAGCGGGGCGCCACCCGAAGAGCGTGAAATGGTGGCGGGGGCCTGAGTTGGGTTTTGAGCAGCATTGAATTTATTGATATTTTACTGCGCCGAATGCGAGTGAAAGCCGGCTACGGGCGCGTCACGGGCGCTCGCGGCGGTCACCCGCGGGCGGCCAATCGCGGCCCTATCGGCGGCGGAGTAAGCTCGCGGTTCTCTTCGGAGCTGCAATGAGCCGCTGGCGCAAAAAGCAGGTCGTCATAGAGGCATGGCAGTTCATGCCGGCCGGACGGCGCGAAGAGCTCCCGCCCTGGATCGACCCACGGTGGTTCTACGAAGATGTCGCGCCTGATGGCGACCGAACCGTCGAACATCGTGGTGCGCCTCACATGCTTATTCCGACACCGGGAGGTGCGCTGCGCGCCGATCTCACGGACTGGATCATTCGCGGCGTAAAAGGCGAGGTGTATCCGTGCAAGGCTGACGTTTTCGCGGCGAGTTACGAGCCAATGCGATAAGCAGTGGCGCCCGCGAGGTGTCCTTTCGGACCAAGGAGGAACTGCCTTATACTTGAACCCTCATGAGCGAGTTGAACCAGGCGATCGCTCAGATGATTGTGCTCGCGACCCGCCTGCGAACGCACAGCGAGAAACTGCGAGATACGCAGATCAAGGGGATGGCCGACGATCTGCTGCTGCAGTTGGCCGAACTACAACTCAAAGCCGAGGCCTTTGCGACCGAGCACAGTGCACTCAAGGCGCAACTACAGTTGGTCTCGAACCCCGAAGGCGAGCGTTGCCCGAGGTGTCATGAGCTCGGCTGGAAGATTACGAATACGCGCCAGGACAAGGCCGGCCGCACGGTGCAGACCTATTTCTGCAAGAGCTGCAAGCTCAAGGAAGAAGTAGTCGACCGCGCCTGATCTGCCGGCGCCGCCGTCAGTCCTCGGGGGAGGGGTGGCGTAGGGCTCAGCCCCTGCCAGGAGGGTTGATCGCATCCCTCATGTCGCCAGCGCGGCGCGGCAGCTCATGGCCCGAGAGCTTCCTGCGGTGGGCGGCGCCGGTGACGCACGAATAGCTCAGCCAGCAGAAAAGACAAATGGCAAGTGCGGAGAGGGAAAGAAACAGGTATCCCCAGACTGTGAGTATCACTTGGTTTGTCCCCACAGGCGCAAACAACGACGCTGGTCGCGAATCTGCCCGCTGCGGTTGAGAAGATGCAGCACCAGCGAAGGTGCCATTCCTGCCTTGCGAAGGGCAGCGTGTCGTCCGCGGCCCGGTAGCGATGTGAGTGGTTCGGCTCGAGCGCCCGGATTCCTTCGATCCCGAGTATACGCGCGCAAGCCCGAAGATACCCGCGAGACCGCGCGGCGCGGGAACGCGGCCTTCGGACTGCGTTTTCGTCGGCCGAGGCGCAGTTACGGGTTCAAAGCGAGGGACCAGAAAAGCGGCCGGATGATCGGTCCTGAGCCGCAATTCCGCACACCGAGGACCTAGAGCAAGCGTTCCCGCGGGCGCCCACGGAAGGGCTCCTGGGGCCGCGAATATCGTGCGAACAGGTCGGCCATGACGCGGCGGGTCGTCCCGTCGACCGCGGCATAGGTCTCTGACATTCTTCGCACCGTCTTTGGAGCGTAGCCTCTCTCGGCTGACCCGACGTCGCTCCGGCAGTTCTTTTTTTGGGCCGGGTGGCGTCGACGAAGCTATCGCCGCGGCCGGTCCCCGCAACTGCCGCCGCCATCTTCCTCGTCATCGATAGCACCATTTGACGACGGGCTGTCACGTTTTCAGAAACCTGATTTGGACATGGTCCAGCGCGGTGCCGTGCGACCCAACGGATTGCTCACGGAAACGGCGACGTGCAATTCGATTGAACCTGCAACGCACCAATCGGAACCAACTCGTTGCTTGTCAATCACGGGAGGATTCCATGTCTTCAGCTCACCGCGCGCGACATGTCGTCGCGCCGTTCCTCATGTTGGCCGCGACAGTCTCTCAGATCGCCGTTGGAGCCGGAGTCGCGGCAGAACTCCGCAGCGCAGCCGCCCTGCAGCCGGCGCCCAGCACGGGTCAGACACTGCCGAGCGCACCGGCGGGCGGGCAGGGAATCGGCACACAGCTATGGACTTGCGACGCGCGCGAAGGTTATGCGCCGGCAGTCGTCGTGACGCCCGGCGTTGCCGATCCGGTGCTTGCTATCGGCACGACCGGAAACGTAAGGCTTCCCATCTCGCCGACCACGACCCCGGCCACGTGCGGAGAGGTCGCTTATGACGGCAACGGTCATCTCTATGTCACACAGGGCGTCGTGGACACGACGGTGACTCCTTCCGTTGACCGCGGAGTGCTGCGTCTGCCAGTCGATCCGGCAACGGGTACACCGGTGGGACCGGGTTCCTACATCGCGACCACTGCGGGGCTCGATGGTGACCAACCCACCGCCGCCGCCATTGGGCCGGATGGGGACCTCTATGTCGCCTTTCTCAAGAGCGGCAACGTCAAGCGGATCTTGAACCCCGGCGTGGGCACCATTCAGGTCGTTCAGAGTGTGGGGTCGACGCCGAGCGGACACCCGGGACGCTCGCTTAGCTTTCTCGGAAGAAACCTTTACATCGGTTCGGCAGACGCCTTCTCCGTGATCCGCAACGCTACCAGCACCGCTTGCACGGGCGGCTGCAACGCCGTTCCCATCGCGGATGGTTTCAACGGACTGCCTCACGTGGGCGTGGTCTCGGATGGTTTGGACAACGTCTACTTCGCAGTGAGCAATCAGGTGTGGCGATATTCGGAGTCCGGCGCGACATTCGCTTTCGTTTCGCAGGGTGGCGCTCCGGTTGCAGGTGCGCCGCCGACATCGTTCAGTTTCGTGCCGGCGAAATCGAACCTGCTGACGTTGGACAGCACCGGAAATCTCTGGATCGGCGACGACACGAGCAATGCTGCCTCGGCGGGTACCGGCCGCCTGTGGAGCATCCCGCAAGCGACGCTGGCCGGCATCACCGGCGCATCGTCCATCGCCGGAACGAATGTGCCGGAGATCCTGGCGACGCTCCACGGCCCGTGGATTACCACCGTTGACAATATAACCTTCGAGCCGACGTTCAATACGGACGGTACGTTCACGTCCATCGTGGAATCCACCTCCGGCGGCCCCATAACCAACGATTCCGGCACCTGGACGCTGACGCCGCCGAATGTCGTGCAGCCGCTCGGAAATGCGCAGGCACATCTGGCGATCGTGGACAGCGCCGGGACAACCCTGCTCGCAGGAGACGTGCTCCTGCTGAACGTCGATCAGCTGCTCATCGAGACGGGGACCCAGGGCTTCAGCGCAGCGATACCGGTCAACATAGCGAGTGTGGTGTTGACGAAGTTCGCGCCGTAACACGGAGTGAGCCGTTGAGGTGCGGGCGCTCGGCGCCCGCATCTCAACGGAATCGGGGCGGAGTTTACTGCCGCAGCCGTTTGCTTTGCCTCGAAGGCCCTCGTCTCGCCGACGCGTCCAGGCGCCGGCACGGTTACCGCGTGAGCGCCTTTGCTGATACACTGCGGCCACCTTTGGGGAGTAGTCGGCTCTCGATGACCGGGAGCGGATGCGTCAACACACTTGACCGTCGGTCATGGCGCATCCAGCCGCAAGGTGTGGCGAGACCAATGGCATAGGTTCTGACCCGGGCCGGGCAGGAGCCTGTGCTGTTGGCTCATCGTCCGGCCCCGGGGAATCCTGCGATGCTTGCTTCGGGTCTTGCGACGATAGCGTTGCTGATCGTCTCGGCCGGCTTGATCTATGTCGCCTGCGAGCTGTTCGTCAATGGTGTGGAATGGCTGGGACGCAAGCTCAGTCTCAGTCAAACCGCTGTCGGCACCGTGTTGGCCGCCTTTGGCACGGCATTGCCGGAAAGCGTGGTGACGCTCGTCGCGGTGGTGACCGGACGCGATGACGCAGCGAAAGACATAGGCGTCGGCGCCGCGCTTGGCGGGCCGCTGGTTCTGAGTACGGTGGCCTACGCCGTGGTCGGCCTGTCCGTACTGGCGAATAGCCGCCGCAACGGCTCCAAGACACTCACTTTCTCGCACGAACGCCTGAGCCGCGATCAGACCTGGTTTCTGCTCATCTTCATCGTCAAGATTGCACTCGGCCTGGTTGCGTTCGCATTCAAGCCCCTGTTGGGTTTCGCGTTCCTCATCGTTTACGCCTTCTATTTCTGGACGGAGGTGCGGCAGGAGGAGGAGCCGGAGCATATCGATCTTGAGCCGCTGACCTTTCGTCGCAGGGACGCCAATCCCGGCCTCGGATGGGTGCTGTTCCAGACGGGGCTGGCCCTGCTTGCGACCTTTCTGGCCTCCCATCTGTTCGTCGAGCAGCTTGGAAAGATCGGTCCCTGGACGGGCCTCTCGCCCACCGTCGTGGCGCTGCTGCTGAGCCCGATCGCCACCGAGCTTCCGGAGACCATGAACGCGATCATCTGGGTGCGCCAGGGCAAGCAGCGCCTGGCGGTGGCCAATATCAGCGGCGCTATGATGATCCAGGCGACGGTACCGAGTGCGTTCGGTCTTCTCTTCACGCGCTGGATTTTCGATGCGCCGCTGATCCTCTCCGGCGCGATCACACTCATTTCCATTACCGCGATTCTCGTTCTTCTACGGCGCAGGAGCCTCAGCGCGCTTCGACTCTCCTGGTTCTGGGTGTTCTACGTCGTCTTCGCGGCAGGACTGGTCTTCTTGCGATAACAGTCGCAAGCGGAGAGGCAAGAAGCAGATGCGAGCGGGCGCAGGGAGAGTTGCCACGAAGTCGGCACCGTGGCACGGCCGACAGCCCCACGCGAGGAACCCGGCAAACCGGTCAGCCTGCGCATTGCCGTCCTGCGGCGCCGTATCCTGCGCCCCATCGCTGCCGCAACGGGGGCGTCGCAACCGTGTCGAACGTACTATATTCGTTATTGTCGAACGACCCCCGCCAGGATGTGACCCTGCAGACGTTCACAGCCCAGGCTCTCCATCGTGCGCCCAGGGCAGCGGCGGTTGGCGGAATTACGAGTATGGTCGCGGGCGGTTAAGCGAATGAACAAGATCATAGATCGATTCGAGTATCTCGTAATTTTGATATTGATAGTGATGCTGATGATCACTATCTTCTTCGGTACGCTCCTCGTGCCTTGGTCGCTGATCGTTGACTTGATCGGTGGGCGCGACCTGGCAACAGAGCCCAGGGAGTTATTCGATATCCTCGGTTTGTTTGTTGCGGTGCTTGTGGGCATCGAGCTGCTGAAAATCCTTCGGCTTTATCTTGTCGCCCACGACGTTGATACCGCAATAGTCGTGCAGACTGCGCTGATCGCTCTCTGCAACAAGGTCATCACGATGAATCTGTCGGAAACATCGTGGACGACTCTGGTCGCACTCGCGGCGCTCACCCTCGGTCTTGCAGCGGCGATTCTGGCGCTGCGCCGGAGCGCTCCATGACGTCTTTGCCCACGAAGGATGAGAATGCCGGTTCCGATGGCCCGGCATATCTGCGTCCGGCCGCGCGCTTGAGAGCAGATGCGGCCTGCGTCGATGCGCTTTTCCGATGAAGCAGTAGCGAGAGCTTGGCTGTTTTTAGTCAACACGCCCGGATACTGAGTCAACAACGAAATCTGCCGCTGATGCGTGCGGCGGCTGGGGCTGCGGCGCGGCGGGGCGGTAAGATTGCCCGGCTTCTCGATCGTAGTTGTGCATCCACTGGGATGGAAACCTGATTTTTCTCAGAGAGACGGTGTCGCACACCCCACAATCCAGTACTCGACGAGAAAGCGGCTTGCGCTCGCGGGAATTCGCGTTCGACGGCGAAACCCGCAAATTCTGGCTGGCTCCGTTCCGACTGGTAGCGGCCTGCAGGATCCTGCGGTTCCCATCGAGACTAAGACGATTGTGGTCATTGAACTTCATGAGGTCGTATTTTTCGGTCGAGAAAAGAAGGGACGCGTTCTTCTTTCTCACGCACCGCTACTATTTGTCGAAAACCTTCACCTTGGCGCAACGAATTGACTGCGCCGTTGCTCATTACAGCTTTGAAGGGCAGAACTACGGACCTATCTATCACCGCTCTGTCTATCAGTCGCCGCGAGGACTCGTGCTTTGGCATCGAGTCGTAGACGGTACGCGTTACACGCTTAGGCTGTGCGCGACAGAGGATTGCAGGCACGAAGGCGATCTCAGCGTCTTGTGCTTTGTCAACGAGACGCGCGTTTGCCGCGTCTCTTTCTCCTACGTGAATGGCAGTCTGTTCGGCCCCCAGCCCGAGCAAACGATGTTCGTCACCAGAAGTCAGACCGACCGCAACCCGGAACTTCAGCGGTTTCGCGATTGCTACAAACAGAATTCGCCTCCTTATTTCTGTCTGGCCTCGGTGTTCGGGATTGCGATGGCGAATGGCATGCGTGCGATATTCCTGGTCAAGGATGAAGCGCAAATTGCGTACCAGGAGCGATACGCGGAAGGCTTCAGGAA
>DASYYF010000083.1:0-19938 GCA_035934055.1 Steroidobacteraceae bacterium | reverse complement strand
CGGCGGCCGGCGCATCCGCCGGCGGCCGCCGTGGCGGCGCAGGTCGCGGCACCGGCCCCGGCGGGCGATGCGTCGCCGTCGGAGCGCGGGGCCGCCGCCGCGCAGTACTGGCTCGATCGGCTGCCGCGGGAGCCGGCGCTGGTGCGCGTCGGCACGCGCGCGGCAGTCGAGACGCTCGAGGATCACATCGCTCAGGTCGACGATCTGCTCACCACCGAGCGCGCCGGCAGCGCGTCCGCCGCACGGCTGCGGGCGCTGCAGCAGGAGCGCGCGCAACTCGTCAATTCGCTCGTGCAGGTCCGCTACGCCGAGACGCTCGCGGACGCGGCGCGCTGAAAACCCAAGGAGTCCCCATGAGACGATGTCCCGCGATTCTTAGCTGCAGCCTGGTGCTGATGGCGGGCGCCGCCGCGGTGAGTTGCCGGCCCACCATGGCGCTCGCCGACCCGCCCGCAGCGGCGGCCGACAGCGGCAGGGAGAGCGCCGAACGCCCCGCCGATGAGACGAAGCTCGAGCAGCAGCTCGAGGCGGCGCGCAAGCAGCTCGACGAGGCCGCACACCAGGTGGCGGAGCTCTCGGCACAGCTCAGCCGCCCCGTGATCGAGAGCTTCATGGACATGGACCTGGACGGGCACGGCCGCGCGATCATCGGAGTGCAGCTCGAGGCGACCCCGGGCGGGCAGGGGGCGCGGGTGCGCGAGGTGAGCCCGGGGGGTCCGGCGGCGGACGCCGGCATCCGCACGGGCGATGTCATCGTCGCGGTGAACGGCACCGAGGTGAAGGGAGAAAACCCGGTGCGCCAGGTCATGCGGCTGATGCGCGCAGTGAAGCCCGACGGCAAGGTGAGCGTGCGGGTGCTGCGCGAGGGCAGCGCGCGCGAGTTCACGCTGATCGCTCGTGCGGCTCCGGAGTACTTCCTGGCGCACTTCCCCGACTTTGGCCCCGAGCTGCTGCCCGGCCCGCGCGGGCCGCTGCTGATGCACGGCCCGTTGATGGACATGGAGCTCGCGACCCTCACGCCGCAGCTCGGCCGCTACTTCGGCAGCGACAAGGGCGTGCTGGTCGTGCGCGCGGCGCCCGATGGCGCCCTGAAGCTCGAGGACGGCGACGTGATTCTCGCCATCGACGGCCGGGCGCCTTCGAGCGGCTCGCATGCGACGCGCATCCTCGCCTCGTATCAGCCGGGCGAGAAGATCACGCTGCGCATCGTGAGGATGCACAAGACGCTGGAGGTCGACGCGACGCTGCCCGCGAGGACGCCGCACGAGCACCTTGCGACGGGCGAGAACCACCTGTACCGCGCCGTGCCGATGCCGCCGCTGCCCCAGGCAGCGCCGGCGCCGCACGCGACACCGGCGCCGCCGGCCCCGCCGGCGGACCGGGGAACCGCGCTGCGCGAGCAGACGTGAGGATCGCGCAGGGCCCGCGCGCAGCGCGCAGCCGGCGCGAGGCCTGCGTGTAACATGCGCGCGTGCGCCGCCAGGATTTCTCCTATCACCTGCCCTCCGAGCTGATCGCCCAGACACCGCTCGCCGAGCGTTCGGCGAGCCGCATGCTGGTGCTCGAAGGCGCCCGCGGCGCTCTCACGGACGCCGCCGTCGCGCAGCTCCCCGCGCACCTCGCGCCGGGTGATCTCCTGGTCTTCAACGACACGCGCGTAGTGGCGGCACGGCTCGCGGGAAGGAAGCCCACCGGAGGGCAGGTCGAGATCTTTCTCGAGCGCGCGCTCGGGGGCGACGAGGCGCTCGCGCAGCTCTCCGCCGGCAAGCCGGTGCGCGCGGGGCTCACGATCGCTACCGCCGGCGGCGAGGTGCGTGTGCTCGAGCGCCAGGCGGACATGTGGCGCATCGCGCTGCCCGGCAACGCGCTCGATTTCTTCGAGCGCTGGGGAGAGGTGCCGCTGCCGCCCTACATCGAGCGCGCCCCGCTGCCGAGCGACCGCGAGCGCTATCAGAGCGTCTTCGCGCGCGAGCGCGGCGCGGTGGCCGCGCCCACGGCGAGCCTGCACTTCGACGCCGCTCTGCTCGCGGCGCTCGAGGCGCGCGGCGTGGCGCGCGCCTTCGTCACGCTGCACGTCGGAGCCGGAACCTTTCAGCCCGTGCGCGTGGACGATCTCGCCGCCCACAGCATGCATGCCGAGCAGGTGGTGGTGAGCCGCGCGACCTGCGAGGCCGTGGCGCGCACGCGCGCACGCGGCGGGCGGGTGGTCGCGGTCGGCACCACGGTGATGCGTGCGCTCGAGACGAGCGCGCTCGCGGCGGCGAACGGCAGTTCCGCGATGCCAGACCGCCGCGCCGCACCCGTGCTGGCTCCCTGGAGCGGCGAGACGCGCCTCTTCATCACGCCGGGCTTCCGCTTCAGGGCGAGCGACGCGTTGCTCACCAACTTCCACCTGCCGGAGTCGACGCTGCTCATGCTGGTGTGCGCCTTCGCCGGACGCGAGGCGGTGCTCGGCGCCTACCGGCACGCGATTGCGGCGCGCTACCGCTTCTTCAGCTACGGTGATGCGATGCTGGTGACCGCGAGGGACACGTGAGGCCGGCCTTCACCGTCACGGCGAGCGCCGGCGCCGCGCGCTCGGGAAGACTCACGACCGCGCACGGGGTGATCGAGACCCCGGCGTTCATGCCGGTGGGCACCTACGGCACCGTGAAGGCAATGACGCCCGAGGAGCTTGCCGGGCTCGGCGCGCAGATCGTGCTCGGCAACACTTTTCATCTCATGCTGCGTCCCGGCGCCGCGGTGGTCGCCGCGCACGGCGGCCTGCATCGCTTCATGCACTGGGAGCGTCCGATTCTCACCGATTCGGGCGGCTTCCAGGTGTTCAGTCTCGAGAGCCTGCGGCGCATCAGCGAGGAAGGCGTGCGCTTCCGCTCGCCGATCGACGGGCGCGAGGTGCGGCTCACTCCGGAGGATTCGATGGACGTGCAGCGCGCGCTGCGCTCCGACATCGCGATGGCGCTCGATGACTGCACCGCTCATCCGGCCACCGAAGCCCAAGCGCGCGAGTCGATGGAGCGCTCGATGCGCTGGGCGGCGCGCAGCCACGCTCATTACCATCGCGGGGACGTGCCAGCCCCGCCGGGCGGACTCTTCGGGATCGTGCAGGGCGGCATGCACGTGCCGCTGCGGCTCGCCTCGCTCGAGATGCTGCTGCGCCTCGACTGGCCGGGTCTCGCGGTCGGCGGCCTCGCGGTCGGGGAGTCGGAGGAGGAGCGGCTGCGGGTCCTCGAGGGCCTGGTGCCCCACATGCCGGCCGACCGGCCCCGCTACCTCATGGGTGTCGGCCGGCCGGAGGACATCGTCGCGGCGGTCCTGCGCGGCATCGATCTCTTCGATTGCGTCATTCCGACGCGCCACGCGCGCAACGGCCACCTGTTCACCGCGAGCGGGGTCATCAACATACGCAACGCCATCTACCAGGCCGACCTGGCGCCGATCGATGCAAGCTGCGTCTGCTACACCTGCCGCAACTACACGCGCTCGTACCTGCGCCACCTCGACCGCTGCAACGAGATCCTGGGGTCGCGACTTAACACCATCCACAACCTCCACTTCTATCTCTCCCTGATGCGCGCGCTGCGCGCGGCCCTGGCCGCCGGGCAAATCGAGTCCTGGGCGCGGGGGTTCCTCGCCGGACGGCGGGTCGGCGCGGACGCTGTGGCATAATGCCGCCCTTTTCGCTTCCGGGACCTACGATATGAACCTGATTTCCGACGCCTGGGCGCAGGCCGCGTCCGGCCCCACCAGCCAGTTCGCGCCGCTCCTGATGATGGTGCTGTTCGTCGGCGTGTTCTATTTCCTGCTGATCCGGCCGCAGCAGAAGAAGGCCAGGGAGCACCAGGCGCTGGTGTCCAAGCTCGCCACGGGGGATGAGGTGGTCACCAACGGCGGAATGCTGGGCAAGGTGACCGAGGTCGGCGATACCTTCGTCACGCTCGAGGTCGCCGAGGGCGTGCGCGTCAAGGTGCAGCGCTTCCAGATCGCGCAGCTCATGCCCAAGGGCACGCTGAAAAGCGCCTGAAGATGCTGGAGTACGCCCGCTGGAAGTACATCCTGGTCGCGGCGGTGCTGCTGCTTGCGCTGGTGTTCGCGCTGCCCAACGTCTTCGGTGAGGACCCGGCGCTGCAGGTAGCCCGCAAGGACCACAGCGCGCTCACCCCGGACGCCGCCGGGGCGGTCGAGTCCTTTCTCAAGACGCACGGCGTGCGCTTCGAGAAGAGCTACATCGACCAGGGACGGCTGATGGTGCGCTTTGCCGGCGTGGCGGACCAGCTGGCGGCGCGCGATGCGGTGAACGGCAACGACGACTTCAAGAACACCTACATCACGGCCGTGTCCTTTGCGCCGCGCACGCCCGAGGTGCTGCGCATGCTGGGCTTGAAGCCCATGTCCCTCGGGCTCGACCTGCGCGGCGGGCTGTACCTGCTCTACCAGGTGGACGTGAACTCCGCGGTCAGCCAGGCGCTCGAGGGCTATGCGCAGGACGCCCGCCGGGCGCTCACCGCCGCCGGCATTCCCTTCAGGGATGTCACCGTGGGCGCCGGCGGCGAGGCCAACGTGATCCGCATCCAGCTCGCACCCGGGGCGGATGTGGGCGCGGCCAGGAGCGCGCTCACTCAGCCCTTGCAGGGCTTGAGCATCACCACCTCGAGCGCCAGCGCGGGACCTGTGATCGCGGCGGCGATGACCGGCACGCAGGTCCGCGAGCGCCAGGACTACGCGATCCAGCAGAACATCACGACGCTGCGCAACCGCGTGAACGAGCTCGGCGTGTCCGAGCCGATCGTGCAGCGCCAGGGGATCGACCGCATCAACGTGCAGCTGCCCGGCGTGCAGAACTCCGCCGAAGTGAAGGACATCCTCGGCCGGGTCGCGACGCTCGAGTTCCGCCTCGAGGACATGCAGAACAGCGCCCTCGAGGCCGCGCAGCTCGGCCGCGCGCCGCTCGGCTCGAAGCTCTATACGCACACCCGCATCGGGCGGCCGATCCTCCTCAAGCGCGAGATCATCGCCACGGGCGACCAGCTCACCAACGCGACCACCGGGCAGTCCCAGGAAGGTCCCGCCGTCAACGTGCGGCTCGACGCGCGCGCCGGCGAGAACATGCTGCGCACCACCCGCGCCAATCTCAACAAGCGCATGGCGGTGGTGCTGATCGAGAAGCATCCGGAGACGATCGAGGTCGACGGCAAGAAGGTCGTGCACGAGGTGACCGACGAGGAGGTCATCAACGACGCGACCATCCGCGGGGTGTTCAGCAACCAGTTCGAGATCACCGGGCTGCAGGCCGGCGAGGCGCGCGAGCTGGCGCTGCTGCTGCGCTCCGGGTCGCTGGCGACGGCCATCTACGTCGTCGAGGAGCGCGCCGTCGGCCCGAGTCTCGGCGCCAAGAACATCCAGGAGGGCGTTACCGCGCTGCTGGTCGGCATGGCCGGGGTGTTCCTCTTCATGGCGCTTTACTACCAGGTGTTCGGCGTGGTCGCCGACCTGGTGCTGCTCGCCAACGTGGTGCTGCTCACGGCGCTGCTGTCGATGATGCACCAGGTGCTCTCGCTCCCCGGCATCGCCGGCATCCTGCTCACGGTCGGCGTGGCGGTGGACGCCAACGTGCTGATCTACGAGCGCATCCGCGAGGAGATCCGCAAGGGCGTGTCGCCGCAGGCGGCGATCCGTGCGGGCTTCGAGAAGGCCTTCTCGGCGATCGCCGACTCCAACATCACGACGCTGATCGCCGGCGTGGTGCTGTGGGTGCTCGGCACCGGTCCGATCCGCGGCTTCGCGGTGGTGCTCACGCTCGGCATCGTCACCTCGATGTTCACCTCTCTCATGGGGAGCCGGGCGCTCCTCACGCTCATGTACGGCGGCCGGCGCAAGCTCACGCGCCTGGCGATCGGCTGAGCGCACGCAGCCGGCCACGCCTCGGGGAACCACAGTGGAATTCTTCAGCCATCAGACCAGCTACCCGTTCATGGCCACCCGCAAGGTGTGGTACGCGCTCTCGGCGGTGCTCATGATCGTGTCGCTCAGCTCGTTCTTCATGCGCGGCGTGAATCTCGCCATCGACTTCACCGGCGGCGTGAGCGCCGAGGCGAGCTTCACGCAGGCCGCCAGCGTCGACGCGGTGCGCGCGCGGCTCACGGCGGCCGGCTTTCGCGAGCCCTCGGTGCAGACCTTCGGCTCCTCGCGCGACGTCGCCATCCGCCTGCCCCCGGATCCGAAGCAGACCGCCACCGGCATCCGCACCGAGCTCGAGACCACGCTGCGCGGCATCGACCCCGGAGCGCAGGTGCTGCAGCTCGAGGTCGTGGGCCCGCAGGTGGGGAACGAGCTCAAGGTGAGCGCGGGGTGGGCGCTGTTCTTCACGCTGCTCGGGATCTTCATCTACATCGCCTTCCGCTTTCACACCTGGCGGCTGTCGCTCGGCGCGATCCTGGCGGTGCTGCACGACCCGATCCTGGTGCTGGGTTTCTTCGCCGTCACGCAGATGTCGTTCGACCTGGCGGTGGTGGCGGCGATCCTCGCCGTCATCGGCTATTCGCTCAACGACACGGTCGTGGTGTTCGACCGGATCCGCGAGCGCTTCGAGGGCAATCGCCGCTCGCCGCCCGATGTGATCCTCGACCAGTCGATCAACCAGACGCTGTCGCGCACCATCATGACCAAGGTGGTCACCTCGATCGTGGTGGTGGCGCTGCTGTTCCTCGGGGGACCGGTGCTCAAGGGCTTCTCGGCGGCGCTGCTCATCGGCATCATCGCCGGCACCTACTCCTCGATCTACATCTCGAGCGCCGTCGCCCTCGACTGCGGCCTGACCGCCGAGCACGTATTCCCGACGGTCAAGAAGGCGGCCCTCGATCACCTGCCATAGCGGAGCGCCGCAGGATTTCGCCATCATGGCGGCCGCGATCGCCGGGCGCTGAGAGCGAAGGGAGGCGCGCCGCGCGGCGCAACGACCCCCGGGCGGCGGCTCCCGGGTCAGCGCGTCGCGGCGGGAACGGGTGCGCCGCCGTTGGCCTTGTGCAGACAGCTGTGCCGGTAGCCGTAGAAGGCATAGATCACTACGCCGATTGCGGTCCAGATCACCAGCCGCGCCCAGGTGGCAGGTCCGAGCGAGACCATCATGGCACTGCAGACGACGGCGCCCGCGGTGCACACGAACCCCGCGTAGGGCGTCTTGAACGGCCGCGGCAGATCCGGGCGCGTGCGGCGCAGCACCAGTATGCCGATGCACACCGTGACGAAGGCCGCCAGGGTGCCGATGGCCACCATCTCGCCGAGCACCTTCACGGGGAACAGTCCGCCGACGACGGCCGCGCACACCCCGGTCACCGCCGTGCCGACCGAGGGCGTCTTGAAGCGCGGGTGCACCCGGCCGAATAAGGGCGGCAGCAGGCCATCGCGCGCCATGGCGAAGAAGATGCGCGCCTGGGCAATGGTCATGACCAGCATCACCGAGGTCATGCCGCACACCGCCCCGAACTTCACCGGCACTCCGAGCCAGGCGAGCGAGGCGTACTTGTCGAGCGCCAGGGCCACCGGGGCGGCGACGTCGAGCTCCTTGTAGCTCACCATGCCGGTGAGGACCGCCGAGACGATCACGTACAGGATCGTGCAGATCACCAGGCTCGCCAGGATCCCGATCGGCATGTCGCGCTGCGGGTTCCTGCTCTCCTGCGCCGCGGTCGAGATGGCGTCGAAGCCGATGTAGGCAAAGAAGATGACGCCGGAGGCGGCCATCACGCCGCTCCAGCCGAACTGGCCGAACGGACCGGCATTGGGCGGCACGAACGGATGCCAGTTGGCGGTGTTGATGTAGCTCACTCCGAACAGGATGAACAGCAGCACCACCGTCACCTTGATGGCGACGATCACCGAGTTGAACGCCGCCGACTGCTTGATGCCGATGTAGCAGATGGTGGCGATCGCCGCGACGATCGCGATCGCCGGCACGTTGATGATCGCGCCGGTGCGCACGATGTCGAAGCCTTCCTTGCCCAGCGGGGTGCCGAACGGCGCGCTGGAGAGCGCCGTCGGTACGTGCACCCCCAGCTGATCGAGCAGGCTCACGGCGTAGCCCGACCATCCGACCGACACGGTCGCGACCGCGAACAGGTATTCCAACACCAGGTTCCAGCCGATGAACCAGGCGATACCCTCGCCGAGCGTCGCGTAGGAGTAGGAGTAGGCGCTGCCCGAGACCGGGATCATGGCGGCGAATTCCGCGTAGCACAGCCCCGCGAACGTGCAGCCGAGCCCCGCGACGATGAACGACAGCGGCAGCGCGGGGCCGGCGTGGTTGGCGGCCGCGGTGCCGGTGAGCACGAAGATGCCGGTGCCGATGATGCCGCCGATGCCGAGCAGCGTCAGGTGCACCCAGCCGAGCGCCCGCCGCAGCTCATTGCCGCTCGACTCCTGCTCGTGCAGCTCGGCGATCGACTTGGTGGCCAGAAGTTGTCGCGCCATCGGAACCCCCGAATTTTCGCTGGACTCTACACAAGCGATCCGTGGAAAGCGAGGGAGCGGTCCGAGCGGCCGCGGTGCCGCGTGCGCGCGCGAGCGCGCGCCGGCCGTGCCTCAGCCGCCGCGCAGATCCTCGGGCACGTGCGGCGCGAGAGTCTCGAGGAGCGCGGCGTACACCTTGGGAGTTCCCGCGACGATGTGTCCTTCCTGCCGGTACTCGGCGCCCGTCAGGGTGCCGACGCGGCCGCCCGCCTCCTGGATGAGCAGGGTTCCCGCGGCCGTGTCCCACGCGCTCAGGCCGATTTCCCAGAAGGCGTCGACGCGCCCCGCCGCCACGTACGCCAGATCGAGCGCCGCGGCGCCGGGGCGGCGTACGCCGGCCGCGTGCTCGGTGACCGCGCGCAGCATGGCGAGATAGGCGTCGAGGTAGCGCAGGTTGGCGCGGTAGGGGAAGCCGGTGGAGATGAGCGCGCCGTCCAGCGTGCGCGTCTTGCTGACGCGCATGCGGTGGTTGTCGAGGTGCGCGCCCGCGCCGCGGCTCGCGGTGAAGAGCTCCTGGCGCATCGGATCGTAGATCACCGCGTGCTCGAGCCGTCCCCTCATCTGGCAGGCGATCGACACGGCGAAGACCGGGAAGCCGTGCAGAAAGTTGGTCGTGCCGTCGAGCGGGTCGACGATCCAGAGAGTATCGTGCTCGCCCGAGCGCCCGCTCTCCTCGGCGAGGAACGCATGCTGCGGATAATGGCGGCGGATGGTGCCGATGATCTCGCGCTCGGCGGCGTGGTCGACCTCGCTCACGAAGTCGTTACGCCCCTTGGAGGAGACGGTGAGCGACTCGAGGCGATTCAGGCTCCGGACGATCACCTCCCCGGCGCGGCGCGCGGCGCGCACGGCAATGTTGAGAAGCGGCTGCACGGTCTTTAAGCTCGCAGGTGGAGGTGGCTTGCAGTCACTGGGCGCTCTTCATCACGCAGCCGGCGAAAGTCGCGCCTTTCGCCGGCGGCAACGAAGCTGATGTCCGACAAAATCGGCTCCGCCGATTTTGTCCGATACGACTAGCCTAACAGATGGACTCCTCCGACATTCGCATCATCCTGGTCGCGCCCTCGCATCCGGGCAACATCGGCGCCGCGGCGCGCGCCATGAAGAACATGGCGCTCACGGCGCTGTGGCTGGTGCGGCCGAAGGAGTTTCCGCACCCGGAAGCCACCGCCCGCGCCGCGGGCGCCGACGACGTGCTCGCCGCGGCGCGCGTGGTCGACTCGCTCGGCGCGGCGCTCGAGGGCTGCGGCTACATCGCCGCGACGACCGCGCGCGAGCGCGAGCGGTATTTCCGCGTGGCCGACCCGCGCGCGGCCGCCGCGCGCATCGTCGCCGAGGCGCGCCGCGCGCCGTCGGCGGTGGTATTCGGAGCCGAGCGCACCGGACTCACCAACGAGGAGCTCGAAGCGGCGCACGTGCTGCTGCGCATTCCGGCGAGCGAGGCCTACCCCTCGCTCAATCTCGCGATGGCGGTGCAGCTGGTGGCCTACGAGCTCTACCGCGCGCGCGCCACGCCGGCACCGGCCGCCGATCCTGCCGGCGTGCCGCTCGCCAGCGCCGCGCAGATGCAGCAGCTCCATGCGCATTTCGCCGCGGTGCTGGACGAGATCGACTTCAAGGACCGGACCGAGAGCGGCACGCATCTCATGAGCCGCATCCGCCGGCTGCTGCAGCGCGCCGAGCTCGACCACAACGAGGCCAACATCCTGCGCGGCATTCTCACCGCCGTGCAGAACCGCCGGCGCCACGCCGGCGACCCGCCGCGATGAGCGCCGCGCCTCCCATCTATCTCGACTACGCCGCGACCACGCCGGTCGACCCGCGGGTCGCCGCGGCCATGGCGGGCTGCCTCACCCTCGAGGGCGACTTCGGCAACGCCTCGTCCATCCACGCCTTCGGCCGCGCCGCGGCGGCACGCATCGAGCGGGCGCGCTCCCAGGTGGCAGGCCTGATCGGCGCCGCCGCCGCGGAGATCGTCTTCACCTCCGGCGCCACGGAATCGAACAACCTGGTCGTCCTCGGCGTGGCGCGCGCCAACGCCGATCGCGGCCGTCACCTCGTGACCGCGCGCACCGAGCACAAGGCGGTGCTCGATCCCTGCAAGCACCTCGAGAAGGAGGGTTTCAGCGTCACCTACCTGACGCCGGAGGCCTCAGGCGTCGTCACGCCGGCCGCCGTGGCCGCCGCGCTGCGCCCCGACACGCAGCTCGTCTCGCTCATGTGCGTGAACAACGAGATCGGCGTCGTGCAGGACATCGCCGCGCTCGGCGCGCTCTGCCGCGAGCGGGGCGTCGCCTTCCACAGCGATTGCGCCCAGGCGGCCGGCAAGCTGCCGCTCGACGTCAAGGCCCTGCCGGTCGATTTCCTCTCGTTCACCGCCCACAAGCTCTATGGCCCGAAAGGCGTCGGCGCGCTCTACGTGCGCGAGAGCGCGAGGGGGCTGCTGCAGCCGGTGACCTTCGGCGGCGGCCAGGAACGCGGCTGGCGCCCCGGGACGCTCGCGACCCACCAGATCGTCGGTTTCGGCGCCGCCTGCGAGATCGCAGCGGCCGAGCTGCCCGCCGAAAGCGCGCGCCTCGACGCGCTGCGCGACCGCCTCTGGGGCCTCCTCGGCGCGCTCGGCGGCGTCCACCTGAACGGGGCGGGCGCTGCGCGCGTGCCCGGCATCCTCAACGTGTCCTTCGAGGGCGTCGAGGGCGAGAGCCTGGTGGGCGCGCTCGGGGGGCTCGCGATCTCGACCGGGGCGGCGTGCAACTCCGCGTCCGCGGAAGCGTCCTATGTACTGCGGGCCCTCGGACGCGATGCGCTGCTCGCGGCGAGTTCGCTGCGCTTGAGCCTCGGGCGTTTCACCACGGGCGGGGAGGTCGACCTGGCCGCCGCCGCTATCACCCGCGAGGTGAGGCGGCTGCGGGCGCTTTCCCCGGCTTCCGGAGCGGCGCAGGTCCCCGGGCTTGCCCCGGAGGGCGAGGCGGGCACCGTGCTGAGCGGCGAGGCCGGGGGACCGGGGGACGAGACCTGGGTGCGCTTTCACCTGCTCATCGAGGGCGGCACTGTGAAGGACGCACGGGTTCAGGTCTTCGGCTGCCCCCATACTTTGGATGTGGCCGGCTGGCTGTGCCAGGAGCTCAAGGGCCGCACCCGCGCGGCGCTGCCTCCGGGGCGACCGGCCGACTGGGCCGCGAGCCGCGCGGTTCCGGTGGAGAGGCTCGGGCGGCTGCTGGTGATCGAGGACGCGCTGCGTGCCTGCTTATTGCAATGGCCGTAAGCGGTAGAATATTGAGGTGTGATGGCTATCTCGCTGACCGAGTCCGCGGCTAATCGGGTCAAGAGCTTCCTCGCTGCCCGGGGCGGCGGCGTCGGGCTGCGGCTCGGTGTGCGCAAGACCGGCTGCTCGGGCTTCGCCTACGTGGTGAACTACGCCGAATCGGAGCAGCCCGGCGACACGGTGTTCGAGGACCGCGGCGTGCGGGTGTTCGTGGACTCCGCGAGCCTCGGGCTGATCGACGGCACCGTCATCGACTTCGTGAAGCAGGGCCTCAACGAGGCGTTCCGCTTCCGCAACCCCAATGTGAAGGGCGAATGCGGCTGCGGCGAGAGCTTCTCGGTCTGAAGTCTTAAAAAAAGCCTTACCAAACCGGCACTTCCGGCGCGCCGCAAATTGCCGCGGGGGCGCTTCCTGAGTAAACTTGCGCGCTTGCCTGCGGGACCCCGCATCCATCCGTTTCCGCCTCAAGAGAAGGGATCCATCGAATGGCGCTCGAGCGCACTCTGTCCATCGTCAAGCCCGACGGCGTCCGCGGCAATCTCATCGGCGAGGTGTACGCGCGCTTCGAGAAAGCGGGGCTCTCGATCATTGCCGCGCGCATGCTGCACCTTTCGCAGCGCGAGGCCGAAGGCTTCTATGCCGTGCATCGCGAGCGTCCGTTCTTCAGGGACCTGGTGCGCTACATGACTTCGGGGCCGGTGATCGTGCAGGTGCTCGAGGGCGCGAATGCGATCGCGCGCAACCGCGACCTGATGGGCGCGACCGATCCGAAGAAGGCCGCCCCGGGCACGATCCGCGCCGACCTCGCCAGGAGCATCGAGCAGAACGTCGTGCACGGCTCGGATGCGCCCGAGACCGCGGCGCGCGAGATCGCCTACTTCTTCAGTACGACGGAGCTGCACTCGCGCAGCTGAGAGCCTGCGCCGTCCGCCCATGAGCACCTCCGCCACCGAGCGCACCAATCTGCTGGGGCTGCCGCGCCCCGCGCTCGAGAGCTTCGTGGCGCAGCTCGGCAGCCGGCCATTCCGCGCCCGGCAGCTCATGAACTGGATCTACAAGCGCGGCACGAGCGAGCTTGCCGAGATGACCGATCTCGCGAGGGACTTCCGCGCCCGGCTCGCCGCCCAGGCCGAGGTGCGGCCGCCCGGGATCGTGCGCGTGCAGCGCTCGGCCGACGGCACCGTCAAGTGGCTGCTCAAGGCCGATGCCGCCCAGGCGTTCGAGATGGTGTTCATTCCCGAGCTCGACCGTGGGACGCTCTGCATCTCCTCCCAGGTGGGCTGCGCGCTCGACTGCTCGTTCTGCTCGACGGCGCAGCAGGGTTTCAACCGCAACCTCACCACGGCCGAGATCGTCGGCCAGGTGTGGCTCGCAGGCGCCGAGCTCGCCCGCGAGGCGGCGCCGGCGGAGGCGGTCGGGGGCGCACAAGGGGCGGGTGAGCGCCGCGTGACCAACGTCGTGCTCATGGGCATGGGCGAGCCGCTCGCGAACTTCCGCAACGTGGTGCCGGCGCTCGACATCCTCCTCGACGACTTCGGCTGCGACCTGTCGCGGCGCCGGGTGACGCTCTCCACCTCGGGGCTCGTGCCGCAGATCTACAAGCTCGCCGAGGTGAGCAACGTCGCGCTCGCGGTGTCGCTGCACGCCCCCGACGATGCGCTGCGCAGCGAGCTCGTGCCCATCAACCGCAAGCATCCGATCGGCGAGCTGCTCGCCGCCTGCTGGCACTATCTCGACGAGCAAAACGGCCGCAGCGTCACCTTCGAGTACGTGATGCTCGAGGGCGTGAACGATTCCCCGGCGCAGGCGCGTGCCCTGGCGCGGCTCCTCAAGGGCCATCCCGCCAAGGTGAATCTCATCCCCTTCAATCCATTCCCCGGCACCCGCTACACTCGCTCGCCGGCGCCCGTCATCCAGCGCTTCCGCGACGAGCTGCTGCAGCGCGGCGTGCTCGCCACCGTGCGCCGCACGCGCGGCGAGGACATCGATGCCGCCTGCGGCCAGCTCGCGGGAAGAGTGATCGACCGCACCACCGTGCGGCTCGGGAGCAAGGTCATCGGCGTCGCCGTACAACCATGAGAAAGACCGTGAACAGCACCGCCCGCCCGCGCGCCACCCTGGGGGCCTCAGCCGCCGTCGCCGCCGTGATCCTCGCCGGCTGCGTGACCAAGAGCAGCACGCCGCTGCACATGGCCAATCAGCGCGAGGCGGCCGCCGACAACACCCAGCTCGGCATTCAATACATGAACCAGGGCGACCTGAACCTCGCCAAGACGAAGCTCGACCGCGCGCTCGAGGAGGATCCGAACAATGCCAACGTGCACAGCGCGCGCGCCATGCTGTTCGAGCGCATGAGCCAGCTCGCCAAGGCCGACGAGGAGTTCCGCACCGCCCTGAAGCTCGCGCCGCACGACCCGGACGTCGTCAATAACTACGCGGTGTACCTGTGCCAGAACGGCCGCACCGACGAAGGCGTCAAGCACTTCCTCGAGGCCGCGCACAATCCCCTCTACCGCACCCCGCAGGCGGCCTACACCAACGCCGGCGTGTGCCTGCGCGCCGCCAAGCGCGACGACGAGGCACGCGTCGACTTCAACGCCGCGATCCAGCTGCGGCCGAATTATGCCGAGGCCGCTTTTCAGATGGCCGCGCTCGACTTCGATCACGGGCAGATGGCCGCGGCGCGCACGCGCATCGACGGCTACATCGGCACCTACAGTGCGACCCCGGATCTGCTGCTGCTCGGCGTGCGCGTGGCGCGGGCGCAGGGCGATGCGGTGGCCGCGCAGCGCTACTCGCGGCGGCTGCAGCTCGACTTCCCGGGCTCGGACCAGGCGCGCGCCCTGGCCGCGCTCGACAAGAACCGCGGCTGAAGACCATGACGACGAGCGAGGCTGGCGGCGGAGCGCGCGAGCGCATCGGCGCGCGGCTGCGCGCGGCGCGCGAGGCGCGCGGACTCACGACGCTGCAGGCGGCGGAAAAGCTGCACGTCGATCCACGCATTCTCGAAGCGCTCGAGGGCGAGGACTTCGCCGCGCTCGGCGCCGCCGTGTACGTGCGCGGCCACCTGCGCCGCTACGCGGAGCTGATCGGCGAGCAGTACGCGGAGCTGCAGGGCCTGTACTCGGCCGCGGCGCCTGCGCCCGGACCCGACCTCACCCGCATACCTCATCACACGCCCGCCGCCCGCTCCTCGCGCCTGGTGGCGCTCGCGCTGCTGCTGCTGGTCGGGATTGCCGTCGCCGGGGTCGTGTGGTGGCTGCTCACCCTGCCGGCCGCCAAGCCGCGGCCGGTGTCCGCGGAGCTGCCGGCGGAGGCGCCCGCCGAGCCGGGCACCGCCACGGCCGCGCGGCTGGTGAGCGCGGTCGCCGCGCAGTCCGGCAGCCGCGCCGCGGCTCCCGCCGCGGGCGAGGCGCAGCTCGCCCTGAGATTCTCCGCAGTGAGCTGGGTCGCGGTGTACGACAGCTCGGGAAGGCGCCTGGAGGAGGGGTTCAACGCGCCCCGCAGCACGCGCACGGTCACCGGGACGCCGCCGCTCAAGGTGGTGCTCGGCAACGCACCCGGCGTGGCCGTGCAGCTCAACGGCCAGAAGGTGGCGCTCGAAGGACTGGTGCACCGTGACGGCACCGCGCGCTTCCTGGTCGATGGCAGCGGGCATGCTGCGCCGGCGCCTCCGGTGGTAGCGCGCCAGTGACGGAGGAGATCCAGCCGATCCGCGGCATGAACGACGTGCTGCCCGCCGAGATCGGCGCCTGGCAGCACCTCGAGGCCGTGACGCGCGAGCTTCTCACCTCCTACGGCTACGAGGAGATCCGTGTGCCGGTGCTCGAGCGCACCGAGCTCTTCAGGCGTGCGATCGGCGAGCATACCGACGTCGTCGGCAAGGAGATGTACACCTTCACCGACCGCGGCGGCGACAGTCTGACGCTGCGCCCGGAGGCGACCGCCGGCATCGTGCGCGCGCTCATCTCCAACCGCATGCTGCGCGGCCAGCGCCACAAGCTCTGGTGCCTCGGCCCCATGTTCCGCCACGAGGCGCCGCAGGCCGGGCGCTACCGCCAGTTCTGGCAGGTGGACGTCGAGGCGGTCGGCTGTCAGGGCCCCGATGCGGATGCGGAGCTCATCGCACTCAGCGCGCGGCTGTGGCAGCGGCTCGGGCTCGAGGGCCTCAGGCTCGAGATCAACTCCCTCGGCACCCCCGAGAGCCGCCGCGCCTACCGCGCCCGGCTGGTCGAGTACTTCACCGCCCACGAGACGCGGCTCGACGCCGACAGCCGGCGGCGCCTCGGCGGCAATCCGCTGCGCATCCTCGACAGCAAGAATCCCGACATGCAGGAGCTCATCGCCGCCGCGCCGCTCCTCACCGAGCATCTCGATGCCGAGTCGCGCGAGCACTTCGAGGCGCTCGGCCGCATGCTCGACGGAGCGGGAGTGCGTTACGACATCAACCCGCGTCTGGTGCGCGGGCTCGACTACTACAACCGCACCGTGTTCGAGTGGATCACGGCCTCCACCGGCGCCCAGAATGCCGTATGCTCCGGCGGCCGCTACGACGGGCTGATCGCGCAGCTCGGCGGCGAAGCGACCCCCGCCGTCGGCTTCGCCATGGGCGTCGAGCGCCTCGTGGCGCTGCTCGTGGCCGCCGGCGGCACGCCCTCCGCGGCGCACCCCGATGTGTACGTGGTCGTCAACGGCGCGCGCGCCGCGACCGAGGCGCTCACCATCGTCGAGCGGCTGCGCGGCGAGCGGCCGCGGCTGCGCTTCGAGCTGAACCTCGGTGGCGGCAACTTCAAGGCGCAGTTTCGCCGCGCCGACAGGAGCGGAGCGCCGCTCGCGCTCATCATCGGCGACGATGAGCTCGCGCGCGGGGTGCTCGGGATGAAACCTTTGCGCGTGGAGTCCGGTCAGAGCGAGTGCCCGATCGACGCGCTGGCGGCGGGCGTGGATCGCGCCCTGGCGACCTTGGGGAGTGGCTGAGTGAGCGAGTATCTGTCTGACAAAGAACAATGGGAGCAGCTCCGCACCTGGGTGCGCGAGAACGGGCTGTGGGTGGTCGCGGGCGTGGCGCTGGCAGCGGCCGGTTTGCAGGGGTGGCGCTGGTGGCAGGCGCACCTCGACGCCCGCGGGGTTGCGGCGGACGCCGCCTACACGGGCATGATCGACGCCCTCGAGAAAGGCGACCGGACCCAGGCGTTCGTGCGTCTCGGGGAGATCGAGCGCGACTATCCTTCCTCGCCGTACGCCGACCAGGCGAAGCTCCTCGCCGCGCGCGTGTACGTCGAGAGCAAGGAGCTCGACAAGGCGGCGCACGAGCTCGAGACCGTGATGAACGCTTCCAGGGATCGCCAGCTCGCCCTGGTGGCGAGAATGCGGCTCGCGCGCGTCGAAATCGCCCAGGGCAAGCCCGACGAGGCGCTCGCCACGCTGAAGGCCGCCGAGCCCGGCGCCTTCGCCGCCCGCTATCATGAGGTGAGCGGCGATGCCTACTACGCCAAGGGCGACAAGGCTGCCGCGCTCAGGGAGTACCGCAGCGCCGCCGGCAACCCGGATCTCGGCGACGCGGCGCTGCTCGATCTCAAGATCGCCGATCTGGCCGCGGATGCGCCTCCCGCGAGCGCCGCCGCCCCCGCACCGACCGCCCCCGCCCCCGCACCGACCGCCGCCGCGAAGTAATCCATGCGACACCCGACACGCCGGCTCTCGATGGTGGTGCTGCTGATCGCCATCGCCGCCTGCTCCAAGGACAAGGAGATCGACCAGCCGGCCAAGCTCACGCCGGTCACCCCGACGCTGCGCGTCGAGCGGGCCTGGTCGGCCACGGTGGACAACAAGAAGGCCATACCGCTGCGGCTCGGCCTCGGGCTCGCCGTCGACGACGGCCACGTCTATGCCGCCGGGCACAAGGGCGACGTCGTCGCCTTCGACGTCGCCACGGGACGGGTTGCCTGGCGCACGCGCATCAAGGCGCCGCTCTCGGGCGGCACCGCGGTCGGCGATGGTCTGGTGCTGATCGGTTCGAGCGACGGGCAGCTGTTTGCGCTCGATGCGGGCAGCGGCAAGAGCCGCTGGTCGGTGCGTGTCAACGGCGAGGTGCTGGCGCCCGCGACCATCTCCGAGCGGCTGATCGCGCTGCGCACGGTGGACGGCAAGCTCCATGCGCTCGCCCCGGCGGACGGGCATGAGCTCTGGGTGCAGCAGCAGCCGGTTCCGCGCCTGTCGCTGCGCGGCACCGCTCGCCCGGTGATCAACGGGGACCTGGTGCTGTGCGGCTTCGACAACGGCAAGGTCATGGCCGTCAGCGCAAACGACGGCTCGGTGCAGTGGGAAGCGACGATCACGCCCCCGCACGGGCGCACCGAGCTCGAGCGGCTGGACGACATCGATACCGCCATACGGGTCTCCGGGCAGGACGTCTACACGGTCGGCTTCCAGGGCAAGGTCGCGATGCTGGCGGCCGATACCGGGCAGGTGTGGTGGTCGCACGACGCCTCGAGCTACCGCAGCCTCACGCTCGATGACGACACCTTGTACATGGCGACCGCCGACGGCGAGATCGCCGCGCTGCGCACGCGTACGGGCGCGGAGCTGTGGCGGCAGAAGGCGCTGCTGCATCGCGGGCTGACCGCGCCCGCCGCCCTGGACGAGGACAACGCGCTGGTGGTGGCCGACTTCCAGGGCTTCGTCCACTTCCTCGACAAGGCGACCGGCGCGCTCGCCGCGCGGACCCGATCCGGCAAGGCGCGCGTCAGCACCACGCCGGTGGTCGCAGGCAACCTGGTGCTGGTGGTGAACGACCGCGGCCAGATCAGCGCCTTCCGCGTCACGCCGCTCACCAGCGCGCGCAAGTAGCCGCGTGCACCGGCCGCCGCCTCCGCGCCGCTCCGCGCACCCATGCTCCCGGTCATCGCGCTCGTCGGCCGCCCGAATGTCGGCAAGTCGACGCTCTTCAACGTCCTGACGGGCACCCGCGACGCGATCGTCGCGGACGTGCCCGGGCTCACGCGCGACCGGCAATACGGCTTCGGGCGCGTCGGGCCCGTTCCCTACGTCGTGATCGACACCGGGGGCCTCATCGAGAAGGCGACCGGGCTCGAGGCGCAGATGCGCGCCCAGACCGAGCGCGCGGTGGCCGAGGCCGACCGCCTGGTCTTCGTCACCGATGCGCGCGCCGGGCTCTCTCCCGAGGATGAGTTCGTCGCCCGCGAGCTGCGCCGCTCGGGCAAGCCGGTGACGCTCGCGCTCAACAAGGCGGAGGGACTCGATGCCGACGTCGCCGGCGCGGACTTTCACGCGCTCGGCCTCGGGGAGCCGTACGCGATCGCGGCCAGCCACAGCCAGGGGTGCGAGAGCCTGATGGAGCAGGTGCTCGAGGGCTTTACGCCGCAGCCGGCCGAGGAGGCGGGGAGCGGCGCGATCCGCATCGCCGTCATCGGCCGTCCCAACGTCGGCAAGTCGACGCTGGTCAACCGGCTGCTCGGCGAGGAGCGCGTCATCGCGAGCGAGCAGCCCGGCACGACGCGCGACAGCATCCTGGTGCCCTTCGAGCGCGACGGCCGGCAGTTCCTGCTCATCGATACCGCGGGCGTGCGCCGCCGCGCCCGCGTCGAGGACGCGGTCGAGCGGGCGAGCATCGCCAAGACGCTGCAGGCGATCGACGAGGCGCACGTCGTCATCCTGGTGCTCGACGCCCACGACACGGTCGCCGAGCAGGACGCGAGCGTGCTCGGGCTCGCGCTCGAGCGCGGCCGCGCGCTCATCATCGCCGTCAACAAGTGGGACGGCATCGCCGAGGAGCAGCGCGCCGAGATCCAGCGCCAGCTCTCACTCAAGCTCGACTTCGTGCCGTTCGCGCCGCTGCACTACATCTCGGCACGGCACGGCACCGGGGTCGGCGAGCTGATGAAGTCGGCGGTGCGGGCCTACGAGGGGGCGATGCGCACGCTCCCGACCAGGGAGCTCACCCGCGCGCTCGAGCACGCGCTCAGCATGCATCAGCCGCCGCTGGTGCGCGGCCGGCGCATCAAGCTGCGCTACGCGCACCAGGGCGGGCGCAATCCGCCGCGCATCGTCATCCATGGCAATCAGACCGCCTCGGTTCCCGAGGCCTACTCGCGCTATCTCGCCAATCTCTTTCGCAAGACCTTCGACCTGTTCGCGACTCCGGTGGT
>DASYYF010000073.1:0-1897 GCA_035934055.1 Steroidobacteraceae bacterium | reverse complement strand
GTGATCGTCGCCGTCGGCACCGAGGCGAAGAGCATGCTCGGGCGCACCCCGGGGCACATCACCGCCGTACGTCCCATGAAGGACGGCGTGATCGCCGATTTCACCTATACCGAGAAGATGCTGCAGTTCTTCATCAACAAGGTGCACGGCGCGCGCATGCTCAAGCCCTCGCCGCGTGTACTGGTGTGCGTGCCGTTCGGCTCGACGCAGGTCGAGCGCCGCGCGATCCGCGAGTCGGCCGAAGGAGCCGGCGCGCGCAACGTCGCGATCGTGAGCGAGCCGATGGCCGCCGCGGTCGGCGCCGGACTCCCGGTGCACGAGGCGCGCGGCTCGATGGTGCTGGATGTAGGCGGCGGAACTTCCGAGGTCGCGGTGCTGTCGCTGAATGGCGTCGTGTACGCCAACTCGGCGCGTATCGGCGGCGATCGCTTCGATGAGGCGATCATGAACTATGTGCGGCGCAATTACGGCATCCTGATCGGCGAGTCGACCGCCGAGCGCATCAAGATCGAGATCGGCTCGGCCTATCCGGGGCAGCAGGTGCGCGAGCTCTCGGTCAAGGGCCGCAATCTCTCCGAGGGCGTGCCGCGCAGCTTCACCTTGAACAGCAACGAGATCCTCGAGGCGCTGCAGGAGCCGCTGCAGGCGATCGTGAGCGCCGTCAAGCAGGCGCTCGAGCAGACGCCTCCCGAGCTCGGCGCCGACGTCGCCGAGCGCGGCATCGTGCTCACGGGCGGCGGCGCGCTGCTGCGTGACATCGACAAGCTCCTCACCGAGGAGACCGGCCTTCCCGTCGTCGTGGCCGACGATCCGCTCACCTGCGTGGCGCGCGGCGGCGGACGCATTCTCGAGCTGATGGACGAGCTGGGGCCCGGACACTTCGGTCTCGAGTAGCGCGAGGAGCGCGCAGGTCCTCAAGTGACGGCGTTCGGGACAGCAGCCGGCAGACCGCTGCAGGGGCGGGGCGGCTCTCCCGGCTTCCGCTTCACGCTGTACGCCGCGCTCGCGGTGGTCATCATGTACCTCGACCAGCGCGCGCATTACCTCGAGCCGGTGCGCTACGTGCTGCAGTCGGCCGCCTATCCCATCCAGCTCGCCGTGAACTCTCCGCCGACCGCCTGGCGCTGGATCAGGGAAAGCTTTCAGACCCGCGATACGCTGCGCGCGGAGAACGCGCGGCTGCGCGCACGCGAGCGCGACCTCGAGCTGCTGTCGATGCGCTACGAGGCGCTCGCCCACGAGAACGGCGAGCTGCGCGGGCTGCGCGAGGCGCTGCCGCCGGTGGTCGACCGCTGGCTTCCGGCGGAGATCATCAATCTCCAGCTGAGCAGCCTCAGGCAGCGGCTGTTGATCAATCGCGGGGCGAGCAACGCGGTCTTCAAGGGCCAGGCGGTGCTCGACGACCGCGGCCTGATCGGCCAGACGACCCACGTCGGCCCCTGGAGCGCGGAGGTGATCCTCATCACCGATCCCGAGCACGCGGTGCCGGTGCGCATCGAGCGCACCGGGCTGCGCACCATCGCGGTCGGCGGCGGCGACGGCAGCTCGCTGGCGCTGCCCTACCTGCCTGCCAACGCCGACATCAGGAGCGGCGACCTGCTCGTGACCTCGGGCCTCGGCGGGGTGTTCCCCGAGGGTTATCCCGTGGCGCACATCAGCGAGGTGCACCGCGATGCGGTGCAGCCGCTCGCCCAGGTGCGCGCCGGCGTGCTCTCGCACATCAACAGCGATACCGAGGTGATGCTGGTGTGGTTTCGCGAGGGCCACCCGGCGGCCCCGGGCGGCAGCGCCAAGACCGCGGCCGAGGTCAAGAACGGCAATGCCGCCATGCAGCCGCTCGCCGCCCCGGCGCGCGCGCCCGCCGCGCCCGCCGCGCCCGCCGCGCCGCGCGCGGAGG
>DASYYF010000054.1:0-4701 GCA_035934055.1 Steroidobacteraceae bacterium | reverse complement strand
GATCGTCGCCAAGGGCGGCCGCTGGCTCGACGTGCGCCTGCCGAGCGAGTATCAGACGCTCGCGATCGAGGGCGCGCTCAACATTCCGCTCTACCTGATCCGGCTGAAGCTCTCGACGCTCGATCCGGCGGTGCCCTACGTGGCGTACTGCGACACGGGGCGGCGCAGCTCCGCTGCCGCGTACCTGATGGTCGAGCGGGGCTTCGACGCCTACGTGCTTACCGGCGGACTCTCCAACGGCGGCGCGAGCGCCCCTGGCGCCGCCGCGCCGGCCAAAGCCGCGGCCGCGCCCAAAGCGCCACCAGCCGCCAAGCCGCCTGGCCTCAGGTAACACCCGGACGGCGGGAGCGGCGCCCTTCAGATTCAGACGCGGGCTGGCCGAATCAGCGCACCCGGACGGGTCCGCTGCTACATCGTGTGCGTGGCTTTGTCGCCCGACAGAGCGCCGGCCAGGTAGGTCTCGATCTTCTTCTGGGTCTGACCGCGATCCTGCTCGCTGAACTGCACGCCGATGCCAGCGGTGCGCTTGCCCTGCGCGCCCTTGGGAGTCACCCAGATCACGCGCCCGGCCACCGGCAGCTTCTCGTCCTCGCCCATGAGGTTCAGCAGCATGAACACCTCGTCGCCGAGGCGGTAGTTGCTGTTGGTCGGAATGAACAGTCCGCCGTTCTTCACGAACGGCATGTAGGCAAGATACAGCGCGCTCTTGTCCTTGATGGTGAGCGTCAGCAGACCCGGCTTGTTCGCGCCCGCTCTCACGGTCCTTTCCCCACTGGTCGCATGTAACGGTCGTGCGTGCATCCCTGTTCCCTATGCTGCGAGACCGGCACCGCGGGGTGCCAGCCGCCGTAACAGAGCCTCGAGCGCCAGTGCGCGGTTAAGCGGCACATCGAGCGCGGTCCTCAGCTCCCGGACCTCATCCAGGAGCCCGAACAGCCCTCGTATATTCAAGAACGCCCCGGCCCCTGGCAAGTAGGGGCCAGCGCCCACTTCTGAAATTAAGTCTGCCACACCCTGCCCGCGGCGGATGCGTTCTGTGAGCCAATTCTCAAAGCAGCGCAGCCGCAGCGGCAGCTCGCTCCGCGCCCAGCGTTCCGCGGTCGCGACCGGGTCGGCCTGGCCACCGGCCACCGCCTCGAGCGTGTGTCGCATTTCAGCGCCAATTTGCGCCAGCGGCTCCGGGTCCGCCTCGAGGAGCAGCATGGGCGCCTCGCCCACGGTCTCCAGTGCCGCCTCCCACTTCCCCGGGCCGCGGACCTCCGTGAGCCAGGCGACGGCCGCGGCGCGCGCCGGTGCGCGCACCACGAGGCGCTGGCAGCGGCTGAGGACCGTCGCCGGCAGCCGCGAAGGCTGGCTCGCCACGAGCACGAGGAGGGTGCGCGGCGGCGGCTCCTCGAGCGTCTTCAGCAGCGCGTTGGCGGCGAAGCGGTTCATGGAATCAGCCGGCGTGAGCACCCCGACCTTGTAGCCCCCCGCGTGACTCGTGAGCGCGAGCTGCGCGGCGAGCTCGCGCACCTGCTCGATGCGGATTTGCCGTGAGTCCTCGAGCGGCGTCAGCCGGATGAGATCCGGATGCTGCCAGGCGAGCGCCCGGCGGCACGCCCCGCACTCTGCGCACGGAGCCTCGGCGGAACGCTCGCACAGCGCGAGGCGCGCCGCCCAGTGCGCCAGCCACTCGCCGCCGGCCCCGGGCGCCTCGTGGACAAGAAGCGCGTGGGGCAGCCGGCCGGCGAGCCTTGCGGCCGCGAGTGAGCCCGCGGCGGGCGCGATCCACGGCGGCATGCTTCCCGCACGACCGCTCATTCGAGGTCCTCGAGGATCTCCTCGACCCGCCCTTCCACGGCATCGAGCGGGGCTGTCGCATCGATCACGTGAAAACGCCCGGGCTCGCGCCGCGCGAGCTCGAGATACCCGGCGCGCACCTTCTCGAAGAAGGCCTGGGTCTCGGCCTCGAAGCGATCGGAACCGCCTGCCGCGCGGCCGCGCGCCCGCGCGAGCCCGACGCTCACCGGAAGATCGAGCAGCAGCGTGCAGTCGGGGGCAAGTCCGCCGTGCACGGCGGCGGCGAGCGACTCGATGAGGCCTGAGTCGACGCCCCGCCCGCTGCCCTGATAGGCGCGCGTCGCGTCGGTGAAGCGGTCGCACACCACCCACTCGCCGCGCGCGAGCGCCGGGCGGATGACGTGCGCGAGGTGCAGGTCGCGCGCCGCGAACATGAGGAGCGTCTCGGTGACCGGAGACAAGGCCTCCGCTCCCCGCTCGAGCACCAGCTGGCGGATGCGCTCGGCGAGCGGCGTGCCGCCCGGCTCGCGCGTCAGCAGCCCGGGAATCAGCCGCTGCGCCAGGTGAGCCAGCACGAACCTGGCGATCGTCGACTTGCCCGCGCCCTCGATCCCCTCGAGCGTGATGAACCGGCCGGTCATGGATGAGCGCCCGCGGCCGCCGCGGCATGAGCTGCGGCGCGCTGCTGGCGCAGCCGTGCGAGATAGGCCTTCACCGCAGAATTATGCTCTCCCAGCGTCTTCGAGAAGTGATGCGCCCCGTCCCCGAGGCCGCTCGCGACGAAGTACAGCTCGCCGGTATCGTCGGGCTGCACCGCTGCCATCAGCGACTCGCGTCCGGGAAGGGCGATCGGGGTCGGCGGCAGGCCCGCGCGCGTATAGGTGTTGTAGGGCGTGTCGGTCAGAAGGTCGCGGGTATGGATCTGCCCGTCGTACTTCGCCCCGAGGCCGTAGATCACGGTCGGATCCGACTGCAGCCGCATGCCCTTGCGCAGGCGGGCCGTAAAGACGCCGGCGATGCGCGAGCGCTCGGACTTCAGCTGCGCCTCCTTCTCGACCATCGAGGCGAGTATGAGAGCCTGGGTCGGGCTGTCGAAGGGGAGCCCCGGGCTGCGCGCGCTCCAGGCCGCCGCGAGCTCCTGGGTCATCTTCTCGTAGGCCACCGCGAGGATCACCGCATCGCTGGTGTTGGCGGCGAAGCGATAGGTGTCGGGGAAGAAGCGCCCTTCCGGGTTCTCGCCGGGGTGTCCGAGCGCCGCCATCACCTCGGCGGGGGTCTTGCCGGCGAGCGTGTGCGTCACGTCGGCCTCGTGAGCGAGGAGCTCGAGAAAGTCGGCGAAGGTCGAGCCTTCGACCACCGTCAGCTGCTCGAGCAGCACTTTGCCCTCCTCGAACATCGTGACGATCTGTGCGGGGCTGGCGTGCGGGGGGATCTCGTACGTGCCCGCCTGCATTCGCGGGTGCTCGGCGAGGAGGCGCAGATACCACAGCACCGCGCGCGCGTTGTGGACGACGCCCTCGCTCTCGAGCCGCGTGAGCACGGCGCGCACACTGGCCCCCTGCCCCACCTGGAGGCGCGACGGCGCTGCGGCCGGGCCGGGCGAGAGATACTCGCGCTTGAGCCAGTCGTGCACGACGGTGGCCGCCACTCCCAGCAGCACGACAGCCAGGGCGGCGGCGAGCCCCGTGCGGCGCAGCCAGGGGCGGAGGCGATCGGCGAGCTTAAGCATCCACCGCCTCGGCGAGGAGCGGCGCGAGGCGGCGCTGCAGCTCGCGGGTCACGGTACCTGCCGCACACGGGCGTGCGTCGAGAGAACGCACCGGGCGCAACCCTATCAGGGCGCTCGTGAGGAAGAGCTCGTGCGTGCGCGCGACATCCGTGGCCTCAAGCGCCGCCTCCTCGGCCGGGATGCCGGTGCGTGCCGCCTCGCGCAGCACCACCTGCCGCATGATGCCGGCGACGCCGCACCGATCGAGGCGCGGTGTCCGGAGAGTTCCCGCCTCCACGAGAAACACGTTGCTCATGACTCCCGAGATCAGCCTCGCGCTCGAGGAGAACATCAGCGCCTCGCCGATCCCGGCGTCGTTCCACTCGCGCCTTGCCAACACCTGCTCGAGGCGATTCAGGTGCTTCAGCCCGGCGAGTGCCGGGCTCTCCGAGAGACGCAGCGCCGCCGTGCGCACGCGGACACCTTCGGCGGCGAGCCGCGGATCGTCCTCCTCCCAGCGATAGCGCAGCGTCAGGCGAGTCGGCTGCTCGGCCCCGGTCGTCCCGTAGCCGCGCGCGGCGGCCGGCCCGCGCGTCAGCAGCACCTTCACGATGGCGCGCTCCGCTCCGGCCGCGACGGCGAGGATCTCACGGCGCAGCTCCTCCCGCGAGGGGCAGCCGATTCCGAGGCGCGCACAGCCGCTTTCCAGACGCCCGAGGTGCAGCTCGAGGAAGCGCGGCCTCCCCTCGAGGCAGGCGATCGTCTCGAAGAGACCGTCGCCGTAGTGCAGCCCGCGCTCGAGGGGCGAGAGCGCGCCGTCCGGGCGTCCGTTCACCCACACCGCCTGCGGCGCGCCCGGCACGGTCATGCGCTCACCTCCAGCGCCCGCAGGAGACCGCGCGCCTTGGCGCGCGTCTCCTCGAGCTCCCGCTCAGGCTCGGAGGCGGCGACGATGCCGGCGCCGGCGCGGAACCCGAGCGCGGCGCCCGCGAGCGTCATGGTACGGATCAGGATGTTGAGGTCGAGCTGCCCGTCGAGCGAAAGGTAGCCGAGCGAGCCGGTGTAGGCGCCGCGGCCGACGCGCTCGAGCTCGGCGATGATCTGCATGCAGCGGAACTTGGGGCAGCCGGTGATGGTGCCGCCGGGAAAGACCGCGCGCACCGCGCCGACCGGCGTCACCTCCGCGCGCAGCTGCCCGCTGACGTTGGAGA
>DASYYF010000038.1:0-60808 GCA_035934055.1 Steroidobacteraceae bacterium | reverse complement strand
TCGGCATTCCTGCGCAACACCTGCTCGACCCGTGCGAAATCGGCCTTGTCGCGCACCCGCACGTTCACGTCCGCCCAGGCATCCTCGGGAATGATGTTCGCGCGCGTGCCGGCATGCATGACGGTCAGATTCGCCGTGAGTCCCTCGCCCGACTTCGGGAAGACATCGAGTCCCGAGAGCTGATGGATCAGCTCGAGCGCGGCGTTGCGGCCATCCTGAGGAGCAACACCCGCGTGGGCGGCGCGCCCCTTGACCTCGATGCGAAAGGTGTCGGAGCCCTTGCGCCACACGGTGAGGGTGTCCGGAAGGTCACCCGGCTCGAGATTCAGCTCCACGTCGGCGTCCTTGAGGAGTCTGCCGATGAGGGCCCTGGTTCCGGGCGAGCCGCGCTCCTCCGAGGTCTCCATCAGAAAGACGATCTTGCCGAAATTCGTGAAGGCGAGCTCGTGGAGGATCTCGAGCGCGCACAGGCCCTCGATCACGCCGCCCTTCTCATCGGACACGCCTGGGCCGTAGGCGCGCTTGTCATCGGTGCGAAAGGGGCGGCGTCGCGCGGTGCCGGGCTCGAACACGGTGTCGATATGCCCGATCATGAGAATGCGGCTCTTGCCGTGACCGGTGAGGGTTGCCACCGTGTTCTCGGCGAGTCCGGCCGCCTCCGCCGGAACGGACTCGATCGTCATGCCGAGGGCCTGCAGCCGCGGCGCCAGCACCCCCGCAACGGCACGGCCGCCCGCGGCGTCCCCCGTCCCGGAGTCGATGTTCACCACCTGCGCGAGCAGTTGGAGCTGAGCGGTGCGGGCCGCCTGGGCGGCTGCGAGGACCCTGGGGTTCTTCTCCGCTGCGGACGCGACCTGCGCACGCGCCGCCAGGGCAACGGCGGCGGCGGCCACGACGAGGTTGACGAGACGTCCGGGCATGACGACCTTCCGTGATTGGTACCCTCGCCAATCTACCAGAGGCCGTCTGTCGGTTCGCCCCCGATGATGCGCGGCGCCGCCGCCCGGGGTGGCGGAACTGCGCGTCGGGTCGCAGGGCTCGGCGCACGCCTTGGTTTGGACTACACTCAAAAATCATCGAGCTCGAGGAACCGACATGATTGACCCGCGTACGGGCCAATCCCTCACTACAGGCAGTCGTGAAGCTGCAGAGCAGTATCAGCTGGCTGTGGATCGCATCCTTGGCTCTGAGACGGGCGCAGCAGAAGCCCTCGATCGGGCTGTGGCGCTCGACGGCAATCTCGCTCTGGCACTGGCCGCACGCTGCATGCTTGCCAAAGACGCCAAGTCAGCGGACGCCGGTGTCTTCAAAGAGCGTGCGCTCCTGGCGGCAGAAGCCGCGCTGCCCTGGGAGCGTGCGCATATCCTCGCGCTGTTTGCGCTGCTCGAAGACCCTTATTCCAGCCTTGCAGCGACCGAAGCCTACGTCGCTGCCAATCCCGGCGACCTGCTGGTCATCTCGCAACTTTGTGGTTACCTGATCTTTTACGGCGGCGCGCGCAAGCTCGAGCGCGTTCTAAGTATCATGGAATCGGCCGATGCCGGTTTGCATGATGATTGGGCATGTCTCGCGCGCCTCGGGTTTGCGGCCAGTGAGGCCGGCGATCGGAACCGGGGTCGCGTACTTGTCGAGCGGGCACTGCACCAGCGGCCGCAGGCGCCCTACGTTATCCACAGCTATGCTCACGTATTGCACGATCAGGGCAAGCCTGAAGAGTCGCTGGACTTGCTGGGTAACTGGCTAAACGAACACCGCCGATCGGCGGAGGGCGGCGCCATGTATGGTCACGTCCAGTGGCATCTGGCGCTGGCGGAATGGCAGTTGGGATTGGCCGAGCAGGCGTGGCAGCGCTACGAGCGTTACTGTGCACCCGAGACCACTCGCTGTGGTCCGGTGCTGGCCCTGGCCGATTGCGGCGGTTTTCTATTGCGTGAATATCTGCGCACGGGAACTACCCGTCCGGTCTCGGCGGCAGTTTCTGCATTGTCCGAGCGCTTCAGCTCCATGCTTTCGCATCCGTTCATAGCGCTGCATCTTGCCGGTATTCAGGCATCAGCCGGCGATCTCGCCTCGCTGGAGCAAAGCAGGGCGGCAATTGCGACCAAGGAGCCGAGCGACCAGACGCGGCTCTCGCTCTGTCTGGTTGATGCTGTCGGTCAATTTGCCAGGGGGCGGTACGTCGACGCCGCCGAATCACTGAAATTGGTATCGGCAGATCAGCGCATCAGCGTGGGGGGAAGTCGCGTCGAGCGCATGCTGATCGATCTGCTCGAGGCCAGAGCAGTCGAGCTGGCTGCGTAGCGCGGAAACCCCCTCGATGCGTGGAATCTCCACGGCACCCCCGACGTGTCATTCCGCCAGGTTCATCTTTCGTAGCAATGCCGCGTACCGTGCATCGCCGCGCAGAGCGCGGAACTCCGGCATAATTTTGATCCACGGGAGACCGGTGTCGCGCCGCGCATAGGAGCGACCGAGCCACTCCAACGCACGATCGTTTTCGGCGCGCCATGCATACACCACAGCGACGTCCCAGCTGTCGTCCCCCATGGCGATCAACCGATTGAGGAGTCGCTGCGATGCACCGGCGTGCCCCAGCGAGTATTCCGCCATCGCCTGACCCGACAGACTCCAATCTTTGCTTTCGATCTGACGAAAGGCGGCCAGCGCCTGCTCGGGCCGATTTTCGAACAGATCGAGCCGCCCCAGGTTGTAACGTGCTCGAATGGAGTTCGGCGCTATAACGAGCGCCTTCTCGTAAAATGACCGGGCTTCTGCCAGCTGCTGATTTGCAGCGTAGAAGAAACCAAGGCGCATACAGATCTCCGCCGACAGCGGATCCAGCTCCAAGGCTTCTTTCTCTCTGGCAATGGCAGCAGCCATGTTGCCGTAGAAGGCGAGCACGACGGCAGATCGGTGTAGAACCTCTGCGTCGTGCGGGCTGAGGGCCAGGGCCTTGTCGAGGTCAGCCATCGCGCCGGCAAAGTCGTACGAGTGAACGGCGCGCAGGAAGCCACGAGCGGCGTAGCCGGCGCCCAGTTCCGGAGCGAGTGCAACGGCTTGGCTGGCAGATTCAAGCGCGCTCTCGTAACCGGCCTCGTCGCCGTCCGTACCGTCCGTAAGCCAGAACTGGGCCAAGGCAAGAGCCGCGTGCGCGGCCGCGTAATTAGGATCCAGCGCGGTCGCGGCGGCGAATTTCGTCACCGCACGTTGATAGCCTTCATCATCGCCGCGGTTGAAACTCTCCCTGCCTTGCAGATACAGGTTATAGGCCTCAGTGTTCGCTGTGCGCGGCACGGCTTGCGCCGCTGACTGAGCCGGCAACAAATGAGCTTTCAGCGCGGTTACGACCGCGCCCGCGATCTCGTCCTGCACCTTGAAGACATCCTTGAGGTCTCGATCGTAGGTGTCGGACCACAAGTGGTAGCCGTTGTCGGCACGGATGAGCTGCGCCGTGACACGGAGGGCATTGCCTGACTTGCGAACACTACCTTCGAGCACATGAGCCACGTGCAGCCGCTGGGCAATCGAGGCGATGTCCTCCGACTTGCCCTTGAAGTAGAACGACGAGGTCCGCGCCGGCACGCGCAGGTCCGGGACTTTCGTGAGCATATCGATGAGCTCCTCGGACAGACCGTCCGAGAAGTACCCCTGATCATGCTTCTCGCTCATGTCGACGAACGGCAGGACTGCGATGGACTTCTCCGGCGGCTTGACCGCCGCGGCCGCCGCACTGGAGGTCATTGCCGGAACGGAAGCGGCGCTCTGAATAGTCGTCCGTTCACGACTTGGATGCCCGAGCAACCACAACAGGCTTCCCGCGATCACGAGCAACACGGCGATGATCGTGAGCTCCGGCCCGCTCACGCGATGCTGCGCCCGATGCCCCTGATACCATGCGAGTGTTGTCGCAATTGGCACACCGAGAGCCAGCAGCAGCGTCGCTATTCGCACGACGGCATGGGGCCAATCGAAGGCATTCCCCGCCATCTCCACCACATGTAACAGCGCATAGGCAGCCGCCGCATAGGCTAGCGTCCACTCAAGGACCTTGTGCGCTTTGATTCGGGCCCAAACAGTCCGCGTCGCCGTGGCCGGAGATGGACCGACGGGATGTTGCGAAACAGCGTACCCGCGCGATCGGTCCGGTCCGACAGTTACGGATCCGGCGCGTTCGGTGTGCGACAGTAGCCGTGATACGCGCTCAACGAAGGCGGGCGGCGTCTCGCCGGCGATCAAGCGTGTCCACTGCAAGTCGCGGAACCTGTCGGGGATCCGCTCGTCCGTCTGCGGAGTCTCGTCGATCGCGACTGGCAGCAGAAAGGCCTGGTCGGGAGCTATCAAGTGCGAGCGATCAACCGCGAGCTTCCACTCGAGGCGAAAGTACCCCTCGACTCGGGCGTGGGTGTTCGCTGAGATGACCGGGATGAACAGGGCACACGCCTTGATCTGCTTCCGAATCGAGGCGTCCCATGCATCACCGCCCCGCAGTGCGCTCTGGTCGAACCAGACCTCGATGCCGGCTGTCCGCAGCGCATCGCAAATGCGTCGGGCCGCCTCGGCATCCTGGGAGGCGTAGCTTAGAAATACGGCCCCGGCCGGTGTGCTCGCCTGCGCTGGCGACTCCCCCTCCATCCTCGCCCTCTTGATCTTGTACGGGCCGGAACGAGAATGCCCTGAGCAGCCTGTCCAACGCAACGTGGCGGCGTGGACGTCCGCTTCTTCCCCGCTCACCTTCCCGGGACCAAACCCTCATGCCTTCTCCCCCGCCAGCGGTAGTGCTGATTGCGTTGCGAGCATTTCGACGGCGGCGTATATATGTGCGACTTGCCGGCGACGTTCCCGGGGAAGCCGTGCCTGAGTCTGTGGCCACCTCTGCACCGCGGTACGGCTTGAACCGGCACGGAAAGGGGGAAGAATGCCAAGATCGCTTGATCGGCGTGATTTCCTACTGATGACTTCAGCCGCCGTCGCGGCGCAGTGCGGGTTTGCCGGGCCGGCGGCCGGAAATACGGCGATGACCATCCCGGTCATCGACCGGCTCAGTGTCAAGGTGCTGACCGACAGCACCTACGACACCCCTCGGGCGTCTGCATCCAAGTGGGTCAAGGTTCGGCGCGTGGGCTTGTCCGCCGCCGGAGACTATCGCAAGACGCTGCACAACGAGTGGGGTCTGGCGCTGGCACTCGAGTCCCAGGCCGGGACCGAGACGCGCAACCTGTTGCTGGACTTCGGCTACACGACCGACGCGCTGGTCAACAACCTGGAGATCATGGGCGTCGACCTGGCCAAGGTGCAGGGCTTGATATTGAGCCACGGGCATTTCGACCATTACGGTGGGCTGCTCGGTCTTCTCGAGAGATATCGTTCCCGTCTGCCGGTGGAGCTGACGCTGTATGCGGGCGGCGAAGACAACTTCTGCCAGCGCGTCATCGCCGGATCCGCGCCGGGGCAGTTCGCGGAATGGGGTGTGCTCGACCGGCGCGAACTGGCGCGGGCCAATGTGCGCGTGGTGCTGTGCCCGGACCCTACGGTCATTGCGGGCCAGGCATTCACGACCGGGGTCATCGAGCGCAAGTCCTTCGAGCGCGTTTTCCCAAACACGTTTGTGGACTACTCCATGAAGGACGGTGTTGGCTGCGACATTCCCGCGGCGGCCGAAAAGGCCGGAGGCAAGCCGGTGCCCGACCAGCATCTGAACGAGCACGCGGCCTGCTACCGCCTGAAGGATCGGGGCCTGGTCGTCATCTCGTCGTGCGGCCATTCCGGCATCGTGAACGCGACGCGCCAGGCCATGAGGGTTGCGGGCATCGACAAGGTGCATGCCATCCTGGGCGGCTTCCACCTGTTCCCCGCCGACGACGACTACCTCAGGCAGACCGTCGTCGAGCTCAAAGCGATCAATCCGGACGTGCTGATCCCGATGCACTGCTCCGGGCCGGGGCTGGCCGCTGCTCTGCGCAACCAGATGCCCGATCAGTTCGTGCCTTCGAGCAACGGCACGGAGTACGTCTTCGGCGTCTGACGCGCATTCGTATGCCGACGGTGCAATGGCTGCAGCGTAACGTGGCCGCCTGGCTGGTCGGGACTGCGACGGCGCTGGGCGTGGCGGTTCCGGACGCCGCCGCGGGCGAACCACAGCGAGTCGATGCGGCGCGCATCATGAACGATCTCATGACCGGCCACGGGAGCATCGGCGGCCCCTTCCTCCTCACCGACCAGAGAGGACAGCCGGCCGGGCCGGCGCAGTGGCGCGGCAAGATCGTCCTGCTGTACTTTGGGTACATGTCCTGCCCTGACGCCTGTCCGACGGACCTGGCCGACATTGGGGCGGCAATCCGTTTGCTGGGGCCGTTGGGATCGGAAGTACAGCCGGTGTTCATTACGCTCGATCCGGCGCGCGATAAACCCGAGCTGATCGGGCGCTACGCGGAGACCTTCCACCCGCGATTTGCTGCCCTCAGTGGCAGCGAGGCGCAGACGAAGGAGGTCGCGGCGGCCTACAAGGTCTATTTCGAGAAGGTGCCGGTGCGCGGAACGGATCAGTACTCGATTGACCACACGTCCTTCACCTACGTTCTGGACGCCGATGGCAACTTCACGGGCTTCTTCCCACCGGGAACGAGCGGCTCGCGAATGGCCGAACGGGTTCGAGCGATGCTTTCCGAGCGATCTCAGGCCGGTCTTCCACGGCAAGCGGGGCCGGGGAATGAGACCAGGGCGACGGAGCTACGGTGACGCTATTCAGAGTCTATCGATCTTGCCCACGCGGATCTCTCTGACGAGCCAATGCCCCTGTACGCGCGCGAGCCTCATGTCGGAGAAGGAGTGCGTGCCGACTGTATTGTTGTCCGCATCCATCCAGAGGCACTCGAAGTAGCGCCTATGGATGTGCAGGGGGAGTCTGAAGCCAGTCAATGACAAGGGACTCCAGCGTGATGCGTTGGCCCGACCAACTGTGATCCGTGTTGACGTAATTGGATGTAATCGATTTTCCACCGGCTCGTTTCACGGCATCAATCAATGCGACGGAATCGGATTTCACGAAGTCGTTGCTGTAGAGAACCAGTAGGCGACGATGAACTAACTGCGGACCCAACTCAGCAAATGACCACTGCTTGGCATGAGCGGCAATCTCATCCGTCATGGATTCACTCGTGATACCAGCCAACGACTCGTGGTTATCGCTCATTAACGCGACGACTCGGTCTCTTTGTCGCAGTGCACGCTCACCCAACGCACCGATATCTCCTGCCGATATTGTGACCCCACCTAGCAGCTGCGAATCCTGCGCCAGAGTCTCGGCCGCCACCCATCCCCCCATGCTATGGCCACCGATGGCGATGCGATTGACGTCGATCGCCAATCGCCTGGCGTGTTCTGGTGCGCGGATGTAGGCGAGCGTGGCCCGGGCGTCTTCTAGGTTTTGGGCGAAGCTGAACTTCCCTGGACTTCCCCATGATCCCCGGTAGTTCACGGTGACAACCGTCCAACCTGCGCGACGAACGGCCTGCGCAAGGTCCAGGTTCTTTTCATTGCCCGGCAACCCATGAAAAAGCACGAACGCCGGATGCGGGGCGGAGCCGGAGGCAACATAGGCCACGCCGTTGATCTCGACACCACCCGTCGGAACATGGATGACTTCCATCCGCGCAGGGAACTTTGAATCTGGCGGGGGATCTGCGACAACGGCTCGCGGGATGGGTTGGGCGCTGAACGCCGCGGTGCTTACGATCGTCGCAAGAATTACCAATAGCGCCGGCCGCATTTCGGTTCCTTTCGCATTACCAGATCATTCTAGACGATGCTTGGGCGAGCAAATCCCACACCAGGACATTCCTTCCCTGCGGATTATCCTGAACCGCGATCGACGCCTAGATTTCCGGTAGGCGTCGGCGTCGAAACCGGCCTGCCTGTATCTGCAGAAATACGCGCGGCCTTCGGGCAGGCCGACGCTAACCACGCGACTTCCTGTTGGAACCCGCGGCGTAGCGGAGACTAGGCTTTCTCCCCCACCTGTAACCCCGCGGATTTATAGGGCACTCTGGAGCGCTGCAGCGGTCATCGACGCCAGCGGCAAATCGGCGTAAACGGCCTGGCGGCAGCCAAGACCGGTCCTACAGCTGTACGAAATCGCCGCCCGGAAGCAGACGGTCCAGGCCCCGAACTCAGTCTGGTTGCCAACCCACTGGGCATCCGCGACCATATAACAAGGGGCAGGGGGTAGGGGAAATGCCCGAGGGCGGCGACGCGGAGACGGCTGGCGGTGCCATGGCACCCGTATTCGTCAGCTATGCCTCGCAGGACGCCGCCGTTGCAGCTGCCTTAGTCGAGGCGCTAGAGCGACGCGGCATCGCATGCTGGATCGCGCCGCGGGATGTGACGCCGGGCGCATCCTATGCCGGCCAGATCATTCACGCCATCGATGCTGCCAGGGCGAGCGTATTGATACTGTCGCAGGATGCGGCGTGCTCGCCGCACGTGCTGCGAGAAGTGGAGCGCGCGGCTTCCAAGCGACACCCGATCATCGCGCTACGGATCGACCAGGCGCCGTTACCCGCAGACTTCGAGTATTTCTTGAATACGTCGCACTGGCTGGACACGAGCAGAGGCGACATAGGGCGCGCGCTGCCCAAGCTCATTGCTGCGATACAGGTCGCCCTGCAAGCCCCCGCAGCGGTTCCGACGGAAGCCGCATCGTCGCATGCTCCCGCAACCACCGTCTCGGCACGGTCGCTCAATCGCATGGTGATCGTCGTGGCGTCTGTGGCCAGCTTGGCCCTCGTGGGATTCGCGGCGGACCGTCTGTGGCTATCCAGCCATCGAGCCGCGGCGACGCCCGCACCGACCCTGCCCGCGTCAGCACCCGCGTCCGCCACTGCAGTGCCCGCCATCCCGGAGAAGTCCGTCGCAGTCCTGCCGTTCCTCGACATGAGCGAAAAGAAGGATCAGGAGTATTTCTCTGACGGGTTGTCGGAAGAGCTCATCGACATGCTGGCAGGGATCCCGGAATTACGAGTGCCAGCTCGCACATCGTCGTTCTCCTTCAAGGACAAACAGGTGACGATTTCCGAAATTGCCAGGGTGCTGAACGTCACCCACGTCCTGGAAGGCAGTGTGCGCAAGGCCGGCAGCACGATTCGCATCACCGCCCAGCTCATCCGCGTCGACAATGGCTCTCATGTCTGGTCTGCGACCTACGATCGTCAGCTGACGGACGTATTCAAGGTTCAGGATGAGATTGCGGGTGCCGTCGTCAAGGCGCTCAAAGTGTCGATCTTGGAGGGAGAAGCCTTGCGGGTGGCGCCGACTACGAACCCCGAGGCGTACGAGACCTACCTGAGGGCCAACTATTACCTCGATCGTTTCGACCTGCACAAGAGCATCGATTATTACTATCAGGCGATCAAGCTCGACCCAAACTATGCGCCTGCATACGCTCATATGGCCCAGGCTTACTCGTTCTTGGCTTTCTTCGGCGCGGTATCGCCCGGCGAAGGGTGGGGCAAGGTGAAGGAGGCGTCGCGTCTGGCAGTACAGAAGGATGAGCGCTTAGCGGAGGGCCATGGCGCGCTAGCGCTGGCCAAGCTGCACTACGACTGGGATTTTCCGGGGGCGGAGCTGGAGTTCAAGCGCGCGCTGGAGCTCAACCCTGGCAACGCTGATGTCCGCCACGATTATGCGCACTACCTCATGGCCGTCGGCCGGGTAGCGGAGTCGGAAGCGGAGAGCAGACGCGCTGTAGAGCTGGATCCGGTTGGCGAAGCGCTGATCTCGTGCCTTTGTTGGCATAGCTATGCCGCTCGCGATTACGATCAGTCCGTCAGGCTGGCGGAGAAGTTCCTGCGCTCGCATCCCGACGACCCATGGGAGCGGACCATTCTTGGGTGGACGTACGAGCAAAAGCGAATGCCTGAGCAGGCGATCACAGAATTCAAGACGGCAGTCAAAATTACCGATGGCAACACTTTCTTCGTCGCCGCGTTGGGTCACGCGTACGCAGTCGCGGGCAATCGGCGCGAAGCGGAAAAGATTCTTCAGACACTCGCTGCTCGCGCGACCAAGTCCTATGTCTCGCCCTTTGACCTCGCGTTGATTCACACAGCTTTGGGCGAAAAAGCCAGAGCATTTGCGCTGTTAGATAAGGCGCTCAGTGAGCGCTCAACCTTCCTCGTCTACAGCAAATGGGAGCCGCGACTCGATCCCCTGCGCTCAGATCCTCGATTTCAGCATTTACTCAGGCAGATCGGGCTGGAGGATTAATCGACCTTCACCGGCGGTGTTGTCGGTTTCCGCCGAGGGGCGCGCGCCGACCCGCACGGATCTCAGAGGGGCTGCAAGCTGCCGTCTGCACCGTGAGGGTTCAATCTGGATGCTTTCCTTCTCGCTTATTCTCCAACAGCCTGCCAGTTACGGCATCGACCCCGACCTCGTATGTCCTGGAGCCAACTTTGATGTCAAAGGAATAGCGCAGGCCACTGCCGCCCTTTTCCTTCTCAAGTTCTTCATCGGTAATCTTGCCCGGACGCGCTTTCAGCGCAATGTCGCGTGCGGTCTGAATATCAATCTTTGCGTCCTTGGCAAGTTCTTCGCCGGTGTAGGCCACTGCGACCGTACAAAATGCAATAGCACTCGCAGCCAATAACGTCGCAATGACATTTCGACCTCGGATAAGACTCGATGGCTGATTCATGACCTGCACCTGCGACGTGCGCCGCCGATTGGACGTTTATCACGGCATGGACATCTATAGTGGCATGTAGTTCCTTTGCCAGCACCGACAGCGCGCTCGATGGTCATTTGCCAGGTCGAGCGGCCCGCCCCGCCACTCGACCGGGACCTGCCGGCAATGGCACATTCCTTCCCCGAGGACTTTCCTGAGTCGAGAACACCGGTAGACTTCCGGCAGACCTCAGCGCCGAAAACAGCCGCCGTTTTTCCTGCAGGAATCTGCCGGTCTTCAATCGCGCCGCCGCTAACACTGTGTCTTCCGGTAGGAAACAGGGTCGGAGCGCTGACTACGCCTTCTCCCCCACCTGTAACCCCGCGGATTTGTAGGGCACCCCGCACCCGCCAATCCCGCAGTACCCGTCGGGATTCTTCGCGAGGTACTGCTGGTGGTAGTCCTCGGCGTAAAAAAACTCCGGCGCGTCGCGGATCTCGGTGGTGATCTTCGCGCGCCCGGCGGCGGCGAGGCCTTCCTGGTAGATGCGCCGCGACTCCTCGGCGGCTGCGCGTTGAGCGGCGTCGAGCGCGTAGATCGCCGAGCGGTACTGCGTGCCGATGTCGTTGCCCTGGCGCATGCCCTGGGTCGGATCGTGCGACTCCCAGAATGCCTTCAGGAGCTGCTCATATCCGATCTTCTTCGGGTCGTAGATCACCCGCACCACCTCGGCATGCCCGGTCTCTCCGGTACAAACCTCCTCGTAGGTCGGATTGGGGGTGAAGCCGCCGGCGTAGCCCACGGCCGTCGAGTAGACGCCCGGCAACTCCCAGAAGAGCCGCTCCGCACCCCAGAAGCAGCCGAGCGCAAATATCGCCTCGCGCATCCCGGCAGGAAACGCCGGGACGGTGCGGTGACCGTTGACGAAATGCACCTCGCGGACCTTCATCGGTGTGCCGCGTCCCGGCAGGGCCTCGCTTCTTGCGGGCATGTCCGATCTCTTGCGCGCCAGGGCCATGGGAGCCTCCTTCAGGTACTGCCGCGCAGTTTGGAGACTCGGGCGCAGTGACTCAAGCCCCTCTCGTTCCCATGCTAAGCTTTCGCAGATGGGGATCAGCCAGCCGCAGAATCTGACCACGCCGCCGATCGAGCGGCTGCGTCCCTACGGAATCCGCGTGAGCCTGCCGCCGTGGGACCCGTTCCGCAAGCTCCTCGGTCCCGAGTGGCAGCGTCTGCACTGGTACCCGACGCCTGCCGAGCGCGATGCGGCGCTCGCCGAGATGAGCCGGCGGCACGAGTACTCACGCGCGGGCGACAAGCCTGCCCTGGTATTCAAGAAGATCGAGAAGCTCGCCGAAAGCCGCGGTCTGTAGTTCATTGGCCGAAATCACAAGGTGATTTCGGCGGATCACTCCGTTGACCGCCGGCGCGGCTGTACCGGTCGCGCCGCGGAACAGCCCTGGGCGGAAACCCGCCCGCCGTAGCTGCCGTGGCCGTCCGACGCCTGTTACCTTGTGAGCCGCGCCGCCCCCCGGAGCGAAGGAGATCGCCATGGCCAGCCCCGAGAAGCAGGACCCCGCGAGCTACCCCTACGAGACGCGCCTCGACATCAGGTTCGCTCCCTTGAGCGTGATCGACGTGCCGGCCCTGGTCGCCGAAGTCCGGCACCCCTGGTACAACCAGACACTCTGCAAGGTCAACGATTCGGTCATTCGCCTCGGCGTATTCCAGCCGGGCGAGTACCACTGGCACAAGCATGACCGGGACGACGAGTTCTTCTTCGTGCTCGAAGGGCGTTTCATCATCGACCTCGAGGGCCGCTCGATCGAGCTCGGGCCGCAGGAGGGCTTCGTGGTGCCGAGCGGCGTGGTCCACCGCACGCGGGCGCCCGAGCGCACGGTGATCCTCATGGCCGAGACCGCCGCGATCGTTCCGACCGGCGACGCATGAGCGCGGCGGCGCGGGACGCGGTCGTTCGTCCGGTGGCGGCGGCGGACTTCGCGCGCTGGTTGCCGCTCTGGGAGGGCTACAACGCCTTTTACGGCCGCGCGGGCCCGACTGCCCTCGCCGCCGAGATCACCTGGACGACCTGGCTGCGCTTCCTCGACGCCGCCGAGCCCGTGCACGCGCTGGTCGCGGAAGCGGCGGGACAGCTCGTGGGCCTCGCCCACTACCTGTTCCACCGCAGCACGATCCGCATCGAGCCCGTCTGCTACCTGCAGGACCTCTACACGGCCGAGGGTGCGCGCGGCCGGGGCGTCGGCCGCTCGCTGATCGGCGCAGTCGCCGAGCGCGCGCGCGCCGCAGGCACCACGCGCCTCTACTGGCAGACGCACGAATCGAATCACACCGCGATGCGGCTCTACGAGGCGGTCGCGGAGCGCTCCGGATTCATCGTCTACCGCCGCGAGCTCTAGCTAGAACGTCCGGCCGAGGAACAGGTAGAAGGCCTGGTTGCCGTGCTGGTCGAAGCCGGTGGCGATGTAGAGCGGTCCGAGCAACGTGTCCATGCCGAGAAACACGCTGGCGTCTTTTTGCGTATTGCTGAAGCTCGCAGCACTGCGGCTCTGCCAGACATTGCCCGCCTCGAGCGAGGCGCCGAGATAGGTCGGCACGTCGAAGTAACCCGGCCCGCCCCGGCCGATCTGCCGGTAATAAAGGAGCCGGGCGATGCCGAAGTCGGGTCCGAGGAGCGAATACGCGCGCAGTCCCGAGAGATTGAGGAATCCGCCGAGCGGAAACTGCAGATTGAGATCGGTGGCGCCGTTCGCCTGCAGGGTGGCGCCGCCCGAGGCCGAGAAGGAGAAGGTGTCGCGGCCGAAGGAATAGGCGCCGAGGTAACTCATCGTCACCTGGTCCGAGTACTGTCCGAGCGAGGCGTCGCGATTGGCGCTCCACTGGAGCGTCGCCTGCTGACCGCTGTGCGGGAAGTTGATGTCGTCGAGCCGGTCGTAGGTGAAGCGCGCGAAATAGTTGATCAGATTGAACGGCGTGAGACTCTGCACGGGCAGATTCGGATCGGTCCGGTCGCCGATATCGAGCACATAGTGGCCCTGCTGGCGCTGTGCGCCGACGCGCGCCTCGCCCCAGTTGCCGAACTGGTAGCCGAAGTCCGAGCCGTACTGGAAGGTGTGCAGCCGGTAGGCCGCCTCGAGGTTCTGTCCATTGACGATGAACAGCTCGCGGGCCACGTCCGAAACGTGCGGCATCACGAACCAGCCGGAAAACTGCGCCAGCGGCAGGAAGAGCTCGGTGGAGGCGAGCGAGGTGGTGCCGCCCTGCAGGTCCGTCACCCATTCGCCGGCGTTGCGGGTGATGTCGGACATGACGAAGCGCACGGCGGCGGCGTAGTAGGCATGCCCCTCGAAATCGTCCTGGAGACTGAAGCCGAAGCGCAGGTAGTTCGGACCCATCGAGCTCGGGCGCGCATCGAGGGCGAGCCCGTAGTTGTCCTCCCGTCCCACCACGCGATAGTCGAGCGTGTCGAGACCGCCGAGGCCGTAGAGCGCGGTCACCCGCCGTGCGACCGCATCCGGGTCGAGGGGCTTGCCGGCCATGTCCCTGAACAGGCGGTCGAGCGACTCCGAGTACTCTTCCGAGCCGCCCTCCGCCTGCACGAAGCGGATCACGGGCGGCGGCAGGCGCAACGCCTCGCGCCGCTGCTCATAGTGCTGCATCTGCTCGTCGCTGACCTCGAGAGGCGCGAGCTGCTCCGTGGCCGCGCGTGCCGCGGCCTCCCCGACGCTGATGTAGCGCGCCACCGCGCCGAAGTCGAACGACGAGGCGTCCCCGAGCGCCGGCTCGATGAGAATGTCCCTCGGGTTGAGCGTGGCGAGCTGCCGCTCGGCATTGCGCCGCAGGAGGATGGCCAGCATCTGGTTGGAAATGGCGGTGACATCCGTGAGCTTGCTGCGCTCCTGCAGCGGCGAGCCGACGTCGACCACGATCACCAGGTCGACTCCCATCGCGCGTGCCACGTCCACCGGGACGTTGTCGCTGATGCCGCCGTCGACCAGCACCCGTCCCCGCCGCTCGACCGGAGAGAAAATGCCGGGGGCGGACATGCTGGCGCGCATCGCGCTCGTCAGGTCGCCCGAATCGAGGACCACCTCCTCACCGTTCTCGAGGTCGGTGGCGACCGCCCGAAAGCGGGTGGGAAGGTCGTCGAAGCTGGTGATGCGCGCAACCGGCAGCGTCAGCCGCCGCAGCATCTGGCTGAGGCCCTGCCCCTCGATGAGTCCCTTGGGAAGCACGATCTTGTGGCCGTGCACTCCGAGCGGGAATCTCACCAGGAAGTTCTCGTCCTCCTGCTTGCGACGCAGCGTCAGATCCTCGCGCGGCGGACTGTCGCGAAACGCGGCCTGCCAGTTGAGCGAGGTCAGGATCTTCTCGACGTCGCGCGCGGAGAGGCCGCTCGCGTACAGCCCGCCCACCACCGCGCCCATGCTGGTGCCCGCGATCGCATCGATCGGCACGTGCAGCTGCTCGAGGACCTTGAGCACGCCGACATGCGCGGCGCCGCGCGCGCCGCCGCCGGAGAGCACCAGGCCGACCCGCGGGCGCGCCGCCGGCGGCTGCGCCTCGGCGGGCGGGTCGCCGGCGGCCAGAGCCTGGGCGGCTGCGGCAAACGCGAGGCACTGAACCGCGAGAAGCAACCTCAATGCCCCGAAACGGGACATGACCGCCCGTGGTGAACTCACGGCGGGAAAGAATACCAGCATGCGCCGGGCGCCGCGCTGCGGCTCGCGCTCCGCGGCCGCCCTCGCGGATAATGCCGCCATGACTCGCTCCGCCCGCAGCGCGCGCGCCGCCGCCGCATCACTCGCCGCGCTCGCGCTCGGCGCAGCGGCGGGGACGCCGGCGCAGTCTCCGGAGGCGAGCGACTGGGGTTACTACGGCGGCGACATGTTCGGCCAGCGCTTCTCCAGCCTCGACCAGATCAACCGCGCCAACGTCAGGCAGCTCGCCGTCGCCTGGACCTACCGCACCGGGGAGCTCGGCGCGGGCTACGTCCAGGCGCGGCGCCTCACCTTCGAAGCGACGCCGGTGCTCGCGTTCGGGCGGCTGTACCTCGAGACCGGCACCAACATCGTGATCGCGCTCGATCCGGTGACCGGGCGGGAGCTGTGGCGCTTCGACCCGCGCGTCGACCGCTCGCGCCGCTACGCGGAGAACACCTCACGCGGGGTGAGTATCTGGGCGAGCGCCGACCCGCGCCCGAGCGGGCCGTGCGCACGGCGGGTATTCACCGGAACGATCGACGCCCGGCTGCTGGCGATCGATGCCGACACGGGCAAGCCGTGCGCGGATTTCGGCAGCGGCGGCCAGGTGGACCTGACGCGCGGCATCCGCATCCGCGACCGCCCCGCCTACCTCGTGACCTCGCCGCCGGCGATCTACGCCAACCTGGTCATCGTCGGCTCCGCGATCGGCGATAACCGCGCCGCCGACGTCGAGCGCGGCGTGATCCGCGGCTTCGACGCGCTGACGGGCGCCCTGCTCTGGTCGTTCGATCCGCTGCCGGACTCCCCGGCCCATCCCGCCGCCGGCGAGTGGAACCTCGGCCAGGCCGCCGGCAGCGGTGCCGGCAATGCCTGGGGCGTGATGTCGGTGGACGAGGAGCACGCGCTGGTGCTGGTGCCGACCGGCTCGGCGAGCCCCGATTTCTACGGCGGCACGCGCTTGGGTTCCAATCGCTTCGCCGACTCGCTGCTCGCCCTCGATGCACGCACCGGCAAGCTCGTATGGCATCAGCAGCTCGTGCACCACGACCTGTGGGACTACGACCTTGCGGCGCAGCCGGCGCTCGGCGATCTCGACGTGCGCGGCGTGCCGGTGCCGGCCGTGATCGAGGCCACCAAGACCGGCATGCTGTATGTGTTCGATCGCACCAACGGCGCACCGCTCTTCCCGGTGACCGAGCGCGCGGTGCCGCGCAGCTTCGTGCCGGGCGAGCAGGCCTCGCCCACCCAGCCGTTCTCGGCGCTGCCCGCGCTCGCGCCGCAGCGGCGTGTCGAGCCCGCCGACGCCTGGGGCATCACCTTCTGGGACCGGGGCAAATGCCGCGAAAAGCTCACGGCGCTGCGCAACGAGGGTATCTTCACGCCGCCCGACACGCGCGGCACTCTGGAGTTTCCCGGCTACGCCGGCGGCGTGGACTGGGGCGGCGTGGTCTTCGACGAACAGCGCGGGCGCGTGATCGCCGCCGTGAACGACATGCCCATGGCGGTGACGCTGATCCCGGCCGCGGACTTCGAGGCGCAGCAGCGCTCGGGGCTCTACCCGCGCGCCGAGTTCGCCCGCCAGGCGGGCACTCCCTATGCGCTGCGGCGCGAGCCGCTGCTCTCGCCCTGGGGACTGCCGTGCACGCCGCCTCCCTGGGGAACTCTGGCGAGCGTCGATCTGCGCGCGAGCCGCATCGTCTGGCAGGTGCCGCTCGGGTCCACCGAGGGCTTCACGCCGTGGCCGCTGGTGCGCGACTTCGGCATGCCCGGCATGGGCGGCCCCATCGCCACCGCCGGCGACCTGGTGTTCGTCGGCGCGGCCATCGACAGCTACTTCCGCGCCTTCGACATCGAGACCGGCCGCGAGCTGTGGAAATACAAGCTTCCCGCCGGCGGCCAGGCAACGCCGATGACCTACCGTGCGGGCAAGGATCAGCGGCAGTACATCGTCATCAGCGCCGGCGGCCACGGCGCGCTCGGCACGCCGCGCGGAGACTACGTCGTCGCGTTCGCGCTGCCCCGCTCCCCGGCGGCACACTGAGATTCACGGAGGATCGTTTCGGCATGTTGGTTCTGATTCTCATCACCATCATCCAGGTGGCGCTGATTGTCCACGTCATCAAGACGGGCCGGAATTTCCTGTGGATCTGGGTGTTGCTGCTGCTGCCCGCAGGCATAGGGGGACTCGCCTACGTGGCGGTGGAGATCCTGCCGGAGCTGTTCCGCAGCCGCGCCGCCCGGCGCACCGCGCGGAGCTTCAAGCGCGCCATGGATCCGGGCGCCGACCTGCGCCGCTACGAGAGCGAGGCGCGCGCGGCCGGCAACGTCGCGAGCCGCCAGCGCTACGCCGAGGAGCTCACGCGCCACCAGCGCTATGACGAGGCGATTGCCCAGTACACCCAGGCGCTCAGCGGACTCTACGAGCACGACCCCAATCTGATGCTCGGCCTCGCGCACGCACAGTTCGCCAGGGGTGACGCGCGCGCGGCGCGCCAGACCCTCGATGAGCTCATCAAGGAAAATCCGACCTTCCGCTCGCCGGACGGGCATCTGCTCTATGCCCGCTCGCTCGCCGCGGAAGGCAACGTACCCAAGGCGCTGGAGGAATACCGCGTGCTCGCGCCCGCCTATCCGGGCGCCGAGGCCGCGGTGCGCTACGCGCAGCTGCTCGAGGCGCAAGGTCAGCATGCCGAGGCGCAGCGCGTGGCGCGCGAGCTCCTCGAACAGGCGCGCATCGCGCCCGGCCACTACCGGCGCGCGCAGCGCGAATGGCTCGAGGCGGCGCAGAAGCTGCTGTAGACGGCTGCTGCAGACGCAGCGCGGCCTGCGGCCCTTTGGCCGGCTGCGCATCGGGGGGTGATTTCGCCGGACATTACTTCGGTTTCCGCCGGGCCGGCTTGCCCGCGGGGATCTGTTGCGTGATGCAGTGGATGTTGCCGCCGCCCAGAAGGATCTCGCGCGCCGGCACGCCGACCACACGCCGGCGCGGAAACAGGCGTTTCAGCGCCGCCGCGGCCCGCCGGTCGGTGCGTGCATCGAGCAGCGGCATGACGATGCCGCCGTTGGCGATGTAAAAATTCACGTAGCTCGCGGCCAGGCGCTCGCCCGCAACGCGCGGGCGGCTGCCCTTCTGGCGGAGCACGCCCGCCGCTTCCCGCGCGCTCATCGCGAGCGGCGGGGGGCTCGGCAACCGCACGACCTTGAGCCGCCGGCCGCGCGCGTCGCGCGCAGCGTGCAGCCGCTCCCAGGCATCGAGCGAGATCGGGTACTGCGGATCGCGGCGCTCCTCCGGCCAGGTGAGGCATACGACGCCCGGCCGCACGAAGCAGGCGAGATTGTCGATGTGGCCGCCGGTCTCATCGTCGACTACGCCCTTGCCGAGCCAGAGCACCCGGCGGACGCCGAGGTAGTCGCGCAGCCGGGCCTCGATCCCGTCCCGCCCGAGCTGCGGATTGCGGTTGGGATTCAGCAGGCACTCTTCGGTGACGAGCGCGGTGCCCTCGCCGTCGACGTGCAGGGCGCCGCCTTCCATGACGAGCGGTGCCCGATAGCGCTCGAGGCGCTCGATCTCGAGCACCTTGCCCGCCACCTGCTCGTCCTGATCCCAGGGAAAATAGAGACCGCCGTTGAGACCGCCCCAGGCGTTGAAGCGCCAGTCGATCCCGCGCACCGTGCCGCGCCGGTCGACCACGCAGGTCGGCCCCACGTCGCGCATCCAGGCATCGTCGTGCGCCATCTCGACCAGGCGCACGCTGTCGGGGAGCAGCAGGCGCGCGGCCGCGTAATGCGCCGTCGACACGCCGATCGTAACCGGCTCGAAGCGCGCGATCGTGGCGGCCACCTGCGCGAAGGCGAGCTGCGCCGGCCGCGCCGCCTCGCGCCAGTTGTCCGGCCGCTCCGGCCACAGCAGCCAGCAACCCGCGTGGGGCGCAAACTCGGCCGGCATCGCGAAGCCGTCCCTGGCCGGGGTGCTCGCCAGGGTGCGCGTCATCGGCGCAGGCGGCTGTGCCTGAATCCGTAGAAGGCGTAGATCGACATGCCGAGGATGGTCCAGATGAGCAACCGCGTCCAGGTGGGAGTCGAGAGCGTGAGCGTCAGGCCGAGGCAGGTGAGCGCGCCCAGCACGCAGGTAAAAGGCGCCCACGGGACGCGAAACGGCCGGTATGCCTCGGGGCGCGTCTTGCGCAGGATCAGCACGCCGATGCACACCACCGCGAAAGCCAGCAGGATGCCGATCGAGATGAGGTCCGCGAGCAGGTCGAGCGGAAACACCGCTGCGATCGCCGCCGCGAAGACTCCGGTGATGACGGTCGCCACGTGCGGGGTCTTGAAGCGCGCGTGGCAGCGGCTCATGTAGGCGGGCAACAGCCCGTCGTCCGCCATCGAGAGGAGAATCCGCGGCTGACCGAGGAGGGAAGTGAGGATCACCGAGGTCATGCCGGCGATGACGCCCGCCTTGACGAACCAGGAGAGCCAGGAGAGCTGCGGATGCGCATCGAGCGCCACCGCCACGGGCGCGTCGGAATCGAGCTTGTGGAACGGTACCATGCCCGTCAGCACCGACGACATGGCGACGTACAGCACCGCCGAGATGAGCAGCGCGCCGATGATGCCGAACGGCAGATCGCGCTGCGGATTGCGCGCCTCGAGCGCGGTGGTCGAGGCGGTGTCGAAGCCGACGTAGGAGAAGAAAATTATCCCCGCCCCCTGCAGCACGCCGCTCCAGCCGAAATGCCCGCGCAAGCCCGTGTTGGGCGGGACGTACGGCGTCCAGTTCGAGGAATCGACGTAGCGCAGGCCGGCAATGACGATGATCACGATGATGCCGACCTTGAGCGCCACCATGAGAGTGTTGGCGTGGGCGGAGCCGCGCACCCCGACGTACAGCAGCACGGTCATCGCCGCGATGATGAGCACCGCCGGGAGGTTCACGATGGCGCCGGTGCCCACGACGTTATCGTGCGCATCGAGCGCCAGCGGCGCGTTCACGAGCGCGGCCGGCAGGTGAACGTGGGCGTCGGCGAGCAGGCTCACGACGTAAGCCGACCAGCTCACCGCGACGGCGGAAGCGGAGATCGCGTACTCGAGCAGCAGGTTCCAGCCGATGAACCACGCGAGCGCTTCGCCGAGCGTCGCGTAGGTGTAGCTGTAGGCGCTGCCCGGCACCGGCAGGAAGGCCGCGAACTCGGAATAGCAGAGCGCCGCCAGCCCGCCGCCGAAGGCGGCGATCAGCAGCGAGAGCGTGATGGCCGGTCCCGAATGATTCGCGGCAACCGTGCCCGTGAGCACGAAGATGCCCGAGCCGATGGTGGCGCCGAGGCCGATGGCGAGGAGCGCCGGCAGGCTCAGGACCTGCTTGAGGCGGTTCTTGCCGGGCGGGACCGGGTCGATCGGCCGTACCGCCAGCATCTGCCGCAGCAGCGACGGCCGCGCCCCCGCCCCGGCGTCACTCTTGTTTACAGCGCTCGACATCCACTCTCCTGACCCCGCGAGGCGCGCGCTCGAGGCCAGTCTCTCACACGCCCGCCTCGCCCGCCTCGCCCGGCACGCAATCGGCACTCACGCGAGGCTGTGCTAGCATGACGCGCCCGGCGGGACCTCGAGCCCGTTCGGCCTCCCGCGGAGAAAAAGCTCATGTCCACCGCCGCAGCCCCCAAGGTCGCGCCTCCCGCCCAGGGGGCCAGGATCGCGATCAGCAACGGCAAGCTCGCCGTCCCCGACAACCCGATCATCCCCTTCATCGAGGGCGACGGCACCGGACCGGACATCTGGCGCGCCAGTGTGCGCGTCATGGACGCCGCGGTAGCCAAGGCCTACGGCGGCAAGCGCCGCATCCACTGGATGGAGGTTTACGCCGGCGAGAAGGCCAATCGCCTCTTCAACACCTGGCTGCCGGACGAGACGGTGGCGGCCTGCCGCGAGTACCTGGTGTCGATCAAGGGGCCGCTCACCACCCCGGTCGGCGGCGGCATCCGCTCGCTCAACGTGGCGCTGCGGCAGATGCTCGATCTCTACGTGTGCCTGCGCCCGGTGCGCTGGTTCAAGGGCGTGCCCTCGCCGGTGAAGCATCCCGAGAAGGTCGACATGGTGATCTTCCGCGAGAACACCGAGGACATCTACGCCGGCATCGAGTTCGAGTCGGGCACTGCCGAGAACCAGAAGTTCCTCGAGCTCCTCCGCCAGGCCTTTCCCAAGGCCTACGCCAAGATCCGCTTCCCGGAGACCTCGGGCGTCGGCATCAAGGCGGTCTCGAAGGAAGGCTCCGAACGGCTCATCCGCGCGGCGATCGAGTACGCGATCGCCAACAAGCGCAGGAGCATCACCCTGGTGCACAAGGGCAACATCCAGAAGTTCACCGAGGGCGCGTTCCGTAACTGGGGCTACCAGCTCGCCGAGCGCGAGTTCGGCGCTGCCACCTACACCTGGGAGCAATGGGAGCGCACCAAGGCCGCCAGGGGCGAGAAGGACGCCAATGCCGAGATGGACGCCGCCAGGAAGAGCGGCCGGATCCTCATCAAGGACGCCATCTGCGACATCACGCTGCAGCAGGTGTTGACGCGCCCGGAGGAATTCGACGTCATCGCGACGCTGAATCTCAACGGCGACTACCTCTCGGATGCGCTCGCCGCGCAGGTCGGCGGCATCGGCATCGCCCCCGGCGGGAACATCAACTACCTCACCGGGCATGCGGTATTCGAAGCGACCCACGGCACCGCGCCCAAGTACGCGAATCTCGACAAGGTGAACCCGGGATCGGTGATCCTCTCGGGCGAGATGATGTTCCGCTACATGGGCTGGCTCGAGGCGGCCGATGCAATCATCGCCGCGATGGACCGCACCATCGGCCAGAAGACCGTGACCTACGACTTCGCGCGGCTCATGGAGGGGGCCAGGGAAGTCTCGACCAGCGCGTTCGGCGACGCGCTGATCAGGAATATCTGAGCACGGGCGGCGGCGGCCTGCGAGCTGCGCGCGGCCCGCGCGCCGCCGCCCCGAGCGGCTGCCCGGGCACGCCGTGAGTACCGGCGCTCGCATGGCGGCCATCCTCGAATGGGCGCGCAAGGTACAGGCGATCGCGCAGACCGGGCTCGCCTTCAGCCGCGACCCGTTCGACCGCGCGCGCTACCAGGAGCTCGAGCAGCTCACCGTGACGATGCTCAGCACCGAGCTCGAGGCCCCGCTCGCCACGGTGCGCGCCTTCTGGGAGGGCGAGCACGGCTATGCGACGCCCAAAGTGGACGTGCGCGGCGGCGTGTTCCGGGGCGCCGAGGTGCTGCTGGTGCGCGAGCGCACCGACGGGCGCTGGACGCTCCCCGGAGGCTGGGTCGACGTGAACGACGCGCCCTCGGCCGCGGTGGCGCGCGAGATCCTCGAGGAGTCCGGTTATCGCGCACGCGCGGTGAAGCTCGCGGCGCTGGTCGACAAGAACCGCCACCCCCATCCTCCGGGAGTGCACCACATCTACAAGCTCTTCTTCCTGTGCGAGCTCCTCGGGGGCAGCCCCGCCACGAGCGCGGAGACCGACGCCGTCGGCTTCTTTCCCGTGCACTCGCTCCCCGAGCTCTCCACCGGGCGCGTGCTCGCCTCGCAGATCGAGCGGCTCTACAGCCACGCGCTCGACCGCTCGCTGCCGACCGACTTCGATTGAGGGCACGCTCCGGCCGTGGATTGCGCCCGCCACCTCGTCGACGCCTTCGCCAACTACAACGCGGAGTTCCGCGCCATCACGCGCCGCGCGCCGCTGCGCTTCGACAACCGCGACTGGAAGGGCAGCCAGCGCGACGCCGTCGAGCGCATCGAGCTCTACGACCGTTTCGTCAACCAGACGGTCGCGGAGCTGCGCGAGGCGCTCGCAGGGCAGGCGCTCGAGCGCGAGCTGTGGCGGCGGATCCGGGCCGAGTTCGCCGCGCTCATCACCGGCCTCCCGGACCCCGAGTTCACCAAGACCTTCTTCAGCTCGGTGACCCGCCGCCTGTTCGGCACCGTGGGGGTCGCCCCCGACATCGAGTTCGTCGCCACCGATCTCGATCCGCTCGCCGCCGTCCATTCGAGCGTCGGCACCAACACCTACGTGAACCACGGCTCGCTGCCGCTCCTGTTCGAGGACCTGCTCGGGGACGTGCGCTTCCGCTCGCCGTGGCGCGACCTCGACAAGAGCATCGCCCACGTCGCGGGCGAGGTGCGCGCCTACCTCGATTCGCGGGAAGAGCGCCGCGCGGTCGAGAGGGTCGAGGTCATCCGCCCGGTGTTCTACCAGGTGTCGCGCGCCTACATCGTCGGCCGCATCGTGGGCCGCGGGCTGCTGGTGCCGCTGGTGATCGCGCTCAAGAACACCGACAGCGGCATGCTGGTCGACGCCGTGATGCTCGCCGAGGACGACGTCAGCATCGTCTTCAGCTACACCCGCTCCTACTACCACGTCGACCTGGAGCGGGTCGCCGAGGCGGTGGTGTTCCTGCGCTCCATCATGCCGAAGAAGCCCGTGAGCGAGCTGTTCACGGTGCTGGGGCGCGCACGCCAGGGCAAGACCGAGCGCTACCGGGAGCTGGTGCGCCACCTCGAGCGCACCGAGGACCTCTTCACCCACGCGCCCGGAGAGCGCGGGCTGGTCATGGTGTGCTTCACGCTCCCCTCCTTCGACGTGGTCTTCAAGGTGATCCGCGATCGCTTTCCGCCGCCGAAGACGGTGCTGCGCGATGAGGTGATGGCGAAGTACCAGATGGTCTTCATCCATGACCGTGCCGGGCGGCTGGTGGACGCGCAGGAGTTCCAGCGCCTGCGCTTTCCGCGGGCGCGCTTCGCCCCGCAGCTGCTCGAGGAGCTCGAGCGCGAGGCGGCCCTGACCGTGCACCGGGACGGCACCGACCTGGTATTCGACCACATGTACGTCGAGCGGCGCATGACGCCGCTCAACCTGTACCTGCGCGACGCCGGCCCCGCCGCGGCGCTGCGTGCCGCGCTCGATTATGGCCAGTGCATCCGCGACCTCGCCTGCACCAACATCTTTCCCGGCGACCTGCTGCTGAAGAACTTCGGCGTCACGCGCCACGGCCGCGTGATCTTCTACGACTACGACGAGCTGTGCCGGGTGACGGACTGCAACTTCCGCGACCTGCCCGAGGCGCAGAACCCCGAGGACGAGATGCGCGGCGAAGCCTGGTTCTACGTCGCGGACAACGACGTCTTTCCGGAAACCTTCATGCGCTTCCTCGCCTTCGGCGAGGAGGAGCGCGCGGCGCTCCTGCGCGCGCACGCGGAGATCCTCACCGCCGGGTTCTGGCGCGACATGCAGCAGCGGCTGCGCGAGGGCGAGGTGGTCGAGGTGCTGCCCTACCATCCGCACCGTGTGCGGGTCGCGAGCAGCGCCTGAGCGAACCACCCGTGTTCATAGGCCACTACGCTCTCGGTCTCGGCGCCAAACGTCTGGCACCCGCCGTCTCGCTCGGCGCGCTGTTTCTCGCCTGCCAGTGGGCGGATCTCCTGTGGCCGACGCTCGTCATGGCGGGCCTCGAGTCCTTCACGATCCGGCCCGGCATCACGGCGGTGACGCCGCTCGACTTCGAGTACTACCCCTGGTCCCACAGCCTGTTGGCGCTCGCCGTCTGGGGCGCGGTGCTGGCGTTGATCTATCGCGCCGTGAGCGGCTCCTCGGTGCGCGCCGCCTTCGTGCTCGGTGCGCTGGTGGTGTCCCACTGGGTTCTCGACCTGATCGTGCATCGGCCGGACCTGCCGCTGGCGCCCGCCACGCGCCTGCGGCTCGGCCTGGGACTGTGGAATTCGCTTCCGGCAACTCTCGCCGTGGAGTTCGGACTGTATGCGGCGGGGGTCTGGCTGTACCTGAGAGCGACCGTGGCGCGCGATCGGATCGGGTCGCTCGGATTCTGGGCATTGGCGACGTTTCTCGCGCTCGTCGAGGCCGCGAATGTGCTCGGGCCGCCGCCCCCGGGTATCGGCGCCGTCACCGCCTCGGCGCAGGCGATGTGGCTGCTGGTGGCGTGGGGATACTGGGTCGATCGCCATCGCAGCATTCGCTGCCGGCTACCGGGGGCTTGAACGCCGCCGAGCATGGATCGGTCAGAAGGTGAAACGACCGCCGAGCGTCGGAGCAAAGTTGTTGTCGTAGTTATAGGGAACGCCGGGCTTGTGGGGAATGGCGATGGACAGACCGCCGCTGACGTCGGAATACGCGACTCCCGCGTAAACATCGAAGCGCTTGGTGAAGTGGTGATCCACGTAGAGCGATACCTCGTTGAGGGTGCCTGCGCAGGCGGCCAGCAGGCCGGCCGCCGGCGAGCAGTCGGGCGGAACACGAAAGGTGTTCTGCAGCTGATGGTAGTAGGACAGAGTGATCTCGGTGTTGGTGTCGAAAGCGTATTTCACGCCCGTCCACCAGACCTGCACGATCCTGGGAGAATCGAGATTATGGTCTTCCACGCCGCTCAGGATGTAGCCGCCCTGCGCCTGGGCGCCGACGCCCAGGGGGTCCGACGGGTTGGTCTGCCGGATGTGCTCGTAGCCGCCGTAGAATTTGAACGGATCCCGGGCATATCTGGCGGCGACCATGATGGCGCTGTTGTCGGTCACGATGCCGTATTCGGTGTTGGTCGTCCCGACCAGGTTGGCGCCCGTGATCTGGACGGTATCGATGCTGTTGACGGTCGATTGGTACGGCTGTGTCAGACTCTGCGGCCCGAGCAGGGGATTGAGCACGCTGATCGCCTGGTTGACCTGCTGCAAGACGACCTCGGCGGAGAAATTGCCGTACTCGCCGCCGAAGTCGAATCCATAGGCGGTGTTATGCGGAGCCTCCGGCGTACAGGTGGCGGCCGTCCAGCCTGCGGTGGCGGAGTAGCAGCCGCCGGATCCGTCGGCGAATTTATACATCGCGCCGAAATGGATGGGGCCATGGCGGACGCGGTATTTCATGGCGTTGTCCCAACGGGTGTCCTGGGTGTCGCCGCCGCCGGCCGTGAGCCCGTTATAGCCGATGTACGAGAACGAATAGGCGCCGCCGGCCGGATCGTAGGCGAGCATCGCATCGGTACCGAGCGCGCGCTGCCGGCCGAAGGTGAGCGTGCCGAAATGCTCGGACGATATACCGCCATCGAATTCGTCGTTGATCGTCTGGCCCGCGCGCGCGCCGTCGCCGGCGATCGAGTAGCTGCCTCTCGGGAGGCCGTTGTTGATGGTGTTGGTCGCGGCCATGTTGGCGAGCTGGCCGGACTGCGGATTGATGCCGGTCGAAGCGCCGGCGACCACGAACCAGTCCTCGAGAAACTCCTCCCTGATGCCGATCCCGATGCCCGTCTGCGTCAGGTTGTTCGGCGCAATGAGCCACTGAGGGTGATTGCCATTGCGGTTGATGAGCGACTCGCCCTCGTAGTTATAGGGATTCTCCGGCAAGCCGTGGCTGACCCAGCCGACGCCCACGTCATACGTGCCGTACAGGGTGATGCCGTGCCAGGTCAGCGGGCAAGCGGTGGCGAAGAACTCGCGGCTGCTCGCGCAGCCTGCGGCCTGGTCGGCGGCCGGCGCCGCACGATTCAGTACGAAGCTTGCCGCAAGCGCCGCAAGGGCGCACCCGCAGGCGGCCGGAACTGACTTCTTCACGGTCATGTTTCTCCCGGTAATGCCGGCGCTTCCTGGAATGCGTTATATACGACCGTATATAACACGGCTCGGGCGCAACGCGCAAAGCCCCGCCGGGCGGCGCGCTGGCCGATGCGGCTCCGTGCCACTGCGCGCGTGAGCCGGGCGACTCGGCGCGGCCGGCCTTCGATATGATGTCGCGCAGGAGGCGCTGCCATGGCTGGTCCTGTCGTTCGATTCAGGATCGATTTCGCGGAACACATCAGTGTGGGACCGGGGAAAATCGCTCTTCTCGAGGCGATCCGCGATGCCGGTTCCTTGTCACAGGCGGCGCGCAACATCGGCATGAGCTATCGGCGCGCCTGGCTCCTGGTCGAGAGTCTGCGCAAATCCTTCCGCGAGCCCGTGACGGTGGCGAGCAAGGGGGGGAGGGACGGAGGCGGGATGCGGGTCACCGAGCTCGGCGGCGCCCTGATCAGGAACTATCGCGGATTGGAACGGGACTTTGCGACGCTGGCCGAGCGGCGTTTCCGCCCCCTCATTGCAACTCTCACGCCGCGTCCGAGGTCCGGCGCCCGGGTATCGGTACGCGGGAAGGCCGGGTAAGGCAAGGCGCGGCCGGCCGTCGCGTGCGCTCGCCTAGGAGCGTGGAATGAGCGCCTGCACCTCGAGCGCGTACGAGTGGCGCGCGGCGCCGGGCGCCGGACAGGTGAGCGCCGCGCCGATCGTGTGCACCGGCAGCGCCGGGAGCAACAGACTGCCGAGCTGCCTGAGCAGCTCGCAATCCCCTGCCGTGAAGGAGTGCAGCGTCCCCGGCGCGAGGCGCACGGTGGCGCGGACGACCGGGACGTCCGCATAGCGCGCATCCGCGGCAGACAGCGCCCGCGGTAGCTGGAACTCGAGGTGCACGCTCGGCGAGCGGGAGGAAGCGGCGTGGGTCGTTCCGCAGTGAAAAGTGAAGATCTGCGGATAAGGGCGCGCGCCGATTGCGAGCAGCAGGTCGTGGAGGCGGTACCACAGCTCGTCGCAGGTGTAGGGCTGCGGCAGCTTCGTGAAATCGACCAGCAGATCGAAGCTCCGCCACTCGGCCGGCGCCGCCGCGACATCCGCCGCCGCCGCGCCGAGCGCAGCCCCCAGCATCAAAGCCAGCACCGGCGCGGACCAGCGAAGCGGGCGGATCATGACAGCTCCGACCGCGGCTCGGCGCCTGCCGGCGCTCCCGTGTGCGGCCGCTGCCCGGCGGTCTGCGAAGCGCGCCCGAGCCCGGCCAGCGCACCGTTGGCGAGCTCCCAGTCGACGAGCTCGTCCAGGAACGTCGCCACGTACGCGGCGCGGCGGTTCTGGTGATCGAGGTAATAGGCGTGCTCCCACAGGTCGAGCGCCAGCAGCACCGTCTCGCCCCGCACCAGCGGCGTTGCGGCGTTGTGCGTCACGACGATCTCCGGCGCCCCGGCGCGCCATACCAGCCACAGCCAGCCGCTGCCAAAGTGCGCGCTCGCGGCGGCTTTCAGCTTGTGCGTGAAGCGCTCGTACGAGCCGAAGCGGCTGCACAGCTCCTCGCCCACCCGGCCGTGCGCGGCACCGCCGCCGCGCGGGCGCATCGAGCGCCAGAAGGCATTGTGATTCCACACCTCCGCCGCATAACGGTAGAGCGCGTGGTGCACGGGACTGTGCTCGGTCGCGCGGATCAGCTCCTCGAGGCTGAGCTCCTCGAGACCCGTGCCGCGCACCAGGGTGCGCATGCGGTCGTAGCACACGCGCTGATGGCGCAGGAAGTGGAACACCACCGCGTCGCGGGACATGGCGGGCTCGAGGTCGGAGAAATCGTACGGCATCGCCGGGGACTCGATGTTCATGCAGGTCCTTCCGCGAGCACAGCGCTTCACTTGGACCCGCGCCTCGTGCGGCGGTTCCACGCTAAGCTTGAGTCCTCATGAACCGCACGCTCATCATTCTCGGCGTGGTGCTGACGGTCGCCGGCCTGACGTGGCCTGCGCTCAGGCGCCTGCCGCTGTTCCGCCTGCCGGGCGACATCGTCATCAGCCGTCCCGGGTTCACGTTCTTCTTTCCGTTGACGACCATGCTGCTCCTCTCGCTGGCCGTCTCGGTCATTGCGTGGCTGCTGCGCCGCTGACGAGCACGGGGCTGCCCTCTCGGATCCGACCCGGGCCGAGGTTCGCGCGTAAGAACTCCGTAACCTTCCGATACAGTATGAGGCGCATCTCCGGGCGCACCAGGCTGTGCTCGCCGTGCTTGATGAGCACCAGCTCGTGGCGCAGGCCCTGCTGCGACAGTGCCCGATCCATCGCCTTGCTCTGCTCGGCGAGCACCGTGTAGTCGTCCTCACCGTGCACCAGCAGCACGGGCACGCGGATGCGGTCGACGTGCATGAGCGGCGACTCCGCACGCAGCGCCGCCGGGTCGGTGCCCATGGCATCGCCGGCGGAGTCCTTGCCGCCGTAGAAGCGCTCGTCGTCGAGCGCCATCTGCGACATGTCGGACACGCCCGCGATGCTGACCGCACAGCGGTAGAGCTCCGGCTCTTTCTCGACGCCCGTGAGCGCCGCGTAGCCGCCGTAGCTCCAGCCGACGATACACATGCGCGCGGGATCCGCGATGCCCTGCGCGATGAGCCAGCGCGCACCGGCGGTGATGTCCGCGTGCATGATGGTGCCCCAGGCCTGGTGTCCTGCGTCGCGCCACTGCTCGCCGTATCCGGTCGAGCCGCGGAAGTTGAGCTGCAGCACCGCGTAGCCGCGGCTCGCGATCACCTGCACCAGCGGATCGTAGCCCCAGTGATCGCGCGCATAAGGCCCGCCGTGCGGCAGCACCACGGCAGGCAGCCGCTCCCCCGGCCTGGCTCCCGGCGGCAGCGTCAGATAACCCGGGATGGCGATGCCGTCCGTACCCGCCACGGTGACGGGTTTCATGGGAGCGAGCTGCGCCTCGTTCAGGTCGGCGTCCTGCCGGCCGAGCTCGGTGAGCTTGCCGGTCGCCGTCTCGAGCAGGTGGTAGCGCGGCGGCATCACGTCGCTGAAGGAGACCGTGACCAGCCTGGACTCGTCGCGGCTCGCATCGACGACCACGTGATAGGCGCCGGGGAGCGCGCGGTCCAGCGTCTCCTCGATCGAGGCGGCATGCGGGTCGATGAAATGCGTGTGCGGCCGGTCGGTCTCGTAGACGAAGCCGGCGACGTGCCGGTCGAGCGGCCATTCGAGAATGCCGCCCACGTCGACGTCGGGGCGCGAGAACACGAGCTCGAGGCCCTTCGCCGCGCCGCCGAGGTCGATCTGCCAGACCGCGGTGCGTCCCTGGTACGGGGCGAACACCAGCAGCTCGTTGGGCCGCGCACCGAAGGCGAGCGGATCGAAGCGCGTGCGATCGAAGCGCTTGAACTCCTCGAGCGTGCGCCACGGCGCATCCGGGCCGTTGCGGGCGATGTACACACCGGTGTCGTCGTGGAAGCCGTAGCCGAAGCGCACGACGCCGGATGAGTCCGCGGTCCAGTCCATCACCGGCGGCTGCGAGGCGACCACGAGCTTGAGCTCTCCCCGGTACACGTCGAGCTTGTAGACCGAAGGAAAGACGCTCCCCTCGTCACCGAGCTCGATCAGCACGTGATAGGCATCGTCCGGCAGCCAGTGGATGATGCGGTCCTGGAACTGCGAGTTCGCCGCCGGCGGCAGCCGCGCGAAGAAGGCGCTGCGGAACAGCAGGCGTAATCGGCTGCCGTCGGGATTGACGGCCAGCAGCCGCGAGGCCGGATAGAGCCGCTCGTGCTCGCCGCCGCGCGCGACCCCCTCGAGGTGGCATAGCAGCCGGTCGTTGGTCTTGAACTCGCAATGCGTCACCAGGAACGAGCCGGCGCCCGCGTTCAGGATGGTGCGCTGCTCACCGGTGTGCAGGTCGCGGACCGCGATGTGCAGCTGCCCCCCGACGCTCGTGAGGTAGACGAGCTTGCTGCCGTCGGGCGAGAGATGCGGCTCGGACATCGCGGGTCCCGCGGCGAAGATCTCGAGCGGGATCTCCGGCCCCGACGGCGCGGCCGGGGCCGTCACCGGCGGCGTCGGGGCCCGAAGCGGCGCCGGCGCCGGCGCCGGCGGCGGCACCGGGGTCACGAGCATCGGCGGACCCTGGTTGCGCATCGGCGGCACGCCCCAGGCCGCCGGCACCGCCAGCACTCCTGCGGCGCACAACCGTGCGAGCCTCAGCCGGACCCGCGCCATCGACACCTCCTCGCTCACGGTCCCGCGGCAGCGAGCGCGCGGGTCACATCCTCGATCAGATCACCCACGTCCTCAAGGCCGATGGAAAGCCGTACCGTTCCCGGCGTGACGCCCGAGATCCGCTGTTGCCCGGCGTCCAGCTCGCGACCGCTCATGATCTGTGCGGTCAGGATCAGGGACTCGCCGGAGCCGAGGCTCGGCGTCAGCGCGAACAGCTCGAGCGCGTCGGCGAAGCGCCGCGCGGCCGCCTCCCCGCCGTGCAGGTCGAAGGTGACGATGGTGCCGAAGTCGCGCATCTGCCGCGCAGCGAGCGCGTGCTGCGGGTGGGCCGGGAGCCCCGGGTAATGCACCCGCGCCACCGCCGCATGTCCGGCGAGCAGCTGCGCGATGGCGAGCGCTCGCTCGCATTGCGCCTGGTAGCGCACGAAGTAGGTCTTGAGGCCCCGCAGGATCAGGAAGGCGGCGTGCGGATCGAGCGTGCCGCCGAGCGAGCGGAAGTCGGCCTGCAGCGTGCGGATGAGCTCGGCACGCGCAATCACCGCCCCTCCCATGACGTCGCCCGCGCCCGAGGCGTACTTGGTGAGGCTGTGGACGAACACGTCCACGTCGAACTCGCCGTGCTGGTGAAATCCGGCGAAGGTGTTGTCGAGCACGGTGAGCGCGCGAGCGGCGCGCGCCGCGCGCGCGATCGCGGCGATGTCGGCGATCTTGGTCACGGGATTCGTCGGGCTCTCGAAAAACACCAGCCGCACGGGCTGCGCGGCGAGCACGCGCTCGATGCCCGCCGTGTCCTCGATCGAAAGCATGGTGTGCGTCACGCCGAAGCGGCCGAGCACGTGGCGGATGAGATAGCGGGTCGGATTGTAGGTCTCGACGAAGCACAGGATGTGATCCCCGGCGCGCGTGAGCGCGAGCAGGGTCTGGGCGATGGCGCCCACGCCGGTCGCCGTGACCAGGCAGTCCTCGCGCCCCTGGAGCTCCGCCAGCAGCTGCTCGAGCTGCCGGGTGGTGGGGTTCGATGAGCGCGTATAAAAGAATCCCGGACGCTCGCCGCGCAGGTACCGCTCGGTCTCCGCGGCGCTCTCGAACTCGAACTTGACGCTCTGGTAGATGGGCGCCACCAGCGGCCGATTGCCCGGCGGAAGTGCGACCTCGGGGGGATGGTTGACGCGCGTGGGCTTTTTCATCGCGGCCGCTCAGAGCTCGAGCGTGAAGCGGTCGGCATCGAGGTGCGCCGGGAATTTCTCCCGGAAGGCATGCAGCCGCGCAGCATCGAGCTCGACGGTGACGACCGCGGGCTCACCGCCGAGCTCCGCGAGCGGCTGGCCGAGATGATCGATCGCAGCGCTGTCGCCCGCATGCGCGACCCCGTGCCCGTCGGGGCCGACGCGATTGACGCCGGCCACGTAGGCCTGGTTCTCGATGGCGCGCGCCTTGAGGAGCGTCCGCCAGGCGAGCGCGCGCGGGGCGGGCCAGTTGGCGACATAGAGCAGCAGCTCGTAGTCGAGCCCCGGGCGGCGGCGGCTGAAGACCGGGAAGCGCAGGTCGTAGCACACCAGCGGACAGACACGGAAAGCCCGCCACGGCACGCTCCAGGCGGAGCTGCCGGGCGTGAAATGCTGATGCTCGCGGCCCATGCGGAACAAGTGCCGCTTGTCGTAGTGCTTGAGCGGCGCGCCGCCCGGCTCTGCCCACAGCAGCCGGTTGTAGTAGCGCCCGCCCTCCGCCGTGATGAGGCTGCCGGTGATCGCCGCGTCGAGCTCCTGCGCCAGATCGGCGAGCCACACACCCGTCGGTCCGCCGGCGGGCTCGCCGAGGCGCTCGACGTCCATGCTGAAACCGGTCGTGAAGGTCTCCGGCAGCACCACGAGATCGGTGCTGCCGGCGAGCGGCGCGAGAAGCGCGGCGAAGCGCTCGCGATTGGCGGCGGGCTCGGCCCACACCAGCGGCTGCTGGACCAGCGTCACGCGCAGTTTGGCCATGAGTCATCCCTTCCCGAGGTGCGCGGCGAACGCCGCGAGCCGCGTGGCGGCCTGATCGAGCGTACCGTCGCGCTTGGCGATGCACAAACGCACGCAGCTGAGTGCGGGCGGCGCCGCATAGAACGGCGACAGCGGGATGGTCGCCACCCCTCCTTCGGTGAGCAGCCGCTCGGCGAAGGCGAGATCGCCGGGAGGGGCGAGCTCGCTGAAATCGAGCAGTTGGAAATAGGTGCCCTGCGCCGCCGGCAGGCGCAAGGCGGTGCGCGCGAGCGCCGCACGCAGCCGATCGCGCTTGGCCTGGAAGAACTGCGCGAGCCCGCGCCAGCCGTCCGGTTTCTCGGTGAGATAGGCGGCGATCGCATGCTGCAGGGGATTGGCGATGCTGAAGGTGTTGAACTGGTGCACCTTGCGCAGCTCCGCCGTCAGGGCCGGCGGCGCCACGCAGTAGCCGACGCGCACACCGGTCGCGTGCAGCGTCTTGCCGAAGGAGAACACCGCGAAGCTCTTCGGCGCGAGCTCTGCGTGCGTCAGCACGGAAGTGTGGCGGGCGCCGTCGAACACCACGTGCTCGTACACCTCATCCGACAGCACCAGGACGTCCCGGCCGCGGATTGCCTCCGCGAGCGCATCGAGATCGGCGGCACCGGCCACGGTGCAGGCCGGGTTCGACGGGCTGTTGAGGAGCAGCAGGCGGGTGCGGGCGCCGAGCGATGCGCGCACCCGGTCCCAGTCGTAGCGGAAATCCGGCGGCGCGAGCGGCAGGCGCACGCAGCGCCCGCCGGCGAGCCGCACGGCCGGCTCGTAGGAATCGTAGGCCGGATCGAACGCGATCGCCTCGTCGCCGGGGCCGATCGCCGCCTGGATGGCCGAGTAGATGGCCTCGGTCGCACCCAGCGTGACGGTGATCTCGCTCTCGGGGTCGGTGTCGAGGCCGTAGCAGGCGGCGAGCTGCGCCGCGATGCGCGCGCGCAGCTCCGGCAGCCCTTCCATGGGAGCGTACTGGTTGTGGCCGGCCCTCATGGCGGCGCCGACCAGCTCCGTGAGGCGTGCGTCGATCTCGTAGTCGGGGAACCCCTGGCCGAGATTCAGCGCGCCGAGCTCGCGCGCCCGGCGCGACATGACGGTGAAGATCGTCGTTCCAACGTCGGGCAGCTTGCTGGCTCTCACTGGAATCGCGCCGCCGGCGCCCTCAGATCCCGGCCTCGGCCGCGGCCATGGCCGCGCCGATCACGCCCGCCTGGCCGGCGAAGTGCGCGGGGCGCAGCTGCGCGTCCGAGCGCAGCAGAGGTGCGAACTCCGCGAAGCGCTCGCTCACCGCCCCGCCGAGGATGAAGAGGTCCGGCCACAGCAGCTCGTGCAGGCGCTTCAGGTACTCGTTCACCCGCGCGATCCACTCGGGAAAGTCGAGATTCTCGGCGGTGCGCACCCGCGCCGAGGCCCATTTCTCGGCGTCCATGCCCTGCAACTCGATGTGGCCGAGCTCGGTATTGGGGTAGAGCCTGCCGTCGCAGAAGAGCGCCGTGCCGATGCCGGTGCCGAGGGTCACCATGATGACCGTCCCGGCGACGCCCCGGCCCGCCCCCCAGCGCATCTCGGCGATGCCGGCCGCATCGGCATCGTTCAGGAACAGCGCCGGCCGCCCGAGCGCGCGCGCGGCGAGCGCGGCTCCATCGGTACCGATCCAGCCGTGGTCGACGTTGGCGGCGGTGCGCGCCGTGCCCTGCTTGATGACGCTCGGGAAGGCGATGCCGACGCCGCCCACGGCGCCCGGCAGCCGCCCGGCCAGGGAGGCGAGCACCGGCATCATCGCCCCGGGGGTCGAGGGCTGCGGCGTGTGCGCCGAGATCAGTCCGCCGCTGAGCCGGCCCGAGTCGACGTCGACCAGGCCGGCCTTGACCGAGGATCCGCCCACATCGATTCCCAGCATATTGCGCGTCATGCGCGGTGCCTCACAGGTTGGCGGCAGCGGCGAGCTGCAGGTCGCGCTCGCGCCGGCGCTGTTGGTAACGCATCCATACGGTCGAGATGGCGATGCCGGCCGCGACCAGCAGCACGAGGATGGTGGCGAGCGCGTTCACGTCGGGCGTCACCCCGAAGCGCACTTTGGAGAACACCACCATGGGCAGCGTGCTCGATCCCGGCCCCGCGACGAATTGCGTGATGACCAGATCATCCCACGAGAGCGTGAACGCCAGCAGCCACCCCGAGGCGATCGCCGGCAGGATGAGCGGCAGAGTGATGCGCAGGAATACCTTGAGCGGCCGGGCGCCGAGGTCCATGGCCGCTTCCTCCAGCGACTCGTCGAAGCCGGCGAGGCGCGACTGCACCACCACGGTCACGTAGGCCATGCAGAAGGTGATGTGGGCGAGCGCGATGGTGACCGCGCCGACGCCCCGCGGCCAGCCGATCAGCTGCGCCATGGCGACGAACAGCAGGAGCAGCGACAGCCCGGTGATGACCTCGGGCATGACGATCGGAGCGGTGACCATGCCGGCCAGCAGCAGGCGGCCGCGGAAGGCGCCGAGGCGCGCCAGCGCCACTCCGGCGAGCGTGCCGAGCACCACCGCGGCGCTCGCCGCGGTGACCGCGATGCGGATCGAGAGCCACGCGGCGAGGAGGATCTGCTCGTTATGCACCAGCACCCCGTACCACCTGAGCGTCGGCGAGTGCGCGGCATCCCACACCGTGACCAGGCGCGAGTTGTTGAAGGAGAAGACGATCATCGAGACGATCGGCAAGTACAGGAACACCAGCCCGAGGACCAGGGCGCTGCGCGCGAACCACCCGCGCGACCTCATTGTCCGGACTCCATCTGGCGGCGCTCGACCCGCTGCAGCAGCATGATCGGCACGATCAGGAGCAGCAGGATCAGGATCGCCACCGCGCTCGCCACCGGCCAGTCGCGGTTCTCGAAGAACTCATCCGACAGCACCCGGCCGATCATCAGCTGGTCGGGGCGCCCGAGGAGCGTCGGGATCACGTACTCGCCGACCGCCGGAATGAAGACCAGCAGCGAGCCCGCGGCGATGCCGGGGAGCGACTGCGGCAGCGTGATCGCCAGGAACGCGCGCCACGGCCGCGCACCGAGGTCCGCCGCCGCCTCGAGCAGCGCCGCGTCGTGCTTCTCGAGGTTGGCGTACAGCGGCAGGATCATGAACGGCAGATACGAGTAGACGATGCCGATGTAGACGGCGAAGTCGGTCTGGATGAGCGCGAGCGGATGATCGACGACCCCGAGCGACAGCAGCAGGTTGTTGATGACGCCGTTGTTCTTGAGGAGCCCGATCCAGGCGTACACGCGCAGCAGGAACGAGGTCCAGAACGGCAGCACGATCAGCATCAGCAGCAGCGGCCGGGTCGCCTCGCCCGCGCGCGCGATGGCATAGGCCATCGGGTAGCCGATGAGGAGACAGCAGAGCGTCGCGACCGCCGCCACCTTGAGCGAGTACAGGTACGAGCTCACGTACATCGGATCGGTGAACAGGAACGAGTAAGCGGACCAGTGCACCTCGAGGTGCGGCGAGCCGTGGTGCCAGTTGATGAGCGGCGTATAGGGGGGGATCGCCAGCCGCACCTCGGAGAAGGAGATGCGGAACACGATGACGAAGGGGATGAGGAACAGCACCAGCAGCCACAGGGTCGGAATCCCCGCGATCAGCCGCCGGCCCATGGCTCGTGACAGCCGCACCGCCATCCCTACTCGGTGAGCACCACCGGGCTCGAGCCGTGCCACGAGAGCCACACCCGTTCCTCGCGGGCAATGGGGCGCTCGGCGCCGCGCAGCACGTTCGGCAGCGTCACCCGCAGCATGCTGCCCGAGTCGAGGCGCACGAGATAGATCGACGTATCGCCCATGTAGGCGATCTCCTTGACCGCGCCCGCCACCAGGTTCTCGCCCCGTGCCGCCTCCGCGCCCTCGGGCGGCGCACGCGAGATCTGCACCTTCTCGGGCCGGATGGCGGTCCACACGGTGGCGCCATGAGCGCTGCCGGCGGCGCGCTCGGCGCGCACCGTGCAGCCGAGGTCGGCGCTCCTGATGCACAGGCCCTCGGCGCCGTTGGCGCACACCTCGCCCTCGAACATGTTGACCGAGCCGATGAAATCGGCGACGAAGCGCGTCGCGGGCGACTCGTAGATGTCGCTCGGCGTGCCCACCTGCACGATGCGGCCGTGGTTCATGACCCCGAGCCGGGTGCCGAGCGTCATCGCCTCCTCCTGGTCGTGCGTCACCACGATGAAGGTGACCCCGAGGCGCTGCTGGATGTTGAGCAGCTCGAACTGGGTGTGCTCGCGCAGTTTCCTGTCGAGGGCGGCGAGCGGCTCATCGAGCAGCAGGAGCTTGGGGCGCTTCACCAGCGCACGCGCCAGGGCCACGCGCTGGCGCTGGCCTCCCGAGAGCTGGTGCGGCTTGCGCGCGCCGTAGCCGCTCATCCTGACGATCTCGAGAATCTCGCCCACCTGGCGGCGGATGGCGTCGCGCCCGAGATGCTCCTGCTCGAGCCCGAAGGCGACGTTCTTCTCGACGCTCATGTGCGGAAAGAGCGCGTACGACTGGAACATCATGTTCACGGGGCGCTCGTAGGGCGGCACCCGCGAGAGGTCCTGCCCGTCGATCTCGATCCTGCCGGTCGTGGGCGCCTCGAAGCCGGCCAGCATCCGCAGCAGCGTCGTCTTGCCCGAGCCCGACCCCCCCAGCAGGCAGAAGATCTCGCCGCGGCGGATGTCGAGCGAGACATGGTCGACCGCCGTGAAATCGCCGAACTTCTTGCTGACGCCGATGATGCGGACGTAGCCGGCGTCCGGGGTGGCGGCCGCGGATGCAGCCGCGGCGGGCGTAGGTTGCGAGCTCACGGGGGAACGTTACCTTCCAGTCTTGAACCGCGTCCACATGCGGGTGAGGAGCCGCTGGTATTCGGGGGGCCGCGGGCGCTCGGGAGTGAGCCGCGCGCGCACCTCGGCCGGCGGGTACACCCCGGGGTCGCTCACCACCGCCGGATCGAGCGGCTGCATCGAGGGGATGACGGCGTTCGCGTACTTGATGAGGTTGGAGTTGCGCGCGGCGACATCCGGCCGCAGCAGATAGTTGATGAACAGGAGCGCGTTGTGCACGTGGGGCGCATCCGCCGGGATCGCCAGCACGTCGTAGTTGGCGATGGCGCCCTCCGTGGGGATCGAGTAGGCAAGATCAACCCCCTTGCCGGCCTCCCTGGCGCGGTCGTGCGCCTGCTTGACGTCGCCCGACCAGCCCATCGCGAGGCAGATGTCGCCGTTGGCGAGGTTGTCGATGTAGCGGGACGAGTCGACGTAGCGCACGTACCGACGCACCGCCTTCAGCGCGGCCTCGGCGGCCCTGAGATCGTCGAAGGAATTGCTGTTGGGGTTTCTGCCGATGTAGAGCAGCACCGTGGCGACCACTTCCGAGGGCGCATCCAGGATCGAGATGCCGCAATCCTGGAAGTGCGACACCACCGCCGGGTCGAACAGCATCCGCCAGCTGTCGACCGGCGCGTCCGGCAGCCGTGCGCGGATCTCGGCGGTGTTGTAGCCGACCCCGGAGGTGATCCACATGTAATCGACGCTGTACTGGTTGCCCGGATCGTACAGCGCCGCGGCGCGCGAGACGTCCGGATCGACGTTCTTCAGGTTCGGCAGCTGCGCCTTGTCGAGCTTCTGATAGATGTCGGCCCGGATCTGGCGCTCGAGAAACGCGCCCGATGGCACCACCAGGTCGTAGTTGGTGTGGCCGCTGAGGAGCTTGGTCTCGAGGATCTCATTCGAGTCGAACACGTCATAGTTGACGCGGATGCCGTACTCCTTCTCGAAATCCGTGATCACGCTCGGCTGGATGTAGTCGGACCAGTTGTCGACGTTGAGGACCTTCTCGGACTCCGGCACCCGCGCGCCGTGCGCCTGCGGGCCCGAGCAGCCGGCGGCACCGGCCAGCACCGCCACGCAACCGAGATAAAGTTGCCTAGACATTGAGCAGCAGGTGCTCGCGCTCCCAGGAGCTGATCACCTGCAGGAACACCTCGTACTCGGCCTCTTTGACGATGGTGAAGGCCTCGATGAAGGGCTCGCCGAGGAGCTTGACCAGCGGCTCGCAGGCGCGCAGCTCGCGCAGCGCCTCATCGAGCGAGCGCGGCAGCCCGAACGGCAGGTCGTGGGCGCTGCCGACGATCGGGTCGGACGGCTGGATGCCCTCGGTCATCCCGAGATAGCCGCAGGCGAGCGAGGCGGCGATGGCGATGTAGGGGTTGGCATCCGCGCCGCCGACCCGGTTCTCGACGCGGCGCGCCTGCGCGTCCGACATCGGCACGCGCAGCCCCGCGGTGCGGTTGTCGTAGCCCCAGTGCACGTTGATGGGCGCCGACAGGTAGCGCGTCAGGCGCCGGTAGGAGTTCACGTTGGCGCAGAACAGCGCCATGGCCGCCGGCAGGTAGCGCTGCAGCCCGCCGATGTGGTTGAAGAACAGCGTCGAGGGCGTGCCGTCGGGGTTCGAGAAGATGTTCTTGCGCGTCTTCACGTCCACCACGCTCTGGTGGATGTGCATGGCGCTGCCCGGCTCCTTGGCGTGCGGCTTGGCCATGAAGGTGGCGTACATCTTGTGGCGCAGCGCCGCCTCGCGCGCCGTGCGCTTGAAGAGAAACGCCTGGTCGGCGAGGTCGAGCGGCTGGCCGTGGATCAGGTTGATCTCCATCTGTGCCGGGCCGTCCTCGTGGATCAGGGTGTCGATCTCGATGTCCTGGTCCTCGCAGAACTGGTAGATGTCGTCGAACAGCGGGTCGAACTCGTTGACCGCGGCGATGCTGTAGGACTGGCGGCCCGGCTCGGCACGCCCGGAGCGCCCGACCGGGGGCTTGAGCGGGTAGTCCGCATCCTTGTTCTGCTCCACCAGATAGAACTCGAGCTCGGGCGCCACCACCGGCTCCCAGCCGCGCTGCGCGTACAGCTCGAGAACGTTGCGCAGCACATGGCGCGGCGCCATCGAGACGCGCCGGCCGTCGGAATAGAAGCAGTCGTGGATCACCTGCGCGGTGGGCTCGGCCGCCCACGGCACGCGGCGCACCGTCTTCTGGTCCGCCTTGAGGACGATGTCGATCTCCGCCGGGCTCATGGCCTGGCCGGTCTCGGGCGGATAGTCCCCGGTCACGGTCTGCAGGAACACGCTCTCGGGCAGACGCATGCCGCCGTCCTCGGCGAACTTCTCCGCGGGCATGATCTTGCCGCGCGCGATGCCGGCCATGTCGGGGATGATCGCCTCGACCTCCGAGATGCCGTGATCGCGGAAAAACTGCCGGATCTCACTCACCATACGCGCCTCTCACTTCTCTCTGGTGCGCTCGGCCGCCGCCCGCCCGAAGGCGGCGAACAGCGCGCGCGAAAACGAATCTGCCATGACCCGCCACTCGGGGTGCCATTGCACGGCGAGCGCAAACGTCGTCGCCTCGCGAACCCGGAACGCCTCGATCACTCCGTCCGGAGCCCGCGCCTCGACCGCGAGCGGCGCTCCCAGGCGGTCGATACCCTGGCTGTGGAGCGAGTTCACCCGGATGCGATCGCTGTCCGAGAGCGAGCGCAGCAATCCGCCGGGCTCGAGGGTCACCTCGTGCGCGGGACCGTACTGCACGTCGAGCGGCTGACTCTCATCGTCGCGGTGATCGAGATGGCCCGGCACCTCGTGCAGCTTCTGATGCAGCGTCCCGCCAAAGGCGACGTTCATCTCCTGGAACCCACGGCAGATCCCGAACACCGGCACGCCCGACTCGACCGCCTTGCGGATCAGGGGCAGCGTCGTGGCATCGCGTGCCGGGTCGTGCAGCGTCCCCGGGGCGCTCGGCGGCCCCTCGTAATGATGAGGCTCGACATTGGAGGGGCTCCCGGTGAAGAGCAGTCCGTCGAGCCGCTCGAGCAGCTCCGTGAAGTCGAGCTCCCCGGCGAGCGAGGGGATCAGGAGCGGCGCCGCACCCGCCGCATCGAGTACCGCACGGGCGTACTTCTCCCCGACCATGTGAAAGGGATGATGGCCGACCATGCGCCGGTCGGCGGGAATGCCAATGAGCGGGCGGGCGGCTGCCATAACAGCTATTACGGGCAGGGTGTTTAATATTATAAACAAACCCCGCCGTCGAAACCTCCGGAATGCCATCTATTAGAACACAGCCCGTGCACGGAAACCTCAGGTTGCCAGGCAGCCGGCAAGTGCGGTAAAGGCCTAACGGGGGGCATAAGAGCGGCTTTGGGTCGGGCACGGTGCGCCCGGGATTTGCCCCGCCCACCTGCGGGTCGCTATCCTGCGCACCCCGCGCGCCCCCGGCGGCGTCAAAATATCTTAAACAGAGGGGAGAGCCTTGGACCATGGGACGCCCGGCTGACGTCGACTCCTATTATGCGGCTTCCGCGCACGCGGCCCCCGTGCGGCGCCCGCTCGAGGGCCCGCTCGACTGCGACGTGTGCATCGTGGGGGGCGGCATCGCCGGCTGCTCGGCGGCGCTGCACCTGGCCGAGCGGGGCCTCGCGGTGGTGCTGCTCGAGGAGCACCGCGTCGGCTGGGGCGCCTCGGGCCGCAGCGGCGGGCAGGCGATCTTCGGGGTCGCGGCCGGCCAGGCCAAACTCACGCGCCTCATCGGCGCGGCGGACGCGCGCGCGGTGTGGGACGTGTCGGTCGAGGGACTCGCGCTGCTGCGCTCGCTCATCGGGCGCTTCCGCATCGACTGCGACCTGACCGACGGCTACCTGCTCACGGCGGTCAAGCCGCGTCACGAGCGCGAGCTCAAGGCCGAGGTCGCCGAGCTGCGCGAGATCTACGGCTACCCGAGCGTGCGCTACGTGCAGCGCGGGGAGCTGCGTGCGCTGCTCGCCACCGAGCGCTACCTCGGCGCGCTCTACGACACCAACAGCGGCCATCTGCACCCGCTCAACTACACGCTGGGGCTGGCGGCGGCGGCCGAGAGCTTCGGAGTGCGCATCTTCGAGGACAGCCGCGCCACGAGCTTCTCCTCCGCGGCTTCCGCGCGCGTGCGCATCGCCACCGCCCGCGGCGAGGTGCGCGCACGGCACCTGGTGCTCTGCGGCAACGTGTACCTCGGCGCAACGGCGCCGGCGCTCGCCAGGAAGATCATGGGGGTCGCGACCTACCTCGTCGCAACCGAGCCTCTGGGCGAGACGCGCGCCCGTGGCCTCGTTGCCAACAACGCGGCCACCTGCGACATGAACTGGGTGCTCGACTACTTCCGCCGCTCGGCCGATCACCGGCTGCTCTTCGGCGGGCGGGTCAACTACTCGGGACTGCGCTCTTTCGACGCGCCCGCCGCCACGCGCGCACGCATGCTGAGCGTGTTTCCGCAGCTTCGGGGTGTGCGCATCGACTACGCCTGGGGCGGCGAAGTCGACATTACCCTCAATCGCGCCCCGCATTTCGGCCGGCTCGCGCCCAACGTGTATTTCCTGCAGGGCTTCTCCGGGCACGGCATCGCGCTCACCGGCATCGCCGGCAAGCTGGTCGCCGAGGCGGTCGCGGGCACCGCGAGCCGTTTCGACGTGTTCGCGCGCATCCCGCACGCCGACTTTCCGGGCGGCGCGGCACTGCGCCGTCCGGCGCTGGTCCTCGCGATGCTGTATTACCGGCTGAAGGACCTGCTGTGATGCCGCACGATCCCCTCTTCTACCGACACCTTATCTTATGGGTGTGGGCCGCCTGGGCGGCCTACTGGCTCATCGCGGCGATCGGCACCAGGCGCACGCTGCGGCGCGAGCCGCTCGCCTCGCGGCTCACCTACGTGCTGGCGCTCGGCGCCGGCGGCGTGCTGATCGCCTGGCACGACTCGCCGTGGGCGCGGCTGCTGGCTCTGCGCGTGTGGCCGCGCTCGGCGCTCTCCTACCTCATCGGACTCGCCGTGCTCGTCGCCGGCCTCGCCTTCTCCGTATGGGCGCGCGTGCACCTCGGCCGCAACTGGAGCGGCAACGTGACCGTCAAGGAGGGACACGAGCTGATCCGCACCGGCCCGTACGGCTACGTGCGGCACCCGATCTACACCGGCATTCTCGCCGGCGTGCTCGGCACCGCGATCTGCTCCGGCACGCTGCGTGCCGCGCTCGGGCTCGCGATCATCGCAGCCGCGCTGGTCGTCAAGCTGCGTGCCGAGGAGCGCCTCATGCGCGAGACCTTCCCCGGGCAGTACGGGAAGTACGGCGGCGAAGTCCCCGCGCTCATCCCCTTCACAGGATCTCGGCGATCTGCACCGCGTTGAGCGCGGCGCCCTTCAGGAGCTGATCCCCGGCCACGAACAGAGCGATCGAGCGCCCGCTCGGATCGCTCACGTCCTGGCGGATGCGTCCGACGAGGATCGGATCGCCTCCCGAGGCGTCGCGCGGCATGGGGAAGTAGTTGCGCTCGCGGTCGTCGACGAGCTTTACGCCCGGCGCGTCGCCAACCAGGCGGCGCACCTCCTCGGGCGAAATCGGCCGCTGGCACTCGAAGTCGATCGCCACCGAGTGTGCGCGCAGCACCGGCACGCGGATGCAGGTCGCCGAGACGCGCAGCTCCGGGTCGCCGAAGATCTTGCGCGTCTCCTCCCGGACCTTGATCTCCTCCTCGTTGTAGCCGGAAGCCGGATCGACGCGTGCGTTGTGGCTGAAGACGTTGAAGGCGTAGGGGTGCGGCAGCACCCGCTGCTCGTAGGGCCGCCCCTCGAGGTAGGCGCGCGTCGACTCGCGCAGCTCCTCCATCGCCGCAGCGCCCGCGCCCGAGGCCGACTGATAGCTCGCGATGAGGAGGCGCACGATGCGGTTCGCCTGGTGCACCGGCCAGAGCGGCGTGATGGAGATGATGGCGGTGCAGTTGGGGTTGGCGATGATGCCGCGATGCGCGCGGGTCGCCAGTGGATTGATCTCCGGCACCACCAGCGGCACCCCGGGGTCCATGCGAAACGCCGAGGAGTTGTCGATCACGACGGCGCCGGCGCGCACGGCGAGCGGGGCAAACTTCTTCGAGATGGCGCTGCCGGCGGAGAACAACGCAAGGTCGACGCCCTCGAAGCTCGACTCGGTGAGCTCGCGCACCGTCAGCGGCGCGCCGCGGAACTCGAGCGTCCTGCCCGCCGACCGGGCCGACGCCAGCAGGCGCAGCTCCGCGAGCGGGAAGCGCCGCCGCTCGAGGCAGCCGATCATCTCGACGCCCACGGCGCCGGTGGCCCCGACGATGGCCACTACGGGCGGCCCGGATCTGCGCTCAGACGGCATGTTGAGTCATTTACCTGAGCGCCATCGGGGTGTAAAGCGCTTCGTACGGGCCCGCATCAGCCCGGCACGCGTACTCTGATCTCGTAACAGCGGTGGATGCGCGGGTTGCGCGCGAAGTCCTCGGGCAGCGTCGCGGCTGACACGTCGACGACCGCAAAGCGCTCGCTGAGCTCCGGCGCGAGCTTGAAGCGCTGCGCGTTGGTCGAGAACACCAGCAGCCCCCCGGGGGCGAGCAGCCGCGCGCACGCATCGATCAGCTGCGCGTGATCGCGCGCGACGTCGAGCACTCCTTCCATGCGCTTGGAGTTCGAGAAGGTCGGCGGATCGAGGAATATGAGGTCGAAGCGCGGCGCGCGCGCGGCCGCGTCCGCGAGCCACTCGCGGCAGTCGGCCTGCACCAGGGCATGCGCGGGGCTCGTGAGGTCATTGAGGGCGAGATTCTGCTGCGCCCACTCCAGATAGGTGCGCGACAGGTCGACCGAGATGCTCGTGCTCGCCCCTCCCGCGGCCGCGTACACGGTGGCGGCTCCGGTGTAGGCGAACAGGTTGAGGAAGCTGCGGCCGCGCGCGGCGCCGCCCAGGCGCGCGCGCGTCAGCCGGTGATCGAGGAACAGCCCCGTGTCGAGGTAGTCGTCGAAATTGACCCGGAACCTCAAGCCCCCCTCGGCCACCACGTGAAAGCGCTGCCGCTCGCCGAGCTTGCCGTACTGCTCGCCGCGCGGCGTGCGGCGCCGGGTGCGCACGCGGATGCGCTCGGAAGGGACGCCCGTCACCGCGGGCAGGCTCGCCAGCACCTCGCCGCGGCGGCGCTGCACGGCCTCGCGCTCGATCTCGGCGGGTGCCGCGTACTCCTGGACGTAGAGCCAATCCTCCTGGCTGTCCACCGTGCGGTAGAGGTCGACCGCGAAGGCGTACTCGGGCATGTCCGCGTCGTAGAGGCGATAGCAGGACACGCCGGAGCGCCCGGCCCAGCTGCGCAGCCTCTTCAGGTTCTTGGTCAGCCGGTTGGCGAACATGCGCGCACCCGCGGTGTCCTTGAGGTGCGCGACTCCCTTGCCGAGCATGCCGGGCTCGCGCTCGCTCTCGGGGCCCACTTCGATCCGCAGCAGCCGGCACTCGATCGAGCCGTTCCAGAGCGTGTGCGTGCGGTAGGCACGCAGCCCAAGCTCCATCCCGAGCTCCGGAGCGCCGGTCAGCACCGCGGCGCTCCATCCTGCAAAGCGCGCGCGCAGCACGGTGCCCAGCTCGCGATGCACGGCGCGCGCGGTGCGCGCGTCCTCGAGCCGCACGCCGTAGGGAGGATTGGTGGCGAGCAGCCCCGCCCTTGCGGGACTGCGCCCCTCGAGCGGCGCAGCCTCGGCGAGCTCGCCGACCTCGAGCTGCACCCGCCCGGCGACGCCGGCGCGGGCGGCATTCTCTCCTGCCGTTCGGATCGCTTCGGGCGCGCGGTCCCGGCCGCGCACGCTGGCGGAGCTGCCCTCGCCGGCGCGGGCGCGCGCGAGCGCCTCCGCCCGGAGCCGTTCCCAGAGCGGCGCGTCGTGGCCGTGCCAGCCGGGGAAGCCGAAGTAGTCGCGGGTCAGCCCCGGGGCGCGATCGCCCGCGATGAGTGCGGCCTCTATGACCAGCGTCCCCGAGCCGCACAGGGGATCGAGGAACTCGGCGCCCCGGGCGGCCAGTGCCTCCCAGCCCGCGCGCAGCAGCACGCCGGCGGCAACGTTTTCCTTGAGCGGCGCCTCCCCCGCGGCGCCGCGGTAGCCGCGCCGGTGCAGGCTCTCGCCCGCGAGATCGATGGCCAGCGTGAGTCGCGTGCCGTGGGCGTGGGCGTGCACGCGCACGTCGGGGCGCTCGCGGGCGATGCTCGGGCGGGATCCGGTCGCGTCCCGCAGCGCATCGACGATGCCGTCCTTGAGCTTGAGTGCACCGAAGTGGGTATGCGTGATCGCAGGATGGCGGCCGCTGAAGTCGCACGCCAGCGTGGCGCCCGGCTTCAAGTGCGCCGTCCAGTCGCTGCGGCGCACCGCGGCGTAAAACTCCGCCGCGTCCCGTGCCTCGAAGGAGTCGAGCTCGAGGAACACGCGGTTGGCGATGCGCGACCAGAGGCAGGCGCGATAGGCGCTCTCGAGCGTGCCGGTGAAGGCGACGCCGGTCGAGCGCTCGCGCAGCCCCCCGGCGCCGCAGGCGATGAGCTCGCGCGCCAGCAGATCCGCGAGTCCGCGCGGGGCGCTGGCGAGGAACTTAAGGAGTGGTGGGGGCACTCACGACAGGTCGAGCCACGTGGTCTTCAGCTCGGTGTACTTCTCGAGCGCGTGCAACGACTTGTCGCGGCCGATTCCCGACTGCTTGAAGCCGCCGAAGGGCACCGTGATGTCGTCGGCGTCGTAGCAGTTGATGTACACCGTGCCGGCGCGCAGCGCGCGCGCCACGCGGTGCGCGATGGTGACGTCGCGCGTCCAGATCGCGGACACCAGCCCATAGATGACGTCGTTGGCGATCTCGATGGCCTCGTCCACGGTCTTGAAGGTGATCGCCGACAGCACCGGCCCGAAGATCTCCTCGCGGGCGATCGACATCGCGGGCTTCACGCCCTCGAACACGGTGGGCTCGATGAAGTAGCCGCCGCTGTCCTCGCGCACCCGGCGGCCGCCGAAGCGGATGTGGGCGCCGGCGTTGCGTCCGGCGTCGATGTAGCCGAGCACGCGCTTCATCTGGATCTCATCCACGATCGCGCCCATCTGCGTGGCGGCATCGAGCGGGTCGCCGGGCTGCATGCCGCGCGCCATGGTCTGCACTTTCTCGAGCACCGCGTCCTTGATGCCCTCCTGCAGCAGCAGCCGCGAGCCGGCCGAGCACACCTCGCCCTGGTTGTCGAAGATGGCGTGCGCCGCCGCCGTCGCGGCCTTGTCGAGGTCGGGGTAGTCGGCCAGCACGATGTTGGGCGACTTGCCGCCGCACTCGAGCGACACGCGCTTCAGGTTCGACTGGCCCGCGTACTGCATGACCTGCTTGCCGGTCGCGGTCGAGCCGGTGAAGGCGATGCAGTCGACGTCCATGTGCAGCGCCAGCGCCCTGCCGGCGGTCTGGCCGAGGCCCGGTACCACGTTGAACACCCCGGGCGGCACGCCGGCCTGGACGGCGAGCTCGGCCACCTTGAGCGCGGTGAGCGGCGACTTCTCCGAGGGCTTGAGCACCAGCGAATTGCCGGCCGCCAGGATCGGGGCGAACTTCCACGCCGCCATCAGCAAGGGATAGTTCCACGGCACGATGGCACCCACTACGCCGAGCGGCTCGCGGGTCACGAAAGCCAGCGCGCCGGGGCCGGTGGGCGCGACCTCGTCGTACACCTTGTCGAGAGCCTCGGCGTACCAGCGCACGCAGGCGGCGGCGCCGGGCACGTCGCCCTTGAAGCTGTTGGTGATGGGCTTGCCCATGTCGAGCGTCTCGAGCAGCGCCAGCTCCTCGGCGTGCTTCATGATGAGATCGGCAAACTGCAGCAGGATCCGCTTGCGCTTGGCGGGACGCAGGCTCACCCAGACGCCCTTGCGGAAGGCGGCACGCGCCGAGGTCACGGCGCGGTTGATGTCCTCCTCGTCGCCCGCGGCCACGCGCGCCAGGAGCTTGCCCGTCGCCGGATTGATCGAATCGAAGGTCGCGCCCGAGGCGGCATCGCGGTAGCGCCCGTCGATAAACGCCTGCGTGCGGAACTCGAGCGCGCGGGCGCGCTCGTGCCAGGAGATCTGTTCGGGTCTTGCGTTCATGGCTCTTACTTTTCAGCCTCGATCAGAAGGTCGCAGGGGTGCAGGCGCTGATGATCTCACACGCCTCGCGCCCGACATTGCGAAAGCGATGCGGCAGCTGGCTCGCGAAATAATAAGCCTCGCCGGGCCCGAGCACGCGCGTCGCCCCGCCGACAGTGAGCTCGATGCGCCCGCGGATCACGACCCCGGCCTCCTCGCCGCGGTGCGCCTGCAGCTCCTCGCCGGTGGCGGCCCCCGCGGCGTAGCGCTCGTGCAGCAGCGTGAGCTGCCGGCCGGCGCGCTGCGCGGCCACGAGCCGCAGCGAGACCTCGGCGTTGCCGAGCTCGACCAGCTCGTCGGTGCCGAAGAAGGCCTGCGGCGCGGCGCTCAGGTCGAGGGTGAAGAACTCGGCGAGCGACATCGGCACGCCGTCGAGCACCTTCTTCAGCGAGCTGACGGAGGGGCTCACGCGGTTCTGCTCGATGAGAGAGATGAGTCCGTTGGTGACGCCCGCGCGGCGGGCGAGCTCGCGCTGGGACAACCCGAAGCTCACGCGTACGCTGCGCAGCCGCGCGCCGACGTCGATGCTCATGGTGTTTAGGATCTTAAACGAGAATGGCGCGAATATGGCTCCGGTGGCTTGCTTTGTCCACTTTATTTATCATCCCGCCCCCCCGGCCCCGCACCGAGAAAGCCATGACCACCACGAGCGAAGCGCTGAAACGCAGCGACCTGGAAGCGTTATGGATGCCGTTCACCGCCAACCGGCAGTTCAAGGCGGCGCCAAGGCTCCTCGCGCGGGCGAGCGGCATGCAGTACTGGACCGCCGACGGGCGCGAGATCCTCGACGCCGTGGCGGGCCTGTGGTGCGTCAACGCCGGACACGGACGGCGCGAGATCACCGCCGCGGTCGCCGCGCAGCTCGAGAGCATGGACTATGCGCCGCCCTTCCAGATGGGCCACGCGGGCGCCTTCCGCCTCGCCAACGAGCTCGTGAAGATCGCGCCGCCCGGCCTCGATCACGCGTTCTTCACCAACTCGGGGTCGGAATCGGTCGATACCGCGCTCAAGATCGCCCTCGCCTGGCACCGCGTGCGCGGCGACGCCGCGCGTACCCGGCTGATCGGCCGCGAGCGCGGCTATCACGGCGTCGGCTTCGGGGGAATCTCGGTCGGCGGCATCTCGCCCAACCGCAAGATGTGGTCGACGGCGCTCCTCCCGGGCGTGGATCACCTGCCGCACACCCACGACCTCGCGCGCAACGCCTTCTCGCGCGGCCAGCCCGAGCACGGCGCGCACCTCGCGGACGAGCTCGAGCGGCTGGTCGCGCTCCACGACCCCTCCACCATCGCCGCGGTGATCGTCGAGCCGATCGCCGGCTCGACCGGCGTGCTGCTGCCCCCGCGCGGCTACCTCAAGCGCCTGCGCGAGATCTGCGACCGCCACGGCATTCTCCTCATCTTCGACGAGGTGATCACCGGCTTCGGGCGTACCGGCTCGCCGTTCGCAGCGCAGGAATTCGGCGTGACGCCCGACATGATCACGCTCGCCAAGGGCATCACCAACGGTTGCGTGCCGATGGGCGCGGTGCTGGTGGCGAAGCCGATCTACGAGGCCTTCATGCAGGGCCCGGACGGCATCGAGCTGTTCCACGGCTACACCTACTCGGCGCACCCGGTGGCCTGCGCCGCCGGACTCGCCACGCTCGGCATCTACGAGCGCGAGGGACTGCTGACGCGCGCGCGCACGCTCGCCAAGGACTGGGAGGATGCGGCACACGGCCTCGGCAGCCTGCCGTACGTGATCGACGTGCGCAACTACGGCCTGATCTGCGGACTCGAGCTCGCGCCGCTCGCGGGCAAGCCGGGGGCGCGCGGATTCGAGGTGTTCGTGAAGTGCTTCGAGCGCGGCGTGCTGGTGCGCCAGACGGGCGACATCATCGCACTGTCGCCGCCGCTCATCGTCGAGCGCGCGCAGATCGAACGGATTTTCGGCACGCTCGGCGAGGTGCTGCGCGCGCTGTGATCAATGCGGCATCCGGCGGCGCGCTTCAGGCCGCGCGCCGCCCGGGGGCCGTGGCGCCCCTTGAGGCCTCAGGCGTGCGGCTTGCCGCGGAAATGCTTGACGCGGGACAGCACCGTCCACGCGACCAGCGCGATCACGATCGCGCTGCCGATCAGCATCTCCATCTCAGTGAGGCCAAAGCCGCCGCTACGCGACGCGACAACGGTTATCGTCTGCACCACACACCTCCGCGGGCCGATACGGCCCGACTCAAGCGCAGACTGAGACTCCCACCGCCGCGGCGCACGGTGAAGCGACGCGTCGCGGATCTGCGACGAGGTTCAACGCGGCGTGTCGTTATGTCAGGTGCGGGTGGACTCGAAGATCGCGTAGATCTTGGCGCAGTCCTCCAGCACCTCCCAGGTGCCGGAGAAGCCGGCCGGCACCACGAACGCATCCCCCGGCCCGAAGGCGCTGCGCTCGCCGGAGTCGCTCTCGATCACCACGCGCCCCGCGGTCATGACGCACAGCTCGTTCTCCGTGTAGCGCACCCGCCATTTGCCGCGCGTCGCCGCCCAGCGGCCCGCGAAGAACTGCTGCGTGCCGTCGGTGAAGTAGTTCGCGACGCGCAGCTGCGGGGTGCCGGCGACCAGGCGGTCGGCAGGCGGCTCGGAGGTCTCCGCCGCCAGAGTGCCGTCGAGCCGAACGATGGAAGTGCTCATGGGGGCGCCGCTCAGGTGCTGGTGCCAGGAAATTCTAGCGCGAAGGTGCGCCGCGGACCTGAGCGTCCGCGGCACAACCTGGCGCAGCCCGGCCGCGCCCTTCACTGGGCGCCTCCGGGAGGCTGCGCGCCGGAGCCGGCAACCGTCGTGCTCGCGGCCGCGGCGCTCGCGCCACGCTCGAGCCGCACGATCACCCGGCGATCGAGCGCGTAGGCGTCGAGGTCGCCGGCCGTGCTGGTCGACTCGCTCGCGCCGTGCGCCTCGATGATGAGGCGCTCGCGGGCTATGCCGCCGCAGGCGAGCGCGGCCGCCACCGCCTCGGCGCGGCGCTGCGACAGTGCCTCGTTGTAAGCCGCATCCCCGCGCGGGTCGGCAAACCCCGCGACGCGCAGCTTCGCGTCGGGAACGGTGGCGGCCAGGGCGCCGAGCTTCAGGAGCGGCCCCATGTCCTCGACCTTGATCGAGGTGTCGTCGGTGCGGAAGCTGACATCCATGCCGACGGTGTCGACCGCGGACAGCGCGTGCTCGAGCTGCGCGCCGTAGGTGCGCGATTGCGCCAGCGAGCCCTCGAGCTCGGTGACGTTCGCGGCGAGCCGCGCACGCTCGGCCTCGCGCTCGTGATGGCGATCGCCCATGAGACCGCCGGCCGCCGCGCCGACCAGGGCGCCCACGGGTCCGCCGGCGGCGGCGCCCACGGCGAGACCCGTGACGATGCCGAGGTCCTCGGCCCTGGCGTTGCTGTCGGGGCCGGCGGCGCTTCCCGCCCAGGCCGGGGCCCCCGCCAGGCAAGCCGCGGCCGCAAGTCCCAGGGTGGTGTGTCTCGAGCTCTGCGCAGTCATGTTGCCTCCTCTCGTTGCCGGATCGGTCGACCGGTCGTTGCGGTACGAGAGACAGTTCAGCGCGCACGCGGGCCGCGCCGCTGATGCAAAGGCGTCAGCGGACCGGATGCTTTGTGGCAGAAGATGGCAGTTGCATATACTGCGCACCCCCCGCCACCGGAAGAATGCGCCATGCGGCCCCTAGTGATCGCCTCGCTCGCCCTGGCGGCTGCGGCCGCGCCCGTCGCCGCCCCGGCAGCCGACGGCGAAGTGCTGCGCGCCACGCTCGCGAACGGGCTGCGCGTCATCGTAGTGCGCAACTCGCTCGCTCCCGTGGTCACGACCTCGGTGAACTACCTGGCCGGCTCCGACGAGGCGCCGGCAGGGTTCCCCGGCACCGCCCACGCCGAGGAGCACATGATGTTCCGCGGCAGCCCGGGGCTCACCGCCGAGCAGCTCGCCGACATCGGCAGCGTCCTCGGCGGGGACTTCAACGCCGACACGCGCGAGGGACTCACGCAGTACCTGTTCACCGTTCCCGCCGAGGACCTCGACGTGGCGCTGCACATCGAGGCGCTGCGCATGCGCGCCGCGCTCAACACCGCGCACGAGTGGAGCCAGGAGCGCGGCGCGATCGAGCAGGAAGTCGCGCAGGACCTGTCCGAGCCCGACTATGTGCTGTACTCGAAGCTGCGTGCGCGCCTGTTCGCCGGCACGCCCTATGCGCACGATGCGCTCGGCACGCGGCCCTCCTTCGAGAAGACCACCGCCGCGATGCTCAGGAGCTTCCACGAGGCGTGGTATGCGCCGAACAACGCCATCCTGGTGATCGCCGGCGACGTCGATCCCCCGGCGGCGCTGGCGGCGGTGAAGAGCCTGTTCGGCGACATCCGCCCGAAGAAGCTGCCGCCGCGCCCGGCGGTACATCCCCGTGCCGTCGCGCCGGCCTCGTTCACCGTGGACACGGACCGCCCGAGCGGCACGCTGATGGTGGCGCTGCGCACGCCCGGCCCGCGCTCCGAGGACTTCGCCGCGCTCGAGGTGCTCGCGGACGTGCTCAGCAACCGGCGCTTCGATCTCTACGGCCTGGTGCCGGCGGGCAAGGCGATTGCGGCCGAGTTCACCCTCGACCCGCTACCCGCGGCCGGGCTTGCCTATGCGGTCGCCTCCTTCACGGCCGGGAGCGACGCCGGAGCGCTCGAGCGCGAGGTGCGCGCGATCCTGGCGCGGGTCGCGCGCGAGGGCGTGCCCGCCGAGCTCGTCGAGGCGGCCAAGCTCCAGGAGCGCAGCGATGCGCAGCTGCAGCGCAACTCGATCAGCGAGCTCGCCGCGGTCTGGTCGGATGCGGTCGCAATCTTCGGGCTCGACTCTCCCGACGACGACCTGAAGCGCATCGAGAAGGTGAGGGTCGCCGACGTGAATCGGGTCGCGCGCCGCTACCTCGACCTCGAGCACGCCGTCACCGGCGTGATGCTGCCGCGCGGCTCGGGGCGCCCCGTGCCCGGCGGCGGAGGCTTCGGCGGACACGAGGCGATCTCGCTCGGCGAGGCTCATGGGACCGCCCTGCCCTCGTGGGCCGGCAAGGCGCTCGCGCGCCTCGAAGTGCCGCCGTCCACCCTGCACCCCGTCGTCAGCACGCTGCCGAACGGGCTGACGCTGATCGTGCAGAACGAGGATGTGAGCGACACGGTCAGCGTGTACGGCCGCATCCGCAATCGCCCCGAGACCGAGGAGCCCGCCGGGCAGGAAGGCGTCAGCCAGGTGCTCGAGCGGCTGCTCCCCTACGGCAGCGAGCGGCTCGACCGGCTCGCGTTCCAGAGCGCGCTCGATGCCCTCGGCGCACGCGAGCACGCCGGCACCGACTTCTCGGTGCAATCGCTGGCGGAGCATTTCGACCGGGCGCTCGAGCTGCTCGCCGACAACGAGCTGCATCCGGCGCTGCCGCCGGCGGCGCTCGAGGTGATCCGCAGCCAGGTCGCGCAGGGCGTGGCGGCGCGCAACGTGAGCCCGGGTTTCCTCACGCAGCATTCGCTGCGCACCGCGCTCTTTCCCGCCGACGACCCGAGCCTGCGCATGGCGACGCCCGAGTCGGTGCGCTCGCTCACCGAGGCAGCGGTGCGTGCCTACCACCGGAAGGTGTTTCGTCCGGATCTCGCCACCATCGTGATCATCGGCAGGGTCGAGCCCGCGGCCGCCGCCGCCGCGGTGGCGCACTACTTCGGCGCCTGGAGCGCGAGCGGCCCGGCGCCCGCCATCGAGCTGCCCACCGCCCCGCCGAATCACGCCGGCGTCATCGCCGTGCCGGACGCCAGCCGCGTGCAGGACCGGGTGGTGCTGGCGCAGAACCTCGCCCTGACGCGCGCCGACGCCGACTACTACGCGCTCGCGCTCGGCAACGCGGTGCTCGGCGGCAGCTTCTACTCGACCCGGCTCAGCATCGACCTGCGCAAGAACGCGGGGCTGGTGTACGGCGTCGGCTCGGTGCTGCAGGCGGGCCGCACGCGCAGCGTCTACCTGGTCGAATACGCGAGCGACCCTGAGAACGTGACCAAGGCCGCGGCCATGGTGGCGCGCGAGCTCACCACCATGCAGGAGACGCCCGTCGGCGCCGACGAGCTCACGCGCGTCAAGGCGTACCTGCTGCGGCAGATTCCGCTCGCCGAGGCCGGCGTCGGCGAGATTGCCCGCGGCATGTTGGGACGGCGCGACCTCGGCCTGCCGCTCGATGAGCCGAGCAATGCCGCGCGCCACTACGTCGGGCTCGACGCGGCGGCCGTGCAGGCCGCGTTCCGCAAGTGGCTGCGGCCCGCGGAGCTGGTGCGCGTGACGGAGGGACCGGCGCCGCAGTAGCGGCCGCCCCCGGCTCCGTCCGATGCGCGCAGCTGCCGCCACGTCATCGACGCGGGCGCCGCTGCGCCGCTATGCGCCGAAGGCATCGCTCCACCCTATCCCGATCGGGGGATAGCCCCTGGACCGTCCGGACGGTAGGGTGGCGCTCCTTGCTTGGAGCCCAGGGGATGGACCGCGCACAGCTGGCCGCTGCGCCCGTTACTGTATGTACTTCCGCCAACCCATTCCGTTGCGTCCCGCGCGCGACCGGCTGCTCGATGCGGCAGAACGAGTGGTTGTCGAGTCGGGCGCAACCCACCTGACCCTCGATGCCGTGGCAAAGTCCGCGGGCGTCAGTAAAGGCGGACTCTTGTATCACTTTCCCTCCAAGGAGGCGCTGCTCGAGGGCATGCTGGCGCGCCATTTCCAGGACGTGGATGCCGAGGTGGCGAAGCGCCTCGAGAAGCGCGCCGCCGGGACGTCGGGCCGCGCCCGCAAGGGATCGAGCCGCAACGGCAAGGGATCGAGCCGCAACGGCAAGCCATCGCGCGCCGATGTGTTCAGCGAGCGGGTGCGCGTGCTGCTCGAGTGGCGCCCGGAGCGGCCGGCGTTCGGCGTCGCCATGGTGGCCGCCTCGGCCGACAACCCGGAGCACATGGCGGTGTGCCGCGCGCAGTACCGCGCTCTTCTCGACGAATTTGCAAGGCTCCCGGGCGGTTTCGAGCGCACCGCGCTGGTACTGCTCGCGGTGCAGGGGCTGCTGCTCGCGGAGCTCCTGCACCTCTCGCCCTACACCGCCGAGGAGCGTTCCCGGCTCGTCAAGGCACTGCAGCGCGCCGCCGACCAGTGCAGGAGCACCCAATGAGACGGAGCGCACGCGGATTCTTCCTCGCCCTGCTGGCCGCCGCGGCGGTCGCCGCCTGCGCCGTCGGACCCGACTTTCACGCACCGCCCCCGCCCGCCACCAGTCATTACACGCGCGCACCGGAGCCGACGGGCACGGTCGCGGCGCCGGGCGCGAGCGGCACCGGCCAGACCTTCAGCAGCTCGCGGGACATCCCGGCGGACTGGTGGACGCTGTTTCACTCGAGCGCGCTCGATGAGCTCATGCGGCAGGCGCTCGCCGACAGCCCGACGGTGCAGGCCGCGCAGGCAACGCTGCTCACCGCCGCGGAGACCTGGAGGGCGCAGCGCGGCGGACTGCTGCTTCCGGCGGTCGATGCGACCGGGTCGGCCGTGAGAGAGAAAGTGCCGGGCGCCGCCTTCGGGCAGCCGGGCAGCTCCTTCCTCTTCAACCTGTTCGACGCCTCGGTCGGCGTGACCTACCGCCTCGATCTCTTCGGAGCCTCGCGCCGACAGCTGGAGGCGCTGCGTGCGCAGGCGGACTACCAGCGCTGGGAGCTGGAAGCGGCCCGCCTGACGCTCGCCGATAACATCGTCACCACCGCCGTCAATATCGCCTCGCTCCACGCGCAGATCGCCGCCCTCGGCGACATCGTCGCGAGCGAACGGGATCAGCTCAAGGTGGTGCAGCGGCAGTTCGACGCCGGCGCCGCCTCGCGCTCCGACGTGCTCGCGCAGCAGACTCAGGTCGCCGACAACGAGGCGCAGCTGCCGGGGCTCGAGAAGCAGCTCGCGCAGGCGCAGCATCGCCTCGCGGTGCTCGTCGGCCGCACGCCGGACGACGCCACGGTGCCCGACTTCACGCTCGATAAGCTCACGCTCCCCGCGGAGCTGCCGCTCAGCGTGCCATCGAAGCTGGTACGCCAGCGCCCCGACGTGCAGGCGGCAGAAGCGCTGCTGCACGTCTCGACCGCACAGCTCGGCGTGGCGACCGCCAACATGTACCCGCAGCTGAACCTCACGGGATCCATCGGCTCGGAGACCATCCAGGCGAGCGACCTGTTCAAGACGGGCTCGGCCGCCTGGAACATCGGCGGCTCGCTGACTCAGCCGCTGTTCCACGGCGGCGAGCTGCTCGGCCTCAAGCGCGCGGCGCGCGCCGATCTCGAGCGCGCCGCGGCCCAGTACCGCGAGGCGGTGCTGGCGGCGCTGCAGGAGGTGGCCGATACGCTGCGGGCGCTCGAGGCCGACGCCCGCACGCTGCAGGCGGACCTGATCACCGAGACCGATGCGCAGGACACCCTCAAGATGACCCAGCTGCAATACAAGGTGGGCGGCGTCAGCTACCTCACCCTCCTCAATGCCGAGCGCGTCTACCTGCAGGCGCGGCAGAACCGCGTGCAGGCCGAGGCGGCGCGTTATGCCGACACCGCCGCGCTCTTCCAGGCGCTCGGCGGCGGATGGTGGAACCGCCAGGACAACGCCAAGGAGACTCGTCAGTGAACGATCTCATCGCGAACTCAGAGCCGAAGACCTCGGGCTACTCATCGGCGCGGGACCGGCTGAAGGCTCCGGGCAAGCTGGCGAAACGGCGCCTCATCATCGTCGTGTCCGTCGTCGGCGGCGTGCTCGCGCTGCTGGTGGGCTGGCACCTGCTGGTGGCGCACTTCATCGCCCAGGCGATGGCGCACAATTCCCAGCCGCCGCAGACGGTGACCACCACGGTGGCCGGGTATTCGGAGTGGCAGCCGGAGATCAGCGCGATCGGCAGCGTGCGCGCGGTGCGCGGCGTCGACATCACGACCGAAGTCACCGGCCTCGTGCGCAGCGTCGACTTCCGCTCGGGCGAGGATGCCAGGCGCGGCCAGGTGCTGGTGCACCTCAATGCCGACGCCGACATCGCCACGTTGCACTCGCTCGAGGCGGCGGCGGATCTCGCCGCCACCGTGTACGCGCGCGACAAGATGCAGTTCGAGGCGCAGGCGATCAGCCAGGCGCAGCTCGATGCCGACGCCGCCGATCTCAAGAACAAGCGGGCGCAGGCCGCCGCCCAGGCGGCGCTGGTCGAGAAGAAGATCCTGCGGGCGCCGTTCGACGGGCGGCTCGGCATCACGACCGTCAACCCCGGGCAGTACCTCAACACCGGCGACAAGGTGGTGACGCTGCAGCAGCTCGACCCGCTGTACGTCGACTTCCACCTGCCGCAGGAGAACCTGGCGCACGTGCACCCGGGGCAGGAGGTGCGCCTGACTCTGGACGCGTTCCCCGGCGAGAGCTTCAGCGGCAAGATCAACGCCGCCGACCCGCTGGTCGACTCCGCGAGCCGCAACTTCACGGCCGAGGCGACCGTGCCCAACCCCGGGCGCAAGCTCCTGCCCGGCATGTTCGTGCGCGTGGCCGTGCTCTCGGGAGCCAAGCAGCATTACCTGACGCTGCCGCAGACCTCGATCACCTTCAACCCCTACGGCTCGACGGTGTTTCTGGTGCAGAAGGATGAGAAGGGCAAGCGCACCGCGCAGCAGGGCTTCGTCACCACGGGCCCGACGCGCGGCGATCAGATCGCGGTGCTCTCGGGCATCAAGGAGGGCGACGAGGTGGTCACCAGCGGGCAGCTGAAGCTCAAGAACGGCACGCCGCTCGATATCAGCACGCTGGCGCAGCCGGCGGATGCGCCCAATCCGACCCCGCAGGAGCATTGAAGGGAGTCCGGCGATGAAATTCACTGACCTCTTCATCGAGCGCCCGGTCCTTTCGGTCGTCGTCAGCCTCCTGATCCTGGTGCTGGGCGCGCGTGCCGTGTTCCAGCTGCCCGTGAGCCAGTACCCGCAGACCGAGAACGCGGTGGTCACCGTCAGCACCACCTACTACGGCGCCGATGCCCAGACCATCGCCGGATTCATCACGCAGCCGCTCGAGGCGGCCATCGCCCAGGCGCAGGGCATCGATTACCTCTCCTCCAACAGCGTCGCCGGCCAGTCGATCATCACCGCGACGCTGCGCCTGAACTACGACGCCAACCGCGCGATGACCGAGATCAATACCCAGGTGAACTCGGTGCGCAACCAGCTGCCGCCGGCAGCGCAGCAGCCGGTGATCACGGTGCAGATCGGGCAGCAAATCGACGCCATGTACCTCGGGTACTTCAGCGACACGATCCCGCCCAACAGCACCACCGATTATCTGCTGCGGGTGGTGAAGCCCAAGCTCGACTCCATCGACGGCGTGCAGACTGCAGAGATCCTCGGCGGGCGCACTTTCGCGCTGCGCGCCTGGCTCGACCCGGACCGCATGGCGGCCCGCGGGGTCTCGGCCGATGAGGTCTACGCAGCGCTCGGCTCCAACAACTATCTCGCGGGCGTCGGCTCGACCAAGGGACAGATGGTGAGCGTCGACCTCAAGACCAACACCGACGTCCAGTCGCTCGATGAGTTCCGCCACCTGGTGATCAAGCGGCAGAACGGCGCCCTGGTGCGCCTCGAGGACGTGGCCAACGTGGTGCTGGGAGCGGAGAACTACGACTTCAACGTCGCCTTCAGCGGCCAGCGCTCGGTGTTCATCGGCATCAAGGTGGCGCCGCGCGCCAATATCCTCGACGTGGCCGCACGGGTGCGCGCCGCGCTGCCCGACATCGCGGCGCAGCTGCCGACCGGAGTCACGCAGAAGCTGGCCTACGACGCGACCAAGTTCATCACCAGCTCGATCAGGGAAGTCATCAAGACTCTCGTCCAGGCGCTCGTCATCGTGACGGTGGTGATCTTCCTGTTCCTCGGCAGCCCGCGCGCGGTGGTGATACCGGTCGTGGCCATGCCGCTGTCGCTGATCGGCGCCTTCTTCCTGATGCAGGCGCTCGGCTACTCCATCAATCTCCTGACGCTGCTGGCGCTGGTACTGGCGATCGGACTCGTGGTCGACGACGCGATCATCGTGGTCGAGAACATCGACCGGCACCTCAAGGAAGGGGTGACGCCGCTCAAGGCGGCGCTGCAGGCGGCGCGCGAGCTCGGCGGACCCATCATCGCCATGACCATCGTGCTGGTCGCGGCCTATGTCCCGATCGGCCTGCAGGGCGGGCTCACCGGCGCGCTCTTCACCCAGTTCGCCTTCACGCTGGCCGGCGCGGTGACGGTCTCGGCCGTCATCGCGCTCACGCTTTCGCCGATGATGTGCGCGAAGGTCTTCCGCACCGAGCAGGAGGAGGGGCGGTTCACGCACTTCCTCGACCGCACCTTCAACCGCCTGCGCGACGCCTACTCTCGCACTCTCTCGAGCTGGCTAGCCACCTGGTCGGTGGTCGTCGTGTTCGGCGCGCTCATCCTGCCGGGCGTCGTCTATCTCTTCATGACCTCGAAGGCCGAGCTCGCGCCGGTGGAGGATCAGGGCATCGTGCTCGAGGCGACCACCGGTCCGCCGGATGCGACCCTCACGCAGATGCAGGCCTACTCCGACGCGGAGTTCGCGATCGCGAAGAAGCTCCCGGAATACCAGCAGATGTTCCAGCTGACGGGCGCCCCGACCGTGAACCAGGGGTTCGGCGGCGTCCTGTTCAAGCCCTGGGAGGAGCGTCACCGCAGCGCCCAGGAGCTGCAGATGCTGCTGCAGAACGAGTGGAACAAGATCCCGGGGGCGCGCGTCGCGGCGTTCCAGTTCCCGGCGCTTCCCGGCTCACAGGGATTCCCCATCCAGTTCGTCATCACCACCACCGAGCCGATCGAGAACCTGAACGAGGTCGCGACCCAGGTGCTCGACAAGGCGCGCACCAGCGGCATGTTCTGGTTCGTCGACTCGGACCTGAAGCTCGACAAGCCGCAGCAGACCGTGAGCGTGGACCGCGACATGGTGAGCGACCTCGGGCTCACGCAGCAGAACGTGGGCGGCGCGCTGGCGGCCGCGCTCGGCGGCGGCTACGTGAATTACTTCTCGATCGCCGGCCGCTCCTACAAGGTCATCCCGCAGGTGCTGCAGGTCGACCGGCTGAATCCCGACCAGGTGCTCGACTATTACCTGCACTCGGGCAGCGGCACGCTGATCCCGGCGCGCACCATCGCGAGCCTGAAGACCTCGACCGTCCCCGAGACGATCGGTCACTTCCAGCAGCTCAACGCGACCACCATCGGCGGGGTCTCGGCGGTCGCCGAGGCGGATGCGCTCAAGTTCCTGCGCAACACGCTCAAGCAGGTCGCGCCCAGCGGTTACAACGCCGACTACTCGGGCGAGTCCCGGCAGTTCATGCTGGGGTCGGGCAGCTTCGTGTTCACGCTGCTGTTTGCCCTCACGATCGTCTATCTGGCGCTCGCCGCCCAGTTCGAGAGCTTCCGCGATCCGGCCGTGATCCTCGTGTCGGTGCCGATGGCGCTCTTCGGCGCGCTGATCTTCATCAACCTCGGGGTGCTGGGGCTTACGCTCAACATCTACACGCAGGTGGGACTCGTCACGCTGCTC
>DASYYF010000082.1:0-39733 GCA_035934055.1 Steroidobacteraceae bacterium | reverse complement strand
TAGAATGCACCTCGAAAGACCTCGCTTCGGTCGTTGTAGATTGGCGACAGCCAATTGTTGGATCCGGTGTTGAGAGCACGAATCCTTGAGCTCCTGATCGGCCTGTGTGCGCTCTCGGCGGCGCTCAGCTCTGCGGCACAGCCCGCCCCAACTTCGGGCCGTATGGATCGCGACCTGATGGAGGTCACCATCCCGCAGCTGCACCGCTATTACGGCGAGCACCGCTACACCGTCTCGCAGGTCGTGGACTGGTATCTGGCGCGAATCGCCCGCTACAACGGCGTCTACAGACCGCTCGAGCAGGTGTTCGACGCCGAGGCGCGCGCCGCTGCGGCGCGCGAGGACCGCGAGGCGGGCGCGCCCCACGGCCCCCTGTGGGGAGTGCCGATCGTCATCAAGGCCAATACCAGCATCGAGGGCAAAGTGACGACCAACGGCTGGCAAGGCTTCGTCGTGCCGGGCCACGAGCTCACGGCTCCGCGCGATGCCACGATCGTGACGCGGCTGCGCGCCGCGGGGGCGATCATCCTCGGCCATACCAACATGCCGGACTTCGCGAACTCCGATACCACGCGCAGCAGCTCGTTCGGCCGAACCGGCAACGCCTACGACGTGCGCTTCTCGCCCGGCGGCTCCTCGGGAGGCACGGTGACGGCCGTGACGGGCAACATGGCCGTGCTCGGCAACGGCACCGACACCGGCAACTCGATCCGCATGCCGTCCGGCACCAGCGCCCTCGTCGGCGTGTTCCCGACCCGCGGGCTCGTGAGCATCGCAGGTGTCGCGCCGCTCGACTGGCTGCTCGACAACACCGGGCCCATCGCCCGCAACGTCACCGACGCCGCGATCGCCCTCGGTGTGATGGCCGGCGAAGACCCGCTCGATCCCGTGACCCGGGACTCGGCCGCCAGGGCGCAGCCCGGGCCCTACACGCAATATCTCAAGAGCGATGCGCTCAAGGGCAGGCGCTTCGGCGTGCCGGCGTTCATCCTCGAAGGTCTGGGCATTCCGTTCCGCGGCACACCGGCCGTAGTCCCGGACATCGCAGCGGCCAAGCACGCCGACGAGGAGGCCTGGGAGCTCGATCCGCGCACGCGCGCCGCCTTCATGAAGGCGATCGAGGAGCTGCGTGCGCTCGGTGCCACGGTCGTCGTGGACGACTCGGTGCTGCCGGAGAGCTTTGCCCGCCACGCCGCGCGGATCGCCACCTATCCGTATGGCCTCGAGGGCACGGACCTGTTCCTGAAGACCTTCGGCCCGGCCGAGTACCACTCGGCCGCCGACTACGAGCGCGTCATGGGCGCGCCGCTCGGGGCGCCCATGATCGGTACCGAGCCCGGCAAGGCGGAGTTCGAATCCGGGGACATCAGGATCCGGCAGCGCACGCTCGAGACGGATCCGGACGCGGAGCGCAACTACTTCGGGCCGCGCCGGCGTGCGCTCAAGGAGTACCTCGACACGATGGAGCGGCTGCACCTCGACGGCTACGTCTATCCCTCGAGCCAGATGCCGCCGGTCGATGAGACCATGCCGCAGTACGGGCAGGTCACCGATGGACCGCATTCGGCGACCAGCTGGGTCAACATGCTGGGCGTTCCCGCCGTGGTCGTGGTCGGCGGCTTCTATGAGAGCGGCCTGCCGTTCGGCATGGAGTTCTCGGGACGTCCGTTCCGCGACGGCGACCTGCTGGGCGTCGCCTATGCCTGGGAGCAGGGGACGCATCACCGGCATCCGCCGGTGCTCGTCGAGCAGGGGCTGCTGCCGAACGCGCGCTGAGCTCAGCCCGCCGGGCGGATCACCCGCGCCGCGGTGATGTCGGCGACCGCAGTCTTCAGATCCTGAAGCGGTCCTTGAGCTCGCCCGCCATGCGGCGGCTCACCGCGAGCGGCGCGGCGCAGCCGCGCAGCCGCACGAAGTACTGGCCGTCGGCGTCGCGCTCGATGCGCTCGAGGTGCTTCACCGCCACCAGCGCATTGCGGTGAATGCGCACGAAGACCGCGCCGAACTCGCTCTCCAGCAGCCGCAGCGAGTCCTCGATCAGATCCTCGCCGTTCGCATGGGCGACCGTGGTGTATTTGCGGTCGGCGAGGAAGTAGCGCACCTCCTCGATCGGGATGAGCTTCAGTCCCTCGCGCGAGCGCGCCGCGATGTGCGTGCGGCGCGCCTCGCCGGCGGCCGCGAGCTTCTGCAGCTGCGCGCGCGTCAGCCGTCCGGCGCGCCGCAGCGCGGCGGCGAGCTGCTCCTTGCGCACGGGCTTCAGCAGATACCCGACCGCGTGCGCCTCGAAGGCCTCGACCGCGTACTGGTCGTAGGCGGTCGTGAAGATCACCGCCGGCGGCTCCTCCAGCAGGTTCAGGTGGCGCGCCGCCTCGAGCCCGTCCATGCCCGGCATGCGCACGTCGAGCAGCACCACGTCGGGGGCGAGATCGTGCGCGAGCGCCAGCGCTTCCGCCCCGCTCACCGCCTCGCCCACCACCGCGGCCTCGGGGATCTCGCCGAGCAGGCTCCGCAGCCGCGCGCGCGCCGGCGCCTCGTCGTCGGCGATCAGCACCTTGAGGCGCAGCGCGCTCACGGCTCAGGCGGCCGCCGGCGGCGCGGACGGCGGCGCCGGCTGCCGCTCGATGAGCGGGAAGCGCAGCGTGACGATGTACTCCCCGTCGAAGACCCCGGATTTCATGAGCGCACGCTCGCCGTACACGAGGGCGAGCCGCTCGCGGATGTTGGCGAGCGCCAGGCGGTTGCCCTCGCGCTGCTGCGGACCCGCGCCGAGCGGATTGCGCACCACGATGGTGATGAGCCCGGCGCTGATCTCGCCGCTGATGGTCACGCGGCCGCCCTCGGGGCGCGGCTCGATGCCGTGGTAGATGGCGTTCTCGAGCAGCGGCTGGATCATCAGGCCCGGCACCAGCGCCCGGCCGGGGAGCGCCTCGGTCTTCCATTCGACCACCAGGCGCGCTCCGAGGCGCAGCTGTTCCATGCGCTGGTAGGTGCGCGCCACCTCGAGCTCCTCGGCGAGCGTGATGGTGTTGTGCTGGTCGCTGAGGGTGGCGCGGAACAGGTCGGCGAGGTCCTGCACCGCGCTCTCCGCCCGCGGCGGATCGCTGCGCGTGAGCGCCGCGATGGTGTTCATGCTGTTGAAGAGGAAGTGCGGGCGGATGCGCGCCTGCAGCGCGTGCACGCGGGCGGCAGCGCGCAGCTCGACGCTGCTGCGCCACTCGTGCGCCACGTAGAAGTAGCGCAGCGCCAGCCCGGTCACCACCAGGGAGATCGAGACGTTGCGCAGCGCGAAGCCGGCCGGGCGGGCGGGGAAGAGCGCGCTGCCGCCGGTATCGACCACCAGATGCGTGCGGCCGATGAGCCAGGCGCATGCGGAGATGAGCGCCACGAGGAGCGCGACGAGTGCGAGCACGGCGGCTGAGCTGGCCGCGACGCTCAGGCGCGTGAGCGAGCCGCGCAGCACGCACAGCAGGCCCGCCCCGGCGAGCCCGATCCACAGCAGGAACAGCGAGGTGCGCACCAGGTCGGTCCAGAAATCCACCGCGACGCTCTGCCGCGCCAGCGTGAGCACGATGGCGGTGAGCTCCACGATCAGCACGATGGCGAGCGTGGTGCGCGAGGTGCAGAAGTCGGGGAGATAGAGCGAGCGCTGGCCGCCGGAGTCGGGGTTCATGGACTGCGCGGCGGCGGACGCAGCGGCGGCGCGCCCATGATGTTGGTGCGCTCGAACAGCTCCTCCTTGAGGCGGAAGGTGGCGGAGATGTCCTCGTCGCCGTAGCCGCGCGCGGTGAGCTCCGCGTACTCGGCCAGCATGCGCTCGACCACCGGCAGCTGCACGCCGAAGCGCGCCGCCATGTCGTGGCAGATGCGCAGATCCTTCTCGTGCAGGCGCACGCGAAAGCCTGCCGGGTAGGAGCCGCGCGCCATGTTGGGCGCGCGGTGCACGAAGTACCAGGAGGAGCCGGCGCCCTTGCCGAGGGTATCGATGAGGATCGGCAAAGGCAGTCCCTGCGCGCGCGCGAACGCCATCGCCTCCGCGACCGCCTCGATGATGCCGGCGCACATGATCTGGTTGGTGGCCTTGGCGGCCTCACCCGCGCCCACGGGGCCGAAATGGGCGATGGTGCGCCCGAGCGCCTCCAGCACCGGCCGGGCGCGCTCGAAGGCCGCGCCCGTGCCGCCCACCATGATGGCGAGCGTGCCGTCGCGCGCGCCCTCGACGCCGCCGCTCACGGGACAATCGAGGAACTCCACGCCCTTGCCCTCGAGGAGCTCGGCGGCCTGGCGCGCCGTCTCGGCGCTCACGGTCGAGCAGTCGAGCATGAGGCTGCCCGACTTGAATCCGGGGGCAAGCCCCTGCGCCACCGCGAGCACGTCCGCGTCCGCCGATACGCAGGAGACGACCACGTCGGCCTGCGCGGCGAGCTCGGCGAGGGTGGCGGGAGCGGCCACGCGCAGCTCGGAGGCGAGCGCGCCCGCCTTGGCGGCGGTGCGGTTCCAGACCGCGGTGAGCATTCCCTTCTTGTGAAGGTTGCGCGCCATGTGCATACCCATGGCGCCGAGTCCGACGAAGGCTGCGCGTGTCACTCGAGCACACCTGGTGCGGCGACGCACCGCGAGCGGCCGGCCTGGCCGCGGAGCGACACTATAGAGCGAAACCTGCTCCGAGGTCGCGAGTGCGGGGTTGACCTACGGCTGCGGGATCGGCTGCGGCTCGGGGATCGGCTGCGGCTCGGGGATCGGCTGGTCGGGCTTCCACTCCGGCACGCTGCCGCAGGCCTGCTGCACGTCCTTGCGGGCCTGCTCGCGGTAAGCATCGGCCTCGGCGTCCGTCATGTACTGCCGCTCGCCGTCCTTGCCTTCCTTGTATACGCGGCGGGATGCGATCGCTTTCATGTAGCGATCCTTGGCCCAGCTGCACTGCGAGTCGCGCGCCTTGGCGACGTCCTGCTGCACGGCGCGCGCGTTGTCCTGGCCGGCGATCTGCTCGTTGACGCGGGAGTTGGCGGCGCTCTGTCCCGACGGCGCAGCCGCTTCGGAATGCGGCCGCACGGTGGTCTTGATGACCACCGACCCGGGCACCCATTCGTCGCTGTAGTGCACGACGCCCTGCTCATCGACCCAGCGGAACACGTCGGCGCGGGCCAGGGTGCACGCTCCGGCAAGAACGAGGGCGATGATCGATACGAGTCGCGACATAAAGAGGGCCTCCGCCGACGGAGTATGGCGGCTCCCCGGCCCGGCGACCCTTGAACTCCGTCACACGGCCGCAGGGCGGGGGCCGCTTCCGGTCACACCATACAAAGGGCGGGCCGGATACGCCAGCGCGGCCGCGGCCGGGGCGAGATTTGAGGTCTCCTAGAGATCGTAGGCGCGCTCGCCGTGGGAGGTGATGTCGAGCCCCTCGCGCTCTTCCTCCTCGGGAACCCGCAGCCCCATGACGAGCTTCACGATGAGGAACGCCGCGAACGCCACCACCGCGGTCCACACCAGCACCAGGCTGACGGCCTCGAGTTGAATGAGGAACTGCCGCCAGATGCCGGGGTACCCGGTCGTGCCCTTGACCCAGTCGACCGTGGAGCCGGGGCCGCCGAGCGCGGGCGCGTTGAAGATGCCGGTCATCAGTGCGCCGAAGATCCCGCCCACGGCGTGCACCCCGAAGACATCCAGGGAGTCGTCCGCCCTGATGAGCCGCTTCAGCCCCGTGACGCCCCACAGGCACACGAGGCCCACCCCGAGGCCGATGACGAAGGCGCCGGGAATGCCGACGTTGCCGGCCGCCGGCGTGATCGCCACGAGGCCGGCGACGGCGCCGGAGGCCGCGCCCAGCATCGAGGGCTTGCCCTTCACGAGCCACTCGGCCGTCATCCACGAGAGCACGGCGCAGGCGGTCGCGAGGTAGGTGTTCATGAAGGCGAGCGCGGCGGAGCCGTTGGCCTCGAGCGCCGAGCCCGCATTGAAGCCGAACCACCCGAACCACAGGAGCGACGCTCCGACCATGGTGAGCGTCAGGTTGTGGGGGGCCATCGGCTCGCGGCCGTGGCCGATGCGCTTGCCGAGCACGAAGGCGCCGACCAGTCCCGCGACTCCGGCGTTGATGTGCACGACCGTGCCGCCGGCGAAATCCAGCGCGCCCCATTGCCAGATGAGCCCCCCGGTGGCGCTCACCGCATCGGCGGTGGCCGCGGAGGTGAAGGCATCCGGCCCCGGCCAGTACCACACCATGTGTGCCACGGGTAGGTAGCTGAAGGTGAACCACAGCACGAGAAACAACAGCACCGCGGAGAACTTCATGCGCTCGACGAGGGAGCCGAGGATCAGGCAGCAGGTGATGGCGGCGAAGGTCGCCTGGAAGGCGACGTACACGAGCTCATAGAGCGGCGTGTTGCGGCTGAAGGTTGCGGCGGTCGAGAACGCACCCGTGGAGGAGTTGAAGGTGCCCGCGAGAAACAGCCGGCTGAAGCCGCCGATGATGGCATTGCCCCGCGTGAAGGCGAGCGAGTAGCCGTAGATGCACCACAGCACCGTGATGAGGGAGAAGCCGACGAACACCTGCATGAGCACCGACAGCATGTTCTTGGTGCGCACCAGGCCGCCGTAGAAGAGCGCCAGTGCCGGGACCGACATCAGCAGCACGAACGCGGTCGAGGTGAGCATCCACGCCGTGTCGCCCTTGTTGGGCACGGGCCCATCGGCCAGGGCGAGCGCCGGCGCGAGCGCCAGCGCGAGGCCGAGCCACGCAGCACTCGGGCGTCGAAGTGTTCGGGTCGCAGTCGCTGCGGTGGGCATAGCTTCTCCGGAGTGCAAGCGGGCCGAGGGGCATTTGTGCCCGATCGCGCCGCAAATACGTTCTGCAGGAGCGCACGTGGGCGCGTAAGCTCTGAGCCTGCGCGCGAGCAGTGCAGCTTCCGTGCCACCGGCGACGGGGCGTGATTTCCGCGTGTTGCGCGCGCACCGTGCGCACGCTTGCACTCTTTTGGGGCTCGGGCGCGCGCGCTTGCGTCAAAGCGGGGCACGGGCGGCACGTCGGGGGAGCTTTCATGGAGTCACTGCGAATCGATGACCTGGTGCGACGGCTGCTCGAGCAGGTGCCGCCCGCGCTGCGCGCCGTGCAGCAGGACCTCGAGACGGGCTTCCGCGCGGTGCTGCGCGAGCGGCTGGCCAGGCTCGATCTCGTCACCCGCGATGAGTTCGACGCGCAGACCCGGGTGCTCGAACGCACGCGCGCGCGGCTCGAGGCGCTCGAGGCGCGGCTCGCCGCCATGGAAGGCAAGCCGGAGCCTTAGAGGCTTACGCCATGGCCTTTGCGCGGGTCGCTTGCCGCGCGCAAGTCGGCCTCAGCGCACCGCTGGTGCACGTCGAGGTCAGCCTCGCGAGCGGCTTGCCGACGTTCGCGATCGTCGGCTTGCCGGCCATGGTGGTGCGCGAAGCCAAGGAGCGGGTGCGCGCGGCGCTCTGCAACTCGCAGTTCGAGTTTCCCGCGGGCCGCATCACGGTGAATCTCGCGCCGGCGGAGCTGCCGAAGGAAGGCGGCCGCTTCGACCTGCCGATCGCCTTAGGGATCCTGCTCGCCTCCCGGCAGCTGAGGACGAGCCCTGCCGGCGAGCGCGCGCCGCCGCTGCGCGAGTTCTACGGTGAGCTCGGCCTCACGGGCGAGCTGAAGGCCGTGCGGGGCCTGTTGCCGGCGGCGGCCCAGGCGCGCCGCGCGGGAAACGAGATCATCGTGCCGCGCGCCAATGCGGCCGAGGCCTGCGCCGGGGCGCCGGAGCTCGTGCGCGCGGCGGATCACCTGCTCGAGGTCTGCGCCCACATCGCCGGGACGGCGACGCTGGCGGCGGGCGGCGCGCCCGATGCCGCGCGTGGCTGCCCGCCTGGCGCCGGCGCGCGGCTCGATCTCGCCGACGTGTGCGGACAGCTGCAGGCCAAGCGCGCGCTCATCGTTGCCGCCGCCGGCGGACACAGTCTTCTCATGATCGGTCCGCCCGGCTGTGGCAAGAGCATGCTGGCGCAGCGCCTGCCGGGTCTGCTGCCGCCGCTCTGCGCCGCCGAGGCGCTCGAAGCGGCCGCAATCGCCTCGGTGAGCGCCGCGGGCTTTCGTCACGAGTCGCTCACCGAGCGGCCGTTCCGTGCGCCTCACCACTCGAGCAGCGCGCCCGCGCTGGTCGGCGGGGGAGTGCGGGCCCGGCCCGGGGAGATCAGCCTCGCCCATCACGGCGTACTGTTTCTCGACGAGCTGCCGGAGTTCGCGCGCCCCGTTCTCGAGGCGCTGCGCGAGCCTCTCGAGACCGGGTCCGTCGCGGTGGCGCGCGCCGCGCTCACGGTCCAGTACCCCGCCGAGTTCCAGCTCGTCGCCGCGATGAATCCCTGTCCCTGCGGCGGCCTCGGCGATCCCGCCGCGCGCTGCCGCTGTACGCCCGCCACGGTACAGCGCTACCGCTCGCGCGTGTCGGGCCCGCTTCTCGATCGGCTCGATCTGCACGTCGAGATGCCGAGGGTCGGGGCGGAGGAGCTCGACTCGGCGCCAGGTGCCCGCGCAGGCAGCGCCGCGGCCGCCGCCGCCGTGGCCCGTGCACGCGAGCTGCAGCGCGCGCGCCAGGGGACGTGCAATGCGCGGCTCGCGGATGCCGAGGTCCGCCGCTGGTGCGTGCCCGATGAGCCGGGACGGCAGGTGCTCGAGGTGGCGATGCGGCAACGGCGGTTCTCGGCGCGGGCGCGCCAGCGCGTGCTCAAGGTTGCGCGCACGATCGCCGATCTCGACGGCCGGCCCGCGATCGGCGCCCGCGAGGTGAGCGAGGCCGTGATGCTGCGCTGTCTGGATCGCGCGGCGGACTAGGGCGAGAGGTGCGCTGCCGCGCCGCTACTGCGCCATCTGGACCATGTGGTCGACGGCCTGCTTGACGAGGTCGTCGGGCACATCCGTGCGCCCGCCCTTCGGGGGCATGACACCGGTCTTGCCCTGGAAGCCCTTGAGCGCGTGCTCGTAGAGCGTCGCCTTGCCCTGGGCGATGCGCGGCGCCCACGCCGCCTTGTCGCCCGCCTTGGGTGCACCGGCGATCCCCTGGCCGTGGCAGACGCTGCAGGTCTGCTCGAAGAGCTCGGTCCCGTTCTTCGCCATGGCGGCGGGAGAGGCGGAGCCCGCGCCGGCGGGCGCCTCCACCTTGATGGCGAGCGCGGAATTGTCCTGACCGGCGACCGCCTCGCGCACCGGCCCGGCGATGCGGGCGGCCACGTTCTTGCTGTAGTCGGGCTCGGTGAGCACCTGCGCTTCCTGCGTACGGCTCGCGACGATGCGCGCGAACACGAACAGCACGATCGTGATGGCCGCCAGCAGCCCGATCACCAGGCTGAAAACGTTGAAGAAATGGGTGTCCTGCTTGCTCACGTGTGTTTCCGTCGCGCACCAAGCCGATTCGGGCGCGCAGTATAGCCGCTCGCCTCCCCGCCTCGTAAATGCCGCCCGCGTCTCCCCGAACGGTGCGGCGCGCAAATTAGACGGCTTTTCCGGCCCCGCGTATCATCGCCCGCCCCAACGCGCCCGTAGCTCAGTTGGATAGAGTGGCAGCCTCCGAAGCTGCAGGTCGCTGGTTCGAATCCAGTCGGGCGCGCCATTCCGGGGCCGGTTAATGCCGATGCTCGGACGCCGCCAGGTCGTTGATGAGCTGGATGAGGTTCGCGGGGCCTCCCGCCTTGCCCACGTCGGTCGTGTACTTGCCGTTGACGACGATGAGCGGAACGCTCTGCACGCGATAGCGCTGCGTCAGCTCCTCGGCACGCCCCAGGTCGGCACTGACCGCGAGGGAGTTATAGGCGTTGGCGAAGTCCGCGGCGCTGACGCCATTCTGCGCCGCCCACGCCTCCTCCACCTGCAGCGACTCCGCGTCGCTGTTCGCGATCAGCGGGTTGTGCTGCTGCTGGATGGTGTCGAACGCCTTTTCGATCAGGTCCGGGCGCCCGAGCGCCTTCAGCGTATAGAAGAGCCTGGCGTGCGCCCGGTGGGCCGGGCCCCAGATCACCGGCACGCGCGAGAACTCGACGTAGGCGGGTTTGGTCTTGAGCCACGCCCTGATGTACGGCTCGAGCGCGTAGCAGTGCGGGCAGCCGAGCCACATGATCTCGAGCACCTCGACCCTGCCCGGCTCGACGCTGGTCGGCCGCCCCGGAACCAGCGGGTCGTAGTTGACCCCGGGCTTCCAGCGGCCCGACGGCAGCTGCGCGTCGGGCGGCAGCGCGGCCATGCGCTCGAGCGAGGCGTCGCTCGACTCGAGCTTCTCGTTGGCGGCACCGTCGGCTGATTCCTGCGCGCCGCGCGCCTGCTCGGTCTCGCTCTGCGCCGGCACGGCGGCGGGCGAAGGCGCCGCGCCGGAAGGACTCGCGGCCGCCGGCGGGGCTTCGGTGGCGGGTGCGGCGGGCGGGGCAGGTGTCTCGTGGCGCGAGCAGGCCGCTACACCCAGGGCCAGCAGCGCTGTCAGGACGAGCGGCCGGTTCATCGACTCAGCGCATGCCCTGCACGTAGGAGGCCACGTCGCGGATCTCCTCGGGGGTCAGCCGCTTGGCGAGGGTCAGCATCATGATGGCGTTGGGGTTCGCCTGGGGCGGGTTCGGGCCCGTGTAGCGGGCGCCGCTCGCGTAGTCGTTGAGCTGCTTCACCACGTAGACCGACTGCTGCGCGCGCAGTGCCGGATAACCGGCCGCGAGGTTGCCGCGCCCCACCGGCCCGTGGCACGCGACGCAGGCCGGGACTCCGTGCGCCGCGTCGCCGCTCAGGTAAAGCGCCTCGCCGGATTTCCAGTAGGAGGGATCCGCCTCGAGCCCGGTCGGCGTCTGGGCCTCGTAATAGACGGCGAGATCGTTGATGTCCTGGTCGCTCAAGGAGGCGGCGAGGGGCTTCATGATCGGGTTGTTGCGCACGCCCGAGCGGAAGAGCTTGAGCTGCTCGGCGATGTAGACCGCGCTCTGCCCTGCAAGGCGCGGCCACTCGGGATTGACGCTGTTGCCGTTCGGGCCGTGACAGGCCGTGCACAGCGCCGCCTTGGCCTCGCCGCTGGCCGCCTTGCCGGTGGTAAAGGGCACCGAGGCCGGCGCATTGCCGGCGGGGGAGGTCTGTGCCACGGCGAGCGTCTGCGCGAGCGCGAGTGCGCTCATCGCAAGCCCCATCCAACCGACTCTGAGGCTGTTCGGCATTGTTCTCATTCCGGTGTGGTCCCGCGAAGCGACGGCGCCGGATTGTACACTACGATCAGAATGAGCCGTTTTCAGCAGGCCAGGCTTCTGGTGAGCGCCGCGGCGCCGGGGCAGATCCCGCCCGACGTCGGTGCCGAGGTCGCCTTCGCCGGGCGCTCCAATGCCGGCAAGTCGAGCGCCATCAACGCGATCACGCAGCGGCGCGGCCTCGCGCGCACCAGCAAGACCCCCGGCCGCACCCGGCTGCTCAATTTCTTCGAGCTCGCGCCGGCGCGGCGCCTCGTCGATCTGCCGGGTTACGGGTATGCGGGCGGCCCGGAGGCCGAGCGGCGCGCCTGGCGCCCGCTCATCGACGCGCTGCATGGGCGCGCGAGCCTCAAAGGGCTCTTCCTCATCGTCGATGCGCGGCGCGGCCTCACCGAGGGGGATGAGCGGCTGCTCGAGTGGCTCTCGAGCGAGCGGCGGCTGCACGTGCTGCTCTCCAAGGCCGACAAGCTCACCCGTGCCGAGGCGGCCCGCGCCCTGCGGGCGGCTGCGGATGAGCTCGCGGGGCGGGCGACGGTGCAGCTTTTTTCCGCGACGGAGGGCACGGGGGTCGAGGAGGCGCGGGGGACGCTCCTCGCGTGGCTCAAATAAAAAACCCCGGCGGCTTTGAGGGCCGCCGGGGCAGACTAACCCGGCACAGGTCTCATGAACCGGGTCAATTACCCGCTCAGGGAGGGAAGCGGGGAGTGACGATGCACTCGAGGGATTAGATGAGGCCGATTTCCTCGAGTTCCATCGCGACCCGGAAAAAATCTCTTTTCAGATCATGAATTTGCTTTGCGGCTTGTATCGCCGGCGCCACAAGAGTCCGAGCTAGAAGAGATTGAGGAAGACGCTCAGCGAGACGATATTGGCGCCGTTCGTATTGCGGATGCTGAAGTTCTCGTACTCGAGGCGGGCACCGAAGTTTCCGACGTGCACCTGGGTGCCGAGGCCCCAGGCGAATTCTGTGCCTTCATCCGAGAGCGAGAAGAAGGGGCCGCCTGGGAACGAGCTGCCGCCGCTCGAGGTCCAGCGCGCGAGCCCGGCCTTGCCGAAGACATCGAGGTATGGAACCGGGATCGGGACGAAGCCGACCGCGTAGCCGGCGAAGGCCTTGTAGTCGACGTGCGTGCTGGTGACCGCGTTGTTGACCGTCTGGCTGCCGAGGTCGAGGTAGTCGGCCTCGACGGCGAACACGCTGATCGGCCGGAAGCCCGCCCAGATCTTCCAGTCGGTGCTGTTCAGGTCCGAAGCCGTGGCGGTGATGTCCTTGAGGTTGTCCCTCGAGATGCCGGCGCCGACGTAGAACGTCCCGTTGTCGGCCTGGGCGGCGCCCGCTGCGAGCACCAGAGCGAGTGCGAGGAGGAATTTGCGCATAGAGTCCTCGTCAGTGTGGTGAATCCCTGATAACAGAATCGCAGCGCCCGCGTCGACGGGCGCGGCCGGCTCCGCCGGCGCAGTGTATCGCCTGCATCGCCGGCGCGTGCGGCGGCGCCGTCAGAAAATGTTCAGGTACACCTCGAGCGACGTGACGTTCGCACCGTTGGTGCCCGGGACATTGAACTTCTCGTACTCGAGTCGCGCACCGAAGTTTCCGACGTGCACCTGGGTACCGAGGCCCCAGGCGAACTCCGTGCCGCTGGTCGAGAAGCTCACCGGCGGAAGCGGCGAGAACGCACTGCCGTTGAGCTTCCAGCGTGCGAGCCCGGCCTTGCCGAAGACGTCGAGCCAGGGCAGCGGGATCGGCAGGAAGCCCACCGCGTAGCCGGCGAACGCTTTGGCGTCGGAGTGAGAGGTTGCGGGGCACCCGCCTACCGGGCACGTCCCGGCCTGCGTGAAGAAGGTATTGGTCTGGCTGCCGAGGTCGAGGTAGTCGGCCTCGACGGCGAACACGCTCAGCGGCCTGAAGCCGGCGAACGCCTTCCAGGAGGTGCTGTCGATGTCGGCGAAGTTCGTACCCTGATTGGCGATGTCGCTGAGCTTGTCCTTGGAGATGCCGGCGCCGAGGTAGAACGATCCGTTATCGGCGCGCGCGGCGCTCGCTCCGAGCGCGAGCGCAATCACCAGCAGAACTCTGCGCATGGCTCGACCTCCTGTTCCATCGTTCCTTACCTTACACAATCGCGGGCCGCGTGTTGACTGTTGCAACCCGGCGACACACCGGAGGACGACCCCCGGCGTCAACGACCAGCGGCAGCGGCAGAAGTTCGGCCCGGCCAGCGCGCGCCGCTCTTCAGTGCGCCTCGTCCCAGTTGGCGCCCGCGCCGGCGTCGACGCGCAGCGGCACGCTGAGGCTCGCTGCGCCCACCATGCGCTCGCGCACCGCGCGCGTCACTTCCTCGACCGCGTCGGCGCGCACCTCGAGCACCAGCTCGTCGTGCACCTGCATGATGAGGCGCGCCGGGGAGTCCTTGCGGCGGCACCAGGCGTCCACCGCGATCATGGCGCGCTTGATGATGTCGGCCGCGGTTCCCTGCATCGGCGCGTTGATGGCGCTGCGCTCGGCGTACTGGCGCAGCTGCGTGTTGCCGGAGCGGATGTCCGGCAGGTACAGGCGCCGCCCGAACACCGTCTCGACGTAGCCGCGCTCGCGGGCCGAGATGCGCGTGTCGTCCATGAAGCGCTTCACGCCCGGGTAGCGCTGGAAGTAGCGCTCCACGTATTGCTGCGCGGCGCCGCGCTCGATGCCGAGGTTGCGCGCCAGCCCGAAGGGCGACATGCCGTAGATCAGCCCGAAGTTGATCACCTTGGCGGTGCGGCGCTGGTCGGGTGTGACGCCCGCGAGAGCGACGCCGAACACCTCGGCGGCCGTGGCCTGATGCACGTCGCGTTCCTCCGCGAACGCGGTCTTGAGGCTCTCGTCCCCGGAGAGGTGCGCCATGATGCGCAGCTCGATCTGCGAGTAGTCCGCCGCGAGCAGCACGCAGCCCTCGGGGGCGATGAACGCCTGGCGGATCCGCCGTCCCTCCGGACGGCGGATCGGGATGTTCTGCAGGTTGGGGTCGACCGAGGAGAGCCGCCCGGTGGCGGCGACCGCCTGCGCGTAGTTGGTGTGGATGCGCCCGGTGCGCTCGTTGACCTGCTCGGGAAGCTTGTCGGTGTAGGTGGACTTCAGCTTCGCGAGCGCGCGGTAGTCGAGCACGATGCGCGGCAAGGGGTAGCTCTCGGCGAGCTCCTCCAGCACGTCCTCGGCGGTCGAGGGCTGGCCGGTGGGCGTCTTGCGCCGCACCGGCAGCTGCAGCCGCTCGAACAGGATCTGCTGCAGCTGCCGCGGCGACTCGATGTTGAATTCGTGGCCCGCCTCGCGGTGCGCCGCGAGCACCAGCTCCTGCAGCTGGCGGGCAAACTCGCGGCTCTGCGCGCGCAGCCGCTCGCGATCGACCAGTACGCCGTGATGCTCCATGGCGAGCAGCACCGGAATGAGCGGCTGCTCGCATTCCTGGTAGAGGCGCGCCAGCTGCGGCACCGACTCGAGCTGCGGCCAGAGCTCACCGTGCAGGCGCAGCGTCACGTCGGCGTCCTCGGCGGCGTACTCCCCGGCCTTGTCGAGCGGCACCTGCTCGAAGGAGAGCTGCTTCGCGCCCCGGCCGGCGACGTCCTCGAAGGTGATGGTCGTGAGTCCGAGGTAGCGCCTGGCGTCGGAGTCCATGTCGTGGTTGGTGGCGACGCTGTTCCACACGTAGGACTCGAGCATCGTGTCGAAGCGCATGCCGGCGAGCGCAATGCCGGCGTTGAGCAGCACGTGCGCGTCGTACTTGAGGTTGTGCCCGACCTTGCCGTGGAGCTCGCTCTCGAGGAGGGGCTTCAAGGCCGCGAGCACCCGCGCGCGCTCGAGCTGGTCGGGCGCGCCCGGATAGACGTGGCCCAGCGGCACGTAAGCTGCGGTTCCCGGCTCGACGGCGAAGGAGACACCGACGATCTCGGCGCGCATGTAGTCGAGGCTGGTGGTCTCGGTATCGAAGGCGAAGAGCCCCGCCGTGCGCAGCACCTCGAGCCAGCGCTCGAAGTCTTCCCAGCGTGTCACGGTCTGGTAGTGGCGCTCGATGGCCGCCGGCGGTGCGGGCGTCGCGGCCGGAGCGCCGCCTTGAGCCGCGGGCGGCGCGGCCGCCGCCTCCTCGCCGCCCTCGAGCTGGCGCAGCAGCGCCTTCAGCTCGAAGCGCGTGTAGAGCTCGCGCAGCTTCGCGGCATCGGGCGCGCCGGGTGCCAGCTCGTCGACCGACACCGGCAGCTCGAGATCGGTGTGGATGGTCGCGAGTCGCCGCGAGAGATCGAGCGTCGCCAGCCCGAGCCGCAGGTTCTCGCCGACCTTGCCCGGCACTTCCGCGACGTGCGCGATCAGGTTGTCGAGGCCGCCGTACTGCTGCAGCAGCTTCGCGCCGGTTTTCGGGCCCACTTTGTCGATCCCCGGGATGTTGTCGGAGCTGTCGCCGATCAGTGCCAGGTAGTCGATGATCTGCTCGGGGTAGACGTCGAACTTGAGCTTCACTCCCTCGCGATCGAGCACCGTGTTGGTCATGGTGTTGATCAGCGTGATCGAGCCGTCCACCAGCTGCGCCATATCCTTGTCGCCGGTGGAGATGAGCACCCGCCGGCCGGCGGCCGCCGCACGCCGCGCGAGCGTGCCGATGACGTCGTCGGCCTCGACGCCCGGCACGCGCAGCAGCGGCAGGCCCTGCGCCCTGATGATCTCGAGGAGCGGCCCGACCTGCGCGCGCAGGTCGTCGGGCATCGCCGGGCGCTGTGCCTTGTACTCGGCGAACAGCTCGTCGCGGAAGGTCCTGCCCGGAGCGTCGAACACCACGGCGATGCGCTGCGGATGGAAGTCCTTCAGGAACTTCTGCAGCATGTTGAGCACGCCGAGCAGCGCTCCGGTCGGCTCGCCGTGCGAGTTCGAGAGCGGCGGCAGGGCGTGAAACGCCCGGTAGACATAAGAGGAGCCGTCGACGAGGACCAGGTCGGGGGGAGGCGTCATGAAGAGGTGATGGCGGAGGCGGGCCGCGAGTATAACGGACCGCAACCCGTCGCAGTCCCGCGAGCCGCGTCAACCGCTTGGCCGGCTGGCGCGCTATACAGCCATCGGATGCAGCAGCTCAGCTCCACCATCGCGGCCAATCGCTTCGGGCTCGGCGCCCGTGCGGGCGAGCTCGCCTCCATCGGCGGCGATGGGCGCGACTGGCTGCGCGCGCAGCTGAAGTCTGCGCCGCCCGCGATCGCCGACGCCGGACTCGCCTCCTCCGCGCAGGTGCTCGGGGAAGCCTTCGCGCTGCAGCGCGAGATCCAGCAGGCGCGCCGCTCCGGGAAAGACGTGCCGCAGAAGCTGCCGCAGCTTCTGCAGCCGATCTACAGGAGCGAAGCGACCGCGCGCTTTCAGCAGGCGGTGATGACCGACCGCCCCTTCATCGAGCGGCTCGCCCAGTTCTGGACCAACCACTTTGCGGTGTCGACGGATAAGCAGTTCATCGCCGGGCTCGCCGGGAGCTTCGAGCGCGAGGCGATCCGTCCGTACGTGCTCGGCAACTTCGGCGACCTGCTGGTCGCCGCCGAGATGCACCCCGCGATGCTGCTCTATCTCGACAACCACCTGTCGGTGGGCCGGCACTCCCCGGCGGCCGTCAGGGCCGGGCTGCGCCGGCGCGGCAGCCGTACGCCCGGCATCAACGAGAATCTCGGCCGCGAGATTCTCGAGCTGCATACCCTCGGCGTGGGCGGCGGCTATACCCAGGAGGACGTGACCACTTTCGCCAGCGTGATCACCGGCTGGTCGGTGGGCGGCGGCAACGATCTCTTCGCCGGCGGGCCGCCCGGCCGGTTCGTGTTCCGCCCCGACAACCATGAGCCCGGCCCTAAAACCGTGCTCGGACGGCGCTACGGAGACAAAGGCTACGAGCAGGGCGTCGAGGTGCTGAACGACCTTGCGCAGCATCCTGCCACCGCGCGCCACATCGCCACGAAGCTGGCGCGGCATTTCATCGCGGACGATCCGCCGCCGGCGGCGGTCGAGCGCCTCGCGCAGGCCTTCACCGAGTTCGGCGGCAACCTGCCCGCGGTGTACCGCGCGCTGCTCGACGCGCCTGAAGGCTGGGAGCAGCCGCTTGCGAAGTACAAGACGCCGAGCGACTTCATCGTCTCGAGCTATCGCGGGCTGTCGCTGCCGGTGGACGCGGCGCACGGGCCGCTCGCGCCCTTCGAGCTCCTCGGCCAGCGCACCTGGCAGCCGGGCTCGCCCGCCGGCTGGCCCGACAGGAGCCCCGACTGGGACGGGGCGTCGGCGCTGCTGAAGCGCCTCGAGTGGGCGGATGCGGTGGGCGGCCGGCTCGGCAGCCGCCGCAACGCCGCCGAGCTCGCCCCGCAGCTCCTCGGCGCCAGCCTGACGGAGGCGACCGGGACCGCGATCGCGCGCGCGGCGAGCGCCCAGCAGGCGGTGACGCTGCTGCTCGCCGCACCCGAGTTCATGCGCCGGTAAGCCCATGCCAGCCCTGAAGCGCCGAGAATTCCTCAAGGCCGGAGCGCTCGCGACCGGCGGCGCGCTCATCACCTCGCGGCTCGCGTTCGCGCGCATCGCAGCCACCGGACGCCGCCCGCGCTTCGTGCTGGTGATCCTGCGCGGTGCGCTCGATGGCCTCGCGGCGGTGCCGCCCTACGGCGACCGGGACTACGGACGCCTGCGCGGCGAGTTCGCGCTGCGCGCTCCGGGTGAGACCAGGGGTGCGTTGCCCCTCGACGGATTCTTCGGGCTGCACCCCTCGCTCGGCTTCCTCGGTCAGTGCTACGCGGCGCGCGAGCTCGTCGTGTTCCACGCGGTGGCGAGCCCCTACCGGGAGCGCTCGCATTTCGACGGCCAGGACGTGCTCGAGAACGGCACGGGCCTCGCGCACGCGGCGCAGAGCGGCTGGCTGAACCGCGCGCTCGCGGCAGCGCCCGGTGAGCGGCGCCGCGAGGCCGGCGTCGCGCTGGGTCAGAACGTGCCGCTCGTGATGCGCGGGCCGGCCGAGGTGACCTCGTGGTCGCCCTCGAGGCTCGCGGGCCTCGACGAAGACACGCTCGCGCGCATCACCGACCTCTACGCGCGCGATCCATTGCTCTCGGCGCGCCTGGCGGACGCGCTCATGGCGGACAGGGTCGCAGCGGAGCAGGGTGATGCGATGGCGCAGGGCATGGGCGAGGCGCCGAACACCGCGGCGGCGCAGGCGGCTCAGCCGCAGGCGAGCCGGCAGCCCGCGCGCGCCGCGCCGGGCGGCGCTTACGCGGAAATCGTCCGCGCGGCCGCAGGATTTCTCCGCCAGGAGGACGGCCCTCAGGTTGCGGTGTTCGATACCACGGGCTGGGACACGCACGCCAACGAAGGCGGTGCCGAGGGCCAGCTCGCCGGCCGCCTCGCGGGGCTCGACAAGGGGCTCGCGACGCTCAAGGGCGAGGTCGGCCCCGTGTGGAAAGACACGGCGGTGCTTCTCGTCACGGAGTTCGGCCGCACCGCGGCCATCAACGGCACGCGCGGCACCGATCACGGCACCGCGACCATGGCGTTCCTCGCCGGGGGTGCGGTGGCGGGCGGGCGGGTGATCGCGGACTGGCCGGGGCTCTCGTCGCGCGCGCTCTACCAGGGGCGCGACCTCATGCCGACGCTCGACCTGCGCAGCGTGCTGAAGGGCGTGCTGGAGGAGCACCTCGGGATCCCACCGCGCGCGCTCGAGACGAGCGTCTTCCCCCGGAGCGAGCGGGCGCGGACGCTCGAGGGCCTGATGAGAGGCTAGCAGTCGCCGCCGCCTCACTTCGGCGGCTGCGAGTCCTGTTCCTGATCCTTGTCCTTGTCGATCGGTTTCGGCGTCGCCGGAGCCGCCGGTGCCTCATTGGCGGGCGGCGGGGGCTGCGCCTCGGTGGCCGCCGGCGCGCGCGTCACCACCTTGCCGCCCTTATCCGGCAGATAGAGCGGTCCCTTCTGGCCGCAGCCGCCGAGCGCCAGCGCGCTGAGGGCGGCGAGCAGCCAGGCGCGCGTCATACGTACATGGGCCGCTGGTCGCGCAGCGCCAGCCAGCCGCGCGCGACGCGGTAGATGATCCAGATCGCCAGCGCGTAGTGCCCGAGGATCAGGAGCGGGAAGCCGATCAGGATCAGCATGAGCGGCACCGACACGGCCCAGATGACGAAGCTCCACAGCACGGCGTACCAGAAGGTGCGGATCTGCCAGCGGAAGTGCGACTCGAGGTAGGTGCCGTGCGTCGCCGAGCGGCGCGCGTAGTTCATGATCACGGCGATGATCGAGGGCAGCCCCCACACGAAGCTTCCCACGATGGTGTGGAAGGTCGTGAGCCCGATGAGCACCGACAGCGAGTGCAGCGCGTAGATGACGTTGGTGTAGGTGACGAGCGACTCGTCGACGCGCGGCGCGTCGGCGGCCATCGGCGGGGTTGCGCTGTCCGGCATGAGTCACCTCTCGCTGACGTCCGGCAACGCTCAGGTCTGCGGGCGGCGCCCGACCACAGCCATGGTCAGCCGCGACACGCACACCAGCCGCTCCTGCTCGTCGCGAATCTCAATATGCCACACGTGGCTCGATCTGCCGAGATGGAACGGGCGCGCGGTGGCGGTGACGAGGCCGGAGGAGATGCTGCGCAGGTGATTGGCGTTGATGTCCTGACCGAGGACCATGTAATTCGGATCGACGCACAGCATCGCCGCCAGGCTCCCTACCGTCTCGGCGAGCGCCACCGAGGCGCCGCCGTGCAGCACGCCGAAGGGCTGATGGGTGCGCTCGTTCACCGGCATGGTGGCGCGCAGGAAGTCCGGGCCTATCTCGGTGACGCGGATGCCGAGGAAGCCGGGCATGGTGCGGCTGCCCCGCTCGTTGAGCTCCGCGGGAGTCGCCACGGTGCGCCAGATGCTCATGGAGCTAGTCTAGCGGTTCGCATGGTGGCAATCTTCGGCCGATGAGCGAGTTTGCCTTTGCGCCGCCGGCGACGCCCGCGGTCGCAATCGAGGGCGGCGGGCGTTTTCCGGTTCACCGCATCTATTGCGTCGGCCGCAACTACGCCGACCACGTTCGCGAGATGGGCTCGCAGCCCACGCCGCCGTTCTTTTTCATGAAGCCGGCGGATGCGCTGGTGGCGAACGGCGCGGCGATTCCCTACCCGCCGCGTACCGCGAACCTCCAGCACGAGATCGAGCTGGTGGCGGCGATCGGCCGCGCCGGGCGCAACATCGCGCCCGCGAGCGCCCTCGAGCACGTGTTCGGCTACGCGGCGGGCATCGACCTGACACGGCGCGATCTGCAGAGCGCCGCCAAGCAGGGCGGCCTGCCCTGGGACTCGGGCAAGGGCTTCGATCACTCGGCCCCGGTGGCCGCGATCCGTCCCGCGGCCCGCGGCCACCTCTCGCGGGGACGCATCTGGCTCGACGTGAACGGCGAGACGCGGCAGGACTCGGACCTCGCGATGATGCTCACGCCCGTGCCGCAGCTCATCGCCGGGCTCTCGACGCTCTACGAGCTCGCGGCCGGCGATCTCATCTTCACCGGCACGCCCGCCGGCGTCGGAGCGCTGAAGCCCGGCGACCGGCTCGAGGGCGGCATCGAGGGTCTCGAGGTGCTGCGCAACACCATCGCACCGCCCGCGCCGCTCCCATGAAGCTCTATCACTACTTCCGCAGCTCCGCCTCCTACCGCGTGCGCATCGCGCTCAGCCTCAAGGGGCTGCCTTACGAGGCGGTCGCGGTCGACCTGCGGCCGCAGGTGAGCGCGCAGCGCTCGGCGGAGTTCCTGGCGCTCAACCCCGAGGGGCTGGTTCCGGTGCTCGTCGATGGCGAGCGCGTATTCACGCAGTCGCTCGCGATCCTCGAGTATCTCGAGGAGACCCATCCGCAGCCGCCGCTCCTGCCGCGCGACCCGGCGGGGCGCGCCCGCGTGCGCGCGCTTGCGCTCGTGATCGCCTGCGAGATGGCCCCGCTCAACAATTCCGGCGTGCTCGATTACCTCAGGGCGCCGCCGCTCGCGGTCGACGAGAGCACCGTGAGCGCCTGGTACGCCCAATGGATCGCGCGCGGTTTCGCCGCGCTCGAGAAGGAAGTCGGCGCTACGACCGGCGACGGGCGGCACATGTACGGCACGGGGGTGACGCTCGCCGACGTCTGCCTCGTGCCGCAGATGTTCAACGCGCGCCGCTACCAGTGCGACCTCGGCCCCTATCCCGCGCTGCGCGCGATCTGCGCGCATCTCGAGACGCTGCCCGGGTTCGTGCGCGCGGCGCCCGAGGCCTTCGCGGGCGCCTAGGAGGCGGCGCGCTGCAGAAACGCGACGTAGCCCGCGAGGAAGTTCTTCAGCTGCTCCTCGACGCCTGAGTCCTTGAGGTTGCCGGCCTCGTCGAACACCGAGCCGGCGCGCGACACCTGCAGCCGTCCGCCGCTCCAGAACTGCGCGCCGAGCGTGCGCAGCACCGGCAGCCACGCCGCCTGCGAGAGGGTCGTGCCGAAGCCGCCGGGCGAGGCGCCGATCACGGCGAACGGCCTGCCCGTGAACACCCGCCTGATGTCGGAGCTCGGGCGCGACAGCCAGTCGATCGCGTTCTTGAACACGCCCGGAATGCTGTTGTTGTACTCCGGGGTGACGAGCAGCACGCCCGCGGCGGCCGCCACCGCCTCCTTGAGCTGCGCGACGGCGGGCGGGATTCCCTGGGCCTCGACGTCGGCATCGTAGAGCGGAATGCCGCGGATGCTCGCGACCTCGAGCGTCGCATCGGGCGGCATGAGGCGCGTCGCCGCGCGCAGGAGCGATGAGTTGTAGGAGGCCCGGCGCAGGCTCCCCGAGATCCCGAGCAGTTTCAGCATGAGCGTGCCTGTTTGAGCCGGGCCGCCACGCGCCGATAGGCCTCGCGGAACGGAATGCCCTCGCGCACCGCCAGGCGGTTGGCCTCCTCGGCCGCGTCGATCGCGGGATCGAGCCTGATCGCCTCGCGGTTGAAGCGCATGGCGGCGATCGCCGGCGGCAGGATGGCGAGCGTCTCGAGCCCTAAGTCGATGGCGCGGAACAGCGGGAACTTGAGGAGCTGCACGTCGCGGTTGTAGCCCGAAGGCAGCTTCGCGCACACCCCGAGCGCCTCGACGAGGCAGCCGAGCGCCGTGGCCGAGCGGCCGCGGATCAGCTCGAAGACGTCGGGATTCCTCTTCTGCGGCATGATCGACGAGCCGGTGGTGAAGGCGTCCGGGAGCGTGAGGAAGCCGAACTCGTGCGTGGCGTAGAGCAGCACGTCGGCGGCGAGCCTGCCTAAGTCCTGCATGAGGAGCGTGATCTCGAAGAGCAGCTGCGCCTCCGCCTTGCCGCGCGAGAGCTGCACGGCGGTGACCGGCTCCTGCACCGAGGCGAAGCCGAGCGCCGCGCGCGTCGCCTCGCGGTCGATGGGGAGCCCCGGCGTGCCGTAGCCGGCCGCCGACCCGAGGGGGCTGCGCGAGATGCGGCGCATGACCTCGTTGAGGCCCTGCGCGTCGTCGCGGATCTCGGCGGCGAAGCCCCCGGCCCACAGCGGCACCGAGCTCGGCATCGCCTGCTGCATGTGCGTGTAGCCCGGGAGCGGCGTACCGCCCTCGCGCACGCCGAGCTCGTCCAGCGCATCCGCCACCTCGAGTGCGCCGCTCTCCAGGTCCTCGACGGCCTCGCGCAGGTACAGGCGGATGGCGGCGAGCACCTGGTCGTTGCGCGAGCGCCCGAGGTGAATGCGCGCGCCGGCGGTGCCGATGCGCTCGGTGAGGCGCCGCTCGAGCGCCGTCTGGCCGTCCTCGTCGGCGAGCTCGACGCGCCAGAGTCCGCGCGCGTGCTCGCCGGCGAGCTCCTTCAGCCCGTCGCGGATCGCGTCGAGGTCGGCGAGCGGGAGCAGCCCCTGCGCATTCAGCATCTGCGCGTGCGCGATCGAGGCGCGCACGTCGTAGGGCACCAGGCGGTCGTCGAGCGCGTGGTCCTCGCCGGCCGTGTAACGCAGCACCCGCTCATCGAGCGGCGTGCCCTTGTCCCACAGGCGCGTCATGGCAGCGTCCCCTGCTGCTCGGCCGGGGTGAGCGCGTTGACGTCGGCGACGATGAGCGTGCCGGTGCCCTCGTTGGTGAACACCTCGCCCAGGATGCCCTCGGGGGCGCGGTACGACACCACGTGCACGCGCCGCACGCCGCCGCGGAGCGCATCCTCGATCGCCTTGGCCTTCGGCAGCATGCCGTCGGCGATCTGGCCCGATTCGCGCAGGCGCTTCAGGCCCGCGAGGTCCGTATAGGAGATGAGTGAGCCGGGATCGCCGAGGTTGCCGAGGATCCCGGGGGTGCCGGTGCAGAGGATGAGCTTCTCGGCGCCGAGTGCGGCGCCGAGCGCGGCGGCCACGGTGTCGGCGTTGATGTTGAGGAGCGTCCCGTTCTCATCCGCCGACAGCGGGCTCACCACCGGCATGAGCCCGTTGTCGAGCAGCTTCTTCAGCACCGTGGTGTCGACCGCGTCGATGTCGCCGACGTAGCCGAAGTCGACCGGCTCGGCGTCGGCGCTCAAGCGCACCGGCGGGCGCTTGTGGGCGCGCACCAGTCCCGCGTCCACGCCGCTGATGCCGACCGCGTCGATGTTGAGATCGCGGCACATGGCGAGCAGGCGGGTGTTGATGAGGCCGTTCAATACCATGGCGGTGACGTCGATCGAGCGCTGGTCGGTCACGCGCCGGCCCTCGATCATCTGGGTCGGCACGCCGAGGGCCGCCGAGAGCTCGCTGAGCTGCGGACCGCCGCCGTGCACCAGCACCACGCGCACGCCGAAGTAGTGCAGGATCCCGATCTGCTCGACCAGCGTGCGGGTGGAGTCGGCCTCGGCGAACACGCCGCCGCCGGCCTTCACCACGAAAGTCTTGCCCTTGTACATGCGGATGTAGGGCGCCGCGCTCTTCAAGGCGCGGATCGCCAGAGTCTGATCGCCCCGATGCATGATCATGATGCGGCTTCCCTGATCCTCACGACTTCAATAACTGATGGAGCACGGCGGTCTGCACGCTCAGGCGATTGGCGGCCTCGCGCTGCACGGCGCTGCGCGGGCCGTCGAGCACTTCGTCGGCGATCGCGGTGTTGCGCCGCACCGGCAGGCAGTGCATGACGCGGCACTCGGGCGCGGTGCGCGCGAACCAGTCGTTGCGCACGCACCAGCTGCCGAGCGTGCTGCGCAGCCGCGCATCGCCCGCCGCGTCGCCGTAGCAGGCGGTCGCGCCCCACTCCTTGACGTAGAGGATGTCGGCACCCTCGAGCGCCTCCTCGCGCACGTGGGTCTCGCGCACCGTGCCGCCGGCGCTCAGCGCCGCGCGCCGCGCGCGCTCCATCACCGGGGCGGGGAGCGCGAAGCCTTCGGGGCGCAGCACGATCACTTCCATGCCGCGTAAGCTGGCCATGTGCAGCGCCGCGGCCGGCACCGCCAGCGGCAGGGCGCGCGGATGCCACGCCCAGGTGAGCACGAAGCGCCCGCCGCGCGGCACCGCCAGGTCGTCGAGCGTCTTCCAGTCGGCGAGCGCCTGGCAGGGATGGTTGAGCGCCGACTCGAGGTTGATGAGGGGCTTGTCGGTGAGCTCCGCCATGCTGTTGAAGATGGTCTCGGCGAGATCGCTCGCCAGGTCGCGTCCCTCGGCGAACACGCGGATGCCGAGCGCGTCGCAGTAGGAGGCGAGCGCCGGAATCGCCTCGCGCACGTGCTCGGCCGCCGCACCGTCCATGACCGCGCCGCGGCGCGTCTCGAGCACCCAGCTGCCGTGCCCGGGGTTGATGACGAAGGAGTTGCCGCCGAGCCGCGCCATCGCCGCCTGGAACGAGGCGAGCGTACGCAGCGACGGATTGAAGAACAGGAGCCCGAGGATCTTGCCGGCCAGCGCCCGCGGCTCGGGTCTCGTCTCGAGCCGCCGCGCGAGCTCGAGGAGCGACAGGAGCTCCTCACGGCCGAAATCCCCGAGATCGATGAAGCGCTTCATGCGTCGAGATCCTTGAGCGCATCGCGCAGCAGGTCGACGTGCTCCTCTTCCAGGATGTACGCCGGCAGCAGGCGCACCACGTGGGGATCGCTCGAGGTGCCGGTGAGGATGCCGCATTCGAGCAGCTCCGCCTGGACGTCCTTCGCCGGCCGCCGGGTGCGCAGCCCGACCAGGAGCCCGGCGCCCGAGGCGGCGGTCACGGGACCCACGAGGCAGCTTCTGCGGATGTAGGCGCCGATGCGCCGCACGCGCTCGAGGAGCCGCTGCTCGCGGATCGCCGCGAGCACCGCGTTCACGGCCGCGCAGGCCATCGGCCCGCCGCCGAAGGTGGTGCCGAGGGCCTCGGTCCTCAGCGAGGCCGACACCAGGGGCGACATCATGAGCGCGGCCACCGGGAAGCCGTTGCCGAGCGCCTTGGCGGTGGTCAGCATGTCGGGGCGCACGCCGTAGAGGTTGGCGGCGAAGGGCTCGCCGGTGCGCCCCATCCCGCACTGCACCTCGTCGAAGATGAGGAGCGCGCCGACCTCGTCGCAGCGCGCGCGCAGCGCGGCGAGGAACGGCGCGCCGAGCGCCACCGCGCCGGCGAGTCCCTGCACCGGCTCGACGATCACCGCGGCGGTGTCGGTGGTGACCTGCCCGGCGATCGCCTGCGTCGCGCCGCGCGCAATGAAGCTCACGTCGAACGGGGTGCGCGGAAATCCGTACCACTTAGGTTGCGCGCCCCAGGTGACGGCGCCCGCGGCGGCGGTGCGCCCGTGAAAGCCGCCCTCGATGGCGGCGACGTGCGCCCGCCCGGTCATGCGCAGCGCGACTTTCAGCGCATTCTCGTTGGCCTCGGCGCCGCTGTTGACGAAGAAGACGCTGCCGAACGGCAGCTTCGAGAAGCGCACCAGGCGCCGTGCCGCCCTGGCGCGCACCTGCATCGCCACCGCGTTGCTCTGGAACTGGCAGGCCTGCGCCTGGGCGGCGAGCGCCGCGGTCCACTGCGGGTGCGCGTAGCCGAGGCCCGCGACCGCGTGTCCGCCGTAGAGATCGAGCAGCCGCTCGCCGCGGGTGTTCATGAGCCACACGCCCTCGCCCGAGGCGACCTCGACCGGGTACTGCGCGAACACCTGCGCCTGGAAATCGCGCGCCGGGGCCAACACCCGCTTCATCGCCTTGCGCGCGCCGCTCGTGGCGGCAGTCGCCGACTGGGACTTCCTGGGCATGGCCGGCGAGCCTTTCAGGTCCACCCCGGTGCCGGCTGGGAGAGACCCGCCGTCTCGGCAAACCCCAGCATCCGGTTCATCCACTGCACCGCGCCTCCCGCGGCGCCCTTCACCAGGTTGTCGATCGCGCACATGACGGCGATGGTGCGGCCGTCGGCGGCGGCCGAGAGGTGCGCGAAGTTGCTGGCCGCCACCTCTTTCACGTGCGCCGCTCGCTCACTCACCCGCACGAAGGGCGCACGCGCGTAGTACTCCCTGAGCGCGCCGCGCGCCTGTGCCGTGTCGAGCGCGCGCCTCAGGCGCGCCTGCACCGTGACGTGGATGCCGCGCGCGAAGGGCCCCGAGTGCGGCACGAAGGCGAGCTCGGCCTCGACGCCGGTCGCCGCCCGCGCGCAGGCGACGATCTCCGGCGCATGCCGGTGCGCGAGCGCGTTGTAGCCGTAGAGATCGCCGTGGCGCAGCGGATGGTGCGTGCCTTCGACGGGCTTGCGGCCCGAGCCGGTGCTGCCGGTGACGCCGCTCGCGAACAACGTCGGCTCGACGAGCCCGAGCGCGAGCAGCGGCACGGACGCGAGCAGCACCGCGGTCGCGAAGCAGCCGGGATGGCCGACGTGCGGAGTGGCGAGCTCCTCGAGGTGCTCGGGCAGCGCGCAGGTGAAATCCTTCAGGAGCGCCGGCGCCCCGTGCGCGTGGCCGTACACTCCGGCGTAGGCCTGCGCCGATGCGTAGCGGAAGTCGGCCGAGATATCGACGACCCGCGCGCGCGTGCCCGCGCGCGCCGTCGCGGCGAGCACCGCCTCGATGAGGCCGGCGGAGACACCGTGGGGCGCCGCCGAGAACACCGCCGACGCCGGCGTCTCGGCGAGGAGCTTCGTGACCTCTCCGAGCTTCGAGAAGCGCGTCCCGGGATAGGCGGACACGAGGTGCGGGAAGGCGTCCGCCACCGGCTCGCCGGGCGAGCTCTCCGACATCACGGCGGCGAGCTCGAGCTTGGGATGGACCGCGATGAGGCGCAGCAGCTCCCCGGCCACGTAGCCGGTGCCGCCGAGCACCACCGCGGGTGTGCGGGCGCCGGAGGCGCTGTGGCCGGCCCCGCTCATGCGGCCACCGCCGCCGCGAGCCCGAGCGCCTCGATCACGCGGTCGCCGAGCGCCGCGGCGCTGCTGATGGCGTTGCAGGCCGGAACGCCCATCTGCCCGGTGATGATCTCGACCCCCACCTGGTTGTCGGTGCACGGTCCCGTCACCACGCACGGCTCGATACCGAAGCGCTCGCGCAGCAGCGTCACCCCGCCCCAGGCCGCCACCGGATCGTTGGCCGACAGCACGACGCCGGTGAGTGCGGCACGGATGTCGGGGCACTCGAGGATGGCGTCCACGCCGTAGGTGCCGAGAATGCCGTCGCCGAGCTCGAAGACCAGGACGTCGGGCTTGGCCGTGGCGAGCTCGCTCAGCATGGTGCGGGTGAGGGCCGGACCGTTGGCGCGCGTCGTGGTGACTACGCCCAGGTCGGTGAAGATCGCACAGCGCCGTGCGCCGGCGTCCTCCATCGCGAGGATGTCGCGCCGCAGGGACACGCCGGTCGCCTTGAAGGCATCGACCGTCAGCCCCCGATGGCGCATGCGCGAGATGATGGCGCAGGCGGCGGCCGTCTTGCCGGCCTCCATGCAGCTGCCGGCGAGCGCCACCACGGGCACGCCGCGCGTCTCGAGCGCGGCGTTCGGGTCGAGGCGCTGGTAGCCGGCGCGCGCCGGCACACCGATGCGCTCGCCGAGGTAGGGGAAGTTGAGCGCGACGCCGAGCACGCGGCAGTCGAAGGGCTTGCCCTTCTCGGGGTTGATCGAGTCGCACACGCCGAGCACGCCGCCGATGTTGAGCATCTGGACTATGTCGCCGGGCTGGAGCGACTGCGGCACGTGCCCGGAGTAGCCGAACAGCGCCTGGCGGTGCCCGAGCGCGCCGGCGACGATGTCGCCCTTGCCCACCTTGGCCATGCGGCCGCTCACGAGCTCGAGCGTGTTGTAGGTCGACTTGTTGTTGAGCACCTCGACCACGATCACGACGCCTTCCTGCGCGGGGATGTCGGCGCAGATGCGCACCTCGTGCGAGAGGCCGCAGGCCTGGGTGACCGAGGCGAGCTTGTCGACGATGACGGAACGCATGCCGACCATGTCAGTTCTTCCCTGATGCCGCGGCGCGCTCGCCGGCACGCGTGTAGAACACGCCCGGGAGCGAGACGATGCGCGAGAAGCCGAGCGCATCCGCCGCCGACCACTCGCCGGCCGCCTCGCCGTAAACGCCCCTGGAGGCCGCCAGGAGCGAGTAGGGCGACTCGACTCCCTCGACGAAGAGATTGCCCGTCTGGAGCTTGAAGCGCACCTCGCCGGTCACGCGCTGCTGCGAGGAGATGAGCAGCGCCTCGATGTCGCGGCACACGGGATCGAGCAGCTGGCCCTCGTGCACCAGGTCGCCGTACGGCGCAGCCAGGAGCTCCTTGATACGCTGCTGCCGCCCGCTGAGCGTGAGCTTCTCGAGCTCGCGGTGCGCCGTGAGCAGCACTTCGGCCGCCGGCGCCTCGAACGCCACCCGCCCCTTGGTGCCGATGATGGTGTCGCCGAGATGGATGCCGCGGCCGATGCCGAAGGGCGCGGCGAGCGCCTCGAGCTGCTCGATGATCTCGACCGGCGAGCCCTCGCGGCCGTCGAGCGCGGCAGGGCGCCCCTTGACGAAAGAGAGCACGTGGCGCTCGGGCGCACGCGGCCGCGCGAAGGCATCGCGGGTCAGGAGCCACGCTTCCTCGGGGATGCTGCCGCTTGAGGTGAGCGTCTCCTTGCCGCCGATGGTGACGCCCCAGAGTCCGCGGTTCACCGAGTAGGCGGCGCCGGCGGCTGGCACGGGCAGCCCGCGCGACCTGAGGTACTCGAGCTCCTCCGCCCGCTTGAACGCCCGGTCGCGCACCGGGGCGAGCACCGCGAGGTCGGGCGCGAGCGTGCGCAGCGCGACCTCGAAGCGCACCTGGTCGTTGCCGGCTGCGGTGCAGCCGTGCGCGACGGTGTCGGATTTGAGCTCGCGCGCCATGCGGGCGATGGTCTGCGCCTGCATGACGCGCTCGGCGCCGACGCACAGCGGGTAGAGCTGGCCGCGGCGCACGTTGCCCATGATGAGAAAACGCAGCACCTGCTCGAAGTAGGCGGTGCGCGCGTCGATCTGATGGTGGGCCACGGCGCCGAGCGCCCGCGCCCGCTCGGCGAGTGAGCGCGCGGCCTGGCTGTCGATGCCGCCGGTATCGACCGTCACGGTGATCACCGGGCGGTGCTCCGTCTCGGCGATCCACGGCACCAGGAACGAGGTGTCGAGGCCGCCGGAGTAGGCGAGGACGATGGGAGTGGTGCCCGCGCCGGGGGCGCTGCTTACGCTGGTCGGCATGAATCAGATCCTGAAGAGGGCGCGCAGGCGGGTGACGAGCTCATCCTGGGCGCGCGCGTTGGCGGTGGCAATGAAGATGGTGTCGTCGCCCGAGATCGTACCGGCGACCTCGGGCCACTCGGCCTTGTCGATCGCGACCGCGACCGACTGCGCCGCGCCGATCGTGGTGCGCAGCACCGTGATCGAGGGGCCGGCGCGGCGCAGCTCGCGCACGAACTGCGCGAGCGTGGCGAAGTCGCCGTTGGCCCGCTGCAGCTCGTCCGGCGGCAGCACGTAGCGGCCGCTCGCCTTGAGCACGCCGAGGTCGCGCAGGTCGCGGCTGATCGAGGACTGGGTGGCATCGTGCCCTTCCTTCTTGAGGAGGCGCACCAGATCCTGCTGCTTGCGCACGAGCCCGGCGCGCAGGATGCGCACGATGGCGCCGCGGCGCTCGAGCTGCTCGGCGTCGTTCAGCATGGCTGGCGGTCATTGCGCATAAAGATGCGCACATTGTGCATATTAATGCATAGGCGTCAAGCCAGCCGGCCGTGTGGGCTAAAATCCCCCGCCGCTCATGGCGCTCACGGGCGCCGCACTTCCCGAAGGGAGCCCCATGCCGTCACTCCGCTCCTCGACCGCCGTCCGCGCCGCGGTGCTGGCCGCCGCCGCCGGTGTCTCCTTCGCCCTCTACGCCCAGAACGTGAATTTGAGGCCGGGCCTCTACGAGTTCACCAGCACCAGCGACGTCCAGCTGCCGCCGGAGGTGGCTGCGAAGATGCCGCCGCAATACCTGGCGATGATGCAGAAGCCGCATGTCTCGCAGCACTGCATCAGCCAGTCCGACGTCGACCACGTCAGCCGGCAGATCGCCCAGGGCAAGCCCGACCAGCCGGAGAGCTGCAAGGTCACCGAGCACTCGATGTCGGGGAGCGTCGTGAAGTTCACCACGCAGTGCGAGCACAACACCGGCCACTTCGAGGGCACCTTCACCGCCGACTCGTTCCAGGGCACGATGGTGTCGACCACCGACAAGGGTCAGACGGTCACCGTGAAGATCGCGGCGCGCCGGGTCGGCGACTGCAGCTAGCCCGGCCGGCGGGGCCGGCCGCGAGGCGGGCTACTTCGTGATGCTGTAGACGAGGTCCGCGCCGCGCGCGGTGCCGAGCTCGGTGCGCACCACCCAGTGGTCGCCGAGCGTGTAGCGCATCTTCAGGGTGTTGAGCGTCTCGGTCAGGCTCACGCCGTAACTCACGTACAGGCGCGGCGTCAGGTAACGGCCGAGCACCAGCGAGGTCTCATTGGCGAGCGGATCGGTCTCGAGGCTCACGTCGGGGAGCCCGACGCGCGAGCCCACCTGCGCCGCGAGCAGCGCCGCCCCCTGCCCGAGGGCCGCGTTGCTCGCCGACTGCGTCGCCTGCGCCGCGCTGCCCGAGAGGATCAGCGACATGATCTGCGACTGCGGCAGCGGCGGGTCGGAGAAGAACGACATGCGCGGCTGCTGCAGCGTGCCGCGCACGTTGACCCCGGCGGTCACGTCCGGGAATTCCTTCTGGGCGCGCAGGTCGACCCCCGGGTCGTCGATCGAGCCGCCGGTGAAGATGAGCCGGCCGCGCTGGATGTCGAGCTTGCGCGCATAGGCGAGGTAGATGCCGTTCGCCACCGACAGCTCCCCGGTGGCGCGCGTGATGGCGTCGTAGCCGCTCCTGATGGTGACGCTGCCGGTGACGCGGCCGGTGAGCCCCGAGGCATCGACCGAGACCTTGTCGCCGAGGGTGAGCGTGATGGTGCTCATCACCTCGAAACGCTCCATCGGGCCCGGCGCCGCCTGGCCGACGATCACCTCGTCGGACGAGGTGCGCACCGCGTTGGTGATGTCCTTCGGCTGGATCTTCGCGTACGGCACCGTGACCGTGCCGGTGACCTCGATGCGCCGCCCGTCGACCGCGAAGGCGAGGTTCGGCGAGGCGTCGATCTGCGCCTCGGGGGTGTCCGCGACGCGCAGATTCGCGCCCTCGAGGTGGAACTTGCCGTAGGGCAGGAGGTTATGCCACTCGAGATGGCCGTTCGCCGCGGCGGTGCCGGCGCCGGCGCGGGCGTTGCCGCTGAAGTCGAGGCCGCCGTCGTTCAGGTGCGCTTCGAGGCTCACCTGGCGGAGCCCGAGGTTCACCTGATAGAGATCGAGCTCGCCGCCGGAGACTTTCACCACGCCGTTCAGCTGCGGCGCGCCGAGCGTGCCGGCCACGTTGACGTCGGCGTGCAGCTCGCCCGCGGCGCGATCGATGTCGGGGAAATAGAGCGACAGCAGCCCGAGCTCCGTGGTCTGGGCGTGCACCGCGCCGGAGAGCGGCATATCCTGCCACCGCGCGCTGCCGCGCTGCGCGTCCACGCGGGCACGGATGGTGCCGACCTCGCCGTCCTCGAGCACGGCCGCGACGGTGAGCTCGTCCGGCGTCGCGCCCGCCGTCACGGTGCCCGAGCCGATGCGCGTATGCTCGATCTTCTTGCTGAGCAGCTGGTGCGAGAGCACCGCGTCGGTGAGCTGCGCGCGCAGCGTGCCGGTGACGGGCAGCTGTGCGCCGCCGGCCGCGCGCAGCAGCAGGTCGACCGTGCCCTGATACTGCACCGCCGGAGTCCTGATGCCGGCCGTGAGCGCGCTCAGGGGAAGCTGGTTGCTCATGAGCGTCGCCGACCAGTGCTGCGGACTCCAGTCCGCGTCGGCGCACATGCTGCCGGGGGTACCCGCGAGGCACAGCCACTCGACGCGCGCCCGCTGCGCCGAGGCCGTGAGATCCACCGGATGCTCGAGCGCGAGATCGAGCGCGTCCTTGCCCTTGAGGCTGAGCGCCGTGAGCTGTCCCTGGAACGTGCCGTGCGCGTAGGGGCCGGCCGCCTCGGCCGCGAGCGCGAGTCCTTGCGCGTGGGCATCGAGATGCACGCGGTAGTCCGACGGGGGGCCGGTCACCGTGACGGCGGCGCTCTCGATCGTGTGGCCCGCGTAGCTCAAGTTTTGCGCCCGCGCGTCGATCTTCGTCGGCCGCTCCCGGTCGGCCGCATCGAAGTCGATGTCGGCATCGAGGCGCGCGAGTCCCAGCCCCTGGTAGCTGAGGGCGCTGCCGTGGGCGCTCGCCACGATTGCAGGATCCGTGGCCGTGCCGCGCAGCGTCCCGGCGGCGTTGAGCTGTCCGTGGCTGCCGGGCGCGAGCAAACCCAGATCCGAGCTTGCGAGCTTGAAGCGCAGGTCGAGCTGCTCTCCGGCGCGCCCGTCGAGCGCGAGGCTCGTGCCGCCCAGGGCGGCCCGCACCCGGTCGAAGCTCCAGGTGCCGGCGCTGCGGCTCAGTGAGCCGCCGCCGCTCACGCGTGCGCCGCGCAGCTTGCCGCTCAGGTTTCCGACCGCGACCGTGAGGTCGCCGCGCGGGTCGAAGCCGCGTCCCGACACCGAGAGCGAGAGATTGACACTGCCCGGAAGGTCGGCGCGCAACGCCGCCGGGTTCACCCCGGTGAGCTGACCGGCCACCGACCAGCTCTGGTGCGGCGCCCACTGCACCGCCCCACTCACGCTCGCGTGGCCCTCGAGCACGTCGAGCTCGGCGCGCTCGAAGGCGAAGCTGTCCTTGCCGAGCGTGCCGGTCACGTCCAGCGCGCCGGCGGAGAGGTCGGCGGCGCTGGCCGCCGCCGCTTGCACGTGCACCTTGTAGGGCAGCAATCCTTCCACGGTGAAGGTGCCCGCGGCGCTCCTCACCGGCGGCGCAGGTCCCAGCAGCGGCCAGCGGAAATCCTCCCAGCTGCCGCTCAGATTGAGACGCGGGCCGTTGGGGACGATGGCGAACGTGCCGGAGCCGACCGCGTGCGCTCCCGAGGGGTGGCGCGCCTCCATGTGCTTCGCCGTGAGCACCCGCTCGGCGAAGGAGCCGGCGAACTCCGCGTCAAAAGCCCCGGCACGCAGCCCGGTCGGGTCGACCTTGCCGCGCCCGCTGAAGCCCTCGGCGTTCCAGGTGACCGCGAGACGCGCCTTCATGACCCCGAGCGGTCCGGAGATTCCCCAGGCGCGCAGGTCGAAATTCCCGACGTTCGCGTCGCCCACGATGTGCCAGCGGCGCGTGAGGTCGAGCGCCTGGCCGGTGAAGTCGGCGCGGAACGGGCTCAGGGCGTGCGCGCTCAGACGCAGCGCGTTGAGATCGCCCCTGGCCGAGCCGGCGACGCTCCAGGCGGGCTGTCCGGCGGGAGCCCAGGCGATCTGTCCTTCGGCTTCGATGCCGAGCGGATCGCGGGCCAGGAGCTCGCCGATCGCATCGACGCGCGCATCGCCGAGGTTGCCCTGCGCCTGGAAGAAGCGGATCGAGCGGTGACGCAGCACGGCCGCGCCGCTGATGTGGGTGGCCTCGAGACGCACGCCGTTGTAGACCGTCAGCACCGCGTCGTCGACGGTGGTGTGCTCGGCGCTGATCAGCAGCCAGCGCGGCAGGAACACGGGCGGCGAGGGCGGCACCTGCCGGGTGCGCCGCTTCACCTCGATGAGCGCGCTGTGTACCGTGGCGTCCGGCGAGCGGATGGTCTGCAGCAAGAGCGGCGCCAGCGCCACGCGGCCGTCGATGCCTTCGAACTTCAGGTGCACCAGCTCGTGATCGATCTCGACGCGGTCGGCATGTACCCCGCGCGCCAGAGTGCCCTGGACGCCCGTGATCACGACAGTCACGGCGCCCGGCCCCGAGCCGAAGCGCTGCGGGATGTGGCGCACCAGGAACTGCAGGCCCGGCTCGGTGAACACCGCGGCCCCGATGAGAGCGGCCGGCACCACCACGATCACCAGGACCAGGAAGGAGGCGGTGAAGAGTATGAGCAGGCGCCGCACGGTGGCCCGTTGCCTCAGAGCTTCGGCGAGAAGTTGATGTGCAGGCGCGGGCCGGCACCGGGGTTGTTGATGGGCTGCGCCACGTCGATGCCGAGCGTCAGCACCGGCGTGCGGAAGCGTATGCCGACGCCCGCCGAATAGAAGAGCTTGGTGCCGAAATGATCGAAGGCATTACCGTAGTCGACGAAGGTTGCGAACCCCAAGTTCCGCGGCAGATCGCGCACCACCTCCACCGTGCCGGTGACCATGTCCTTGCCGCCGACCCTGATGTAGCCGGAGACGAGCTGACAGGGGTCGCCGGCGTTGCCCGCGAGCTGGCCGGAGGAGCTCTTGATGTGTGGCTGCGGCGGCGTGATGCACACCGGGTCGGTCGGCGACAGCTGATTGTAGTAAAAGCCGCGCACGCTGTTGTCGCCGCCGGCGAAGAAGCGGTAGATGGTCGGGAGATTGGAAAACTTCGACACCAGGCTCGCGCCGGCCTCCTCGCGCAGCAGCAGGTGCCAGAGGCCGCCGAGGCGGAAGGTGTTCTCGAGCTGCACGTGCGCCTGGATGAAGTTCGAGTCCGAGCCGAGCACCGAGTCGGAGCCGCGAATCTGGGCGACGAACGGGTACTCGAACAGCGGCTCGCCGAGATAGTCCTTCGGCACCGAGGCGATGTCGAGCTCCGGCACCAGCAGGCGGTCGGTGGTGGTGCCGATCACGTCCTCGCTGGTGGTGCGCACCTCGTTCACCTTCCACACGGTCTGCCAGCCGCCCTTGACCAGCGTGAAGCTCGGTCCCAACGACTGGGTGTAGGCGGTCACGTCGTCGAGCGTCTGCTGCTCGATGTTGCCGTTGAGGGCGAAATGCTCGACCGCCGGATCGCCGACCGGAAAGATATAGGCGGCCACCACGTTGTAGCGCGTGATCTGCGCGAACTGCGCCGTGAGGTTGAAGCTCTGCCCGCTCGAGTTGATGCGATGGTCCTCGAAGCCGAGCGTGGCGCGCGCCCCGGTGTCGGTGGCGTAGCCGCCGCCGAAGGAGTAACGGTGGCGCCGGGCGGGATCGGCATGAATGTCGATCGCCACGCGGCGGGTCGCGGGATCGGGCGTGCCCGGCCGCACCTCGAGGTTGGCGAAGTACGCCGCGTCGTCGAGCGCGAACTGAGTGCGCAGCACCTGCGTCAGGTCGAAGAAATCGCCCTCGTGGTAACGCAGGTAGCGTCGCACCAGGCTCTCCTTCACGACGTCCTGGGTGATGGTCGTCGGGCCGAAGCGGTAGCGGTCGCCGGTCTCGAGCTCGAGCGCGATGCGGGCAGTGTAGCCCGGCGGGTCGACCAGCAGCTCGTTGCGCGTCAGCTTGGCGTCGAAGTAGCCGTAGGTGGCGGCGGTGCGCTGCAGGTCGGACTTGATGCCGTCGTAGGCCGCCTGGTTGAGGCGGTCGCCCGGCTTGAGCAGCGGATGCTCGAGGATGCGCCGGAAGAGCGGGTCGCTCTCGCCCGGGCCGGTAACCTTCACCTCGATGCTCGTCACCAGCACCGGCCGTCCCGGCCTGATGTCGATCACGACGCGCCACTCGCCCTTGCCGAGATCGGTGACGGTGGAGCTCACCTGCGGCTCGTAGTAGCCGTACGGCCGCAGCGCCTCCTGCACCTCGCGCTCGACCCGGTTGTGCAGCCGCTCGACCATGTCGGCGGTGAGGTCGACGCCGCCTTTCTTGTAGCGCTCGAAGCTCAAGTACGCGAGCACGTTGGCGCGCAGCGTCTCATCGACGCCGCGCACTTCGACGTCGACGCCGGCGGCGGCGCGCACGGGTGCGGCCGCAAGGCCGGCCGCGAGCCCGGCGAGCAGGCACAGCGCGGCCGCCGGGCCTCGCCGGTGCCGTGGGCGAGCCCGGGGCATACTGGAGCGTTGCGCCATCTCGACGTTAGGTCGGAAAAATTCACTGGATTCTAGAGCCTCGCGGGCACACCCGCTCGCCGCTCTTGACGGTCAGAGTGCGCAGGCTGCGCGCCGGTTCCGTGCGGCGCCGGTCCGACTCACGGCCACGCGCGCGCGTTCAGCCGGAATTCACTTTCCCCGGCGGGCTCGCCCGCGGAGTCGAAGCGCCGCTCGGCGAGATGGAGCGCGCCGTCCGGCTCGAGCAGCAGCACGGTCGAGCAACGCGTGCCGTAGGTGGGGTGCACCACGAAGGGCGCCGACAGGATCCGTTCCCACTCGCGCGGCAGGCCGCCGGTCGGCAGCGCCGTGTCGCCCGGCGCCGACTGCGTGCGGTCGGCGAGCAGCGCGAACAGGCCGGCGGCCGTGGCGTCCGTCTGCGCGAGCCATTGTCGAAAGCGCGCCTTGACGCGCAGCAGCTTCGGCCACGGCGTGTCGAGCAGCTCGTTCGAGAGGCCGTAGACGCCGGGCCGGAGCTCGCGCGCAAACGGGGTGGCGCGGTTCGAGCCGTACCAGAGAGAGTCGCCGTCGCCGAGCAGCAGGTTGAAGCCGGAATACTCCGGGCCGCTTGCCTCGAGCCGCGCGAAGAACTGCCGCGCGCCGTGCGCGCCGGCGAGATATTGCGGGATCAGGCCGCCGCGCGAGGGCGCCTGCGCGCGCGGCCGCTGCAGCTCGCGGAAGTTGGTGACTACGCCGAAGCGGCGCGCGGCATCGATCCCGAGCCAGGTGCCTGCGGCGCGCAGATCGCGGCCGGCGAGGATCCCGGGTGGCTCGGGCCACCTGCCGAGCGGTGCCGCCGGGCGCTCGTGGTATTCGTCGCGGTTGGCGGCGACGACCAGGCGGTAGCGCGGATGCGCAGCCCAGGCGAGCACCAGGAGGCACATGGAGCCTTATCCGCCCGCGAGCCAGCCCGAGATGAGGCGCCAGGAGATCGAATGCGAGGGCGGCGCGAGCGCCTCGCCCGAGGTGAGCTGCGCGCGCGTGAACCAGCGCGCGTCCTCGAGCTCCCCGGAGAGGCGCACCGCGCTCCCGGGAGCCGCCTGCGCGCGGAAGCCGAGCATGAGCGAGGAGGGGAACGGCCAGGGCTGCGAGGAGTCGTAGCGCGCGCCGAGGATGCGCACCCCGGTTTCCTCCTCGACCTCGCGCGCCACCGCGTCCTCGAGACTCTCGCCCGGCTCGACGAAGCCGGCAATGGTCGAGTAGCGCCGCGGCGGCCAGCTCGCCTGGCGGCCGAGCAGCGCCCGCTCCCCGTCCGAGACCAGCACGATGATGGCCGGATCGATGCGCGGAAAGAACTCCTCGGCGCAGGCGTGGTTGCTGCACACCATGCAGTGCCCGGCGCGGGTCGGCGCCGTGGGCGCGCCGCACTTGCCGCAGTGGCGCGCGCGTGCGCGCCACACCGTGAGCGCGCGCGCGTAGGCGAGCAGGGCCGCCTCGTCGGCGGGCAGCAGCGCCGAGAGCGGCCGCAGCTCCTCGAAGCGCATGCCCGCCGGGGGCTCGCCGTGCTCCGGCGGCAGACTGATCAGCACGCAGCGCGTGCTGCGGAACCAGCCGAGGAGCGTCAGGCCCGCCGCCGGCGCCGAGCGCACCAGCGGATCATCGCGCGTCAGGAGCGCCGTGCGCGGCGGCTCCCCGTGGAGCAGATGAGCGGTGCCGCGCGCCACCACGTACGCGGTGGCGCTGTCGGCCCAGGCCGCCGCGACCCATTCCGGGTCCTCGCGCGCTTCGACGCGCCGCTCGAGGTAGGGACCGGCGAAGAAGTTGGGTCGGACGGGCTCCATGCGGGCCGTTGCTCCAGGGCGGGGCCGCGCATTCTACCAGTGTCGCGCCGCGCTCCCCGCGCACAGGTGGCAACGCTGGTCGCGCGCCGGGAAGCGCTCGGTCACGATGACGCAGCCGCAGCCCGCGCAGCCCCCGAGCCGCAGCTGGTCGCCGCGGGTGAGCGCGCTCGCGAGGAACACCGCGTGCTCGAAGGAGATCTGCGCGGCGGGGACCAACGCACAGTAGGCCTCGAAGGCCGCGCACAGCAGCGCCCCGCGCGCCAGTCCCGGCAGCGCCGCGGCGGCGGCGCCCGGCGCCGGCGGCGGAATGACGCCGAGGAGCGACAGCATGCTCGCGAGCACCGCGCTCTCGAGCTGCAGCTGCTGCGAGCGCGTGAAGTACGCCACCTGGTGCGGCGACTTGCCGCGGTGGCGCGGCAGCTCGCGGCGCACCTGGCTCATGTAGGAGCGGTACAGCTTGCGGATGCGGTCGTCCGACAGCCCGGTCCAGGCGCGGATCGTCTGGGTACGCGCCTCGTGGCGCAGGAAGCGCAGCGCCAGCTCCATTCGCAGCCGCTCGCGGCTGTAGCGGTCGTCCGAAATGCGCATGCGGGATTTCCGGCCGGGGTGGTCCGCTACATTTTGGGAAGAATTCACCAAAATTCAACAAATGAAATTTGGTAAAAAATTCCCAAATTGCATCTGGCGCCCGCGCGCCGCTCGGCTACCATGCGCCGGTGAGCGATGGAGGGAGGCGCGCGATGCTGTTGCAATGCGGGATGGACGGCGACGCGGGCGAGGAGGCGCGGCCCGCGCCTGCGTGGCTGAGCGCCGCGGCGCTCGAATCGCTGGCGGAGCTGAACGAGATGGGGCTCGCGCTGCTGGCCGAGCAGGCCGCGGCGGCGGCGGCCGGCGAGCCCCGGGCGGCGCTGCTGCGCGAGGTGGGCGCGCTGTGGCGCACGCTCGACCCGCTCGGGCGGCGGCGGGCGGCCGCCGTGCCCTATCTGCTGCTCGATGGCGGCTTTGCCGACCGGGAGCGCTGGCGGCACGGGGCGGCGGCGCAGGTTGCGGACCCGGTGCGCGCGGCGGGCCCGGCCTTCTTCACCGTGCCCGGCACGGTCGAGGTCGCCCGCCTGCTCTTTACCTATGCCTGGCACCTGGCGCGCGCCGAGAGCGCGGCGGCGCGGGTGCTGCTCGGGATGCCGACCGGCTGCGCCGCCGTCATCGCGGGCTGCACGCTGCGCCGGATCAACGCGCTCGCGGAGCGGCATCCGGACTGGCTCCGGCCCCGCTGGGCGGCCCATCCCGAGCTCTGGCGCGAGCTGCTGGTCGCGGCGGGGTCGGGCGAGGCGCGCACGCTGGCACGCGCCCGGCTGCACGGACTGAGGATGCTGGCCGCCGAAGCGCGCCGGGCGGCCGGGCCGGTGCCCGCG
>DASYYF010000030.1:0-29561 GCA_035934055.1 Steroidobacteraceae bacterium | reverse complement strand
CGAATTGTTGAGTTGGATGGAATTTCTTAATTGAACCACATACCAGGAGACCAACATGGCCCGTTCGAACATCCGCAGATATCTCCTTTCTTCCATTGCGCTGGCTTCGGCAATGTCGCTCGCGAGCGGCGCCTCGGCGGCGGATCGCGCGAGCGACGCACAGGAGCAGGCGAGAGAGTTACTCGCTCCGACGAAGGTGAGCAGACCGATTACGGTCGAGTCCGCCGCTCGAGGAACCGATTACACGGCCGATGCTCAGGAGCAGGCAAAACAGCTTCTCTCAGGCAGACGGAGCTTCGGAGCAGAGACAGCGCCGGTGAAGATAGCCGCGCAGGGTGCGTCGAGCGACCACGAGGATGCCCAATCCCAGGCACGCCGGATTATTCTTGGTGTCGGCGGTCCAGCCGTCACTCGCACCGCATCGTCTGTGGCGCGCCATTCGGGTGAATCTCGCTCCCTACGTACGCCATGACCCAGCAGGTGCCCCAGCGAATGTCCGCTGATCGCAATCTGAACGGCAGGTTTTGGGAATGACGAGAGGCAGCAACGGGTCGGTCTGCGACCGTAGGAGACGGTCCGGTCAGGAGATTGCGTCGATACCCTTACGCTGGATAACGTTCAGGAGCTTCAACGAAGGCCCGCTCGGGCGCTTTTCGCCAATCTCCCACTTCTGAACCGTTGAGACGCTGGTGTTGAGCATGGCCGCGAACACTGCCTGACTGACCCGGCTGCGGGCCCGGATCGCTCGAATCTGCTTCGCCGTGAGTTCCTGAACTGGAGGCAGTGTCAGAACGTCAAATTCACGCATGGTCTGCTTATCCAGAGCGCCAATGCGCTCCAGACCGCGAGCGGTCTCACGCATCTCATCCAGCAGGCGACTTTTCTTCACGGCAAATCTCCTCAAGCTCAGCCTCTGCTACAGCCTTATCAAGTAGTTTCAGGTCCATTGCGAGCAGTGCAGCGGCGATGCTCTGCAACCCTGCGAGTTCTCGATCGTCGATCGTCTCGCGGTCCTTCTTCTCGAAGCCGTAGAGAAAGAACCAGCGGTCCTGAAGATTGCTTCCGATAATCGTCCGAGCACCGCCGCGTTTACCCCGTCCGGGCACCGGAACGCGCTTTTTGAATACCCGCCCGCCTAAGTCGGCGTCGATCAGACCTTGCATCATTTCCGCAACCGCGGCACACAGCGCTTCGTCGCTAATGCCAGCCCTGCGGCTCCAGCGCCTGAAGGTCTTGGTCTTAAAGACTCGCCGCATTGGGATATTATATCACCCAGTGATATAGCGGAAGCCAGCAGACTCTCCCGGTTGTCACAATTGGGAGACGCGTCATGGATCAAGACCTCGAGGGTCGCGAGCGCCGCGAACCCTGGAACAAGGGCAAGCTGGTTGGCCAGAAGGCGCCCCTGCGCCTCAAGGACATTTGGGCCATTCGCGTTCGGCTACAGCTTGCCGAGCGGACTCGTGAGCTCGCCCTGTTCAACCTCGCCGTCGACAGCAAGCGCAGGTCCTGCGACCTCGTAAAACTCCGTGTCCGGGATGTCACGCATGGGGACCGGGTCGCAAGCCGGGCCATCGTCATGCAGCAGAAGACTCATCGGCCCGTCCAGTTCGAGATTACAGAACAGACCCGAGATGCCGTGTCTTGTTGGATCGACCAAGCCAGGCTTCGGTCCGAGGCCTTCTTGTTCCCCAGTCGGTTGCGTGGAAGGCCACACCTCTCGACGCGCCAATACGCTCGGATCGCCCGCGGTTGGGTAAGGGAGATTGGGCTTGATCCCGCCGCCTATGGCACGCATACGCTGCGTCGCACCAAGGCAGCCCTGATCTACCGTCGGACCAAGAACCTTCGGGCGGTACAGCTGCTACTTGGGCACACCAAACTCGAAAGCACAGTCCGATATCTCGGCATCGAGGTCGACGACGCCTTGGAGATGGCCGAGCAAACCGAGGTGTGAGTGCGTCGGCCGGTCAGCGGCTGTCGAGGTCGCTGACCGGCCAGAAGCCGCCACTCATCGACAGCGAGTAAGTCTCCCGAGAGCGGACGCTCGAATGACTGCAACTCGGTAGTGCCCGTGGCGGCGAGTTTGCAGTACTCAGTTCGATGGAAACTTCAGCGCCCGCTCGATCGCCTGGAAGCGCGGCTCGGCACGCAGCGGATCGAGGAGCGGCTCAACTCTCAGATCAATCAGGCCGGGATCCCTGCGCTGCAGTGCTTTCTCGAGCCAAGCGAGCGCCTCTGGCTTGTCGCCCCATTGCGCGTAGATCTCGGCGTACCCGGAGGCCGCGGCATCCTGGTACTCGGTCTTGATCCGTTGCAGCGCCGCCTGCGCCTCCGCCAATCGCGCCAACCGGTGGTAGACCAGCGCGTGGCACTCGAGGATCTCGATGTCCGGCGGCTCGACCTGGCAGGAGGCACGCGCCCCATCGTCGTTGCCCATGAGGTATTGAACAATACCGCGGAATCCGCGGACGTTCGGGGCATCGAGACTCTGTGCAACATCGAGGGCCTGCAGAGCTTCCGGGTAGCGACGCGCCAACATCAACGCCGTACCCAGCAGTTCTGCAGAACGGGCGTTAAGCGGATCGAGCACCGCGGCCCGGCGCAGCGCCGCGAGTCCCCGCTCGGTGCGGCCCAGCGACACGGACAGACCGCCGAAGGCAGCGAGCGGGTTGGCGGCGCCCGGGGCGAGTTCAGTGGCACGGGTGTATCCCGCGAGCGCCGCGACTGGATTCAACATGCTCTGGTTGTACAGCCCCAGCGCGCCGTAGCCATCTGCGAGTTCGGGTGCCACTGAGATTGCCTGTCGCGCGTCTACCTGCGACTTTGCCAGTAGGGTGGGGCGCTGCTCCGCAGAGCCAGTAGTTTGGGCCATAAGAGACCAGGCGAATGAACGACCGGCATAGGCGCGCGCATAACCGGGATCGAGCCGCAGAGCCTCATCGAAATCGGCCATCGCCGTCGCGAAGCCCTTGGCGTCCCGGGCCACGTCCAGGTCCCTTTTGCCTCGCAGGTAGCTGGTGAGAGCCTGAGGGTTGCGCGTGCCGCCGAGTTCGATCTTCGCCGCCTCATCTCCGAGCAGCGTGACCTTGAGGGCCCCGGCGACGGCGGTAGCGATCTCGGTCTGCAGCTTCAGTACATCCCGTAAGTCCCGGTCATAGCTCTTCGACCACAGGTGAAACCCCGTGACCGCATTGATGAGCTGCGCGGTGATCCGCACGGTGTTCCCCGAGCGGCGCACGCTCCCTTCGAGGACTGAGGCGACATTGAGCTTGTGCGCGACGGTCGCGATGTCGGGATGTTCGCCTTGAAAAGAGAAAGAAGAGGTGCGGGCGGCGACCTGCAGCCCGTGAATCTCGGCGAGCGAATTGAGCAGTTCCTCCGTGAGGCCGTCCGAGAAATACTCCTGCTCCTTATCCCCGCTCATGTTCACAAACGGCAGCACCGCAACCGAATGCGGCGGCGGAGCGAAGGCAGCCGGTGCCGGACCGGCAGGCGCCGGCGCAGGCTTCGACGTCCAAGGTCTGTCGATGGCGAGATAGGCAACCGCCGCGAACGCCACCAGCACCGCGGCTACGGGCAGAGCGCGCCTCGACCACCCGGATGCCGGGGCTCGCCCCGCGATCGCAGCTACGGCCCCTGACGCTCCGTGCGCCCGGTTCGCGGTCGATGTCTCGCCCGACAACAGGCGCTGTACACGCTCCACAAAGGCGCGGGGCGTCTCGCCTGCGGGAAGGCGTGTCCACTGCAGCTCCCGGAATTTCTCCGGGATAGCCGGATCTCGTTCCGTCGTGCTGTCTATGACGACTGGAACGAGAAACGCCTTGATCTCAGCCATGTCGTGCGTTCGATCGACGGCTAGTTTCCACTCCCGGCGGAAGTAGCCTTCGAGCCGCTCGTGCGTATGCTGTGAGATAACCGGCACGAACAACGCACAGTCGTGAATCTGCCGCCGGATGGATCGGTCCCAGGCGTCGCCGCCCCGTAGCTCGCTCTTGTCGAACCAAACCTCGATGCCACCAGCTTGCAAAGCATCGCAAATGCGCTTAGCCGCCTCCGCATCCTGGGAGGCGTAGCTCAGAAATACGGCCGCGGCCGGCGTGCTCGCCTGGGTTGGCGACTCCCCCTCCATCCTCCCTCTCTTGATCTTATGGGCTGACCGAGAATGCCTTGACTAGCCAGCTCTACGCAACGTGACGCGGTGAGCGTCCGCTTTCGCCCGTCTCAGCGACCAGTATCGGGAAGGCGAACCGGCGGCTTCGGGTCGTGAGCAGTCACTTCGGGCGTGTCTGAGACCCGAGAAAAGGATCGAGAGCCCAGTCACCCGCCAGGGCACGCTGATTCCCGTGAGCAACCGCGCGACATCCTGCGGCTGCAGGGGGTGCCAGTGTCCTGCAGCCGGCCCGCGAGCTCCCGCCATAAACGAGCGTTACCTGCTTCCCTCGTCGGCTACCGGCGCCAGCCGCTCGAGTATCAGCCGCTCGGCGAGCGCCGCATCCGGCTCGCCCCCGGCGTCCAGCTCATCGAGCAGCTGCGCCTGCACCGCACCGCGGCGCAGCGCCTCGGCGTACGGGATCTCGGGGTGAAACATCACCATGGAGTAGCGCGGGATGAAGCGCTCGGGGAAGCGCCGCTCGAGCGTCATGCCGAGTCTCTTCAGGCGCACGAAGCGCGCATCCAGCACGGTGTCGCGCATCTCGACGTAGTTCTCGAGCGCCATCTGCGCGATCGCCTCCGTGTTGGGGCGGCGCGTGCGCTCGAGCTCGGCGAACAGCGTCTCCCAGTCGTCGTGCCGCTCGAGCAGCTCATCGAGCACGCGGCAGTCCTCGAAGGCCGCGTTCATCCCCTGGCCGTGAAAGGGGACGATGGCGTGCGCGGCGTCGCCGAGCAGGAGGACTTGGCCGCCGACATGCCAGGGAGCGGTGTATACGGTGCCGAGCTGGCCCTGCGGGTGCTGCGCAAACTCCTCGACGAGGTGCGGCAGGAGCGGCACGGCGTCGGGGAACTCCCGGGCGAAGAACCCGGCGACCGCGGCCGCGCTGTCGAGCGCGGCAAAACCCGCACGTCCCGCGCGCGGCAGGAACAGCGTCGCGGTGAAGCTCGCGTCGATGTTGGGCAGCGCGATCAGCATGAAGCCGCCGCGCGGCCAGATGTGCAGCGCATGCGTCTCGAGCGCGGGCGCACCCGCAACCGGCGGGACGGTGAGCTCCTTGTAGTCGTGCCCGAGCCACTGCTCGCGCACCGTGACGAGACCGGCGGCGGCGAGGCTGGCGCGCACCGCCGAGCCCGCTCCGTCGGTGGCGATCGCGGGGGCGAGCTCGACCTCGTGCCCGGTGCCGGCCGCGCTGTCGCGCAGGCGCAGCCGGTTGGTCCGGGCGTCCGCGCCCAGGCACTGCTGGTTGAAGCGCACCGTCACGTTGGGGTGACGCAGCGCCTCCTCGATCAGCACACGATTCAGGTCGGCGCGGCCCACCGAGTAGATGACCTCGTGCTCGAGCTGGCCGTAGGGCTGCAGCGCGCTCGCTCCCGAGAGCTCGTGCACCATGCGCCCGCGCATCGCGATGGTGAGCGGCCGCACCCGCTCCATGACTCCGGCACGCTCGAGCGCGCGAATGCCGCGCGCGGCGAGCGCCAGGTTGATCGAGCGGCCGCGCTCAGGTCTCGTCTGGCGCGGATCGGGGCGGCGCTCGTAGAGCGTCACGGGAAGGCCGCGCCGCGCCAGCAGCACCGCGAGCAGCGCGCCCGCGAGCCCGGCGCCGATGATGTTGACGGCGTTGCCGGCCTTGCCGGCGCCGCTCCTCACGCGCTTCCCCGGAGCACGCGCGTCAGGCGCTCGGCGAACTGCACGACATCCTCGAAGCGGTTGTAGAGCGGGACCGGCGCTACGCGGATGATATCCGGCGTGCGCCAGTCGCACACCACCCCGGCCTCGCGCAGATGCTCGAACACGCGCTTACCCGGCCCGGCACCGCCGGCGATGCGCAGCGACAGCTGGCAGCCGCGTGCCGCCGGCTCGCGCGGCGTGATGAGCTGCACTCGCGGCTCGAGCGGCAGCAGCAGCTCCTCGAGCAGGCCGGTGAGCGCGACCGACTTCTCGCGCAGCCGCTCCATGCCCGCCGCCCCGAACACCCCGAGGGAGGCGAGGAGCGGCGCCGCCGCGAGGATCGGCGGGTTGCTCACCTGCCAGGAGTCGGCACCCTCGGCGGCGTGGAACTGCGCCTCCATGAGGAAACGCGTCTCGGCCTCGTGGCCCCACCAGCCGGCGAGGCGCGCGCCGGGAAGCGCGCCGCGGTGGCCGCTCTTCGGCAGCGCACCCGTGTGCCGCTCGTGCACGAAGCAGCCGCCGATCGCGCCGGGGCCGCCGTTCAGGTACTTGTAGCTGCACCACACGGCGAAGTCGGCCGCGCTGTCGTGCAGCGCGAGCGGCGTGTTGCCGACGGAATGCGCCAGATCGAAGCCGGCGAGGCAGCCGTGCACGTGCGCGGCGCGCGCGATGCGCGCGATATCGAAGGCCTGGCCGGTGCGGAACTGCACGCCGGGCCACCAGACGAGCGCGATCTCGCGACCGCGCTCGGCGAGGAAGGCCTCGATGGCGCGCTCCTCTATGAGGTCGGCGCCGGCCGCGGGCGCCAGCTCGAGGAGATTGTCGTGCGGGTCGAGGCCGTGCCAGGCGATCTGCGAGGCGACGGCGTGCCGGTCCGAGGAGAAGGCGCCGGACTCCATGAGGATGCGCCGCCGCTCGCCTGCCGGGCGGTAGAAGCTCGCGAACATCAGGTGCAGATTCACGGTGAGCGAATTCATCGCCACCACTTCGCTCGCCTTCGCGCCCGTGAGCGCGGCGAGCCCGCTGCGCAGGTTCTCGTGATACGGCACCCAGGGGCGGCGGGCGTGCTCGTGCCCCTCGACCGCGCGCTGCGCCCACTCGTCGAGCTCCTCGATCACGAGCTCGCGCGCCGCGAGCGGCTGCAGGCCGAGGGAGTGGCCGCACAGATAGATGAGCGGCGCGCCGCGCTCGTCCACCGGCAGCGCGAAGCGCTCGCGGAACGCGCGCAGGGGATCCGCGGCATCGCGGGCGCGCGCGCGCGCGAGGACCTCCGCACCGACGGCGCTCACGCTCATGCTCATACGCCGAGCGGATACAGCAGCGGCCGGCTCGGCACGGCGTCGCCGGCGAGCGCCGGCAGCTGCAGCCCGAGGAGATACGCGCCGTCGCGCACCTCGTCCGGCACGAAGGCGAGCTCGGTGACGGTGGCATCGGGCCGCGCGGCCGCGGCGAGCGCGGTCGCCCCGGCCGGCAGGCCGAAGAATATCCGGTGCGCGGTGAGGCGCCCCTGGTCGCGCGCCCGGTCGATCGACGGCAGGTCGACGACCAGGTGCGCGATGCCGCGCTCGACGAGGAGGCCCGCGGCCTCGCGCGTCAGATAGGGCGGCGTCTCCGCGGAGTAGTCGTGCACGCGCTTGTCGGCGCGGTTCGGCCGCGTGCGCACGATGAGCGCGCGCGGCGCGAACGGCAGCGCGCCGAGCCAGGCGCGCTCGAGGGCGCGGCGCGTGACGAGCAGATCCCCGGCGCGCGGCTCGGGATCGCTGCCCTCGGCGCCGGCGGGCTCCGGGTCGACGGTCACGAGCAGCGCCGGCAGGAGGCCGAGAGGCGCGACACGGCTCGCATCGAGCCGCTCGCGGGTGAGATGCCCGACGCACTCGGTATGGGTGCCGTTGCAATGGGGGATGAGCGAGATGACCTCGCAGTTGCAGCTGGCGCCGCGCGTCACCGCGCCCGGAAAGCCGGGCGCCTCGAACGGGTGCGCGCTGGCGCGCGGCGCGCCGAAGTGGCGCGGCTGCGGCCCGGCGAAGTCGAGCTCGAGTGCGAGACTCAGCGGACGGGAGAGATCGACGCCGAGCTCGCGGCCGCCGAGCGCGATGCGCGCATTCATGCTTATGCGCGCTCCAGCACCGCGCCGCAGCGCCCGCAGGTGCGCCGCTCGAGGCTCGAGTAGAAGCGCTCGAACACGGGCGGGAACTGCTTCTCGATGTCGGTGAGCTGGAAGAACTCCTCGTACAGGCGGCTGCCGCAGCGCTCGCAGTACCACTGGAAGCCGTCAAGCTCGCCGGCGCGGCGGACGCGCTCGATGACCAGGCCCACGGTGTTGGCGGGCCGCTGCGGGGAATGCGGCAGCTTCGGCGGGATCAGCAGGACCTCGCCGGCACGGATCGGCACGTCGACCACGCGCTCGTCCTGGATGGTCTTCAGCACCATGTCGCCCTCGAGCTGATAGAAGAACTCCTCGCCCGGATCGACGTGATAGTCCTTGCGCGCGTTGGGGCCGCCCACCACCATGATGATGAAGTCGCCGTCGCGAAACACGCGCTTGTTGCCCACCGGCGGCTTGAGTGCGGTCCGGTTGGCGTCGATCCACTGCCGGAAGTTGAATGCTTGCAGGGATGGCATGTGTCCTCCGCGTCTTTCGCGTATGGTACGCGCTGCGGCAAAGCGAGGAGAATCCCATGCACGCGAGGCTGGCTACGGGCACCATGACGCGCGCCGCCGCACTCGCTGCGCTGCTCACGCTCGGCGCCTGCAGTCACCTGCACTGGCCCTGGCACCGCGCGCCGCCGGCGCCGCCGCCGCCGGTGCATGCCCTCGACGTGAGTGGCGCGGCGAGCCCCGCACAATATTGGCAGCGCAACACGCTGCTCATCGACCTGAGCGGCGTGAGCGGCTCCGGCAGCATCGTGCTCACGCCGCCCGCGGGCAGCCCCTGGCCGGTGCGGCTCGCCTTCCGCGTGCGACCGGGCGCGTTCGGCGTGCTCGAGGTGCGCGGCGCCGCGCGCGAGGTGCTGCCGATAGACTCGACGGGGGTGAGCCCGGTGGACCTCGAGCTGCCGCCGGGGATCTACGGCGCGAGCACGCCGCAGATCACCGTGGCGTGGGGACCGGCGCAGGCGGCCGCGCCCTAGCCTAACCGTCGGGCTCCTGGTAGCCCCGGCACGGCACGCTGACCGGCGGGCGCGCGCTATCGAGATCGAAGGCGGTGAGCGCGCCGCCCCACACGCAGCCGCTGTCGAGCCCGACCACGCCGTGGCTCTCCACGAAGCCGAGCGCCGACCAGTGGCCGAAGATGACGCGCACCGCGCGGCTCAGGCGCGTATCGAACGTGAACCAGGGCCGCAGCGGCGACGGCGGCGCAGGCGGCTCGCCCTTCAGGGCCAGGTCGACCCGGCCGTCGGCCGTGCACACCCGCAGGCGTGTCAGCACGTTGATCACGAAGCGCAGCCGCTCCGCGCCGGCGAGCTCCGGGCTCCAGCGGTCGGGCTCGTTGCCGTACATGTGCTCGAACAGCGCCCGCGGGTCGCGCTGCAGCGCCGTCTCGACCTCGCGCGCCAGCTCGAGCGTCATCGCCGCGGTCCATTGCGGCACCACGCCCGCGTGCACCAGGAGGTCGCCCGCCTCGCTGTGCGCCAGCGGGCGGGTCGACAGCCACTCGAGGAGCCTGTCGCGGTCGCGGGCCGCGAGCACCTCGTCCAGGGTGTCGGATTTTCTCCGGCGGTGGCCGCCATACACGAGCGCCAGCAGGTGCAGGTCGTGGTTGCCGAGCACCACCACCGAGTTGTCGTCGAGCGAGCGCACCAGGCGCAGCGCCTCGAGGGAGCGCGGTCCGCGATTGACGAGATCGCCGACGAACCACAGCCGGTCGCGGTCCGGCGAGAACTTCAGCAGCGCGAGGAGGGCCCGCAGTTCCTCGTAACACCCCTGGACGTCGCCGATCGCATAGCGCGTCACTGCACGATGCCGGGCATGGCGAGGCGGAACGGCTCGATCGGCGCATCGAAGTGCGCGCCGTCGTCGGCCAGCATCCGGTAGCTGCCCTGCATGGCGCCGACCGGCGTCTCGAGCACCGCGCCGCTCGAGTAACGGAACCCCTGCCCGGGCTTGAGGTACGGCTGCTCGCCGACCACGCCGTCGCCGCGCACTTCCTCCACCTTGCCGTTGGCATCGGTGATGACCCAGTGGCGCGTCAGCAGCCGCGCCGGCACCTGGCCCTCGTTGCGGATGGTGATGGTGTAGGAGAAGACGAAGCGGCGCTCGCGCGGATCGGACTGCTCGTCGAGATAGCTGGTCTCGACGTCGACGCGGATCTTGTGCTCCTGCTCCGTCATGCCGCGATTCTAGCAATTCCTCACGGCCGGCCGACGCGCATCGCGAGCACATCGCAGGGCGCGGCGTGCAGCACGGTGTCCTCGGTGAGGTTGACCAGGATCGAGAGGCCGTGACGCTCGCGGCTGCCCAACATAATGAGATCGGCGTGGTGCTCGCGCGCCACCCGTACGATCTCCGACTTGACATTGCCGCTCTCGACGGCGCAGCGCGCGCCGGCCAGCCCCAGGTCGGCGGCCAGCGCGCCGAGGCGCGCCCGGGCGCGCTCGAGCAGCTCTTCCTCGATCGGCACCGACGGCATCAGCGTCTCGCCCATCGGCTCGACCGGAACGAACTCGACGACGTGCAGCAGCTCGATCTCGGCGCCGAGGGCGCCGGCGAGCGCCGCAGCCCGGCGCCCCAGGATCAGGCTGTCCTCGGTAAGATCCACGACCAGCAGGATGCGACGGTAGACCGACATCGGAGTCTCCCCTGCAGCGCGCCCCCGGCTCCAAGCCTAGCGTCAGACGCGCGTGCGGTCGAGCGCCAGCGCCAGGGTGTTGAATTCCTGCGGTGCCAGCGTCCCGGGCCGGGCGCCGGGATCGAGCCCGCAGGCGGCGATCTCGGCGCCGCTCATCAACCGGGCGAGGGCGTTGCGCAGCGTCTTGCGGCGGTGCGCGAAGGCGGCCTGCACCACTTCGGCGTAGCGCGCGCTCACGGCGAAGCGGGGCTCGGCGAGCACCGTGAGGTGCGCCACCGCCGACCACACCCGGGGCGGCGGCTGGAAGGCGCCCGGACCGAGGTCGAACAGCCGCTCGACGGCGAGGCGCGGGGCGAGCATCACGGTGAGCCGGCCGTAGTCGGCCGAGCCGGGCTCGGCCGCGAGGCGGGCCACGACTTCCCGCTGCAACATAACGTGGGCGTCGAGGATCGCGTCCGCCTGCGCGAGCAGACGGAACAGCAGCGGGGTGGAGATGTTGTAGGGAAGGTTGCCGACGATGCGCAGCCGTCCGCCGCGCGCGGCCGCGAGGCCCGTGTAGTCGAACTCGAGGGCGTCGCCGACGTGCAGGGCGTGGCGCGCGTCGCCGGCGAAGGCGGCGGCCAGCCGCGCGGCGAGGTCGCGGTCGATCTCGATGGCATCGAGCGTGCAGCCGGCGCACTCGAGCAGCTCCCGGGTGAGCGCGCCGCGGCCCGGCCCGATCTCGACCAGATGATCGCCGGGGCGCGGGGCGAGCGCGGCGACGATGCGCCGGATCGCCGCCGGGTCGTGCAGGAAATGCTGGCCGAAGCGCTTGCGGCGCGGCGGCCGGCCCGAGGCTGCCTCGCGCGCCACGGACCGCTACCGCCGGCTGAGCTCGACGCCCAGATCCACGGCGGCGGCGAGGCTGCCGGCGTCGGCCTTGCCCGTGCCGGCGAGCTCGAGCGCGGTGCCGTGGTCCACCGAGGTGCGCACGAACGGCAGTCCCAGCGTCACGTTCACCGCGCGCTCGAATCCCGCGTGCTTGACCACCGGCAGCCCCTGGTCGTGATACATGGCGAGCACCGCATCGAAGCCCGCGAGAACGCGCGGCACGAACACGGTATCGGCCGGCAGCGGTCCGCGCGCGCGAATCCCTTCGCGCTGCATCCGCGCGACCGCCGGGGCGATCACCTTGAGCTCCTCGTCGCCGAGATAGCCGCCCTCGCCGGCGTGCGGGTTCAGCCCGCAGACGGCGATGCGCGGGGCGCGGATCCCCCACCAGTCCTCGAGGCTGCGCGCGAGGACCGCGGCCGTCCGGCACAGCGATTCGACCGTAATGGCGGCGCTGACCGCGGCGAGCGGCAGGTGCGTGGTCGCGAGCGCCACGCGCAGTGTGCCGGCGGTGAGCATCATGACCGGGTGCTCGGCGTGGGCACGCTGCGCGAAATACTCGGTGTGGCCGAGGAACGCCACTCCGGCATCGTTGATCACGCCCTTGTGGACCGGGGCGGTGACCACGGCATCGAACTCGCCGGCGAGCGCGCCGTCGATGGCGCGGTCGAGGAGTGCGAGCACGTAGGGCGAGTTGCGCTTATCGAGCCGCCCGGGAGTGCTCGGAGCCCTGAGCGCGCAGGGCTCGACCAGCAGCGTGCCCGGCGTGTGGCGTTGCCGCGCGCGCGGCTCGTGCGCCGCGTAGGGCCGCAGCTCGATCGCGGCACCGGTGAGGCGGGCGCGCTCGGCGAGGAGGCCGGCGTCCGCCAGGCACACGAGCTCGCAGTCGGGAGCGCGCAGGCCGAGCGCCAGGCACAGCTCCGGACCGATTCCCGCCGGCTCACCCGTGGTGACGGCGATGCGGGGGATCATGCCGCCGCCGCCGCCGGCTACGACTTGAAATCCACGTACGCCTCATCGCGCAGGCGCCGCAGCCACAGCTCGGTCTCCTCGTCCGCCTTGCTCGCGCGGATCGCCTCCATCGCCTTGCGCCGCTTGACCTCGTCGGTGGCGTCGAACTGGCGGTGGCCGAGCATCTGCACGATGTGCCAGCCGTACTGGGTCTTGAACGGCTCGCTGATCTCCCCGTCTTTGAGCGTCGCGAGCTGCTGCTCGAACTCGGGCGTGAAGGCCCCGGGGCCGGTCCAGCCGAGATCCCCGCCCTGGGAGGCCGAGCCCGGATCCTCGGAGTTGGTCTGCGCGAGGCCGGAGAAGTCCTCGCCCCGGCCGATCCGGTCGCGCAGCACGTTGAGCTTCTGCTTGATGGTGGCATCGTCGGCGAGCGCGGTGGTCTTCATGAGGATGTGGCGGGTGTGGACCTGGTTCTCGATGGCCTTGGCGTCGGCGCCCCGCACGTCGTTGAGCTTCACGAGGTGAAAGCCGGTCGGGGTCCGCAGCGGCTCGCTCACCTCGCCGGGCTTGAGCTTGGTGACCACGTCGGTGAGGAAGGTCGGAAGCTCGGTGTCCTTGCGCCAGCCGAGCGAGCCGCCTTCGAGGGCGGTCTGGCTGCTCGAGTAGGCGACCGCGAGGCGGGCGAAGTCCTCGCCGCCTTTGGCCTTCTGGTAAACCTCGGTGGCACGCCGCGCGGCGTCGTCGAGCTGCGCCTGGGTCGCTTCCTGGGGAACCGCGATCAGGATGTGGGAGACGTTGTACTCGTGGTTCCCCGAAGGCAGCCGCGCCTGCTTCTCGAGGTACTGGTCGATTTCCTTCGGCGTCACCACGATGCGCTCCAGGACGTCGCGCTGGCGCAGCATCGAGAGCGTGATCTCCTTGCGCAGGTCCTCGCGGTAGGCGCCGTAGTCGAGCCCCTGCGCGGCGAGCGCCTGCGGCAGCTGCGACAGGGTGAGGTTGTTGCGGTGCGCCACGTCCTGGAGGGCCGAGTTGAGCGTCTCGTCGGTGACCTTGATGCCGTCGTGCTGGGCGCGCTGCAGCTGGATCTCCTGCACCACCAGCCGCTCGAGCACCTGCTGGCGCAGCACGTTCTGCGCCGGCAGCTCGAGCTTCTGCTGCCGCAGCCGCTCGCTCACCACCTCGAGCTGCATGTCGAGGTCGCTGTTGAGCACCACGCCGTCGTTGACGATGGCGGCGATGCGATCGAGCATCACGCCCCGGGTGTCGAGCTCGCGGGTCTGCGCCGCGGCGGTCCCGCACACGGCGAGCGCCGCCACGCTCACCGCAACAAAGGAAAAGGCCGGGGTCATGATCCGCCGCATCGTTTCGGTTCCTTAAGCTTCAGGAAGCGCCCTCATGGGGGCTTGATCTTCTGGGTCCCCGTGTCCGTGGCAGTGTAGCCGCGGATCTCCTCGGTGAGCGAGGTGTCCGTCGCCGATCCGACACCCGCCAGCCCCGCAAGTTCCAGCTGCAGCCAGACTCCCGTGTCCCGGGAGCCGGTAAAGGTGCTGACGTAACGCCGGGCGCCGAGCCGCAGCCGCCAGCAGCACGCACGGTACTCGAAGCCCGCGAATCGCTCCAGTTCTTCGTGGTTGCGCAGGTCGAAGACCTCGCGGGCGAACACGCTCCAGGAGCGGTTGATGGGCCAGGCGGCCGAGCCGTCGACCTGGTCGAAGCCCTGCAGGTCGCAGCCGGTCGCGACACCGGGCTGGATCGCCGCCAGGTCGCACGGCAGCTGCACCCCCTGGACGAATGCCGGCACCTGCACGAAGCGCTCGTAACGGTAGCTCAGGTTGACCACCGTATCGTTCGCCGGCTTGTACTGCAGATTCACCTGGGTGCGCTGGCTGCGCTGATTGTCGGGATCCCACTCGACCCCGGCGTCCGCGTTCCAGTCGGCGAAGGCGGTGATGGCGAGCTGGGCGACGAAGTCCGAGTGCGGCGCGGCGATCGGCGTCTCACCGGGCAGCGCCACGCGCGGGGGCGTGAAGTAATAGCTCTGGCCGATGGTCGCCGCGAGGAACTGCCGGCCGTTCTGCGTATCGAGCAGCCGGCTGGTGAGCCCGGTGGTCAGCTGGTTGGCGTCGCTCACCCGGTCGGCGCCCACGTAGCGGTTGGTGCGAAAGAGCTCCACGGCGTTCAGGTCCGGGAGCCCGGTATCGAACACCGGCAGCGCGTTCTGGTCGCGGTAAGGGACGTAGAGATACTGAATGCGCGGCTCGAGCGTCAGCGTGCGCTGGTCGTGCGCGCCCGAGTCGCGCTCGAACACCAGTCCCGAGTCGACGCTCGTGAGCGGCAGGGTGCGCGACAGCGAAGTCGGCGCTCCCGGCAGCGTGTCCGAGAGCTGATAGTAGGTCGCACGCCACGCGAACGCCGGCCGGAAGAAATAACCCGGGCCGGCGAGCGCCAGCGACACCTCGGGCATCACATCCTCGCGCCAGCCGGTCGGCAGCGGCGGCAGCCCCGCGGTGCTCGGCGCATGCTGGAAGTTGACGATCTCCGACTCGAAGCCGTAGTGCAGCACGCCGAACAGGGTGTAGTCGCTGTCGACCGCGAGCCGCGGCACGCGCGCATAGGGGCGCTCGTCGACCAGCACGGTCGTGTCGATCGTCTGGTACTGCTGCGCCTGGCCGTCCACGCTCCAGTGCTCGTCGCGGTAGGAGAGGGTGGCGCTGCGGTCGAGGAACGAGGTGCTGGTGCCGGCCGGCGTCTGGGAGAAATCCTGGAAGTAGAGGTCGTCGCTCACCGCTTGCGCGTCGACCGTCAGGCGGATGCCCGCCGGCAGCTGCGCGACGTCGTCGAGCTGCACACGGCTGCGGCTGCCGCCGAAGAGCGTATCGTTCGGCAGATAGTCCCACTGCAGCTCGCCGTGCTGGCCGGAGGTGAGGAAGCGCAGATCGCCCCCGAGATCGGCCCCGCGCTTGGTGTACTCGACCGGCTGGAAGGTGAAGTCGGCGTTGGGCGCGATGTTCCAGTAGTAGGGAACCGCGAGCTCGAAGCCGTTGTTCGAAGTGCTGCCGATGCTCGGGAACAGGAAGCCGCTCTTGCGCTCGCTGCTCAGGGGGAACGACACCCACGGCAGATAGAGGAGCGGTACGCCGAGGAAATCGACGCGCGTAGCGCGCCCGGTGCCGATATCGTTGCGGGTGTCGAGCGTGATGCTGTCGGCCTTGAGCTCCCACGCCTCGTGCTTCACCGGGCAGGTGGTGAAGGTGACGTTCTTGAGGTGCAGCACGCCGTCCGGCGTCAATGCCAGGCGGTCGGCCGCGCCGCGCGCGCCGCGCTCGCGCAGGTCGAAGTGGGCGCCCTCAAACTCCGCGCCCGCCGCCGCCGAGTAGCTGCCGCCGGTCCCGGTCACGTGCACCAGCGGGTCGGTGTACTCGATGCTGCCGACGCTGCGCACGTACTGGCCGGGCTTGTCGATCTGCATCTCGCCGGCGCGCAGCTCGACGTCGCCCTGGCGCACCACGACGTTGCCCTTGAGCGCTCCCTTGCCCTCGACGCTCACGTCGGCGGCATCGGCCTTGATCTCGATGTTGCCGGTGCCGCGCGGCGTGGCCGGTTTGCCGGCCGGCCTGGCGGCGGGCGCCGTGCCGCCGGCGGGCGCGCCGGGCTGCGCGATCTGTGACGGACAGAGCGGCTCGTCGGCCCGGGCAGCCGGCATGATGTCGCCGAGCGCCATCACGGCAAGGACGAATGTGCCCGGACGCAGCATCAAGAGCGGCATTATAATGGGACGCGGCAGCCACGCGGGCCCTCCTGACATCTCCCATGTCCCATACCGACGCGCGACTGGCGCTGATCGCTGAGTGGTTGTCGCGCGAGCTGCGGCTGCCGGCGACGCGCATCGAGCCCGCTTCGAGCGATGCGAGCTTCCGCCGTTACTTTCGCGTGTTCACCGGCGGCACCACCTACGTCGTGATGGATGCCCCGCCGCAGCACGAGGACGTGCGCCCCTACCTCAAAGTGTCGCAGCTGCTCGAGTCGCTCGGCGTGCACGTCCCGCACGTGCACGAGACCGACGCGCAGCGGGGGCTGCTGCTGCTCGAGGACCTCGGCACGACGCCGTACCTCGACCGGCTGAAGGCGGGCGACGACCCCGAGCCGCTGTACCGCGACGCCCTCGCCGCGCTCGCGGCGATCCAGCTGCACGGCGGCGCGGCGAGCCGCGAGCTGCCGCCCTACGACCATGCGGCGCTCGAGCGCGAGCTGGCGCTGATGCCCGAGTGGCTCCTCGCGCGGCACCTCGCGCTCGAGCCCTCGGCGGCGGAACGGGAGCTGATCGCCGCCGCCTTCGCGTTCCTCATCCGCGAGGGGCTCGCGCAGCCCGAGGTGTTCGTGCATCGCGACTATCACTCGCGCAATCTCATGGTGATGAGCGGACGCAACCCGGGCGTGATCGACTTCCAGGACGCCCTGCGCGGGCCGGTCGGCTACGACCTGGTATCGCTCCTCAAGGACTGTTATATCGCATGGCCGCGCGCGCGCGTGGTGGGCTGGGTGAGCGGCTACCGCGCGCAGCTCGCCGCCGCGGGCGGCGCGGCGGGCGCGAGCGAGGCGGAGTTCCTGCGCTGGTTCGATCTCATCGGCGTGCAGCGGCACATCAAGGTGCTCGGCATCTTCTGCCGGCTGTGGTACCGCGACGGCAAGGCGGGCTACCTCGCCGATCTGCCGCGCGTGCTCGCCTACGTGCGCGAGACCTGCGGCGAGTACGCGGAGCTCGAGCCCCTCGGGCGCTTTCTCGAGGAGCGGGTCGCCGCGCAGCTGCCGCGCGCCAATGCGCGGGTCCTGAGCGCGCTGCCTGAGCGCGCGGTGCGCGCGTGAAGGCCATGCTGCTCGCGGCGGGCCGGGGCGAGCGCATGCGCCCGATCACCGATTCGCTCCCCAAACCCCTGGTGCCGGTGGCCGGCAAGCCCCTCATCGCCTGGCACCTCGCCTCCCTCGCCCGCGCGGGCTTCCGCGAAGTCGTCGTCAACACCTCCTGGCTTGCGGATGCGCTGCACGCGGCGCTCGGCGACGGCAGCGCCTGGGGCGTGTCGATCAGCTGGAGCGACGAGGGGCCGGTGCCGCTCGAGACCGGCGGCGGCATCTTCCGGGCGGCGCCGCTGCTCGGACCCGGCCCGTTCCTGGTGGTGAACGCCGACATCTGGACCGACATCGACTTCGGCGCCCTCTCGCTCGAGGAGGGCGCACATGCGCACCTCGTGCTCGTGCCCAACCCGCCGCACAATGCGCGCGGGGATTTCGGGCTCGACGGCGACCTCGTGGTCGGCCGCGACACGGACCGCTTCACCTATTCGGGTGTCGGCGTGTTCCGGCGCGAGTTCTTCGACGGCGCGAGCGGCGAGCGCTTCCCGCTGCTGCCGCTCCTGAACCGTGCGATCGCCGCGCGGCGCGTGCGCGGCGAGCTGCACCGCGGCGCCTGGAGCGACGTGGGGACCGCCGGGCGCCTCGCGGCGCTGGACGCGCGGCTGCGTGCGCTACAATGAAGGCATGCCGCAGCTCAAGGGAATTCCGGTCGTAACGGCCGACGCCTCGGCTCCGCGCAGCGGCGAAAAATACGTTACGCCTCAAGGGTTTACGGCCATACGCGATGGCGTCAAGGCGCTCAGGTCCTACCCCCCGGCTCCGCCCGCGAGGAAGCCCCCGTGGCTCAAGGCGCGCGCCCCCGCCGGCAACGGCTTTCAGGGCGTCAGGGCGGTGGTGCGCGAGCACCGGCTCGCCACCGTATGCGAGGAGGCCAAGTGCCCGAACATCGGCGAGTGCTGGAACGCCGGCACTGCGACGCTGATGCTGATGGGCGCGGTGTGCACGCGCGCCTGCCGCTTCTGCTCGGTGGACACCGGCAACCCGCACGGGTGGCTGGACCTCGATGAGCCCGGGAACGCGGCCCGTACCGTGGAGCTCATGAAGCTCAAGTACGTCGTGCTCACCTCGGTCGACCGCGACGATCTCCCGGACGGCGGCGCGGCGCACTACGCCGCCTGCGTGCGCGCGATCCTCGAGCGCAATCCGCATACGGCGGTCGAGGCGCTGACGCCCGATTTCCAGGGCGTGCTGGCCGACGTCGCGACCGTGGTCGACTCCGGGATCGCGGTGTTTGCGCAGAACATCGAGACGGTGCGGCGCCTCACGCATCCGGTGCGCGACCCGCGCGCCGGCTACGAGCAGACGCTCAGCGTGCTCGCGCACGCCAAGCGCCATCGCGCCTCGCTCCTCACCAAGAGCAGCCTGATGCTCGGCCTCGGCGAGACCGATGAGGAGATCGCCGCGACACTCGGCGATCTGCGCGCCGCGCAGGTCGACATCGTGACGCTCGGCCAGTATCTGCGCCCGACGCTCAACCATCTGCCGGTCGAGCGCTTCGTGACGCCCGCCGAGTTCGATCGCTACCGCGAGCGCGCGCTCGCGCTCGGCTTTCTCGAGTGCGTGTCCGGGCCCCTGGTGCGCTCGAGCTACCGGGCGGAACGGGCGCTCAACCGCGACAACGCCGGGCTCGACAACCGGAGTCTCGCGCGGTGAGCGCCGCGGGCGCGCTCGCGGCCGCGCCTGGCTCCGCACCGCAGACGGCGGCCCGCGGCGCGATCCCGCCGGCGCTGATCCGCCGCCTCGGGCGCGCCGAGTACCAGCCCACCTGGCGCGCGATGCAGCGCTTCACCGAGGAGCGCGGCGCGGCGACGCCGGATGAGATCTGGCTCCTCGAGCACCCGCCGGTGTTCACGCTCGGCGCCAACGCGAGCCGCGCGCACCTCATCGCGCCCGGCGACATCCCGGTGGTGCAGATCGACCGCGGCGGACAGGTGACCTATCACGGTCCGGGGCAGCTGGTGGTGTACCCGCTCATCGACCTCAAGCGCCTGGGTTTCGGCATCCGCGACTTCGTCACCGCGCTCGAGCGCGCCGTGATCGGCCTCGCGGCCGGGTTCGGTATCGCCGCCGAGGCGCGCCGCGGCGCCCCGGGCGTCTACGTCGGCGGCGCGAAGCTCGCGAGCGTCGGCGTGCGCGTGCGGCGCAACGGCAGCTATCACGGCCTCGCGCTCAACGTGGCGCTCGATCTCGAGCCCTTCTCGCGCATCAACCCCTGCGGCTACCAGGGCCTGAGGATGACGCAGCTCGCCGCGCTCGGCGGGCCGCGCTCGGTGTGGGAGTGCGCCGCGGCGCTCGAGCCGCACCTGCTGCGCGCGCTGCGGCTGTCGGCGGCCGGCGGCTGACGGCGCGCCGCGCACCGCACCCGCTGCGATGATGCCGGGCGTTCGCCGACCTCTGCTCGCCGGGCTGGCCGGACTCGCGCTGCTCGCCGGGGTCGCCGCCTGCGACAGCCGGCACCAGGGCTCCGCCGCGCGGGTCACGCTCCTCAACGTTTCCTACGACCCGACACGCGAGCTCTACGCCGACTTCAACGGCGCCTTCGCGCGCTACTGGCTCGCGAAGACCGGCCAGCGGGTGCGGGTCGATCAGTCGCACGGCGGCTCGGGCAAGCAGGCGCGCTCGGTGATCGACGGGCTGGCGGCGGACGTGGTGACGCTGGCGCTCGCGGCCGACATCGACGCGATCGCCGCCCAGGGGAAGCTCCTGCCCCCCGACTGGCAGAGCCGCCTGCCGGACAACAGCGCCCCCTACACCTCGACGATCGTGTTCCTGGTGCGCAGCGGCAACCCGAAGGGCATCCACGACTGGGGCGATCTGGTGCAGCCGGGGCTCGCGGTCATCACGCCGAACCCCAAGACCTCGGGCGGCGCGCGCTGGAACTACCTGGCCGCCTGGGCCTGGGCGCTGGCGCAGCCCGGCGGGAGCGAGGCGAGCGCGCGCGAGTTCGTGCGGCGGCTGTACAGGAACGTCCCGGTGCTCGACACCGGCGCGCGCGGCGCGGCCACGACCTTCGCGCAGCGCGGGCTCGGCGACGTGCTGATCGCCTGGGAGAACGAGGCGCAGCTCGCGGTGCGCGAGCTCGGCGCCGAGCAGCTCGAGATCGTCGTGCCGTCGGTGAGCATGCTCGCCGAGCCGCCGGTGGCGGTCGTCGACGAGGTGGCGCTGCGCCACGGCACGCGCGCGGTGGCGGCGGCCTACCTCGAGTACCTCTACGGCAAGGAGGGCCAGGAGATCATCGCGCGGCACTTCTACCGGCCGCGCGACCCGGAAGTGGCGGCGCGCTACGCGGCGCGCTTCCCGCCCCTGAAGCTCGTCACCATCGCGGACTTCGGCGGCTGGCCCGCCGCGCAGCAGACCCACTTCAGGGACGGCGGCGTCTTCGATCAGATCTACGCGCCCTAGCGGCCGCGGTAGCCGGTGCGCTCCACCAGGTTCTTCACCACGAGCGTGAGCCCGGCGAGCAGCGTCAGGAGCGATGCCACCGCGAACGCGCCCACGAAGTTGTACTCGTTGTAGAGAATCTCGATGTGCAGCGGCATGGTGTTGGTGAGGCCGCGGATGTGGCCCGAGACCACCGACACCGCGCCGAACTCGCCCATGGCGCGTGCGTTGCTCAGGATCACCCCGTAGAGCAGGCCCCAGCGGATGCGCGGCAGCGTCACGCGGAAGAACGTCATCCAGCCGCCGGCGCCGAGCGTGATGGCGGCTTCCTCCTCGTCGTTGCCGAGCTGCTGCATCAGCGGGATCAGCTCGCGCGCGACGTAGGGGAAGGTGACGAACATGGTCGCGAGCATGATCCCTGGGAGCGCGAAGATGATGCTGATGTCGTGCCGCTGCAGCCACACGCCGAACCAGCCGTGCAGGCCGAACAGCAGCACGAACACCATGCCGGAGATCACCGGCGAGATCGCCAGCGGCAGGTCGATGAGCGTGATGAGCACGCTCTTGCCGCGGAACTCGAACTTGGCGATCGCCCAGGCCGCCGCCAGCCCGAACACCGTGTTGACCGGCACCACCACGGCCGCCGTGATCAGCGTCAGTCGGATCGCCGCCAGCGTGTCCGGATCGGCGAAGCTCGTGAGATAGGCCTCGAAGCCGTGCGCCAGCGCCATGGCGAACACCGTCGCCACCGGCGCGATCAGCAGCGCCGCGAGAAAGGCGAGCGACACCGCGATGAAGAGCCAGCGCACCAGGGCGCTCGGCCAGGTGTCGTGGCCCGGGCGGCCGGTGCTGTCCGCCGGCGGTGCGCCGGCGGGAAGTGCAGCCGCCATCAGTGCGCCGCCCGCACGTGGCGCCGCCGGCCCCACGCCTGCAGCAGGTTGATGGTGAGGAGCACCGCGAACGACATCAGCAGCATCACCACGCCGAGCGCCGCCGCGCCGCGGTAGTCGAACTGCTCGAGATGGATGACGATCAGGAGCGGGGTGATCTCGGTCTTCATCGGCAGATTTCCGGCGATGAAGATCACCGAGCCGTATTCGCCCACGGCGCGGGCGAAGGCGAGGGTGAAGCCGGTGAGGAGCGCCGGCAGCACCGTCGGCAGGATCACGCGGCGGAAGGTGTAGAAGCGGGTGGCGCCGAGCGTCTCCGCCGCGTCCTCCAGGTCGCGCTGCACCTCGAGCAGCGCCGGCTGCAGCGCGCGCACCGCGAACGGCATGCTGATGAGGGTCAGGGCCAGGGTGACCCCGAGCCAGGTGTAGGCGATCCGGACGCCGAGCGGCTCGAGGTAGCGGCCGATCCAGCCGTGCTGGGCGAACACGGTCGTGAGCGCGATGCCGGAGACCGCGGTGGGCAGGGCGAACGGCAGATCGATGAGCGCATCGATCAGCTTGCGGCCGGGAAACTCGTAGCGCACCAGCGTCCAGGCGAGGATGAAGCCGAACACCACGTTGATGCTCGCGGCCAGGGCCGAGGCGCCGAAGGACAGGCGGTAGGAGCCGAGGGCGCGCGCGCTCGATACCACGGCCACGAACTCGCTCCAGTGCATCGAGCCCGCCGCCAGCACCAGCGCCGCGAGCGGCAGCAGCACGATCGCGCTCAGGAAGAAAGTGGTGAAGCCGAGGGTCAGCCCGAATCCAGGCAGGACGCTCGGCTTGCGAAAGCTCATGGCGAGGCTCCTACCGTGCCGCGTGCCGCGCGATGCACGATCAGTACCGGCCAGCGGCCGCCGTCGAGGAGCGCGCCGAAGCGCTCGGCGAAGCGCTCGAGATCGCTGACGCCGACGATCAGCATCTCCCCCGGCGCTTCCGCCAGGCGGCGCGCGAGCTCCTGCGCCACCTCGCCGAAGCGCAGCTCGGTGCGCATCTCGAGCCCGTGCACCGCCTGCGCCTCCGAACGCGCCTCGAGGAGCCAGCGCAGGCCGTGCCGACGCGGCGCTGCGCGGGTCTCCTCGGGAAGTATGCCGACGTACACGGCCTCCGCCGGCACGTGCCGCAGCACGCTCGCCGACACGGCCAGCGTCGCGGCGCGCGCCGCCTCGTCCAGCCAGTGGATCAGCACGCGCTGCGGCTCGGCCGCCTGCGCCGGCAGCACCAGCACCTCGCTCGCGCCGCGCTCGAGCAGCCAGGCGGCGCGCTGCGCCGCGCCGGCCTCGGAGGCGATCACGGTGGCGCCGACGAAGGGCGCATCCGCCGCCGTTCGCTCGCCGGCCGCGCCGAGCTGCGGCTCGCAGCGCACGGCGATGCGGGTCTTCATGCGGGCGGCGAGCTCGGCGAGCAGCGGCTGGCGCGCCAGGGTCTCGGCCTCGGGCGCACTCGCGGCGCACGCAGCGAAGCTCGACAGCGGCGTCGGCAGTACGTGCACGCGCCGCACGCCGATGGCGACGCTCTGCCCGGCACGCAGCGCGAACGCGCGCTGCTCGTGCTGGGTGCGGGTGACCTCGAGACAGGTGGCGGCGGCGCCGTCGGCGGTGGCGAGCAGCGGCGCCGCCGCTCCGTTCTCGAGCCGTACCCGCAGCCGCTCGAGCGCGCCGCTGAACACCATCTCATCGACCACGCCCGCCCCGACGAAAGCGGGCCCGAGCGCGGCGCGCGTGGCGGCCACCGCCACCTCCTCGGGACGCACCACCGCGACCACCTCGTGCTCGCGCGCGTCGGAGGGCGGCTCGCCCGCCGCCACGGTGGCGGCGCCCAGCTGGATGCTGCCGGCGCTGCTGCGCGCCAGGAAGAGATTCGCCGCGCCGAGGAAGGTGGCGACGAAGCGCGTCGCCGGGCGCGAGTAGAGCTCGTGCGGCGCGCCGCTCTCGAGCAGCCGCCCGAGATTCATGATCCCGATGCGGTCCGCCATGGCGAACGCCTCCTCCTGGTCGTGCGTCACCAGCACGGTCGTGATGCCAAGCTCGCGCTGCACCTCGCGGATGGTGCGCCGCAGCTCCTCGCGGATCTTGGCATCGAGAGCGCCGAAGGGCTCGTCGAGCAGCAGCACCTCGGGCTCATGGGCCAGGGCGCGCGCCACCGCCACCCGCTGCTGCTGGCCGCCCGACAGCTGCGCCGGCAGCCGGTCGTCCAGACCAACGAGCGACACCAGCCGCAGCAGCTCCTGGCGGCGTTCGCGGCGGCGGCGGGCGCGCATGTGCCGCACGCGCAGCGCAAACTCGATGTTGTCGGCCACGGTCATGTGGCGGAACAGCGCGTAGTTCTGGAACACCAGCCCGACCCCGCGCTTGCGCGCCGCGACGCGGGTGACATCGCGGCCGTGGAGCGCGATGCGCCCGTGATCCACCGCGGTGAGACCGGCGATGGCGCGCAGCAGCGTGCTCTTGCCGCTGCCGCTCGGTCCGAGCAGCACGAAAAACTCCCCGTCGCCTATGTGGAGCGACACGTCGTTGACGACCGGGACGCCGCCGTAGCGCTTGGTTATCTGCTCCAGGGTGATGGACATGGTGAGGATGCTACCTGACGCCCGGCCCGTCAGCTGAGCTGCTTCGCGGCGCTGTTCCTCCGCCGTGCTTCGTGATATTTCAGCGGTTGATGCGGGGCACGGCACCAACAGCGAGGGTAGTGGTCGTCGGCGGCGGGTTCGCCGGGCTGTGGGCGGTGAGGGCGCTCGCGAGCGCGCCGGTCGATATCACGCTCATCGACCGCTGCAACCACCACCTGTTTCAGCCGCTGCTCTACCAGGTCGCCACCGCGGGGCTCGCCGCGCCGTCGATAGCCGCCCCGCTGCGGCACATCCTGCGCCGCCAGCGCAATGTGACGGTCCAGTTGGGAACCGTGACCGAGATCGACAAGGCGGCGGCGGCCGTGATCGCGGACGGCTGCCGTTACGCCTACGATTACCTGATTCTGGCGCCGGGCGTCTCGCATGCGTACTTCGGCCACGAGGACTGGGCCGGGTACGCGCCGGGCCTGAAGACGCTGGCGGACGCACTGCGCATGCGCGCGCACTTCCTGAGCGCGTTCGAGCGCGCGGAAAGCAGCACCTCGGAAGAGGACGCCCGCACGTGGCTCACCTTCGTGATCGTGGGCGGCGGGCCGACCGGCGTCGAGCTGGCCGGGACGCTCGCGGAGATTGCCCGGCATACGCTCAAGCGCGAGTTCCGCCGCATCGACCCGCGCACGGCGCAGGTGCTCCTGGTGGAGGCCGGCCCGCGCATCCTGCCGGCGTTTCCCGCGGCTCTCTCCGACAGCGCTCGCCGGCAGCTCGCGCGACTCGGCGTGACGGTCCGGACCAACTCGCCCGTCACCGCGATCAGCGCCTCCGACGTGCGGCTCGGTGAGGAGACCATCCGCACGCGCACGGTCATCTGGGCGGCCGGAGTCACGGCGTCTCCGTTGGGACGAGCCCTGGGGGTGCCCGTCGATCGTGCCGGGCGCGTGCTCGTCGCCGACGATCTCAGCGTGCCGGGCTGCCCGAGCATCTTCGTGGCGGGAGATCTTGCGGCGGTGAGCGCGGCACACGGCCCCGTCCCGGGCATTGCGCCCGCGGCCAAGCAGATGGGGGTGCATGCCGCCGCGTCGATATGCGCGCGGCTCGCCGGCCGGCCGTCAGCGCGCTTCCGGTACCGCGATCAGGGCCTGCTGGCGACGATCGGCCGCGGGGCCGCGGTGGTCGCCCTCGGCCGCGTGCGGCTGACGGGGCTCCTCGCCTGGTGGTTCTGGCTGCTCGCCCACGTGTACTTCCTGATCGGCTTTCGCAACCGCCTGGTGGTGCTGATCGACTGGGCGGATGCCTACTGGACCTACCGCCGCGGCGCGCGAATCATCGTCGAGCCCTCGAGGCCGCCTTGAGAGCTACCACGGCGTCCCGGCGAGCTCGCGCTTGTAGCGCTGCAGCTCCTCGTAGACCGCCCGCCAGTGCGGCCCGGGCTTGCCCGAGCCCACCGGCCGTCCGTCGAGGCGCGTGACCGCCTGCACCTCGCGCGTGGCGGCGGAGATCCAGATCTCATCGGCATCGCGCAGCTGTGCGGCGCTGACCGGCGCGGAGCGCCACGGGAGCGCCGCGCGGGTCGCCATCTCCTCCACCACGCTGCGCGTGGTGCCGGGCAGGATGCGGCGCGAGTTGGGGGGCGTGAGAAGCTCGCGCCCCACCACCACGTGCACCGCGGAGGCCGACGCCTCGGTGAGCTCCCCGTCGCGCAGCAGGATGGTCTCGGCGGCGCCGGCGTCGATCGATTCCTGGCGCAGCAGCACGTTGGCGAGCAGCGCCACCGACTTGACGTCGCAGCGCGCCCAGCGGGTGTCGGCAGCGGTGATGCACGCGGCGCCGGCGGCGAGCTGCTCGGCGGTGATCGGCGGCAGCGGGGCGCAAAAGGCGAACACGGTGCGCGGAATGTCCGGCAGCGGCGCATGCGTGCGGCCGTTCTGCGCGCCGCGCGTCACCTGCCAGTAGACGTAGATGTCGCCGCCGCCGTTGCGCTCGACCAGCGCGCCGAGAATCGCGCGCCACTCGGGGCGTGTATGCGGATCCTCCATGCGCAGCGCACCGAGGCTGCGCGTCAGGCGGTCGGCGTGCGCCGCGAAGCGGAACGGCCTCCCGCCGTACACCGGCATCACCTCGTAGACCCCGTCGGCGTACAGGAAGCCGCGGTCGAGCGGGGAGACGCGCGCCTCCTTCAGGGGCAGGTAGCTGCCGTTCAGATAACAGAGGGGGAGCGGCTCGGCCATGGGGATCCTTTGCTCAAGGCGCGGCGGTCACTTCTTGCGGAACCACAGCGTGATCGTGTCCACCATGCGGGTCCACAGGCCCCCCTGCGGCACCGCCGCGAGCGACACGAGCGGCGCGCGCGTCACCACTTCGCCCGCGCCGTCCGTGACGGTGAGCTCGCCGAGACGCTCGCCCGGGGCGAGCGGCGCGATCAGCGGCTCGTGGTCGAGGCGCGCCGTGGTGGTGAGGGAGGTGCCCTGTCCGCGCGGCACCAGTGCGTACACGTCGGCCGGCACGCCGACGGCGGCGAACTCCTCCGCCGCCTTGTATACGCGCGGCTTGAGCACGGTCGCGCCCGCGGTCTTGACGCGGAACGACTCGAAGAAGGTGTAGCCGTAGCTGAGCAGCGCCGCGCTCGCCTCCTCGCGTGCCCGCTCGCTCGGCGCGCCCATCACCACCGATATGAGGCGCATACCGTCGCGATTTGCGGAGCTCACCAGGCAGAAGCCTGCGGCCTCCGTGTGTCCGGTCTTCAGCCCGTCGACGGAAGGGTCCTTGCCGAGCAGGGTATTGCGGTTGCCCTGGCGGATGTTATTCCACATGAACTCGCGCAGGCTGAAGAGGCCGTAGTACTGGGGGAACTGGCGGATGAGCGCGCTGGCGAGCGTCGCCATGTCGCGGGCGGTGGTGTAGTGGTCCGGCGCCGGCAGCCCGTCGCTGTTGACGAAATGACTGCCCTTCATCCCGAGCCGCCGCGCGTACTCGTTCATCACCTGCGCGAAAGCGTCCTCGGTGCCGCCGAGCTTCTCGGCGAGGGCGATGGTGGCGTCGTTGCCCGACTGCACGATCATGCCCTTGATGAGGATGTCGACCGGGATCTGCGTGCCGACCTGCACGAAGGTGCGCGAGCCCTCCGCCTTCCAGGCGTGCTTGCTGATCGTCGCCTGGTCGGTGAGCTTCAGGCGGCCCTCGGTGAGCGCCTGGAATACCACGTAGGCGGTCATGAGCTTGGTGAGGCTCGCCGGCTCCTCGCGCGCATCGGCGTTGCGCTCGGCGAGCACCTTGCCCGTGAAGTGATCGACCAGCAGCCAGGCGCGGGCATTGACCCCCGGCGGCGCGGGGATCGGCGCGGTGGCGGCGCGCGCTGCGAGCGGCACGGCGGCCGCGAGCGCCAGCACCGCGCAGGAAAGGGCGAGACGCATACCTGTCACGGCGGGCTCCTTCCGTTGCGTGCAAACCGCAAAGTCTAGCTCAGTCGGTCACCAGGCGGGCGTCGGGAATGCCGAGAGCGGCGAGCCGCGCGGCGAGCGCATCGAACTCCGCGACGCTGCCGACGGGGCCGACGCGCACGCGGTAGAGCTGCGACCCCTCGGGCGGCGGGATCACGAAGGCGCTCGCGAGCCCCGCGGCATGCAGCCGCCCGAGCTCGCGCTCGGCGTTGGCGGGATCGGCGAAGGCGCCGGTCTGCACGTACAGCAGGGGAAGCGCGGGCGATGCGGGCGGCGGGCTCACCGCCTGCGTCCGCGCTTGCGCCGGAGCCGCCGCCGTCTGCGCCGGCACCTCGGGCGCTCCGGGGGTGAGCGCCCGCACCTCCACCCACGCGGTACCCTCGCGCAGCATGTCGAGCTTCGCCGCCGCCGTATACGAGAGGTCGATGATGCGGTTGGCGACGAACGGGCCGCGGTCGTTGATGCGCACCACGACGCTCCTGCCGTTGACGAGGTTGGTGACGCGCGCGTAGGTCGGCAGCGGCAAGGTCCTGTGCGCGGCCGTCATGCCGTACATGTTGTAAGGCTCGCCGCTCGAGGTGTTGCCGCCGTGAAAGGTGGGCCCGTACCAGGAGGCGACGCCGCGCTCGTCGTAGCCCGCCGCGGAAGGCAGCACGAAGTAGCGCCGGCCGAGCTCATCGTAGAAGGGCGGGTTGCCGTGCAGGCTGCGCGGCTCGGCGCGCGGCACGGCGTCGGGAATCCTGGCGATGTCGGCGGGCGGCGGCGGCACCGGGACGGGTCCGGGCGCCGGCGCAGGGACGCGGTGTGCGGTGGTGGCGCAGGCGGCGAGCGCGAGTGCGAGCAGTGCCGCGGCACTCGCGCGGGCCGGGGGCAGCCGGCGCAGCACGCTCGTCACGGCTGCATCGCGTGCATGCGCGCTGCGAGGGCGGTCGCGAGGTCGTACACGGTCATGGCGTAGCGCGCGCTGTGGTTGTAGCGGGTGATGACGTAGAAGTTATGGAACCCGACCCGGTACGCGGGTCCGTCGCGCTGCTCCGCCGAGATCAGCACCACGGGGGTATCGGGCGGGACGTCGGCCTCGATCTTGATGCCGTGCGCGCCGAGGGAGGCGACGGTCTCATTGAGGTCGAGGTTGTGGGGCTCGATCTGAAAGCTCGGGTCGGGATCGAGCGTGGTCTCGGCCAGCACGGGCGCTCCGGGCGTCCAGCCCCATTCGTGCAGATAGTTCGCGACGCTCGCCAGGATATCGTCCCAGCTGCCCCACAGGTCGCGCTTCTTGTCGCTGTCCGCGTCCACCGCGTAACGGCGGTAGACCGAGGGCATGAACTGCGGCACTCCCATGGCGCCTGCGTAGGAGCCGCAGGTGGTGAGCGGATCGAGCTTGCTCTCCTTCGTGAGGAGGAGGAACTGCTCGAGCTCGCCGCGGAAGTACGTGGCGCGCGGCGGATAGTCGAACGCGAGCGTCGCGAGCGCATCCAGCACCCGGTAGCGGCAGGTCTGGCGTCCGTAGAAGGTCTCGACGCCGACGATCGCCACGAGGTACTCCGGCGGCACGTGGTATTCGGCGGAGATGCGCTCGAGCTCTTTGGCGTGATCGAGCCACAGCCGGACGCCCTTGTCGATGCGCTCCTGGGTGATGAAGCGCTCGCGGTACTCCCACCAGGGCGCGACGCGCTCGAGCGGCCGGGTCATGATGTCGAGGACTTTCGGCTGCGGCTGCGCCTGCGCAATCAGCGCCGCCACCGACTTGCGGCTCCACCCGTCGTGGCTCACGACTTCCTCGATCCACTGGGCAATCTCCGGCCGGTGCACGTCGAAGGGCGCCGCGACCGGCGCGGCGGGCGCTGCTGCGGCGGGCACGGGTGCGGCGGGCACGGGTGCGGCGGGCGCGGGTGCGGGTGCAGCT
>DASYYF010000029.1:0-1809 GCA_035934055.1 Steroidobacteraceae bacterium | reverse complement strand
GAGCTCGGCAGCAGCCTGCCCGCCGGAGTCGGCACGCCGAAGCTGTCGCCGCTCGTGTCGAGCACCATGGATCTGCTCAAGATCGGGCTGCTGTCGGACAGGGCCGATGCCTACACGCTGCGCGACCTCGCCGACTGGGTGATCACGCCGCGGCTGCTCGCGGTGCCGGGCGTCGCACACGTCATAGTCTTCGGCGGCAACGTGCGGCAGATCCATATCCTGCCGGACATGCGCAAACTCGCCAGTTACGGCATTACCCTCAACGAGGTGGCGGATGCGGCCCGCACCGCGCTGCCGCTGCGCGGCGCCGGCTTCATCGACACCTTCGCGCAGCGCGTGCTCATCAAGTCGCCGACGCCCGAGCCCGATACGGAAGCGCTCGGCGCCGCGGTGATCGCCATGCGCGGCGGCACGCCGCTGTCGCTGCGCGACGTGGCCGAGGTGCAAGTCGCGCCCGCCCTGCGCTCGGGCGATGCGCTCATCATGGGCAGGCCCGGCGTGATGCTGTCGCTCGCGAGCCAGTACGGTGCCAACACGCTCAGCGTCACCCTGGCACTCGAGCGGGCGCTGGCCGACCTCGAGCCGGCGCTCAAGGCACAGGGAATCACGCTGTACCCCGCGCTGCACCGGCCCGCCAATTTCATCGAGCGGGCGCTCGGCAACCTGGAAGAGTCGCTGGCGCTCGCCGCGCTGCTGATCCTCGCGGTGCTGTATCTGTTCCTGCGCGACTTCCGCGTCGCGCTCATCGCCTTCAGCGCCATTCCGCTGTCGCTGCTCGCGGCGGTCGCCGTGCTCGACCGCTTCGGTCTCACGCTCAATACCATGACCATGGGCGGATTCGCCGTGGCGCTCGGCGTGCTGGTCGACGATGCGATCATCGGGATCGAGAACATCCTGCGGCGGCTGCGCGAGAACACGCACCTGGACTCACCCGGGCCACGGCTCGAGATCATCCGCGAGGCCTCGCTCGAGGTGCGCGGGCCGGTGATCTACGCCACCGTGGTGGTGGTGGTCGTGTTCCTCCCCGAGCTGTTCACCTCCAGCGTGCAGGGACGCTTCGTCGGGCCGCTGGCGCTCGCCTTCATAGGCGCCGTAGTCGCCTCGCTCCTGGTCGCGATGACCTCGACGCCCGCGCTGTGCGCGCTGCTGCTGCACCGTCACGAAGCCCGGGCCGAGGCGCACTGGCTGCAGACCCTCAAGGTGTGGCAGCGGCGCGCGGTGCAGTACGTGGACGCGCACCTGAAGCTCACGGGGCTGGTTCTGATCGCACTGGTGGTCGGCGCGGCGGGCGCGCTGCCCTTCCTCGGCGGCACGTTCATGCCGGACTTTCGCGAGGGCCATTTCGTGCTGCAGGTCTCGAGCTCCATTCCCGGGACCTCGCTGGATGAGATGCTGAGCCTCGGCGAGCGCATCAGCGCCGACGTGCTCTCACTCCCGTACGTCAAGACCATCGAGCAGCAGGTCGGGCGCGCCGAGCTGGGCGAGGATACCTGGGGCCCGCACCGCAGCGAGTTCCACGTGGAGTTCAAGCCCGACGCGCACGTCGACGAGAGCGCCGCGCAGCAGGAGCTGCGCGGCATTCTCGAGCGCTATCCCGGCATCCAGAGCGAGGTGGTCACGTTCCTCGGCGATCGCATCAGCGAGAGCCTGAGCGGCGAGACCGCCCAGGTCGCCATCAAAGTGTTCGGCGACGATCTCGACGTCCTCGATGCGACCGGCGCGCGGGTCGCCGCCGCGCTCAAGGGGGTCAGGGGGATCGTGGACCTGCAGCTCAAGCGCGAGAGCGGCACGCCGGTCATCGCCATTCAA
>DASYYF010000081.1:0-51976 GCA_035934055.1 Steroidobacteraceae bacterium | reverse complement strand
CGGGCCGGTGCCCGCGGCGCCGGCCGCGGGATGCGCGGCGGCCCCGCCCGGGCGCGCGCGCCGCCTTACCTCGCCAGCTGGAACAATGTCGACGGCACCCAGCCCTCGTTCCCCAGCTCGTCCGTGACTTTCCACCAGATGCCGTTCTTGTCGCCGCTCGGATAGAGCGTCATGCCGGGATCGAGGTCGCGTACCACCTTGGACTTGATGTCGGCCGCGGTGTACATCTTGCCGGGCTTCGCCATGGTCACCGACTGCGAGACGTTGTCGGCCTTGGCGTTGAGGGTCATGCCCTTGATGTCGTTCACCAGCTTGGTGTACGAGTCGAGGTAGGCCATGGTCACGACCTGGCCGATCTCGGTGTTGGCGTAGCTGCTCGCGCCGGCGGCGGCGAAACCGCCGAAGAACGCACCGCCGCCCGCGCCCCAGCCGAGGTCGGTCTTTTTGGCATGTCCCTCCTCGAGCGCCACCTGCTCGGTGGAGCGCACGTCGGTGAGCGTCAGCACCACGTCGGCCGTCTTGCTCTTGAGGCTGATGCCGCCGGCCATTGCCCCGACGCCGTGCGGCAGTAATGCGCCGACGAGGGCGCCGACCCGCTGGGCGCCGGAGTTTGCGTTCTTGGTGACGACGTCCGGCACCAGCACGTAGTCGGCCGCCTTCATCTGGCCCTTGCCGATGTTCGAGCCGCCGCGCATCTCGCCCGCACCGGCGAGGGCGCGCTCCTGCTGCGCAGCTGCGAGGCCCTTGCCGCGGTCGAGCAGCGTGAAGCACTTCGACTGCGACACGAACACCTTGATCAGGGCCTCGGGAGAGTCGAGGTTGTAGGCGAGCCACCACTTGTTCTCGGGCTCGGTCACCGCGAGCGTGCCGATCTTCTTGTCGCAGGTGGGGATCTCGGGCGGCGGCTGATCGGCCGCCCACGCCAGCGCGCAGGCGCCGAGTCCCGACAGGGCGAGCGAGGCGAGGAACGGGATACCGGGCTTTGAGCACATCATGGCGTTCTTCTCCCTGGAGCTTGTAGTTCTTCGCAGGCCGGCGCGGGGCGCCGCCGGTGCTTTCGCCTAGTTTAGCCTCGCCGCCCACCGGCGGTAGTCGCGGACGCGCGCAGCAAGAGCGCGCGGGTGAGGCGCATGGCGCCCCCGGCAGCGCGCCAGGACTTGTCCGTTTCTGACCGGTGGGCGTCCGCGGTATCGGTGGCGGAGCCGCGGGTGCTGCTCCAAGATATTGCCGATTATAAATCGCAGCCGAGGATCGATCCCCATGAAACAGGCACTGCTCGTCATCGATGTCCAGGAATCCTTCCGCCAGCGGCCGTACTTCCGCGCCGAGGAGCTGCCGGCATTCCTCGCCAACGTGCAGTCCCTGATCGATCGCGCACCCGAACGCGGCATCCCGGTCGTACAGGTGTTGCACCGCGAGCCCGGCGACGACCCCGCGAACCCCTTCACGGCCGCCTCCGGCTTCGTGCGCGCGATGCCCGAGCTCGCTTTGCATGCCGACGCGGTGTTCCACAAGCAGGTGCACTCGGCGCTCTTCGGCACCGATGCGGGCGGCGGCACGCTCGAGAAGTGGCTGCGCGCGCGCGGCATCGGCGAGCTGCTCATTACCGGAATCCGCACCGAGCAATGCTGCGAGACCACCGCACGCCACGCCTCCGACCTCGGCTTCAGCGTGCGCTACGTGACGGATGCGACTCTCACCTTCCCCATGCGCACGCGCTCAGGACGGGAGGTCTCCGCGCCCGAGATCCGCGAGCGCACCGAGCTGGTGCTCGACGGGCGCTTCGCGCGCATCGTGTCGAGCGCGGACGCGCTCGGCTGAGCCGGGCAGCCGTGCGCGAAGTGGTGTTCCTGCTGCTGCCGAACGTCGTGCTGCTCGACGTCGCCGGCCCGGCGGATGCATTCCGCAGCGCCGAGCGCCGCGTGCCGGGCAGCTACCGGCTGCGCTTCGTGGCGCCGCAGCCGAGCCTGACGGCCGCCGCCGGACTCACCCTCGGCGCGCTCGAGCCGCTGCCCGCGGCGCTGCCCCCGGGCGCGCTCCTGGTTCTGACGGGCATCGCCGGCGCCGCCGTCGACAGCCAGGAGCCGGCGACGCGGCGCGCGATCGCCTGGCTGCGCTCGGGAGCCGCCGCGGAGGCGGAGCTCCTGTGCGTGTGCACCGGGAGCGTGCTGGCCGGCCACGCGGGACTCCTCGCCGGGCGCGAGTGCACCACCCATCACGAGCACATCGGGGAGCTGAGAAGCGTCGAGCCGCGCGCCCGCGTGCTCGAGAACCGCATCTTCGTCGAGGACGGGACGGTGACCACGAGCGCCGGCGTCACCGCCGGGCTCGATCTAGCGCTGCACGTGATCGGGCGCCAGCTCGGGCCCGCAGTGGCGGCCGGCGTCGCGCGCAGCCTGGTCGTGTATCTGCGCCGCGCCGGCACCGATCCCGCTTTCTCACCCTGGGTCATGCACCGCAACCACCTGCACCCGGCGGTTCATCGGGTGCAGGATGCGGTGGCGCGCGATCCGGCCGCCGCCTGGAGCTCGGCGCAGCTGGCGGCGGTGGCCTGCACCGGGACGCGCAACCTCGCGCGCCTGTTCGCCGAGCACGCGCGCTGCTCGCCCCTCGACTACGTGCAGCTCATCCGTTTCGCCTTCGCCAGGCAGCTCGTGACGGAGAGCCGGCTCGACCTCGAGCGGGTCGCGGCGCGCGCCGGCTTCGGCTCGGCGCAGCAGCTGCGGCGCGTGTGGGCGCGCTGGGAGGGGCGTCCGCCGAGTGCCTTCCGCGGCCGTGTCAGTGCGCGCTCTCCCTGGCTGCCAGGAAGCGCACCAGCGGGATGAGCTGATCGGCCGCACGGATGCTGTCGGCGATCCGGTAGCGCCCGGCGACGACGATGCAGGGCGTACCGGGCACCTGCATGGCCATGACCTGCTCATCGGCGGCGCGCATACGGCCGTCGATAGTGAAGGATCTGGCCATCGCCAGGAAATCGTCGGGCTTCACCCCGGTCCAGCGCGCGTAGGCCTTCGCGGCCTGCTCGAGCGTCGGCTGCGGGCTCTTCAGGCTGTGCGTCTGGCTGTCGATGTTGGCGAGCTCGCCGGTTTTCCACACTGCATCGAACATGAGCTGATGGGTGCGCTCGGCGATGCCGAGCGCCTGCGCGGCGAAGTAGGCGCGCTGGAACATCGGCCAGCTCTCGGCCTTGTTGAATGCGGCGGGCAGGTAGGCGAGCTGCGCGTCCGGCGGCAGGCTCTTCTTCAGAAGCTCCATGGTCGGCTGGAAGCTGTTGCACGCCGGACAGCCGTAGGAGAACACCTCGAGCACCTCGACCTTGCCGGGCGCGACGTGGGTGGGCTGCGGCTGGTTGAGCACGACGTAGTCGCGCCCCTCGGTCCAGGCCGGCGCGGCCTCGGCACGCACCGTGCCGAGCGCCGCCAGCAGTGAAAAGAGCAATCCGCGGTAGGTTTTCATGATGCGATTCCGGTTGGTGTCCTGCGGCTAGTAGATGGCGATCTCGCTGCGGCCGGTCGAGTCGCGCGCGCCGCGATACATGCCCTCGGTGCTGAAGTCCATGACGATGTGCCCATCGCGGTCGATGCCGATCAGGCCGCCGTCGCCGCCGAGGCCGCGCAGAATATCGTGCAGCAGCTCGCGCATCGCAAGCTCGAGGCTGAGGCCCCGATACTCGACCGCCGCGCACACGTGGTGCGCGGCCACGGCGCGGATGAAGTATTCGCCGTGGCCGGTGGCCGATACCGCGCAGACGCCGTTCTTGGCGTAGGTGCCGGCGCCGATGATGGGCGAGTCGCCGACGCGCCCGGGACGCTTGTCGGTCAGCCCGCCGGTGGAGGTGGCGGCCGCGAGATTGCCGTCGCGGTCGCGCGCCACCGCGCCGACCGTGCCGTGCGCGGGGGGCACCAGATCCGAGACCCGCTCGCCGCGTTGCTCGTGCTCGAGCTGACTGAGGCGCTCGGGGGTGCGGAAGTAGAGGTTGGGCACGAGGCCGAAGCCTTCCTCGAGCGCGAACTCCTCGGCGCCGCCCCCGACCAGCAGCACGTGGCGCGACTTCTCCATCACCCGGCGCGCGAGCTCTACGGGGTTCTTGATGTGGCGCACGCAGGCGACCGCGCCGGCGCGCTGCCGGCGGCCGTCCATGAGGGCCGCGTCGAGCTCGGCGGCGCCCTCGCGGGTGAGCGCCGCGCCGCGCCCGGCGTTGAAGGAGGGGTCGTCCTCGAGGATGCGTACCGCGGCCGTCACCGCATCGAGACTCGAGCCGCCACGCTCGAGCACCGCGTAGCCGCCGTCGAGCGCGGCCTCGAGGCCGGCGCGGTAGCGCTGCTCGCGCTCGGGCGAGAGCGTGGCGCGCGGCACCGCGCCCGCGCCGCCGTGAATGGCGATGGCATACATTCCGACTCCTCCGGCCGTCAGTTGGCGTCGCGGTACATGGCGATTTCGCGGCGCCCGCGCGAATCGCGCACTCCGCGGTGCATCCCGGGGCTGTTGAAATCCATGGCGTAGTTGCCGTCGCGGTCGAGCGCGATCACCCCGCCCTCGCCGCCGGTGCGCTTGAGCTTGTCGTGCATCATGGTGTCGACCGCCTGCGCGAGCGACAGGTGCTGGTATTTCACCATGGCGCAGATGTCGTAGGCGACCACCTGGCGGATGTAGAACTCGCCCTGGCCCGTGCCGGACACGGCACACGACTCGCTGGCGTAGGTGCCGGCGCCGATGATCGGCGTATCGCCCACGCGCCCGTAGAGCTTGTTGGTGATCCCGCCGGTCGAGGTGCCGGCGGCGAGACGGCCCTGGGCGTCGAGCGCCACGGCGCCGACCGTCCCCATGCCCCCGGGGGCCTGCGGCCGGACCGGCAGCGGCGCGGTCGGCCGCGAGGCTGCGCTGCGCTTCTCCTGCTCGAGCTCGCGCACGCGCTGCGCAGTAACGAAGTAGCTCGCGGGCACGAGCACCACGCCCTGCTCGAGCGCGAACTCCTCGGCGCCCGCGCCGACGAGCAGCACGTGCGGCGACTTGTCCATGACGAGGCGCGCCAGATCGATCGGGTTCTTCACGTGGTGCAGCTCGGCCACCGCCCCGGCACGGCCCGCCGAGCCGTCCATGATGGCGGCGTCGAGCTCGCACATCCCGTCGTGGTTGAGCACCGCGCCGCGGCCGGCGTTGAACTGCGGATCGTCCTCCATGGTGCGGATCGCGGCCCCCACCGCATCGAGGCTCGAGCCGCCGTGCTCGAGAACCGCATAGCCCGCATCGAGCGCCGCCGAGAGCCCCGTGCGGAAGGACGCCTCGCGCTCGGCCGTCATGTGCGCGCGCTCGATGACGCCGGCGCCGCCGTGGATGACGATGACGAGCGGGTGCTCGGCGGCCGGCAGCGGCGCGGCACGCAGCAGCGCGGCGGCGGCGGTGAGCGCGAGGCTGATGAGTAAGCGGGTGTGCGGGCGCGACATGATCTTCCCCAAAGCGGCTATGATCGAAGAAGGTGCGCGGCACGTGCGCACCACGGCCCTCTGGGAACCTTCCTGCAGCAGATCTTAAGGTGAAAGCCGCCACGTCGCAGCGGATACGCAGCATCCTGGTCGCCAACCGGGGCGAGATCGCCATCCGCGTCATGCGGGCGGCGACCGAGCTCGGGGTGCGCACCGTCGCGATCTACTCGCAGGAGGATCGCTTCTCGCTTCACCGCACCAAGGCGGACGAGGCGTACCTGGTGGGGCGGCACCGCAAGCCCGTCGAGGCCTACCTCGACATCGCGGAGGTCCTGAGGATCGCGCGCGAGGCGCAGGTGGATGCCATCCACCCGGGCTACGGCCTGCTCTCCGAGAACCCCGGGCTCGCGCGCGCCTGTGCCGCGGCCGGCATCCTCTTCATCGGGCCCGAGCCCGCAACCATGGAGGCGCTCGGCAACAAGATCACGGCGCGTGGGCTGGCGGTCTCGGCCGGCGTCGCGGTGATGCCGGCCACCGGGCCGCTGCCGGCGGATCTCGCGGAATGCGCGCGCCTGGCGCGCAGCATCGGCTACCCGGTGATGGTCAAGGCGAGCTGGGGCGGCGGCGGCCGCGGCACGCGCGCCGTGGAAGACGAGGCGCAGCTCAAGGAGCTGCTGCCGCTCGCGCGGCGCGAGGCGCTCGCCGCCTTCGGCAACGACGAGGTCTATCTCGAGAAGCTCGTGCGGCGTGCGCGCCACGTCGAGGTGCAGATCTTAGGCGACCACTACGGCAACCTCGTGCACCTCTGCGAGCGCGACTGCAGCATGCAGCGGCGCAACCAGAAGGTGGTGGAGCGCGCGCCGGCGGTGTTTCTCAGCGATGCACAGCGCGCCGGGCTCACCGCGGCGGCGCTCGCCATCGGCCGCGCGGCGCGCTACGTGAACGCGGGCACGGTCGAGTTCCTCGAGGACGCGACTTCCGGAAGCTGCTACTTCATCGAGGTGAATCCGCGCATTCAGGTCGAGCACACCGTGACCGAGGAGGTCACCGGCATCGATCTCGTCAAGGCGCAGATCCGCATCGCCGGCGGGGCGCGCATCGGCACGCCCGAGAGCGGCGTGCCGCCGCAGGACGAGATCCGGGTGTCGGGCCATGCACTCCAGTGCCGCATCACCACCGAGGACCCGGAGAACAACTTCATCCCGGACTACGGCAAGATCACCGCCTACCGCAGCCCCGCGGGCTTCGGCATCCGCCTCGACGCCGGCACCGCCTACACCGGCGCGATCATCACGCGCTCGTACGATTCGCTGCTGGTCAAGGTGACCGCCTGGGCGCCGACGCCCGAGGAGACCATCGCGCGCATGCACCGGGCGCTGTGGGAGTTCCGCATCCGCGGCGTGGTCACGAACCTGCGCTTCCTCGACCAGCTGATCACCCATCCGCGCTTCGCGCGCGGCGAGTACACCACACGCTTCATCGACGAGACGCCGGAGCTCTACCGCTGGCCCCGGAAGCGCGACCGCGCCACGCGCCTCCTCACCGGCATCGGCGCCACCATCGTCAACGGCAATCCGGAGGTCAAAGGCCGCCCGCGTCCGGCGCACTTCGCGCAGCCGCAGCTGCCGCTGACGACCCTGCCGCCGCCGGCGCCGGGCACGAAGCAGAAGCTCGAGGAGCTCGGGCCTGCGCGCTTCGCACACTGGATGCTCGGTGAGCAGCGCGTGCTGCTCACCGACACCGCGATGCGCGATGCGCACCAGTCGCTGCTCGCCACGCGGCTGCGCACCGCCGATCTCGTGGCCATTGCGCCCGCCTACGCGAGCCTCGCGCCGCAGCTCTTCTCGCTCGAGTGCTGGGGCGGGGCGACCTTCGACGTGGCGCTGCGGTTCCTGCGCGAGGACCCCTGGGAGCGCCTCACGCAGCTGCGCGAGCGCATTCCCAACATCCTGCTGCAGATGCTGCTGCGCTCGGCGAACGCGGTCGGCTACGCCAACTACCCCGACAACGTGCTGCGCTTCTTCATCGCGCGCGCCGCGGCGAACGGCATCGACGTGTTCCGCATCTTCGATTGCCTCAACTGGGTCGAGAACATGCGCGTCGCGATCGACGCGGTGCTCGAGTCGGGGAAGCTGTGCGAGGCGGCGATCTGCTACACGGGAAACCTGGGCGACCCGCACGAGAAGAAGTACACGCTCGACTACTACCTGAAGCTGGCGCGCGAGCTCAAGGCCGCGGGCACTCACGTCCTCGGCATCAAGGACATGGGGGGCCTCATCCGGCCGCGCGCCGCGCACACGCTGGTGCAGGCGCTCAAGGAGGAGACGGGGCTCCCGCTGCACTTCCACACCCACGACACGAGCGGCATCGGCGCGGCGAGCGTGCTGGCGGCGATCGAGGCGGGCGCGGATGCGGTCGACGGCGCGATCGACGCCCTCTCCGGGCTCACTTCGCAGCCGAACCTCGGCTCGATCGTCGAGGCGCTGCGCCACGGGCCGCGCGATGCCGGGCTCGACGCCGGGCACCTGCGCACCCTCTCCTCCTACTGGGAGCAGGTGCGCCGCCTGTACGTCGCCTTCGAGAGCGACGTGCGCGCCGGGGCCTCCGAGGTCTACGTGCACGGCATGCCCGGCGGCCAGTACACCAACCTGCGCGAGCAGGCGCGCGCGCTCGGCATCAGCGAGGCGCGCTGGCCGGAGGTGGCCCGCGCCTACGCCGAGGTCAACCTGGCCTGCGGCGACATCATCAAGGTGACCCCGACTTCCAAGGCGGTGGGCGATCTCGCGCTCGTCATGGTCACCGCGGGCCTGACGAGCGAGCAGCTGCTCGATCCCGACGTCGAGGTCGCGTTCCCCGAGTCGGTGGTGCAGCTCTTCCGCGGGGAGCTCGGCCAGCCCTACGGCGGCTTCCCGGCGGCGCTGCAGCGCAAGGTGCTGAAGGGCGCGGCGCCCCTCACCGGGCGGCCGGGCGCGCGGCTGCCGCCGGTGGACCTCGATGGCGAGCGCACCCGGCTCGCCGAGCGGCTGCCCGGCCCGGTGAGCGACGAGGATCTCGCCTCGTACCTCATGTATCCGAAGGTGTGGCAGGACTACGCGCGCGAGCGGCTGCAGCACGGCGACTCGAGCCTCCTGCCGACGCCGGTGTTCTTCTACGGCATGCAGCCGGGGGACGAGATCAGCATCGACCTCGAGCGCGGCAAGACGCTCATCGTGCGCTACGTCGCGACCAGCGAGGCGCACGAGGACGGCACGCGCACGGTGTTCTTCGAGCTGAACGGTCAGCCGCGCTCGGTGCGGGTGCGCGATCTCACCCAGGTGGCGCAGCGCCCGCCGCCCCGCAAGGTCGAGCCGGGCAACACCCGCCAGGTGGGCGCGCCGATGCCGGGCACCGTGACCACGGTCGCGGCGGCCGTCGGGGCCCGCGTCGCGCGCGGCGACCTGCTGCTGACGCTCGAGGCGATGAAGATGGAGACCGCGGTGCGCGCCGAGAGCGAGGGCGAGGTGGCCGAGGTGCTGGTGAAGCCGGGCGCGGCGGTGGAGCTGAAGGACCTGCTCGTCGTGCTGCGCTGAAGGCGCGCACGCCGCCGGGCTGTGACGCTCCTCACGCTTGCGCGCTTGTCGGCGCTTGGCGTCATCGGTCGATGCCAACACCCTTGTTGTATGCTGTCGCGAGTTGCTGTCCGAGCGGAGTTGAACGGGATGCGCGAGCGGCGCAGCGATGCGCGGCGATCGGGAGCGGGCGCGACCCTCGCGTGCGCGGTGCTGCTGATGAGCGCGGCGCGCGGCGCGCGCGCGGACGACCTGCTCGGGTTCTATTTCGGCGGCACCTACGGCAAGGCGACGGTCGACGCCTCGACCGGGCTCGTGAGCGGCTTCGGCATCCACAGCTCCGCCTACACGGTCATCGCCGGCTGGCGCCCGACACCAGAGCTGTCGGCCGAGCTGCAGTACCTCAACTTCGGTCATTCGGCCGGAACGTCCAGCTACCGGAATTCCGACGTCCCGCTGACCAACAGCGCGAGCCGCAAGGGCGAGGGAGCCTTCGGCATCCTCTATCTGCCGACGCCGGTCGTCGATTTCTACATGAAGGCCGGGCTCGCGAAGCTCCATACCACCGCGACGACGCTCGTCGGCACCTGCCCGAAGGGCGGTGTGTGTCCGCCGCTCTCGAATCCTCTGCCGGTCGACAGCACCGGCGTCGGTGCCGCCGGCGGCGGCGGACTGATGTACCGCTTCCGCGACATCGAGGTGCGCGCCGAGTATCTGCGCTTCGCCGCGCTCGGCGGCAATCCCTACCTGGTGACGGGCGGTCTTACCTGGACGTTCTGGTGAGGTGCGTCGCGGGCGTGCGGTGAAGCCGGCCCTCAGACCGTGTCCTTGAGCGCGATCGCGGGATCCGCGAGCTTCTCGGGATGCGGCCGTGCGTGCGAGGCGATCAGCCTGCGCGCCGCCATCTGATCCTTCGGCGCGTTGACCGTGTCGATGGCGACCAGCTCGCCGCCGCGCAGATAACAGGCGCTGAAGCTGCGCGCCGCCGGCGCGCCGCGCATCACCACGGTGTCGTAGCCCTGCGCGACGCCGACGATGACGAGCTTGAGATCGAACTGATCCGACCAGAACCACGGCAGCTTGTCGTGCAGCGTCTCGTTGCCCATGAGGTTGAGCGCCACCGTCGTGCCCTGCTCGAAGGCGTTGTCGACCGACTCGAGGCGCAGATGCCGGCCGTACTGGCGGCTCAGGTGGCTGGCGCAGTCGCCGGCGGCGTAGATCGCCTCGTGCGAGGTGCGGCAATGCGCTTCCGTGACGACCCCGTTCTCGCAGTCGAGGCCGGCGGCGCGGGCGAGCTCGTCCGCGGGCGCGACGCCCACGCCGATGAGCACGGCGTCCGCCGGATACTCGCCGCCTTCCTCGGTGAGGACGCTGCTGACGCGCCCGCTGCGCGCCTCGCCGTGCAGGGCCCGCACGCGCTCGTTGCAGCGGATGCGCACGCCGTGGCGCGCGTGCTCGGCCTCGTAGAATGCCGAGACCTGCGGGCAGGTGACGCGGTTCATGACGCGCTCGGCCATCTCGAGCACCGTCACTTCCACGCCGAGCTCGCGCGCGGTGGCCGCGACCTCGAGCCCGATATAGCCGCCGCCCACGATCAGGAGCCGCCCCCCGCCCGCGAGATCGGCGCGGATGCGATCGGCGTCGGTGATGGTGCGCAGGTAGTGCACGCCCTCGAGGTCGGCTCCCGGAACGGGAAGCCGCCGCGGCCGGCTGCCGGTGGCGAGCATGAGCGCGTCGAAGGGCACGACCACCCCGTCATCGAGGCGCACGTGGCGCTCGCGCGGGGCGATGTCGGCGACGCGCCGGCCGAAGTGGGTGGTCACGGCGTGATCGGCGTAAAAGCTCGCAGGCCGGATCAGCAGCCGCTCGCGCTCGAGCGCGCCGGCGAGGTACTTCTTCGAGAGCGGCGGCCGCTGGTAGGGCGGCCAGGGCTCCTCGCCGACCAGCGTCAGCTTCCCCGCGAAGCCTCTGCGGCGTAGTGTATCGACCGCCTGCACCGCCGCCTGGCCCGCCCCGACGATCACGATCCGCTCGTACATCGGCGCGAAGAATATCCCAGGAGCGCGCCGGTCTGGCGCACCAGCGCGGGGCGCTCGGCGCGCACCGCTGCTCCGTGATGGTGCAGGCGCGGCAGGCGGCGGCACCCGGGCAGTGCCGCCCGCCGCGGTCCGGGCGCAGATTTCGCCCATGGCATGAAAGCTGCACAATTCACGGCACTGCACACGGCGATGGAGACCGAAGCCCCATGAAACTGATCACCGCGATCATCAAGCCGTTCAAGCTCGACGACGTGCGGGCGGCGCTCTCGGACATCGGCGTGTCGGGAATGACGGTCACCGAGGTGAAGGGCTTCGGGCGCCAGCGGGGCCACACCGAGCTCTATCGCGGCGCCGAGTATGTGGTCGACTTCGTACCGAAGACCCGTATCGAGGTCGCCGTGCGCAGCGAGCTGGCCGACCAGGTCATCGAGGCGATCCTGAAGGCCGCCAAGACCGGCAAGGTCGGCGACGGCAAGATCTTCATCACCGACATCAACCGCGTCATCCGCATCCGCACCGGCGAGACCGACGACGCTGCTCTTTGATCATCGGCGCGCGACTAATGCGCCAGATGTGCGACGAGGAAGCAGGCGATCCCGAGGAGCACGGCCGTCCGGCCGAGCATCGGCTGCGTACGTGTGGCGCACGCCGATCCTTTCCCCCGTGCGGCTTTGGGCGAAGCTCGCGCCAAGCTGAACGTCGCGTAAGTCGCCGATCCGCGTCCTTTTGCTCAGCCTGGTGGAATACGGGCCGGCGTGACTTTCGCCCGCTGTGCAACCTGGCGGTTGGCGCGAGCGCCGGCTTGGGTGGCGGCGGCTGCGCGGGCTATCCTTAGGACGCTATGCCCACGGCCATCCGCTTCCACGAGTACGGGGGTCCGGAAGTCCTGCGCGTCGAGGACGTCGACCCCGGCAAGCCAGGTCCCGGCGAGGCGCAGGTGCGCCATCACGCGATCGGCGTCAACTACATCGACGTCTACGACCGTACCGGACTCTATCCCGTCGCCTCGCTCCCGAGCGGCCTCGGCCGCGAAGCCGCCGGAGTCATCACCGCGCTCGGCCGCGGGGTGCGCGGCTTCAGGGCCGGCGAGCGGGTCGCGTACGTCTGGCCGAGTCCGGGCGCCTACAGCGAGCTGCGCAACGTGCCGGCCGAGCGGCTGGTCAGGGTGCCGCGCGGCATCTCCGACGAGCAGGCCGCGGCTCTCATGCTCAAGGGCCTGACGGCGCAGTACCTCATCCGCCGCACCTATCGCGTTCAGCGGGGCGACCCGATCCTGGTGCATGCCGCGGCCGGGGGCGTCGGATTGATTCTGTGTCAGTGGGCGCGCGCGCTCGGGGCGAAGGTGATCGGCGTGGTCGGCAGCGAGGCCAAGGCCGAGGTGGCGCGCCGGCACGGCTGCCATCACGTGCTCATCGCCGGGCGCGATGAGCTGGTGGGCGGAGTCAGGGCGCTCACCAGGGGCGACGGCGTCGCGGTCGTCTATGACGCGGTCGGCGGCGACACCTTCATGGAATCGCTCGACTGTCTGCGGCGCCGCGGCATGATGGTGACCTTCGGCAACGCCTCCGGGCCCGTGCCGCCGATCGCGCCGCTCGAGCTCTCCAAGCGCGGCTCGCTCTTCCTGACGCGCCCGACTCTGTTTCACTACATCGGCACGCGCGCCGAGCTCGAGTCCGCGGCGCGCGAGCTGTTTGCCGCGGTGCGCACGCGCAAGGTGCGGACCCTGATAGGCCAGAAATACCCGCTGCGGGAGGCGGCGGAGGCGCACCGCGATCTCGAGGGCCGGCGCACCACCGGCTCGACGGTGCTGACGCTGTAGTTGAATTGGACGAAATCGCAGCAAGCGATTTCGTCGGACATCACTTCGATAACCGCCGGCAAAAAGCGCGGCTTTTGCCGGCTGCGCCGGCGCCCTAAGCCCCGGCCGTCGCAGGCGGCGCGGCCCGCAGGGCGCGCGCCGTGCGCGGCATGCCCAGGGCGCCGCTGCGCACCACCTCGAGCAGCTGCGCGCTGCGGGCCAGATCGGCGATGAAGGTGTTGATCTCGGCCTCGCTCGCGGTCAGCTCCACGATGAAGCCCTCGGTGGCGGGATCGAGCACCCGGCCGCCGCTGCGCACGACGAGCCCGCGCACGGTGTCGGTGTGGCGCGGATCGACGCGCAGCTTGAGCAGCACCAGCTCCCGCTCGAGGTGCTGGCCGCGGGTCATGTCGAGCACGTTCACGACATCGACCAGCTTGTTCAGCTGATTGACGATCTGCTGGATGACCGCATCCGAGCCGCGGGTGACGAGGGTGAGACGCGAGACGGTCGGGTCGTCCGTAGGGGCCACCGACAGCGACTCGATGTTGTATCCGCGGGTGGAGAACAGGCCGGCCACGCGGGTGAGGGCCCCGGCTTCGTTCTGCAGCAGTATTGCGACGATGTGACGCATGTCGGGAGCGGATGCGCGGCGGGCGCGCGGCCCGCTGGGCTTGGCCTCGGTGGCGGGAGAAGGCCGTTCAGAATAAAGGATCGGCACAGGTTTGCACCACGAACCCAAGCTGTTACGCTCAAAAGTTCTGTCCCTGTCCCACTCCTCCAAGAGGTTTCGCAAGACCCCTCCATGAGCGCGCCGTCCCCGAGCGACCCCGGCGCTGCGCCCCGCGCGCCGGCCCACCCGCTGGCCGGGGTGCGCATGAGCGGCGCCCGCATGATCATGCAGGTGCTCGCCGACGAGGGGGTTACGGCGATCTTCGGCTATAGCGGCGGGGCGATCCTGCCGACCTACGACGCCGTATTCCTCTACAACGAGGAGTGCGCCCAGGCGCGCCGGCCGCAGATTCCCCTGATCGTTCCCGCGAACGAGCAGGGAGCCGGCTTCATGGCGGCGGGCTACGCGCGTGCGAGCGGCCGGGTGGGGGTGTGCATCGTGACCTCGGGCCCCGGAGCGACCAACACTGTTACGCCGGTGCGCGATTGCATGGCAGATTCAGTACCGATTGTTGTTATTTGTGGCCAAGTGCCCCGGGCCGCGATCGGGACGGATGCCTTTCAGGAGGCGCCCGTGCCTGCGGTGATGGGCGCGGTCGCAAAGCACATTTTCCTCGTCACCGAGCCGGAGAAGCTCGAGGCGACGGTGCGGACGGCCTTCGAGATCGCCCGCACCGGGCGCCCCGGACCCGTGGTCGTCGACATCCCGAAGGACGTCCAGAACTGGGAAGGCCCCTTCCGCGGAGAGGGGCTGCTGCCGATCCCCGGCTACCGCCGGCGGCTCGACGAGCTCACCCGCTCCTCGCTCGATGCGGCCGCGGCCGGCCGCTTCTTCGCCATGCTCGGGGAGGCGCAACGCCCCCTGATCTACGCCGGCGGCGGGGTGATCAACGGCAACGCCGCGGCGGCGCTCGGGGAGTTCGCGAGGGCCTTCGGCGTGCCGGTGGTGACCACCCTCATGGGCATCGGCTCGTTCGACACCCGCGCGCCGCTCGCGCTGCGCATGCTCGGGATGCACGGCGCCGCCTTCGCCAACTACGCGGTCGACGACTGCGATTTCCTCATCGCCGTGGGCGCGCGCTTCGACGATCGGGTTGCGGGCGTGCCCGACAAGTTCGCGCGCAACGCCACACGGATCGCGCACCTCGACGTGGACCGCGCCGAGGTCAACAAGGTGAAGCGCGTGCAGTGGAGTCACGTCGGGCTCGTGGCGCACGCGCTCGAGGCGCTCACCGCGCACGGGCGGCAGGTTGAGTTCCGGCGCGACTTCACCCCGTGGCATGCCGAGCTCGCCGAGCTCAAGCGCCGCTACGCCATGAACTACGACCGCGCGAGCCCGCTGATCCAGCCCTACTACGTGCTCGAGGAGCTCAACCGCCACACCCGCGGCGAGGCGATCATCTCCACCGGGGTCGGCCAGCACCAGATGTGGGCGGCGCAGTACTGCGATTTCGCCGGCCCGCGCCTGTGGCTCACCTCCGGCAGCATGGGCACGATGGGCTTCGGCCTGCCCGCGGCCATCGGCGCGCAGATCGCAAGCCCCGAGCGGCTGGTGATCGACATCGACGGCGACTCGAGCATCCGCATGAACATCGGCGAGCTCGAGACCGCCACCACCTACGACCTGCCCGTCAAGGTGATGGTGCTCAACAACTTCGGCGACGGCATGGTCAAGCAGTGGCAGAAGCTCTTCTTCAAGGGTCGGCTGTCGGCGAGCGACAAGTCGCTGCACAAGAAGGACTTCATCCGCGCCGCCCAGGCCGACGGCTTCCGCTACGCGGTGCGCCTCGAGCACAAGGCGGACGTGCCGCGCGTCATCGCCGAGTTCGTCGGCTTCAGGGGGCCGGCCTTCCTCGAGGTGATGATCGATCCCGACGCCGGCGTCTATCCGATGGTGGGCCCGGGGCAGACCTACGAGGACATGATCACCGGCGAGCACATCCCGTCGCGCACCAGGGTCGATATCAAGACACCCGGTCCCTCGGAGATGTTCTGATGAGAAAAATCCTCGCGCGCGCCGCCGCGCCCCTCATCGTCTGCCTGCTCGCCGCGGCCGCCGCCGCGCCCGGAGCCGTCCTCGCCGCCGGGAGCGTCCGGGAGGACGAGATCGTGATGCTCGGCAACCTCGCCGGCGGGCAGAAGGTGAGCAGCGGCGGCGACGGCGTGACGCACGCGGAATACTCCTTCAACGACCGCGGCCGCGGCGACCATATCGTCGCCGCCTGGAAGCTCGATGCGGCCGGTGTCCTCACCGAGTACCAGGGCCGCGGCAACGACTACATGAAGGCGCCGGTGAGCGAGACGTTCCGGCTCGCGGCCGGCAAGGCCTCCTGGAGCAACCGCTCCGAGCACGGGGGCGCGGCGGTCACGGGCGAAGCGTTCTACGTGCCCGTGAATGCGCCGCCCGAGATCTTCGGCGTGCTGGCACGCGCGCTCCTCAAGGCTCCGGGGCATCGCCTCGCGCTCCTGCCCGCGGGCGAGGCGGCGCTCGAGAGGGTCGAGCTGCCCGCGGAAGATGCCGCCCATGCCGCCGGCCCGCGCGGCGGACTCGCGCTCTACGCGATCAGCGGGCTCGACTTCTCCCCGAGTCCCATCTGGCTCGAGAGCGACGGCACGACGGCTGCCAGCGTCTCCGACTGGTTCTCGGTGCTGCCGCCCGCGATGCACGCCCGGCTGCCGCAGCTGCTCGCCGCGCAGGCGCACTGGAGCGCCGCGCGCTCGGCGCGTCTGGCACGCGAGCTGACCCACACGCCGGCCGCAGACCTGCTGATCCGCAACGCGCGGGTGTTCGATCCCCGCGACCTCACGGTCACGGCAGGCACGAGCGTCCTGGTGCGCGGGGCGCACATCGTGCGGGTCGCGGCGGATGCCGACGTGGCCGCCGGGGCCGGCGCCGAGGTGATCGACGCGCACGGCCGCTTCCTCATGCCGGGTCTGTGGGACAACCACCAGCACTTCGCCGACAACGCGGGCGCGCTCGACCTCGCCAACGGCGTCACCAGCGCCCGCGACATGGCCAACGACACCGACGAGTTCCTCGAGCGCGTGGCGCGCTTCGACGCCGGCACCGAGCTCGGCCCCCGCGTGTGGAAGTCCGGCATCATCGACGGCACGGGCCCGTACGCCGGGCCGACCAAGATGCGCATCGACACCGCGGCGCAGGCGATCGCGGACGTCGACTGGTACGCCGACCACGGCTACGGGCAGATCAAGATCTACTCCTCGGTGCCGCCGCCCATCGTGCCGGTGATCGCCGCCGAGTCGCACGCGCGCGGGCTGCGCGTCAGCGGCCACGTGCCGGCGTTCATGAGCGCCGAGCAGTTCGTCGCCGCCGGCGCCGACGAGATCCAGCATCTCAACTTCATCGTGCTCGACTTCCTCTATCCCGCGGTGCAGGAGACGCGCAACATGAACCGCTTCACCGCGGTGGCCGAGCACGCCCGCGACTTCCCTCCCGACAGGCCGCCGGCGCGGGACTTCATCGCCTACCTCGCGCGGCACCACACGGTGCTCGATCCGACGGTCAACATCTTCGAGGCGCAGTTCTGCGGCGACCCGGCGGCCCTCACCCCGGGGCTCGAAGGCATCGCGCCGCGCATGCCGCCGCAGGTGAGGCGTGGGCTGCTCTCCGGCGCGCTCGTCGTCCCCAAGGGCGAGGAAGCCGCCTATCGCGAGGCGCTGCCGGCGATGCTCACTCTCCTCAAGGCGCTGCGTGACGCCGGGGTGACCATCATTCCCGGCACCGACTCGATGCCCGGCTACGAGCTGCATCACGAGCTCGAGCTCTATGCGCGCGCCGGCATCCCGCCGGCCGAGGTGCTGCGCATGGCGACCCTCACCTCGGCGCTGGTCGTCGGGGCGAACGGCGAGCGCGGCGTGATCGCTCCCGGCAAGCTCGCAGATCTCATCCTCGTCGACGGCGACCCGAGCGTGCACATCGGCGACCTCGACCGCATCGACCTGGTGATGAAGGGCGGCCGGATCTACGACCCGGGGCGCATCGAGGCCTCGCTCGGCATCACCCCGGCGCAGAGGCAGCCATGAAGTACCTCCACACCATGGTGCGCGTCACCGATATCGACGCATCGCTCAGGTTCTACTGTGACGCGCTGGGACTCAAAGAGCTCTCGCGCAAGGATTACCCGCAGGGGCGCTACACACTGGTGTTCCTCGCGGCGCCGGGGGATGAGAGCGCCCAGGTCGAGCTCACCCACAACTGGGACCCGCAGGCCTACGGCGGCGGGCGCAACTTCGGGCATCTCGCCTACCAGGTGGACGACATCTACGCCACCTGCCGGCGCCTCAGCGAGCACGGCGTCGCCATCCTCAGGCCGCCGCGCGACGGGCGCATGGCCTTCGTGCGCTCGCCCGACAACATCTCCATCGAGCTGCTGCAGAAGGGTGCGGCGCTCGCTCCCGCCGAGCCGTGGAAGTCGATGGCCAACACCGGCACCTGGTAGGCGGCAAGCGCTGTTCCCTCCATGAAGTCGATCCCGAGCCTCATCATCGCGGCGGTGTTCGCCACGCTGACCTTCGCCGTATGGGCGTACCTGAACCGCCCGACGCGCGAGCCGCCGTGGCCGGCGCGCATCCAGGGCTTCGCCTTCTCGCCGTTCCGCGCCAGCGAGGATCCCACGACCTTCAAGATGCCGACCGACGCCGAGATCGACCAGGACCTTGCGCTCCTCGAAGGCAAGGTCAACGCGGTGCGTACGTACTCGGTGGGCTCGACGCTCGCCGACGTGCCCGAGCTGGCCGACCGCCACGGCATCAACGTTGCGCTCGGCGCCTGGCTCGACAATCACCTCGACAAGAACGAAGAGCAGATGAAGACGGTCATCGATCTCGCCGACACGCACCAGAACGTGGTGCGCGTCGTGATCGGCAACGAGGTGCTGCTGCGCGGCGATCTGACCCTCCAGGCGCTCGAGGGCTATCTCGACCGGGCGCGCGCCGCCATCGGCCAGCCGGTCGGTACTGCCGAGACCTGGCACACCTGGCTCGCGTATCCGGAGCTCGCGCAGCACGTCGATTACATCGGCGTGCACCTGCTGCCCTACTGGGAAGGCGTCCCGGTGGACGCCGCGGTCGAGTACTCCTTCGCCCAGTTCAAGCGCCTGCAGCAGGCCTTCCCGCACAAGCCGATCGTCATCGCCGAGATCGGCTGGCCGAGCCGCGGGCGCACGCGCGAGTCCGCCGTGGCCTCGGTGGCCAACGAGGCGCTGTTCCTGCGGCGCTTCCTCGCCCGCGCCGAGCACGAGCAGATCAAGTACTACGTGATGGAGGCCTTCGATCAGCCGTGGAAGGCGTACATGGAGGGGGCGGTCGGCAGCTACTGGGGCGTGTACGACGTCAACCGGCAGCCGAAATTCGCCTTCACCGAGCCGATCGTGCGCGTGCCGGAGTGGCACATCCTGGCGGCGATCTCGGTGGCGGTGGCGCTGCTCGTGCTCGGACTCGTGTATCTCACCAGCGATGCGCTGCGCAACCGCGGCCGCAGCTTCCTCGCCATCGTGGTGTACGCCGCCACCACCCTGGCCGTGTGGGTGATCTACGACTTCACGCAGCAGTACATGACGGTCTCGAGCGTGATCGCGGGCGTGCTGCTGCTGCTCGGCATGCTGGGCGTGCTGCTGGTGCTGCTCGCCGAGGCGCACGAATGGGCCGAGGCGCACTGGGTGGCTTACCGGCGCCGCCTCGGCGCGCCGACGCTCGCCTCCGAGCAAACGCCGCCCAAAGTGTCGATCCACGTGCCGGCCTACAACGAGCCGCCGGCGATGCTCGTCGAGACGCTCGATGCGCTCGCGCGGCTCGACTATCCGGATTTCGAAGTGCTGGTGATCGACAACAACACGCGCGACGAGAACGTCTGGCGCCCGGTCGAGGCGCACTGCGCCCGGCTCGGGCCCCGTTTCCGCTTCTTCCACGTCGCGCCGCTCGCCGGCTTCAAGGCCGGCGCGCTCAACTACGCGCTCGAGCGCACCGCGCCGGATGCCGCCATCGTCGCCGTGATCGACAGCGATTACGTGGTGGAGCCGTGCTGGCTGCGCGAGCTGACGCCGCCCTTCCAGGACCAGCGCATCGCCATCGTGCAGGCGCCGCAGGACTACCGCGACGCGGATCAGAGCGCCTTCAAGGCCATGTGCTACGCCGAGTACCGCGGCTTCTTCCACATCGGCATGATCACGCGCAACGAGCGCAACGCCATCATCCAGCACGGCACCATGACCATGGTGCGCCGCGCGCAGCTCGAGCGCTGCCGCTGGGCGGAGTGGTGCATCACCGAGGACGCCGAGCTCGGGCTGCGCATCTTCGAGGCGGGCTACGATGCCATCTACGTGCCGGTGAGCTACGGCCGCGGCCTCATGCCCGACACCTTCATCGACTTCAAGAAACAGCGCTTCCGCTGGGCCTACGGCGCGATGCAGATCCTCAAGGCGCACGCGCGCGCGCTGTTCCTCGAGGGGGGTCCGCTCTCGCCGGGCCAGCGCTACCACTTCGTCGCCGGCTGGCTCCCCTGGGTGGCCGACGGCTGCAATCTGCTGTTCAACCTGGCGGCTCTCGGCTGGTCGGCTGCGATGGTGTGGGCGCCCGGCAAGGTCGACCCGCCGCTCGTCATGTACTCGGTGCTGCCGCTGTCGCTCTTCACCTTCAAGCTCGCCAAGCTCGTGCACCTGTACCACGTGCGGGTGGGCGCCAATGTCAGGCAGACGGTGGCGGCCGCGGTCGCGGGTCTCGCCCTGACGCACACGATCGGCACCGCGGCGGTCAAAGGCCTCGCCACCCGCAGCGAGCCTTTCTTCCGCACGCCCAAGCAGGCCAGCACCTCGGGCCTGCTGCGCGCGCTCGGCGCGGCGCGCGAGGAGGGGGTGATGGTGGTGGGGCTTCTGCTGTCGGCCTGGGGCGTCGCCTACACCGGCACGCGCGAGACCGCCGGTCCCGACCGCCTGGCATGGATCGTCGTGCTCCTCATTCAGTCGGTGCCCTATCTCTCCTCGCTCATCGTGTCGCTGGTGAGCGCCTTCCCGCTGCCGGCGCGCTGGCTCGGCACGCGCTACCGCCCCGTGGCCGGCACCGGCCACCCGGCACAGGCGGGTCCGGCGGCCTAAAGACCCGTGCGCGAACGCCGGCTCCAGGCCATCGCGACCATGATCGCCGCGGTCGCGGTGTTCTCCTTCATGGACGCGGTTCTGAAGTTCTTTGCCATGCGCTATCCGCCCATGGAGGTGGCGGCGCTGCGCGGCGCCACCTCGCTCCCGTTCACGCTCGCGCCCGTGCTGATCGCGGGAAGGCTGCGTGATCTCGTCCCGCGGCGCTGGCCGATGCACCTCCTGCGCGGCTGCCTGAGCGTCGTCGTGATCGGCGGCTTCGTCTACGCGGTGCGCTCGCTGTCGCTCGCCAACGCCTATTCGGTATTCCTCTCGGCGCCGCTGCTGGTGGCGGCGCTCTCCGTGCCGCTGCTGCGGGAGCGGCTCGACGGGCGCAACTGGCTGGCGATTCTCGCCGGGCTCGCCGGGGTCCTCGTCATGCTGCGGCCCACCACCTCGGGGCTGGCGAGCCTCGGTGCCGTGGCGGCGCTCATCGGCGCCACCGCTTACGCGCTCAGCGGGATTGCGGTGCGGGTCCTCACCCGGACCGACACGACGGTCAGCGTCGTCTTCTGGACGATCAGCCTCATGACCATATTGGCCACGGCCGTCGCCGCCCCGGGGTGGGTGGCGATCGAGCACCAGCACTGGAAATGGCTGCTGGCGCTCGGGGTCCTCGCCGCGATCGGGCAGTACCTGCTCACCGAGGCGTTCCGCTCGGCGCCGCCCTCGGTCGTTTCGCCGTTCGAGTACACCGCGCTGCTCTGGGGCGTCGGGATCGACCGCCTGGTGTGGCAGGTGCTGCCCTCGGCACGGGTGTGCCTGGGCGGCGGCATCGTGATCGCGAGCGGCCTCTACCTCGTCTGGCATGCGCGCAGTGCACCGCGGCACGCGCCGCCGCAGGAGTCATGGCAGTGACGGGCGCGGCGAGGCAAAATGCGGCGCTAATCCTCGATAGCGTATCCCGCCGGCGGCACCGCGCGGGCGCGGCGCTGATCGTCGACAATGGAAGCTCGTTCGCTGACAGGTCGTTTGCAAACAAGAGGAAAAGGCCATGAGCAACGCCGATATCCGGGGACGATTCATCTGGCACGAGTTGTTGACGACTGACACGGCCGCCGCCGGCGCCTTCTACCCCAAGGTGGTGCCGTGGCGGACGCAGCCGTCGAGCATGCCGGGCTATACCATCTGGATGGCCGGCCAGAGCCAGGTCGGGGGCCTCATGGCATTGCCTTCCGATGCGGCGGGAACGCCGCCGCACTGGCTGATCTACATCGGCACCCCGAATGTGGACGCCACGGCCGAGCACGCCCAGCGCCTCGGTGCGCGCGTGGTCAAGGCGGCGGCCGACATTCCGAATGTCGGCCGCTTCGCGGTGCTCGCGGATCCGCAGGGCGCGACATTTGCTCTCTACACGCCCGGCCCGACCGGCGGCGCGACCCCCACGCCCGGACCCGGCGTGTTCTCCTGGCATGAGCTGGCGACCACCGATGTCGCGGGCGCGCTGCGGTTCTACGGCGAGCTGTTCGGCTGGACCAGGGGCCCGGGCCATGACATGGGCGCCATGGGCGTCTATCAGATCTTCGAGCGCTTCGGCTCCCAGGTCGGCGGCATGTGCAACGTGCAGGGGCCGGCGACCCCGCCTTCGTGGCTGAGCTACGTGCAGGTGAGCGACTCGAGCCGCGCGGTCGCGGCAGCCAAAGGCGCCGGCGGGCGACTCCTGCACGGGCCGGTGGAGGTGCCGGGCGGCAGCTGGATCGCGCTCTTCATGGATCCGCAGGGTGGCGCGTTCGCGGTTCACGAGATGCCGCGTGCTGCGGCCGCTAAGCCGGCGCCGCCGCCGCCCAAGCCCGCGGCACCGCCGCCGAAGCCCGCTCCCGCTCCGGCACCAGCGGCAGCTCCCGCGCCCGCAGCGAGGCCCGCGGCACCGGCGGCGGCCAAGCCGGCAACGCCGAAGCCGGCGGCCGCGAAGAAGCCGGCGAAAAAGAAGGCCGCGAAGAAGAAAGTCGCAAAGAAGAAAGTTGCGAAGAAGAAGGCCGCGAAGAAGAAGGCGGCGCGCCGCAAGCCGGCGAAGAAGAGCGCTCGCAAGAGCGCGCGCAGGAGCGCGCAGCGAAGCAAGGCGCGGCGCCACCGCTAGAGTCGTCCGCGTGGAGCCCCCGCCGCAGCACGGCGGGGGCGCGCGGCACTCCGGAAGGTCCTACAGTTTTACGAGCGGGCGCCCGAAGTTCTCGCCGCGCAATGCGCGCAGCACGTGCTCGGGAGCGTTGGCGAGACCTTCGACCACGTGCTCCTTGATGGCGATGCGGCCGGCGCCGTGCCATGGGATGGCATCGCGCAGGAACTCGCCGCGGCGGAGCTCGTAGTCGCGCACCCGGGCGCGCAGCACCTGAATCCCGTCCTTCTCGGGGAGGTACCCGGCCCGTGCCAGCGCCGGCCCCGGGTCGGCGTGACTCAGGGTGTTCTGCACGATGCGGGCGCCGGACGCCAGGTGGCGGCCCGCGATGACCGTTTCGAGCAGCTCGCCGCCGGTGTTGTCGAAATAGACGTCCACGCCGCGCGGCGCAAGCTCGCGCAGCCGCTGACTGAAAGGCTCCGTGCGGTAGTTGATGCACGCCGGCAGCCGCGCGTGGCGCACCACCCAGTCGCACTTCTCGCGCGTCCCGGCGATGCCGATCGCGCGCGCGCCCTTCAGCACCGCGATCTGTCCGGCCATCGAGCCGGCGGCGTTCGAGGCCGCCGATACCAGCACCGTCTCCCCGGGGCGCAGCTTCGCGAGGTCGAGGAGCCCGAAGTAGGCCGCCATGCCGGGCGCACCGAGGACTCCGAGCGCCGTGGACGCCGGGGTTTGCCCCGGGTGCACGAAGCGGGCGTGCTGGCCGTTCGTCACCGCGAACTCCTGCAGGCCTGCATCCAGCACGACGATACTGCCGACGCCGAACACGTCGTGGCGCGACTCGATCACCTCGCCCACGCCGCGCGCCGGCACCAGCTCGCCGGCCCGCACGAAACCCGAGTTGCCGTTGCCGTCGGCTGCGACCTGGAACGGGTCGAGCGCCAGCCACAGCGCGCGGGCGAGGAACGTCCCGTTGGAGAGCGCCGGGCGCGCGGTCTCGACCAGCTCGAAGTCGCTCGACTTCGACGGCGGGCGTTTGATGCGGATCTGGAGGTTTTGCACGGGCGCATGCCAATTTACCCGCCCCGACTGCGCACGCAAGAGGAGGGGTGAACGTGGCACTATGCCGCGCATGTCCAGGCTGATGCCCAGGCAGCAGCGCGCGGAGGCCGAACCGCGCGTGCGGCGCGGCTATTTCGAGAGCCGCTACGGCCAGCTGCACGTCCACAACGCGATTCCTCCGGGCGGCGGCTTCGAGGAGGGAACGGCGCTCATCTGTCTGCACGGGGCGCAGGGATCGGGCCGCACGTTCAAGGGGCTTCTCGCGCTTCTCGGGCGCGACCGCTCGGTGTACGCGCCGGACCTTCCGGGGAACGGCGAATCGGACGGACCGGCGCAGGCGTTGAGCGTCGCCGAGTACGCTGCGGCCGTCGGCGACTTTCTCGACACCATGCGGCTGCGGCAGGTCGATCTGCTCGCGCACGGCGCGGGGTCGGCGCTCGCCACCGAGCTCGCGCTGGCCCGCGGCGCGCAGGTGCGCCGGCTCGTGCTCGTCTCGATTCCCTTCGGTGCGCCGGCCCCGCAGGGCGGCGGTGCCGCCGGCGACCTCGCGGCCGCGGCGGCCGGGTATGCGCTGCGCGAGCGGCTGGGGCGGGTCTCGCAGCCGCTGCTGGTCCTGCGGCCGAGGGACGAATGGTGGGATGCGACCGCCCGGGTGCGGGAAGTGCAGCCGGCGGCCCGGGTCGTGGACCTCGCCGATCACGGGGCAGACCTCTTGCAGTCCGCCCCGGGTGCCGTGGCGGACGCCGTGCGGGCCTTCCTGCGGGGCTGAAGGACGCTCCGGCCGCCGCGGAGGCGCTTTTTTCGCGATCCGCCTCACATAATTGGGTCAGCTCGGGCGGACGTAAGCGCCCGGCGGCGCTAAAATTTTCCTAGAACGCTATAAGGGAGCCAATCCCAATGGATCCGCGCCTGAGGCCGCCTGCGCAAGGGTCGCCACCTCCGGGGACTGACCTCGACAGCACCGACGAGCTACCGGTTCTCGATCCGAAAGCCTATGAGGCCGCGGCTCGCGATCACCTCGCCGACACCTGGATTCAGCCCGGGCTCCCGCCCAGGGAAGCGGCCGCCGAGCCGCCGCCCGTGGGAGCCGAGGCCGGCGAGGATCCGCTGCAGACCGCGGCGGCCAACCTGCGCGAGGCGCAGGAGCTGCTCTCGAGCCGCGGTGCGCGCCTCGCGGAGATCGAGCGCACGCTCGAGGAGGCGCGGGCGGTGCGCGCCGGCGCCGAGCGGCGCGTCGAGCAGCTGACCGAGGAGCTCACCGCAGCACGGGCCGCCGCCCAGCAGCGCGAGACCGAGCGCGCCGCTCAGGAGGCCGAGGCGCGCGCGGCCGCTGAGCGGCGCGAGGCGCAACATGCCGGCGATCTCGCCGAGGTACGCGCCGCCGCCGCGCAGCGCGAGAGCGAGCTCGGCGAGGAGCTCGCCCGGGCGCGTGCCGCCGCGGGGCAGCAGGCCAGCGGTCTCGCCGAAGAGCTCGCTCAGGCGGGCCGCGCCGCCGAGCAGCGCGAGGCGGAGCATGTGCGCGAGCTCGCCGCGCAGAGAGCGGCCGGCGAGCAGCGGCTGCTGGCGGAGCGCGAGGCCGCGGCGGAAGCGCAGTGCGGCCGCGATCTGGAGCGGGAGCAGGCGTTGGCCGCCCGCGACCGGGCGCAGGCGGCGCTGCAGGGCGAGCTCGAGGAGATGCGCGCCCGCGCCGCGAGCTGCTTCGAGTCATTCCAGTCCGCCGAGCGGCGCCGCTCGCTTTTTGAGGGGCTGCTGTCGGATCTGCAGGACGAAGTCGACGGCCACGAGACCAGCCGCGCCCGCCTGGCGCGCGAGCTCGCCAGCCGCGACGTGCGCGCCGGAGAGCTCGAGTCGGATCTCAGCCAGCGCGCGGCGCGTATCGCCGACCTCGACAGCCAGGTGAGCGTGCTCGCCGCCGCCCTGCAGCAGCGCGACGTCGAGCTCACGCGGCTGCGGGCCGTGGAGGCCGGTCTCACCACCGCGCTCGAGGCATCGCGCGCCGCGACCGCCACCGTGACCACGCGCGCCGGCGAGCACGAGACCGCGCTCGGCGAGGCGCGTACCCGCCTTGCGACGCTCGAGGCGGAGCTCGCCGCCGCGCGCAGGCGCGGTGCCGAGCTCGAAGAGGAGCTCACCAAGGTGCGCTCGGACATGGAGGAATGGGCGGGCGCGGTGCGCGCCGCGCAGGTCGAGCGCAGCGGGCACCTGGCCAGCATCGCCGCCGGCGATGCGCGCGGCAAGCAGCTCGAGGACCGGGTGGCGGAGCAGGTGGACATGCTGCGCACGCTGCAGACCGCCTCGGACGCCGCTATCGAGCGCACCCGCGAGCTCGAGGCGGACCTGCGCGCGGCCGAGGAGGCCATCGGGCGTCTCGAGTCGCAGCTGCGCAGCCGTAACGTGCGCGTCTCGGAGCTCGAGAAGGCCAATCAGCAGTGGCGCCACACGCTGGATGAGACGCGCGCGGCCCATATCGACACCGATACCCACCTGGCGCTGCGCGAGGCGGCGCATGCCGTGCCCGAGGAGGGCGTGGCGCGCGAGCCGGCGCCCGAAGGCGCGACGCGCCTCCTCATCCGCAGCGACGGCGAGCGCGAGGTCATGCACGTGCTCGGACGCAAGACCAGCGTCGGCCGCACGCCCGACAACGACCTGCAGATCGACGCCAAGTACGTCAGCCGCCACCACGCGGTGATCCTGGCGGGCCCCGCCCATACCATCGTCGAGGATCTGAACAGCACCAATGGCGTGCTGGTCAACGGCCGGCGCATCGTCCGCGAGACCTTGAAGGACGGCGACCTGGTGACGATCGGGCGTGCGGAGTACCGCTTCGCACTGCGCCGCACCGGCGACAAGCGCTGACAGGGGCGCATCGCGTTCGCTAAGCTCGCCCACGTGGCGAGTCCCTACATCGAGAGAATTCTCAAGGCGCGCGTCTACGACGTCGCGATCGAGTCGCCGCTCGAGGCGGCCCCGCGGCTGTCGCGCCGGCTCGGCAACCAGGTGCTCTTGAAGCGCGAGGACCTGCAGCCGGTGTTCTCCTTCAAGCTGCGCGGCGCGTACAACCGCATCGCGCACCTGGGCGAGGCGGCCGCCGGCCGCGGGGTGGTGTGCGCCTCGGCCGGCAACCATGCGCAGGGGGTGGCGCTCGCCGCGCGCCGCCGCTCGATTCCCGCGGCCGTCGTCATGCCCGAGACGACGCCGCTCATCAAGGTGCAGGCGGTCATCGACCTGGGCGCCGAGGTCGTGCTGCACGGCGACGACTACGACTCGGCGCTCGAGCGCGCGCTCGTGCTCGCGCGCGAGCGGAACCTGGTGTTCGTGCACCCGTTCGACGACCCGGACGTCATCGCCGGGCAGGGCACCATCGCGGTGGAGATCCTGCGCCAGTCGGGCGGCACGCTCGACGCAATCTTCGTGCCGGTGGGCGGCGGGGGGCTGATTGCCGGCATCGCCGTGTACGTGAAGTACCTGTACCCCGGCGTCAAGGTGATCGGCGTCGAGCCGCGCGACGCCGCCGGCATGTACGAGTCGCTGCGCGCGGGGCGGCGCGTGACGCTCGAGCGCGTCGGCATCTTCGCCGACGGCGTGGCGGTGCGGCGCGTGGGGGAGGAGACCTTCGCGCTGTGCCGCGGCACCGTCGACGAGATCCTCCTCACCGACACCGACGAGATCTGCGCCGCAATCCAGGACGTGTTCGAGGACACCCGCTCGATCGTCGAGCCGGCCGGGGCGCTCGCGGTGGCGGGGCTCAAGCAGTACGTCGCGCGCGAGGGCTGGCGCGGCAAGCGGGTGGTGGCGATCAACAGCGGCGCCAACATGAACTTCGACCGGCTGCGCCACGTCGCCGAGCGCGCCGATTTCGGCGGCGGGCGCGAGGCGCTGCTCGCGGTGGTGATTCCCGAGCAGCCGGGCAGCTTCCTGCGCTTCTGCGAGGCGCTCGGCAAGCGCAGCGTCACCGAGTTCAACTACCGCTACGCGGGCCCCGAGTCCGCGCAGATCTTCGTGGGGCTCGCGCTGTCGCAGGGGCGCGCCGAGAAGGATGCCGTGGCCGGACAGCTGCGCGCCGCCGGCTTCGCCGTCACCGACATGACCGACGACGAGATGGCCAAGCTGCACGTGCGCTACATGGTGGGCGGGCATGCGCGCGGGCTCGAGCACGAGTTGCTCTATCGCTTCGAGTTCCCGGAGCGCCCGGGGGCGCTCATGAAGTTCCTGCAGGCGATCGGCACGCGCTGGAACATCAGCCTGTTCCACTACCGCAATCACGGCTCGGACTACGGGCGAGTGCTGGCGGGGATCCAGGTGCCGCCCGCCGACCGCGGCGAGTTTCTCGAGCACCTGCGCGAGCTCCACTACGCCTGCGTCGAGGAGACCAACAACCCCGCCTACCGGATGTTTCTATCGTCGTGAGCGCAGGCAGGGCAACGAAGTGATGTCCGACGAAATCGCTTCCTGCGATTTCGTCCAATTCAACCAGCCCGGCTCTCGAGCTGCCACTCGCGCCAGATCGCGAGCAGCACCGCGAGGATCACCGGCCCCACGAAGAGTCCGACGAGCCCGAAGGCGGCGAGTCCGCCGAGCACGCCGAACAGCACGACGATGAAGGGGATCTGCGCCTCGCGGCTGATGAGGAACGGCCGCACGATGTGGTCGGTCCAGCCCATGACGACGCCGCCCCAGACGAGCAGCCCGATGCCCGCGACGGTGCTCCCTTCGATCAGCAGCCAGGCGGTCACGCCCAACCAGATCGTCGGCGCCGCGAACGGGATGAGGCCGCACACGGTGGTGAGGGCGGCGAGAAACACCGGCGCGCCGATGCCGGCCAGCCAGTAGCCGATGCCGACCAGCACGCCCTGCACGAGCGCGGCGAGCACCAGCCCGTAGACCACCGCCTTCACCGTCTGGCCGATCGCCTTGAGATAGTTCTGCACCCGCGGCCCGAGCATCTGCTCGAGCGCGCGCGTCAGCTGTCCGGCGACGCGCTCGCCGTCGCGGAACACGAAGAACAGACTCACCACGGTCAGCAGCAGTTTGGCCGCATTGCGGCTGACGCCGCCCGCCAGGTGTGCGATCTGATCGAAGGAGTGATCGGCGATCTTGCGCAGCGCCGCGCCGAGCGCGTGCGGGTCCTGCGCCACGTGCGCCGCCAGATCGTGCAGCTGGTCGCCGATCCAGGGGAGCTTGAGCAGCGCCGGCGGCAGCTCGCCGCCGGCGAGCAGCCGCTGGGTCTCGCTGTAGGCGTGCACCAGCTCGAGCCGCACTATCACCGCCAGCCACGCGAGCGGCACGATGACGGCGGCGCTCACGACGGTGGTCATCGCCAGCGCGGCGAGCACGCGGCGGCCGCGCCACTTGCCGAGCAACCACTCGTAGCCGGGCCAGGTGACGAAGGCGAGGATCGCCGCCCACACCACCGGCACGACGAAGGGATCGAGCACCAGGAAGCCGAGCAGCACCAGCCCGGCGAGCATCACCACGGTGAGCAGGCGCCGCAGCCAGGGAGCGGAGAAATCCTCCATCAGAGCAGTCCCGCGGCGTCGGAGGCGATCATGGTGAGTGCCAGCAGCGTGCAGGTGGCGAGACTCAGGTTGCGCCGCAGGCTGAGATAAGCCGGTGGCAGCACGCTGCCGAGCGAGCGGTGCTCATAGAGCCAGAAGAGCCCGAAGCCGACGGTGAGCAGCGCGAGCGCACGCTGCCCGCCGAGGAGGACCGCGGCCGCCGCGACCACGATGGGCGCAGCCGCCGCCGCCAGGGGCGCCGCTGCCGACGGCATGCGGCCCGCGAGCGCGAGTCCCCAGTGCACCGCGCCGGCCGATGCGAGCAGCACCGCTCCCCAGGCGATCGCGCCGCGCTGCGCGAGCTCGCGCCCGGCATAGCCGGAGAGGCCCGCCTCGCAGGCCAGACAGACGATGAGCGGCGCCACCGCCAGATAGCCGAGCAGCTCGGCCGCGGTGCCGAGCCGGGCGGGGGCGGTGTCGTTCTCCAGCGGTTCCACGGCCCGCGATCATGCCACGCGGCGCGTTGCCATGAATTGTCTTGACTCGGGACGCGCGGCGCAGGCACGCTTCGCGCGGCGTGAGGTGCTCGTCCCGAGAGGGAACGGGTAAAACGGGAAGTCCGGTGCGGATTCGTCCAAACCCGGCGCTGCCCCCGCAACGGTAATCGAGATCAGGCGGATCACGAGCCACTGCACCGGTTAAAAAAGGGTGCGGGAAGGCGATCCACCAGGAGGCGCAAGGCCTTCGCTCGAGAGCCCGGAGACCGGCCTCGCGCATCACCGTTTGACGTCGCGGCGGGCGACGCTGGTCGATCGGTGTGCGCCCCGAGGCGCAGACCTGCCAGCTCCTGACACGACGCGGACGGGCACGGGTGTGTGCTGTTCAGGAGCTTTGCCATGTCCGAAGGTCTCGTGTGGCGCCGCGCGCGCATCAGCGCGGCTCTGTCGTCGGTCTTGTGCACGCCGGCGGCGTGGTGCCAGCAGCCGCCGTCCGCCCAACCGGGCCCGGCGGACCAGCTGCAGCAGGTCATCGTCACGGCCTCGCGCGTTCCGGAGCCCGAGGACCAGTCGATGTTCTCGGTGACGGTGCTGACGCGCGCCGACATCGAGGCGCGCCAGGTGCTGTCGGTGCAGGACCTGCTCGCGGATCTCGCCGGCATCAACGTCGACAACGCCGGCGGGCTCGGGCAGCAGAGCTCGGTGTTCATCCGCGGCGCGGATGCCGACCACACGCTGCTGCTGATCGACGGCGTGCGGGTCGGCTCGGCGACGCTCGGGATCGCGCCCTTCGAGATCATCCCGCTCGAGGAGATCGACCACATCGAGGTGGTGCGCGGGCCGCGCTCGACGCTCTACGGCTCGGACGCCGTCGGCGGAGTCATCCAGATCTTCACCCGCCAGGCGAGCGAGCCGGGCGTGACGCTCGGCGGCAGCGCCATGACCGGCAGCTACGACACGCATCAGTTCACCGGCTACCTCGCGGGGCGCGGCGGGCAGGCCTGGGGCAGCGTATCGGGCGACGTGCTCACGACCGCCGGCATCCCCGCCTGCCTGCCCTCGGCCATCGCCGGATGCTTCGACCCGGCCGCCCCCCAGGTGCCCGACGGCCACCAGAACCGCTCCGGCTCTCTCAGTGCGGGCGTGCGCCTCACGGATACCCTGACCGCGTCGGCCGACGCGCTCTACACCCACGGCTGGACGGGATTCGACGGCGACGGGTTCGACGATCGGCTGGATTTCGAGGAGAAGGTGCTCACCGCGCACCTCGACCAGGCGCTCGGCAGCAGCTGGCACGTGCGGCTCGTGGCCGGGCGCGACGAGGACGACGAGCGCGACTTTCTCGGTCCCGCACCGGTCGGCACCTTTGACACGGTGCGCACCAGCGCGAGCCTCCAGGCCGACGGCAAGCTCGCCTCGGTGCTCGAGCTCATCAGCGGCGTTGACTACGAGGACGTGCACGTCGACAGCGACACGCCCTACGAGCTGAGCTCGCGCACCACGCGCGCGGTCTTCAGCGAGCTGCACGCGGACTTCGGCGCCTGGTCGGCGCTCGCCGGCGCGCGCCTCGAGGACAACAGTCAGTTCGGCGATCACTGGACCGAGAACCTAGGCGTCACGCGCAAGCTCGGCGGCGGCGTGCGCTTCGTCGTGACCTGGGGCACGGCGTTCCGCGCGCCGACGTTCGACGAGCTCTACTTCCCGGGCTTCGGCAACCCGAGCCTCAAGCCCGAGACCTCCGAGTCGTACGAGGCCGGGCTCGATGGGGAAGGCGCCGCGTTCCACTGGTCGCTGCACGCCTACCAGACGAGCATCGACGAGGAGATCTCGATCGACCCGGCGACCTTCCTGCCGGTGAACATCGACAGGTCGCGCATCCGCGGCGTCGAGCTGCAGGGCGACTGGCACGGCGCCGACTGGGTGCTCGGCGGGCAGCTTACCGCGCTCGAGCCGCTCAACATCTCTCCCGGCGCCGAGTACGACGATCTCCTGCCGCGGCGCGCGCAGCAGAACGCGAGCGTCACGATGCGCCGGCTGGTGCACGCCGGCCCTTCGGCGAGCGCCGACGGCTCGTTCGCGGTCGTCGCGCGCTGGCAAGGCCGGCGCTACGACGACCTCGCCAACACGCTGCCGATGGGCGGCTATCTGACGGTGGATCTCCTCACGCAGTGGCGGCTCGCCCGCGACTGGACGCTGGAAGCGAGGGCGGCCAACCTCTTCGACCGCAGCTACCAGACCGCTGCATACTATGCGCAGCCAGGCCGAAGCTACGGAGTCACGATCCGCTACCGCTCCAGCCTGCACTAGGGAGAGTCCACATGAGCGAGCCCGGCGCAGGTCCGGCGCCGGGCGCGGCGCCGACCGAGAACGAGCGCACCTGGGGAATGCTGGCGCACCTCGCGGCGTTCGGGGGACTCGTCCTGCCGCTCATCGGCAACGTGGTGCTGCCGCTCCTCGTCTGGCACAGCTGGCGCGACCGCTCGGCGTTCGTCGGTGAGCAGGCGCTCGAGAGCCTCAACTTCAACATTTCGGTGTCGCTCGGCGCACTCGTCTGCGGCGTGCTGACGCTGGTGTTCGTCGGGTTTCTCCTCGGCACCGCGCTGTTCGTCGCCTGGCTCGCCCTCACCCTCATCGCCGCGATCAAGGCGAGCGAGGGAGTGAGCTACCGGTATCCCTTCGCGCTGCGGCTGGTGAGGTAGAGGGACCTGGGCACAGGGGCGCACGCGAAGCGGGCGGTACGCCGCATATTTCTTTATAAATCATCGTATTAGCGGGCTTTACGCTGCTACTGTATGGGCGTACAGTTTGAGTATGCCTCGCATGAATTCGCGGCCCCGGGCCCTGAAGGGCCGCGGGGCTCTCTCCAATCCGCCGGGCCGTTTCGACGCGCAGCAGATCAGCGCGGTCGACGACGGCTGGTACATGGAGGCGGAGCCTGACTCGATTGCAACGACGCTCGAGCCGGACAAAGCACGCGGCGTCATCACGACCAACGACTCACCGGATATTCCGTTTGAGCAGTCGATCAATCCTTATCGCGGCTGCGCGCATGCCTGTGTCTACTGTGCAGCTCCCGAGACACCGATACTGATGGCAGATGGGACGACGCGTGAGCTTGGCGGGCTGCGTGCTGGAGATGAAATCTACGGAACGCGGCGGGAAGGCGTCTGCCGGCGCTACACCAGGACCCGGGTTCTGGATCGCTGGTGCGTCATCAAGCCTGCCTACCGCGTCACGTTGGAGGACGGAACCCAACTGACTACCGGAGGCGATCATCGTTTTCTGTCCGACCGCGGCTGGAAGTTCGTCACGGGAACCGAATGGGGACGGTCGCGTCGCCCCCATCTGACGACTCTCGACAAACTAACGGGAACGGGACGGTTCGCCGCGCCGGTTCATAGGGATTTCGAGTACCGGCGGGGTTATTTCTGCGGAATGATTCGCGGCGATGGCTACCTGGCGACGTACGCGTACGGCCATCGCGAGCAGACACAGGCGTTCAACCGCTTTCGGCTTGCACCGTGCGGTCTCGAGGCGTTGGAGCGTACGAAAACCTGGCTCTCCCATGCCCATGTCGAGACCAGGCAGTTCGCCCTTTCTGCCGGCTCGGCTCGCCCGGTGCAGGCGATCCGCGTACAGACCGCAGCAGCGGTTCGTCATATACGCGAGCCGACTGCCTGGCCCAGCTCGCCGAGCCGGGCATGGCAGGCAGGATTCCTCGCGGGACTCTTTGACGCAGAGGGCAGCTACAGCAGAGGGATACTGCGGGTATCGAACACCGACTCGCAGATCATCGACCAGTTCGTCGCCGGACTACGTGCGTACGGGTTTCAGTTCACGATTGAGCACGAAGACCGCTCCGGGACGGAACCGAGGAGTTTTGTCCGACTGACCGGAGGACTGCGCGAGCACCTTCGGTTCTTCCATACCACGGATCCTGCGATTACGCGCAAACGGGATATCGAGGGCCAGGCCCTGGAAAATGCGGCGCATCTGCGCGTAGTCAGTATCGAGCCCCTGGGTAGAGCGATGCGGCTCGTGGACATAACGACCGGCACCGGCGACTACATATCGAATGGCGTCATCAGCCACAACTGCTATGCGCGCCCGAGTCACGCGTATATGGGGCTGTCACCCGGCCTCGACTTCGAGACGCGGCTCTTCTACAAAGCCGACGCTGCCAGGACGCTCGAGGCAGAGCTCTCCCGGCCGGGTTACGTGTGCAAGCCCGTCATGCTCGGCGCGAACACCGACCCCTACCAGCCGGTCGAGCGGCGCATGAAGGTGACGCGCTCGATCCTCGAGGTGCTCGAGCGTACCCGCCATCCTGTCGCGGTCATTACTAAGAGCGCACTGGTCCTGCGCGATCTCGATCTTCTCGGCTCGCTGGCGCGAGACAATCTCGCGAGCGTCTCCATCAGCGTCACGACGCTCGACGACGAGCTCAAGCGCAAGCTCGAGCCGCGGGCAGCCTCGCCGGCGGCCCGCGTGCGCACCCTCGCGGCGCTGGCGGCGGCCGGGGTGCCCTGCGGCGCGATGGTGGCGCCGGTGATCCCGGCCCTCACCGACCACGAGATGGAGAGCATCCTGGAGGCGTGCGCAGCGGCGGGGGCACGCTGGGCCGGCTATGTCCTGCTGCGGCTGCCCTACGAGATCAAGGATCTCTTCAGGGAGTGGCTCGCCGCGCACTATCCCGAGCGCGCCGCGCACGTCATGTCCCTCATCAGGGATATGCGCGGCGGGCGCGACAACGATCCAAGCTTCGGCTCGCGCATGCGCGGCACCGGCCCGTACGCACTGCTGCTCAGGAGCCGCTTCAAGCTCGCCTGCCGGCGGCTCGGACTCGACTCGACGGCGCGCGGCTCGCTCGACACGGCGCTGTTTCGTCCGCCGGGACCCGCCGGGGCGCAGCTGCGGCTCGGCCTGTAAGAGAGTCGAGTCTTGCCGCAGCATGCGGGCTCTCGCTAAGCTCCGATGCGAAGAGCGCCTGCGCACGGTAACGGGGGATACCGATGTCAAACGGCCAGACGAAGGTCGCGCTGCTCGCTGGCGCGAGCGGCCTGACGGGCGGCCACGTGCTCGATGCCCTGCTGGAAGCTGCGGATTTCAGCCGCGTGATCGCCGTGACGCGCCGGCCGTTGGCGCGCGAGCACGCGCGTCTCGCCAACCGCATCGTGCAGTTCGACCGCATGGAGACACAGCTGCAGGGCGTCACCTGCGACGTCGCGCTGTGCTGTCTCGGCACCACCATTGCCCGGGCAGGCTCGCGCGAGAGCTTCCGCGAGGTCGACGTCGACTACGTGGTGGCTTTCGCCCGCACGGCGCGCGCCGCCCGCGCGCAGCGCTTCGTCGTCATGTCGAGCGCCGGCGCCGACCCCCGCTCGCGCAGCTTCTATCTGCGCACCAAGGGAGAGATGGAGGAGGAGCTCGAGGCGCTCGGCTTCGCGGCGCTCGACATCCTGCAGCCGGGCCTGCTGCTCGGCTGGCGCCGCGAGATGCGCCCGCTCGAGCTTCTGGCGATGGCCTTCATGCCGCTCCTGAATCCCTTGCTGGCCGGCAAGCGCGCCGCGTACCGCGGCATCTCCGCGCGCAGGGTGGCGGCGGGGATGGTCGGCGCGACGCGCTCGGGCCGCAAGGGCGTGCAGCGCTACCTGAATCCCGGCATCCACGCGCTCGCGCGCCTCACGGCCCCGCGCGCTGCGCCGGTACCGGACCGCAAGCCGGCCGGCGCCCGCTGATGCCCCGGGCGCAGCGCGCGCGCGCGGCGGGCGCCCTGGCTGTTGCGACGCTTACGCTCGCCGGCTGCGCCGGCCATCCGCGCCGCACGAACCCGCCCTCCGACCTCGGAGCGACTATTGCCGCGCTCGCGGTCTCGCTGGTTGGGACTCCGTATCACTTCGGCGGCGCGGACGCGGGTGGCTTCGATTGCAGCGGGCTCGCGCTCTACGTGCACGAGCGCTTCGGTCTCGCGATTCCCCGCACCGCGCGTGCGCAGCAGCGCGCCGCACGCGCCGTGCCGCTCGGCGAGCTCGCGCCCGGCGATCTGGTGTTCTTCCATATCCACGGGCGCGGCGTCGATCACGTGGGGATCTACGCGGGCGCCGGGCGTTTCATTCACGCGCCGCGCGCGGGCAGCGCGGTTGCCTACGGCGACCTGAGCGACGGCTATTACCGCGCGCACCTGGCGAGCGCGGGACGCTTCTGGGACGGCTCCGCCGCGGATACAACACGGCGGTGAGACATAACGCCGCGTCCGCTGCGGCTCCGCACCCAATGTCACGCGGATTACACAACTCTGTGCGCTGAGCACTTGACTGCAAACGCAGACACTTCGACACTTGGCGCGTGATAAGGGCAAACCCGTCGAAAGACGGGGACGCAAAGCCACCGGTCTAACGGACTCCAGGTTCCACGACGGCGGGGCTGCCACGCGATCGCGCAGTCAAAAGCGCGACGCTCGCACTCCCTTCCCCGTTGCAAAACCCTAAAGTCCCTTACGTCCGGGGACGTTATTCAGGGATTGGTTGAGTTCCGGGGAAGCTATGACACCACGGCCAGAGCTGGCAGCCGACGCAATGTCCGGCGCCAATGCAGGGGAGCCGGCGCCGTCCGGCGCGGCGGCGGGCGCCTTCGTCCTGAATCTGTGCTCATCGAGCACGCCCATGGCTTTGGCGCAGACGGAGCTGCCCGAGCTCAAGCGCTTCAACTTTTTCGTGAGCCGCCGCTTCGAGGAGGGCCGCGAGCGCTTTCGTCTTCACATGGGTTACTTCGCGACGCTCGCCGAAGCCGAGGAGTGGCTGAACGTCGTGCGCGAGATCTATCCCGGCGCATGGGCCGGCGAAGCACCCGGCCGCAAGCTCCGCGAGCGCGCCGCGGCGGCCGCTGCGGCCCAGGCTCAGCACGCACTCGGTCCGCAATCGCGCGGTGCCCTGGACCCGGCGCGCACCGCCACTCGAGTCGTGGTGCCGCAGCCGCGCCCGCCGCAGGCCGGGCCGCCTCCTTCGGTTCGGGTGCCGGTGGTCCACGCCGCTCCGCCGGCCGCACAGCGCGCGGCGCCGCGTCCGGCTCCGGCCGCAGCACCCACAGCGCGTTACTTCCCCCCGCCTCAGCCGGCCGCGAGAGTGGCTCCCGCGCCGCCCCCGGCCGTGCGCCGGCCGCCGGCCGCCGCTCCCCGAGCCGCCGCTCCCCGAGCCGTCGCCGCTCCGCGAGCTGTCGCCGCTCCCCGAGCGGTCGCTCCCCGAGCGGTCGCCACTCCCCGAGCGGTCGCCGCTCCCCGAGCCGCCGCGCGCGCCGTGCCCCTGAGCAGAGCGCCGAGTGCCAGAGCTTCTGCCCCGCTGCGGCCGCCCGCAGCGGTTGCCCGGCCCCGTCCGCCCGCGCCACCGGCGCGGGCGAAGCCGGCATTCCAGGATTCGAACGTGCGCGAGGTCCTCGCCGCTCTCGGCGAGACCAGCACCACCGGCGAGACGCGCCTGATGAAGGCGCCCGCGGCGCCGCGTAACGCTCCTCCCGCCCAAGGCACGCTGAGCGACACGCAGGTGCTGCGCGTGCTCGAGGATCGGCGGCCCGACGACGCCGAGCGGGGGGGTGACGGCCAGGCCAGCAACATTCCGCTGCTCAAGCCCGACGACACCGGCACCCGGCAGGCTTTGAGGGACGCTATCGCGAGCAACGCACCGGTGTGGTTCGCCGTCCAGCTGCAATGGTCGGTGCAGCCGGTCGAGCTCGATAAGGTGCCGCCGCTCGCGATCTTCAGCGCCTACACTCTCTATACGGTCGAGGGCAGCCGCGAGGGCCGCCACTGGTATGGGCTGCGCCTCGGCTTCTTCAGCGACGCGATCTCCGCCAAGCAGGTCGCCTACTACGTGCGCTCCGAGTTCGGCTCCGTGGCAGTAGTGCCGGTGAGCCCGCAGGAGCGGGCCCGTGCGAGCGAGGACGAGAAGGCGGCCGCCATCCTGGCCGCGCCCGAGGCCGCGCGCCGCACCGAGGCCGAGGAGTTCAAGCTCATCGACGTCGAGGAGCAGCCGCAGGTGCCCGTGCGCGCGCCCGCGCCCGTCGCGAGGAAGCCCGCACCGGCCGCCGCTCCGAAAGCCCGTGCGCGCGGCGCCGGCCGCGTCGGCATCCGCGAGCGCCGCGGGGGCCCGACGCTCGAGGAAACGCTGGAGATTCTGGGCGCGAGCGAGCTCACGATCGAGAATTCGCGCGGCGAAACGCTCAACGAGACCGGCGTGCGGCACCTGCACGTCGAGGTGCAGAAGAACTCGAACTCGCCGTTCTCGAGGCTGCTCGAGCGCCTGAGCGAGCGCGTCAAGAAACCCTGAGCGCTCAGCGCTTACCGAACAGCCGCTCGAGCTCGGCCTTGGCCCTGTCGACCTCCGCCGTGTTGGGCGGGGTATAGGCGGCGGCGCGCGGCTTGAAGTGGTCGCAGAAGTTGGCGTGCGTCTTGTCGCTCACTTCCTCCGCGGTGGGCTCGCGGCAGTGCTTGGCGACGCGCGTGTCGTAATCGACGCACATGCGGCACACGTGCAGCTCGGCGCGGCACTTCGGGCATTCGTCGAGCCGCCGCAGCGGCAGGCTCAGCTCGCTCAGGCCCGCGCCGCATTTCCAGCAAACGAGGTCGTGCGCCATGGGCGCCCAGAGTACTCTCGATTCATGCCCTGGTCCGCTCCCGCAGGAAGCCCTCGAGCGCTTCGCCGGTATGCGAGCGCTTGCGCCGTCGGGCGATCTGCGCCGGCGGACCCTGCGCGACGATGCGTCCGCCGCCGGTGCCGGCCTCGGGACCGAGGTCGATGATCCAGTCGGCTTCGGCCATGACATCGAGATTGTGCTCGACCACCACCGCGGTGTTGCCGGCCGCGACCAGCCGGTGCAGCACGTGGAGGAGTTTCTCGACGTCGGCCATGTGCAGGCCCACCGTGGGCTCATCGAGCACGTAGAGCGTCCGGCGCGGCGGCGTCTGCATGCCCGGCAGCTCGTCGTCGCGCACCTTGGAGAGCTCCGCGACCAGCTTGATGCGCTGCGCCTCGCCTCCCGAGAGCGTCGGGCTCGGCTGCCCGAGCGTGAGGTAGCCGAGGCCGACGTCCTGCAGGAGCTTGAGCGAGCGGTGCACACGCGCATGCGCTGCGAAGAAGCCGGCCGCATCGTCGACGTCCATCGCCAGCACGTCGCCGATGCTCTTGCCGCGCCATAGCACGCTCAGCGTCTCGGAATTGAAGCGGCGGCCGCCGCACACGTCGCACAGCACCTTGACGTCGGGGAGGAAGCTCATCCCGACGGTTTTCACTCCCTGGCCCTCGCACGCCTCGCAGCGCCCGCCGGCGGTGTTGAAGGAGAAGCGGCTGGCGCTGTAGCCGCGGATGCGCGCCTCGGTCGTGCCGGCATAGATGCGCCGCACTTCGTCCCACAGCCCGATGTAGGTGGCCGGACAGGAGCGCGGCGTCTTGCCGATGGGCGTCTGATCCACCTCGAGCACGCGCCCCAGCTGCTCGACGCCGCGCACCGCAGCGCAGCCGACCGGCCGCGCGCTGCTCGCGCGCTTGGCTCCCCGGCTGCCGGCGGCGCCGAGCTGGCGCTTCAGGGTCGCGTACAGCACGTCGCGCGCCACGGTCGACTTGCCCGAGCCCGACACCCCGGTGATCACCACCAGCCGCCCGAGCGGGATGCGCACGTCCGCGCCGCGCAGGTTGTGCAGCGTCACGCGCTCGAGCGTGAGGAGCGGGGTGTCGGCGGTGACCGCGCGATGCGGCCGCCGCGGGTGGAGCAGGGGCTCGCGCAGGAACCGCCCGGTCGTCGAGCGCGGATTGCTGACGAGGTCACGCACCGTGCCGGCACCGACCAGCTCGCCGCCGCGCACCCCGGCCTGCGGGCCGAGGTCGAGCACGTGATCCGCCCGGCGGATGGTCTCCTCATCGTGCTCCACGACCACGAGCGTATTGCGGTGTCCCGCGAGCTCGGAGAGCGAGTCGAGCAGGATCGCGTTGTCGCGCGGGTGGAGCCCGATGGTCGGCTCGTCGAGCACGTAACACACGCCCTGCAGGTTCGAGCCGAGCTGCGCGGCGAGCCGGATGCGCTGCGCCTCGCCTCCCGAGAGCGTGGGAGCCGGGCGGTCGAGCTCCAGATAGGAGAGGCCCACGCGGTCGAGGAACTTGAGCCGCGCGCGGATCTCGGCGAGGAGATCGCGGGCGATCTCGCGCTCGCGGGGCTTCAAGCGCAGGTTCGCGAAGAACTGCGCGCTGGCCGCCACCGGCTGCGCGGACAGTGAGGCGATCGAGCGCCCGCGGAAGCGCACGTTGAGCGCGACCGGGTTGAGGCGCTGACCGTCGCACGCGCTGCAGGCCGGCGGCTCGCGCTCGTACCACTCGTTCCACCACAGCTCCTCGCCCGACTGCTCCGCGTCGAAGCCCGGCATCTCGACTCCGGTGCCGTAGCAGCCCTCGCACCAGCCGTGGCGGGAGTTGAAGGAGAACAGCCGCGGGTCGAGCTCGGCGAAGCTCCTGCCGCAGGAGGGACAGGCGCGCTTGGTGGAGAACACGGTGACCGTCGCGGACTTCGGCGTGAGGACATGGAGGAGCCCCTTGCCGAAATCGAGCGCGCGTGCGAGCGCCTGGTGGAGCGCCGCGTCGGTCTTCGCGCCCACCGTAAGCTCCGCGACCGGCAGCTCGATGGTGTGCTCGCGGAAGCGCGACAGGCGCGGCCAGGGCGATGTCGGCATGAGCTCGCCGTCGACACGCAGCGCCCTGAAGCCCTTCTTCGCCGCCCACTTCGCCAGGTCCGTGTAGTAGCCCTTGCGCGCCACGACCAGCGGCGCGAGCAGCGCGACCGGCCTGCCGCGGTAATCGCGCAGCAGGCGTGCGGCGATCGAGCCGGCGCTCTGCGGCTCGATGGCGACGTCGCAGTCCGGGCAGTACTGCGTGCCGAGCTTCACGTACAGGAGCCGCATGAAGTGATAGATCTCGGTGAGCGTCGCCACGGTGCTCTTCCTGCCGCCGCGGCTGGTGCGCTGCTCGATCGCGACCGTCGGCGGAATGCCGAAGATCGCATCCACGTCGGGCCGCGCGGCCGGCTGCACGAACTGCCGCGCGTAGGCGTTGAGCGACTCGAGGTAGCGGCGCTGCCCCTCGTTGAAGAGGATGTCGAAGGCGAGCGTCGATTTGCCGGAGCCCGATACGCCGGTGATCACCGTGAAGCGATCGCGCGGAATCTCCACGTCGATGTTCTTGAGGTTGTGCTCGCGCGCCTTGTGGATGACGATCCTCTGGCGCGCGCGGGCGTTGCCGCCATGGGCCGCGCGCGGCTCGGCGACGGCCGACCCGGCGGTGGCGGCCTCGGGCGCCACCGGCACCCGGGCGGCGAGCGCCGCCCGGTAGGCGGCGAGCGCTTTCCCGGTATGCGAGGCGCCGGACCCACACACCTCGGCCGGCGTTCCCGCGCAGACGATCTCGCCGCCGCGCTCGCCGCCCTCGGGCCCGAGGTCGATGATCCAGTCTGCGGCGCCGATGACGTCGAGGTTGTGCTCGATCACGAGCAGCGAGTGCCCCGCGGCGAGCAGCTTCCTGAACGCCTTGAGAAGCTTCGCCACATCCTCGAAGTGCAGTCCCGTGGTCGGCTCGTCGAAGAGGAAGAGCTTGCCCTTGTGCGTGGTGCTCGAGAGCACCGAGCCGGCCTCGGCGAGATGCCCGGCGAGCTTCAGGCGCTGCGCCTCCCCGCCCGAGAGCGTCGGCACCGGCTGACCGAGCTTCAGGTACTCGAGCCCGACGTCCGCGAGCGGCGTGAGACGCGCGGCCACCTCCACGGCGTCCGCGAAGAAGGCGCCCGCCTCGGTCACCGTCATGTCGAGCACCTCGGCGATGCTGGCGCGGCGGCCGTCGGCGCCTTCGCGGCGGATGTCGAGCACCTCGTCGCGGTAACGCCGCCCGTTGCAGTCCGGGCAGCGCAGATAAACGTCGGAGAGGAACTGCATCTCGACGTGCTCGAAGCCGTTGCCGCTGCAGGCCGGGCAGCGGCCGTTGCCGGAATTGAAGCTGAAGGTGCCCGCGGTGTACTTGCGCTCCTGCGCGGCGGGCTCGGCGGCGAACAGCGCGCGGATGGCATCGAAGGCGCCGACGTAGCTCGCGGGGTTCGAGCGCGTGGTGCGGCCGATGGCGTTCTGATCGACCATGACCACATCGTCGATGAGCTCGGCGCCGGAGAGGCCCGCGAACTGCCCGGGAGCCTCGGTGGGCCGGCCGCGGTACCTGAGGAGCGCCGGGTGGAGCACGTCCTCGACCAGCGTCGACTTGCCCGAGCCCGAGACGCCGGTGACGCACACCAGGCGCTTGAGCGGGATGCGCACGTCGAGATTCTTCAGGTTGTGCTCGGTCGCGCCCTTGAGCTCGAGCCAGCGATTCGAGCGCGCCTCGGCCACGACGCCGCCGTCGCCGCCCGCGGCGCGGGCCGCGCCCGCGACGCTGCGCAGCGGTACGACGGCCCGCCGTCCGCTCAGGTACTCGCCGGTGAGCGAGCTGCCGCTCGCGCGCAGCGCGGCGGGGCTGCCGTAGAAGACGATCTGCCCGCCGCGCTCGCCGGCACCCGGGCCGAGATCGAGAATGCGGTCGGCCTCGAGCATGATCTGCGGGTCGTGCTCGACCACGACGAGCGAGTTGCCGGCGTCGCGCAGGCGCTTCATCACGCCGATGACGCGCTGCATGTCGCGCGGGTGCAGGCCGATCGAGGGCTCGTCCAGCACGAACAGCGTGTTGACGAGCGAGGTGCCGAGCGCGGTGGTGAGGTTGATCCGCTGCACCTCGCCGCCCGAGAGCGTGCGCGACTGGCGGTCGAGCGTCAGGTAGCCGAGGCCGACGTCGACCAGATAACGGAAGCGGCCGCGGATCTCGCCGAGCAGGAGATCGGTCGCCTCATCGAGCGGCTGCGGCAGCGTGAGGCCGCGGAAGAACCCGTAAGCCCGCTCGATGGGCAGGAGCATCAGGTCGTGGATCGAGAGCCCGGGGAGCGCGGCGAGCGTTTCCGCGCTCCACTCGGCGCCCTGGGGGCGGAAGGGCGGCTGCGAGCCGAGCGCCGCGGCCGCGAGCTCGCGGCTGCCGATGCGCCACAGCAGCCCCTCGGTCTTGAGGCGTGCGCCGCCGCAGGCCGCGCACGGGGTATACGCCCGGTAGCGCGACAGCAGCACGCGCACGTGCATGCGGTACGCGCGCGTCTCGAGCCAGGCGAAGAAGCGCCTGACGCCGTACCAGACCTTGCGGCTCCAGGGGCCTTCGCCCTCGATCACCCAGGTGCGCGTCTCGGCGGGCAGCTCGCGCCACGGCGTATCGAGCGGCACGCCGCGCAGCTTCGCGAACTTCTCCAGGTCCTCCTGGCATTCGGCGTAGGACTTGCTCTGCCAGGGCTTGATCGCCCCGCCGCGCAGCGACTTGCTCTCGTCCGGGATGACGAGTCCGTAGTCGATGCCGATGGTGCGGCCGAAGCCGCGGCAGGCGTCGCAGGCGCCGAGCGGGGAGTTGAAGGAGAACTCGCTCGGGGTCGGCTCGTGATAGGCGAGATCGCAGTGCGCGCAGTGCAGCTCGCTCGAATAGCGCCAGGTGCTCCGTACGCCGGGAGGATCCGACTCGTCCACGACGTGCGCATTGACGCGTCCGCGCCCGACCCGCAGCGCCGACTCGAGCGACTCGAGCACCCGGCCGCGCTCGGCGCTCCCGAGGCGCAGCCGGTCCTGCACCACTTCGAGCATCTTCGCGGGCGCCCGCGCCGCCCTGGCGCGCGCGCGCTTGCCGCGTCCTTTGCCGGCGGCCGGCGCCGCAGCGGCCGCAGCCGCAGCCGGCGACGCCGGCGCCGACTCCAGCAGGCGGGTGTAGCCCTGCCGCGCGAGCAGCTCGCGCACCTCGGCCTCGGTGAAGTTGCCGGGCACGGGCACCGGAAAGGAGAGCACGAGGCGCGGATCGCCGGCGCCGCGGGCCCGTTCGCTCAGGTCGGCGTAAATGCTCCCGGCGCTGTCGCGCCGCACCGGCTCGCCGCAGCGCCGGCAGTGAAGCTGCGCGGCGCGTGCGTAGAGGAGCTTCAGGTGGTCGTTGAGCTCGGTCATGGTGCCGACGGTCGAGCGCGAGGTGCGCACCGGGTTCGTCTGGTCGATGGCGATCGCGGGCGGAATCCCGGCGATCGAGTCGACCTGCGGCTTGTCCATGCGATCGAGGAACTGCCGCGCGTACGGCGAGAAGGTCTCGACGTAGCGGCGCTGCCCTTCCGCGTAGAGGGTGTCGAACACGAGCGAGGACTTGCCCGAGCCCGACACGCCCGTCACGACCACGAGCTCATTCAGCGCGATGTCGAGATCGAGATTCTTGAGATTGTTCTGGCGCGCGCCACGCACGAGGATGGCGTCGCCGGAATCGTCGCTCATTCCTTCACCGTCGCTTGAGAGAGTCGGGGGATGCGTCGGGCAGACGCGGGCCAGCCGATTGTAATCGATCCGCGCACGCCACATTTCAAGGGGCCGGGGCGGGGCCTGGCAATCCAGTAGCGCACCGTCCGGTCTACTGGATGAGCCGCGCGCTACAATCGTGCAGTTAATGGAGAGACGGACGAAGTGCTGACCCGACCCTCCCTCGGCTTTGGCTTAGGTCTGCGCGTCGATCACTACGAGGCGGTCCTGGCCGAGCGCCCGCCGGTCGACTGGTTCGAGGTGCTGACCGAGAACTACCTGGTGCCGGGCGGGAAGCCCTTGAATTACCTGATGCGCATCCGCGAGCGCTTCCCGGTGGTCATGCACGGGGTGTCGCTCTCCATCGGCAGCACCGCGCCCCTGAACCGCGAGTATCTGCGCCAGGTGAAGGCGCTCGCCGCGCGGCTCGAGCCCGAGTGGATCTCGGATCACCTGTGCTGGACCGGCGTCGCCGGACGCAACACGCACGACCTGCTGCCGCTGCCCTACACCCATGAGGCCGTCGATCACGTGGTGGCGCGGGTGCGCACCGTGCAGGACGTGCTCGAGCGGCGCATCCTGCTCGAGAACGTCTCGAGCTACGTGAGCTTCCGCGATGCGCCTCTCACCGAGTGGGAATTCATCGCCGAGATCGCCGAGCGTGCCGACTGCCTGATCCTGCTCGACGTCAACAACATCTACGTGAGCTCGGTGAACCACGAGTTCGACCCGCTCGAGTACCTCGCGGGCGTTCCGCCCGCGCGCGTGCAGCAGATTCATCTCGCCGGGCACGAGGACCACGGCGACTACCTCGTCGACACCCACGATCATCCGGTGCGCGACGCGGTGTGGGAGCTGTACGCGCACGCCGTGCGGCGCCTCGGGCCGGTCGCCACCATGATCGAGCGCGACGACCACATCCCGCCGCTCGCCGAGCTGTGCGCGGAGCTCGAGCAGGCGCGTCTCGTGGCACGCCGCGCGCTCGAGGAGGCCGGGACGGCCGCGCCGGTCGCGCGCGCCACTCCCGCCATGAGAGCCGGTGCCCCGTGAGCGAGCTCGCGCGCGTCCAGGGCGAGTTCCAGGACTACCTGCTGCGCGGCACGCGCGCCATCGAGGAGCGCGTCGCCGGCAGCGCGCGCTTCGCCCTGGGGACGCGGCTCGGGATCTACGCCGGCGCCTACGGCAGCCGCCTGATCGATGCGCTCGAGAGCAGCTACCCGGCGCTCGCCGCGCTCCTCGGCGACGAGGATTTTCAGAGCCTCGGCGCCAAGTATGTCCGCACGCACGACTCGCGGTACTTCTCCATCCGGGAGTACGGCGATGCGCTCGAGGAGTTTCTCGGCGCGCACGCCGATTACAGCGGCGTTCCGCTGCTTGCGGAGCTGGCGCGCTTCGAGTGGATGCTGTGCGCAGTGTTCGATGCCGCCGACGCCGAGCCGCTGCCCGCCGCGGCGCTCGCGCGCGTCGCGCCCGCGGACTGGCCGGAGCTGCGCTTCACGTTTCACCCGAGCGTGCGCCGGGTGGCGCTCAAGTGGAACGTGCCGCAACTGTGGAAGGCGCTGACGGAAGGCGGCGCACGGCCGGAGCTGCGCGTCGGCGCCGAGCCCGTCGAATGGCTCGCATGGCGGCAGGATTTGCAGAGCTATTTCCGTTCGCTCGGGGCGGTCGAGGTCGCCGCTCTCGATGCGGCACGCGCGGGACGAGGCTTCGGGGAGCTGTGCGAGCTGCTCGCCGGGGCGTACGGCGCCGCGCGGGCGCCGCAGGAGGCCGCCGCGCTGCTGGCCGGGTGGCTCGGCGCCGGACTCATTGTCGCCGCGGCCCCCGCCTGACCGTACAATCCACCCAACATTCCACTCGACCCGCGGCGCGCGGCAGGCGCTGAAGGATCGGACATGTCACCGCAAAGCTTCGGCAACGTGCTGGAGATGATCGGCCACACGCCGCTCATGGCGGTGCGCCGCATCGATACCGGCCCGTGCCAGCTGTTCCTCAAGCTCGAGAACCAGAACCCCGGCGGCTCGATCAAGGACCGCATCGGCCTCTACCTCATCCAGGCCGCCGAGCGCGCCGGCCATATCCGCCCGGGGAGCGTGCTCATCGAGGCGACCGCGGGCAACACCGGCTTAGGGTTGGCGCTGGTCGCGGCGCAGAAGGGCTACCGCCTGGTGCTCGCGATCCCCGACAAGATGAGCCAGGAGAAGATCTTTCACCTCCGCGCCATGGGCGCCGAAGTGGTGATGACGCGCTCGGATGTCAGCAAGGGGCATCCGGAGTACTACCGCGACGTCGCCGAGCGGCTGGCGCGCGAGACGCCGGATGCCTGGTTCGTCAACCAGTTCGGTAATCCCGTCAACGCCCGGGCACACGAGGAGACCACCGCGCCCGAGATCTGGGAGCAGATGGGCGGCAAGCTCGATGCGGTGGTATGCGGCGTCGGCACCGGCGGTACGCTGGCCGGCCTCTCCCATTTCTTCGCGCGCACGGCGCCGCACGTCGAGATGGTGCTGGCCGACCCGGTGGGCTCGGGACTCGCGCATTTCGCGCGCACCGGAAGCCTCCCGGAGAAGATGTCGCCGTGGCTGGTCGAAGGCATCGGCGGCGACTCGGTGCCGCCGGTCGCGGACTTCTCGCGCGTGACCTCGACCTGCAGCATCCCCGATCCCGAGGCCTTCACCACCTGCCGCGAGCTGCTGAAGCAGGAGGGCATCATCGCCGGCACCTCCACCGGGACGCTGCTGGCGGCGGCGCTGCGCTACTGCCGTGGGCAGCGCGCCCCTAAGCGCGTCGTGACCTTCGTGTGCGACAGCGGCAACAAGTACCTCTCCAAGGTCTACAACGATTACTGGATGCTCGATCAGGGCTTCCTCAAGCGCGAGAGCTACGGCGACCTGCGCGACCTCATCGTGCGCCGGCACAAGGACCGCGCCTCGGTCACCGTCGACTCCACCGAGACGGTGCTGGCCGCTTACCGGCGCATGAAGCTCTACGACGTCTCGCAGGTGCCGGTGATGCAGGACGGGCGCATCGTCGGCATCGTCGACGAGGAGGATATTCTCCTCGAGGTCGTCGACAACCCGCAGCACTTCAACGATCCGGTGACGCACGCCATGGCGAGTCATCTGGTCACGGTGCCGGTCGACGCCCCGGTCGGGCAGCTCATGGAGATCTTCAAGCGCGGCATGGTGGCGATCGTCATGCACGGGGGCGAGTACCAGGGGCTGGTGACGCGCATCGACCTGCTCAACTGGCTGCGCCGCCGCCTGCCGCCGTGATCGAATTGAGCTCACCGTTCAAGCCAACGACGAGTTACCCATGAGCGACGATAACGCCGCGCACCGCTTCGCCACCCGCGTGATCCACGGCGGCCAGCATCCCGACCCGCTCACCGGGGCGGTGATGCCGCCGATCTACGCGACCTCCACCTACGTGCAGTCGAGTCCCGGCGTGCACCAGGGGTACGACTACTCGCGCAGCCGCAATCCCACCCGCGATGCGCTGCAGGCGGCTGTGGCCAACCTCGAAGGCGGCGCTGCGGGCTTCGCCTTCGCCTCGGGAATGGCCGCGAGCGCGACGCTCCTCGAGCTGCTCGATGCCGGCTCGCACGTCATCGCCATGCACGATCTCTACGGCGGCAGCTACCGGCTGCTCGAGAACGTGCGCAAGCGCTCGGCGGGCCACAGCATCTCGTTCGTCGATCTCACCGCGCCCGCAGCGCTCGAGGCGGCGCTGCGTCCCGACACGCGCCTCGTGTGGGTCGAGACCCCGACCAATCCGCTGCTCAAGGTCGTGGACCTGGCCGCGGTCGCCGCGCTGGCGAAGAAGCATCGCCTCATCAGCGTCTGCGACAACACCTTCGCGACGCCCTACCTGCAGCGCCCGCTCGAGCACGGCTTCGACGTCGTGGTGCATTCGACCACCAAGTACCTCAACGGCCACTCGGACTCGATCGGCGGCGCCGCCGTAGTGCGCGCCGGGGGCGATCTCGGCGAGCGGCTCGCGTACCTCCAGAACGCAGTGGGCGGCGTGTCGAGCCCGTTCGACAGCTTCCTCACGCTGCGCGGCATCAAGACACTGGCGCTGCGCATGGAACGGCACTGCGCCAACGCGCTCGCCGTCGCGCGCTTCCTCGAGCAGCACGCCGCGGTCGAGCGGGTGTACTACCCGGGGCTCGAGAGCCACCCGCAGCACGCGCTCGCGCGGCGGCAGATGCGCGGCGGCTACGGCGGGATCGTGACCGCGGTGCTGCGCGGCGGACTCGAGGCGGCGCGCCGTACGCTCGAGCGCTGCCGGCTGTTCGCGCTCGCCGAGAGCCTGGGCGGCGTCGAGAGTCTCATCGAGCATCCGGGCATCATGACCCACGCCTCGCTCCCGGAAGGCACGCGCAAGGCGCTCGGCATCGAGGCCGGGCTGATCCGCCTCTCGGTCGGCGTCGAGGACGTTCAGGATCTGATCGAGGAGCTCGCACGGGCGCTGACCCCATGAGCGCCACGACGCGCCGAGCCTTCCTCGAATGCGCCGGCCGCTGCGGGCTGGCCGCGCTGGCAACTCAGGCCGTGCCCGGCGCGCTGCGCGCGACGCCGCTCGGCGGCCCGGTCGGGATCCAGCTGTATGCGGTCAAGGACTCGCTGCAGGCGGACCCGGCCGCGACGCTCAAGGCGCTGCGCGCGATCGGCTACGGCGAGGTGGAGGCCGCCGGCTTCGCGGGCTTGAGCGCGCGGCGGTTCCGCACGCTGCTCGATGAGGCGGGGCTCGGTGCCCCAAGCGCTCACCTCGGCTTCGAGCCGGACAGGCTCGGCGCGGCCTTCGACGACGCGCATGCGCTCGGCGCCCGCTACGCGGCGAGCGGGAGCCTGCGCGCGCTGGTGACGCCTGACCTTCCGGCCGGCGCCACCGCCGCCGGGATGACGCTCGAGGAAGCGAAGCGCACCGCCGAGCTCGCCAATCACATCGGCGAGCAGGCACGGCGCGTGGGGCTTCAGTACGTCTATCACAATCACGACTTCGAGTTCGCCGATCAGGGCGACGGCGCCATCGGCTACGACCTGCTGCTCGGGGAGACCGATCCGCGGCTGGTGAAGTTCGAGATCGATTGCGGCTGGATGACGCTCGGCGGGCGGGATCCGCGCGCATACTTCGCGCGCTACCCCCATCGTTTCCCGATGATCCACGTGAAGGACTTTCTGCCCGAGCCCGCCGCGCCACGCCCGGCCGATGCGCCGGCCCACCCGGGTGCCGAGCTCGGGCACGGCATGATCGACTACCGGCCGATCCTCGCCGCCGCGGAGAAGGCCGGGCTCAAGCACTACTTCGCCGAGCAGGAGGGGCCCTTCACCCGCATGAGCGAGCTCGACGCGGCGCGGCAGGCCTGCCAGTACCTGCGCAGCCTGCCTTAGTCAATTGGCTGAAATCGCCTGCGGCGATTTCAGCGGACATCACTCCGCTGACCGCCGGCAAAAAACGGTTCTTGCCGGCTGCGCATCAGGGAGCGATTCGGGCGGAGATCACCGGTCAGTGCGCGGCGGCGGGCTGCGGCCCGTCGAGCTGCGCGAGCGTCGCCGTCGAGGGGCCGCGCGTCGTGCGCAGCCGCGCGCTCACTTCCTCCGCCTTGGCGAGCACGCGCAGCAGGTTGCCGCCGGCGACCCTGGCGAGATCGCCATCGCTCCAGCCGCGGCGGGCGAGCTCGGCGAGCAGCGCCGGATACTTGTCGACGCCGTCGAGGCCGGCGGGCGCCTCGGGTATGCCGTCGAAGTCCGAGCCGAGGCCCACGTGATCGACGCCCGCGACCCTGGCGATGTGCTCGATGTGATCGGCCACGTCGCCGATGCCGACCGCGGGCTTGGGATGCGCGCGCTCCCATTCGGCGAGCGCCGCCCTGGCACGCTCGGGCTGGCCGATGTACAGCCCGCCGAACGGCGGGCTGTTGTAGCGCGCCTGCTCGGCCGCGCGGTCGGCGTCCCAGCGGCGCCGCGCCTCCGAGACATAGCCGGGGAAGAAGTTCACCATGACCACGCCGCCGTTGGCCGCGACCTGGCGCAGCACGTCGTCGGGCACGTTGCGCGGGTGGTCGACCAGCGCGCGTGCCGAGGAGTGCGAGAACATCACCGGGGCCGCGGTGACGGCGAGCGCCGCACGCATGGTATCGGCCGATACGTGTGACAGGTCGACCAGCATGCCGAGACGGTTCATCTCGCGCACCACCTCCTTGCCGAAGGACGTCAGGCCGTGGTGCACGGGGTTATCGGTGGCCGAGTCCGCCCAGGCGATGTCGGCGGAGTGCGTCAGCGTCATGTAGCGCGCGCCGAGCTCGTAATAAGCACGCAGCGCCGCGAGCGAGTTGTTGATCTGATGGCCGCCCTCGACGCCGATGAGGGCGGCGATCCGGCCGGACTTGTGCAGCCGCACGATGTCCGCCGCCGTGTACGCCAGGGCGAGGTCCTTCGGATAGCGCGCGCACAGCAGCTTCACGAGGTCGATCTGCTCGATCGTCATCTGCACGGCTTGAGGCCCCTGCGTCTCGGCCGGGATCCACACCGACCAGAACTGCGCGCCGACATGCCCGGCCCTGAGGCGCGGAATGTCGGTCATCAGCGGCGGGCTGCCCTCGGGCGCCGGCAGCCCCACGGTGGAGCGGCTCAGGTCGACCTTGTCGAGGTCGCCGCCGAAGCGGCTGCGGATCTCCCACGGCAGATCGTTGTGCCCGTCGACGAGCGGCGTCTGCGCCAGGATCCGCTCGATGCGCTGCGTGCCGGGGTCGGCGGCCGGCGCCGGCAGCGCGGGCGACAGCGAGAGCGAGAGAACGGACAGCAGGGCGCCCGTCAGACGGGCGCGCCGCGACAGATGCGGCATGGTGGAGATCCTCACGGGTGGCGAGCGCGATTCGGATTCACGCCGCGCTCAACGGCGCCGCCGCCGGCGGGCGGGCGCGGCGGAGCGGCGCGCTTCCTCGGTGCGCGGCCGCCCGGCGGTCGCGGCGATCAGCTGCGTCTCCGGCGCCGAGCACAGCGACAGCACCCGGCACGGGCCCTCGCTGGCGGCGATGTAGGCGTGGCCCATGCCGCTGTCGAAATAGATCGAGTCGCCCGCCTTCAGGCGCACGGGCGCGTAGACGCTCGTGTAGAGGTCGACCTCGCCTTCGAGCACGTAGGCGTATTCCTCGCCGGGATGGCGGATCAGCTCGCCGAACTCCTCGAGGCTGCGCGCGTGCAGCTCGGCCACGATGGGGATGATGCGCTTGTTGAGCAGGTCCCACGCCGGGTAGAGGTGCGAGTAGTTCCGGGTCTCGATCGCCTTGCCCTCGCCGGCGCGCACGATGCAGCGGCGGGCGCTTGCGGCCGGCTGCGCGTCGGCGCCGCCGTCGCCGCCGAACAGCGTCGCGAGGTCGATCTTGAGGCCGGTGCTGATGCGCGCGAGCTTGTCGAAGGTCGGCGACATCCTGTCGTTCTCGATCTTCGACAGGGTGGATGTCGGCAGTCCGGTCCGCTTGCTGACCTCGGCGAGCGTCCAGCCGTGCTTGCGGCGCAGCGCCTTGAGCGCGGCGCCCGGGGTGGCGAGGCGCTGGTCCGCGACGGGCCGGTCCGTCAGCGCCGCCGCCTCGGCCCCATGGGGAGTGGACTTGGAAGGCATCGCCGCAATACTAACCGTGCTCGCTGATTCGGAAAATGATTTGCCAAATCAGAAATAATGTTGTCATATTGGATAAGAATTGCACAGGGGGATACGACTCATGCTCCGCGCGCCACGCCTCTCATCGCTCGTTCCGCTCGTGCTCGTGCCCATCGCCGCAGTGCCGGCCGCGCAGGCCGACCAGGCCACGGAGACTCAGCCCACGGCGAGT
>DASYYF010000063.1:0-10543 GCA_035934055.1 Steroidobacteraceae bacterium | reverse complement strand
GTACAGGATCATGCGCGGCTTCCTGAATCAAGTCAGAGCATTCGTCGCGAACAAGCAATTCGAGACGGACTTCCGTCATACATACTTCGCGCTTCGCACCGGCACTGGCCTGATTGGCCTGCTTCTTCCGCTCGTTCTCGTCGCGTGGGGTCTGTGCCACGAAGTCGCATGGGACAAGATGACTTCTCTCAGCGCCTTCTACTGGCTGTCCCTTCTTCCCCCTGTTGATTCGAATGCGCTGCTGCGAAACTGGTTCGTGGGCTCGTTGATCGCGGTCGGCGCCTGTCTCATCCTCTACCGGGGATACGGAAACCTGGAAAACTGGCTGCTGAATGCGGCTGGTCTGGCGGCGATCGTGGTGGCGTTGAATCCAATGCCATACCCGCCGCTGCACGAAGATCCACTCAACGTGCACTACACGGCTGCAGTCATTTTCTTTCTGATGGTGGGGGCGACAATCTGGTTCTGCGCGGACGACACACTGCCCGAGGACCCGGGGACCAGGACGCGAGCGCGTTGGATCGCGATTTACAGAACCTTCGCCATCGCCATGGTCGCTGCACCCTTGGCGGCATTCGTGCTCGTCGAAAGAGCGCAGCGGACGATCTGGATCGAGGCGATAGGTATCTGGGTTTTCTCGAGTTACTGGTTCTTCAAGACGTACGAGCTCTCGAAGGTGTCCCTCGTTGAGCCCGCAACCGGGCCTGCACCCGTGGTCAGACGCGTGAACGGACGCCTTGACGTGCGGCGCGCCCAATGAATGCGCATCAGCGCCCCGCGACCTCCCGCATCGCCGCATCGAGCTTGCGCAGCATCTCCTTGATCTCCGGGTTGGACATGAAGAGCTTCCAGGGGAGCCCCGTGCGGTGGTTCTCGACCATGACGACGATCGGCGCCTGGTTGAGTCCCATGTAGATCGGCGAGACCCAGTTGACCGAGGGGTTGTACGCGTCGCGCGGCCCGTAGATGCCCCACAGCTCCGCGCCGCGCTCGCGATAGTAGTACTTGAGCGCGGCAAGCGAGGCTTCCGGGAGGTAGGGCATCGAGGCGAGCGCGCCGGTCAGCGCGAGGGTGCCGTCGTCGTTGGCCGCATCGGGCGCCGGTGTCGCATAACCCTTCGGGCCGTCGCTGGCCGTCAGCCCCCAGGCGCTGGCGCCGTATCCCGGGAAGTGCTTGGGGTTGGCGATGCAGTAGCGCAGGTTGATCAGCGCCAGGTTGCGGTTGTTCTCGAAGTAGGACCCCGTGAACCGGTCGTGCAGCGCATGGGGGTCCATGCCGAGATACGAGTAATGGATGAAGAAGAGCGGGCCCCCGCTGCCGACACCGACGTCGAGCCTGGTGCCGAAGTAGCTTTGGCCGTTCCCATAGCGCTTGCCGTCGCTGCTGCCGGACCAGCCCTGACGGTACTCCTGGGCGCGCTCGCCCTGCCCTGCCCAGCCGCTGTAGTACATCGCCGCGGGCACGGCGTGCGTGGGCGAGGCGATCGCGAGCAGGTACACGATCATGGTCTCGTTGAATCCGATGAGCGGGTGGTGCATCTCGAAGCCCCACTCGGGCGACCAGTGCCAGTAGAGGAAGTCGCTCGAAGCGCGCTCGCGGTACCAGTCCCACTCGACGCTCTCCCACAGCCGCGTGATCCGCACCGCGAGAGCGCGCTCGGCCGGATCCGGCGCGTTGAAATACTGCCGCGCCATCAGCAGGCCCTGCATCATGAAGGAGGTCTCGACGAGATCGCCGCCGTTGTCGAGCATGCCGAAGAGCGCCATCGTCTGCCCCGTGGCGCCGTTCATGTAATGCGGCCAGGCACCGTGATAGCGCGGTGCCCGCTCGAGGAAGCCGACGATCTTCGCGAGGCGCTCGCGGGCTTGCTCGCGGGTGATGAAGCCGCGGCTGGCGCCGACGAGGAGCGCGCCTATTCCGAAGCCGCTCGCCCCGGTGGCGACGATGCGGTCGTCGCCCGGCTGGTTCTCACGTGCCAGGCCTGAGGCGGGATCGGCCCCGTCCCAGTAATACTGAAACGCCGCCTCCTGCAGCATGGTGAGGAGCTGCTCGTCGGTGAACGGGCGCGTCGTCACGCGCACCGCCGCGCTCGGCGGTGATTCGCGCCCGAGCGAGTCGGCGGTGGCGACGCGGTACCAGACGGTCTTGCCGGGCTCGCCGAGATAGTCGCAGAAGCGGCGTACGCCGCTGCGTTGGATGCCGATCGGCGTGTAGGCATGTCCGCCGTCGGTCGAGCGGTACACCACCACGTGGTCCCAGGGGTCGTGGTCGGTCCCGCGCCAGCGCACGACCGCGTGCCGCTCGTAGCCGGTGGCCTCGACGTCGGGTGGCGCGCGCTGCGGCGCGACGGGTGAGCCGTCGTCGATGCGTATGTCGTCGACGAGCATCGTGTGAGCCACACCGTCGGCGCGTCCCTGGTGGAATACCACGGTCTCGAGCCGCTCGGGCCGGAACGGGTACACCGACCCGGTACGCAGTGCCGCTAGCGGGATCTCTACTCGCGTCCAGCGGTGCGCCGGAAGCGCGCCTGCGAAGCGGCCGAGTGGCTCGGCAACGGTGAAGCTCCCGGGCCGGGTCGCCACCTGCAGGCCCTCGCGCGCATCCGACAAGAGGATCATCGGCAGGTCCGCCGCCGCGATCGGCTCCGCCGAGTAGAGCCAGAGCGAGAGCGTGTGCCCGCTCATCTTCGGGTAGCGGTTCCTGAAGCCGAGCAGCTGGATCCTCGTCTCCCATCCGCCGCCCGCGGCTGACACCCATTGAAGGCGCAGCGCATTCGGCGGGGAGTGGAAAATTCCCGAGTCGACCGGCACGCGGTCGCCCCGCTCGCCCGCGCGCGCGAGCGAGCTCGGCGGCACGGCCGCCGCATGGCTGTACCAGTAGGCGCCCGCTTGCGGGCTGTTGTCGAAGACGACGTGCCGGAAGTAGTCGTCGTCCGTCCCGGCGTGCGTCGCCCCCGGGAGGAGCAGCGCGCCAAGCGCCGTCAGCCATCCATGACTCGCGCGCATCGAGCAGCCTCCTTGCTCCCGGTCAGGTCACGGCCGCGGCCGGCACTCGAGCTCGCAGATCGCATGGGCCACGTAGCCGGCGGCGGTTGCGAATGCGCCGCCCCCGGGTTCCATCGCGGCCGAGTCCGGGTTGACGCCCTCCGAGACGATGCCGCCATCCCAGGGGCTCGCGAGCAGAATCTTCTCGGCGCGATCCCGCGAGCGCTTCAGCAGCAGCTCATCCGCGATCATCCAGGAAGTCGTGAACGGCAGGCGGTAGCTGCCCGGCAAACCATAGCGGCGGTCGGCGTACGAGTACTTGTAGTGCGTCGAATGGAGCCACTGGTAAGTGCGCACGAAGAGCGGATCGTCCTCGCTGATGAAGCCGAGAATCGGCAGCTTCATGAGCGACCCCGGCGGAATCTCGGTCTCGACGAACTTCTGCCCGTCGGTTGCGGACGCAAATATCGGCCCGCCCGCACCCGGCGCGTCGGCCGCGACCGTATGCGCGAGGATCGCCGCATGCAAAGCCGCGGCCGCCCGAGCGCTCTCGCGCGCCGCCCCGGCGTCGCGCAGCCGCCCGAAAATCGCGGCGAGATCGGTGAGCGCGCGCCAGGTCAGCACATTGTCATAGGTGATGAAGGGCAGCTTCTGGAATTCGTCCTGTGCGTCCTGCAAGGAGCTGTAGAGGCCTGTGGCCGCGTCCTTGCGGGAGAGAAGACGGTCGCGCAACGTGCGCAGCGCGTCGCGGTGCTGCTCGACGAAGGCGAGGTCGTTCGTGCGCCGCAGATAATCCGCAAGCGCGACGAGCGGCGCGGCCGCCTCGTCGAGCTCGAAGCCGTCCTCGAGCACCACGCCGTCGATGAAGCGGCTGTGCGTGCCGGTATTCGCAAGCTGCGGGCCCAGGGCATAGCCGAGCGCTTCGCGGGCAAAGTGCGGATCGGAATCGAGGAGACCCGGGAAGCTCCACAGCATCGCGTCGCGGTCCCAGTAAGCCGCCGACACGTAGTAACGGGGACTTCGCGAAGTGACGCCGACCAGCTGCTCGGTGTCGATGGTCCTGCCCCAGGCATAGAGGCGCGTGAAGAGGAGGTTGCGGTTCATGAGCGCATCGAGCTCGGCACGCCCGGTCGTGCGGGTTCGGGCCCGGCACCAGGCCGCGGTCTGCGCGATCAGCGCATCCGCGCCGTGGCGCTCGAGCATCTCGCGGAGCGAGCGGGCGTTGTGCGCCGCGCTGAATTCCTCGATACCGACCGCGAGCACGAACAGGGCCTCCCCGGTCTCGCCGGGCGCAAGCATCAGGGCACGGGCATCGTCCGCCTGCGGTGCCACCGAGACGGGCGGCACCGTGATGGTCGCCCTGGAGCCCGGATGCACGATCGCCCACGCAAAGCGCGTGTCGCTGGTGATGTAGCTGTAGACCTCGCCCGGATCCACCCAGGGCGCAGGTCCGATCGTGCGCTCGCCGCGTAGCGCCACCGGCACGTAGGTGACGCGGGCCAGGCTCCCGAAGGAGCTCTTGAGCCCGATGGTGACCTCGGCCGCCTCCTCGCGCCGGTTGGTGACCGTGAGCCGCACGAAGGCGGCGCGGTAGCCGGGGGGCGCACAGTAGGTGAGCGTGAAATGGAGTCCGTCGCGATCCTGCTCGGCGTGCGGGATCCAGTAGGAAATCAGGCTCCACCGGAGCGCATCAAGCGGCTGACGCGCGTTAGCGGCCGCCGCGGAGCCGACGGTGAGGTAGGGCTCGAGGACGGGCTTCCCGGGCTCGCCGCCGGGCTGCAGCAGGCCGCGGTCGCGCATCGACAAGGTGTTGAAGCTGACCAGGGCGCCGTCGCTCGCCCGGATCTCCGGCAGCGCGATCCACTCGTTGCCGGTCGCGAGCATGTCGGCGGGTCGCGCGGCGAGCGGCAGCGGCTCGGGCGGAGACTCCCCTTCCGCCAACGACGCCGACAGCAGGCCGCTGACGATGAGGACCGCCGGGCGCGAGGCGATCGAGAGCCCGGCCATCAGGGCGAACGCGGCCGATCCTGCTTGCGCATCGCCCGCATCCACACGCTGGAACCGCCCTCGAAAGTGGCCACGTACGCCGAGTCCTTCTGCTCGCTGCGCTCAACCGGGGTCGGCCCGCGCGCCGCGGCCGCCGCGAGCCCCTCGCGTCCCCACGGCCAGTCCAGCAGCGAACCGAAGGGCGTGAAAACGAGCGGGCGCCCTTCCCTTTCGATCTCCCTGAAAGTGTGATTGCCCGCCACCGGAACGCGCTGCATCCACAGCATGTAGCGGATGCCGCTCTCGATCGGGATCTTGGGCGTCAGCACCGGATACGGACCCATGGTGCCGTAACTGTTCCAGGCGCGCACGACCTCGGCTTTCGAGCAGTCAGGAGAAGCGCATTTCTGCAGAATCAGGTATTCGTCCGGATTCAGCCGCAGCGGCTTAATCCACAGCACCTCCTCGCCCCCGGCGCACTGCGGCGGTGAGATCACGGCATGGCGCTCCGCATCGACGGAGAATGCGACCGAGATCAGAGAGCCTCCCGGTCCCGGCTTGAATGTCCGGCACGCGCCATCGGCCTGCGGCGCGGCCGCGGCGGCCGCATGCCACGCGAGCGCCGTGATCGCGAGCGGCACAAGGCCTGCGAGCAGGGTGGAGCGAGGCGCGTTCATGGATCACCTAAACGGCCGCGCAATGACGCGCGATGAAGTCCTCGTGCTTCGGCATGATGGAGACGCACTTGGCGATGACCTTCTCGGTGGCTTCCACGAAGGACTTGAGGTCATCGTCCCTCACCCAGTCCACGGCCGGGTGATAGCCGCGCGGCGTGATCCCCTGCCCGAGCATCACCTGCACCCAGCTCGTGACCGCGAAGAGCTCCGTGTGGTTGCGGAAGAACCGGCCGGCGTCGGCGAAGAGCGCCATGTATTCACGCAACGAGTCGGGAATATCCATGTTGCGGCAGTAGCGCCAGAGCTCCGAGTCCTCGCGCTCCGTGGCGCAGTAATGCAGGATGAGGAAATCGCGGATGCGCTCGAACTCGAACTGCGCCTGCGCGTTGTAGGTCTGCTCGAGGACCGGCGCGAAATCCCGGCGCGGAAAGAGCTGCACGAGCCTCGAGATCCCGGACTGGCTTAAGAAGATGGCGGTCGACTCGAGCGGCTCGAGGAAGCCGCCGGCAAGTCCGATCGCCACGACGTTCTTGTCCCACATCTTCGTGCGCTTGCCCGCGGCAAAGCGGATCGGCTTACCGGCATCCGCGAGCGGCTGGCCATCGAGGTTCCTCAAGAGAAAGGCCTCGGCCTCGTCGTCGCTCAGGAAGCGGCTGCTGTAAACGTGGCCGTTGCCGGTGCGATGCTGCAGCGGAATGCGCCACTGCCAGCCGGCCGTACGCGCGGTCACACGGGTGTAGGGCGTCGGCGGCCCCACCTTCTCGCAGGGAACCGCGATCGCCCGGTCGAGCGGCAGCCAGTGGGTCCAATCCTGAAACCGGGAATGGAGGGTGCCCCCGATCAGCAACGCACGGAAGCCCGAGCAGTCGATGAAGAGATCCCCCGCCACCATCGCGCCGCTCTCGAGCCGCAGGCTCTCCACGAAGCCGCTCGCGCCGTTCTGCCTGACTTCGACGACCTTGCCCTCGATCCGCGTCGCCCCGCGGGCCTCGGCGTAGCTGCGCAGGTATCTGGCATACAGAGCCGCATCGAACTGATAGGCATAGACGATGTCGGCGAGCGGCGTATTCGGCGGTGCATCGGCCGGCGGCACGAGGAATCTGCCCTGGGGCGCCGCCAGCGTGTTGATCGAATAGTGGCCGATGTCCTTCGCCAGCCCGAGCTGGCGCGCCTTGAGCCAGTACTGGTGAAAATCGAGCAAGCCGAGGCTGCGGCCGATGGTGCCGAAGCCGTGTATATAAGAGTCCCCGATACGGCGCCAGTCGTTGAACTGGATGCCGAGCTTGAAGGTGCCCTTGGTGCGCCGTATGAAGTCGGCCTCGTCGATCTCGAGCAGGCGGTTGAAGTCGCGCAGATGCGGGACCGTCGACTCGCCGACCCCGATGATGCCGATCTCCTCGGATTCGACCAGCGTCACCTTGAGCCGCTGGCCGAAGGACTTGCTGAGCGCCGCAGCCGTCATCCATCCCGAGCTCCCACCGCCGACGATGACGACGGAGCGAAGCGGCTCGCCAGCGGGCTGCATGGAATCTTGACCGGTCACGGCGGTGCCTTAAGAAGAACACGGGAGGGCGTGCGCCCTCCCGCGAGTGTAGGCGACGAGGCCCCTCAGATCACCACGTGAGCTGCCCCGTGAGATTGAAGGTGCGCGGGAAGCCGACGATCGGGCCCTGCGCGTTGTAATGCGCGGTCGTGATCGGCGGCGTACCGCCCAGGACCCAGGTGGCCGCGTTCGGATCGTAGTTGGCGAAGTTGAATACGTTCAGGGCATCCACGCGAACAGTGCCCTGGACTTCCCGCCATACCTTGAACGACTTGGCCAGCGACAGGTCGACGTCCCGGTAGCCGAGGGTGTTCGGAATCTTCGTGTTGATCGGCGTAGCCGTACCGCCGTAGGGGTTGCAGGTGGTGGGACAACCGAGGATCGCATCCAGGTAGGTTGCCGTCGATACCTCGAGCTTGCCCGAAGCCCGCAGACCCCACGGCAGATCGTAGCTGCCGGTCGCCACGAGCCGATACTTCGGCACCGCCGTCGAAGGCGCAAGGGGGTAGTCCTTCGGGTTGGGCAGATCGAAGAGATAGGCGTTCGGATTGCCCGCATAAGGATTCAGCGGGCCGGCGACGTTGTTCTGGTAGGCGTTCGAGTAGGTCAGGGCCACCGATGCGCTCCAGCCCGAAGCCTCCGTATAAGCCTTGTTGAGCGACAGCGTGATCTGCTGGTTCTCGTCCTCGCCGGCGTTGTCCCAGAGGATGAGCGCCCCGTACCCGTTGAGGCTCCCGAAGGCGCCCCACGGGTTGCCGTTGGTGCTGTAGTAGGACCCGTCCGCGTAGCGCAGCCCCAGATGCCCGATCATGGCATCGTAGCTCTTGATGTCCGAGAACGTCAGTGCCGCATCCCAGTCGGCGAGACGCGTGCGGAAGCCGATGCTGAACTGATCCGAGTGCGGCGGCTTGATGTTGTTGTTGATCAGGTCGACTTCGTGCGATGACGTGGACACCGGAATGGTCGCGAGTCCTGCCGCCGTCAGATAGTTGGGATTCCAGGCATAGCAGTGATTGACCGGATTCACGTCGCCCGGCACCGCGCAGGGACCGAACGAATCGTTGGTGAACGGCGTCGGGAAGTAGATCTGCGGGTTGTTGTACAGACCCACCTTGGTCGTCTCGTAAGACAGCTGGTTGAAGAGGTTCCGGTCGTACGAGCGGCCGTAGCCGCCGAAGACCACGTAGTGCTGATCCGCGTTGATGTCGTAGGCGAATCCGATGCGCGGCTGCCACTCATCGGTCGGCGACTTGCGATTCGAGCCGGTGCTGATGTAGTCGTTGATGTTGGTCGCCGGGTCGCCGGGGAACGACTTGGCGAGCAGCTGCGCATAGGTCACGTTCGGGCTGTAACACGAGCCGGTCCCGACCGGCGTACCGGTGCAGTTCGCGAGGGCCCCGGGTGAGTTGAGCGCGGTGACCACGCTCGCCGGGGTCACGTAGTTCTGCCACAGCGGCACTTTCTCGTAGTCCCAGCGCAGTCCCGCATTCACCGTGAGATGGGGGTTGACCGCCCAGTCGTCCTGGAGATAGAAGCCGAACTGCTTGTCCTTCGAGTCGACGCTCGGGGCGCCGACCCCGGGGAAGCTCACCGGGAACTGCACCTCGTACGGGTTCGCATAGACACCGGCGGTGTCCACCGCGTTGAAGTAGACCGCGTCGGTCAGGTCCAGCGTACCCGCCGCCGCGACCAGGTCGATGGCCTGGAAGCGCGCCCCGACCTTGATCGTGTGGTCGTGGAAGTTGGTGAAGGTCAGGTCGTCCTGAATCCCGGTGCCCGACTGCTCGTAGCGAAATCCCACGCCCGCTCCGGGGCCGTTGACGTTGATGATCGGATCGGTGAGACCGACGTTGCCCGGGGTGGGGTACCAGACGTAATCGAACTGCGGGTTCGGCGAGGCGTTGGTGTTCGAGGTGGTGTTCTGCTGCGTGACCCGCAGCTCGTTCACGGCAGCCTGCCAGTCATGCACCCAGAGGAGCATGTAGCGGTTGTCCTCGTTCTTGTAGTGGGACGCGGCCGAGGCCGCCGTCTGGCCCGCCGCTCCCTGCAGCGAACGCTCGTCGCGGATCTTGGCGGTGAGCTCGAAGCGGTCGTGGTCCGTGGGCTCGTAATCCAGCTTGCCGAAACCCAGGTTCTCGCTGAAGGGGTTCGTGGTCGGACCGAACTGCGAAGCGACGCTCGGCGGCAGCAGCGGGTCTACGACCGCCGGGTCGACGCCGGCACCCGGATACACGACGTTCTGCTCCGACAGAGTCTTGCGCTCCCACGTGACGAAGAAGTGCATCACGTCGGGAATGATCGGGCCGCCTTCCGCGGCGCCGAACTCCCAGCTGGGCGCCGGCGCCTTCGGCTGGCCCGACGCGAGCTCCGCGGGGGTGGCCGCGCGCAGGTTCTGGTTGGTGAAGGTGACGAAAGACTGACCCTCGAAATGATTGGTGCCGGACTTCGTCTGGGCGATGATGATGGCGCTCGCCGCGTCGCCGTATTCCGCCTTGTAGTTCGACGTCACGACCTTGTATTCGTCGATCGCGAGCTGCGGGAAGGGATTGCCCGGGTCACCGGCCTGACCGGGGCCCTCCTGTCCGGTGATGCCGCCGAAGACGTAGTCCTTCTGGCTCACCCCGTCGATGTAGACGTTGATGTTGCTGGTGAGCTGCGCACCACCGCGCAGGCTCGTGTTGCCCTGGCTGTCGGTGGTGAACTGCATGCCCGGCACCTGGTCGGCGAACTCGAGGAAGTTGCGCGTGTACTGGGGCAGCACGGCGATATCGTGCAGGGAGACTACTGTGCCGACTTCGGAGGTGAGCATTTCCTGATGCACCGGGGCGGCCGTGCCGGTGATCGTGATCTGCGCCAGCAGGTTCACCTCGGTGGTCGTGGCCACCTGCAGCGTAACCGTCTGCTCGGTGCCGGGCCCCGCATCGACCGCGTAGGTGCCCGGCGGGAGACCGGCGATCACATAGTGTCCGTCGCCGCCCACTACGCCGTGACGCGTGAGTCCGGTCGCCGTGTTGTGCACGGTCACGGTAGCGCCCGGCGTCGCGTAGCCGGCCAGAGTCGAGTCCGCCGTCTGCGCCCAGACGATCGTCGGCGCGGCGAGAATGGAGGCGACCGCTGCCGCAACGGTTGTCCTGCTTGTTCTGTGCGTGCGCCTGCTGGAAGTGACCTGCTTCATGCGCATGAGAATCCCCCTGGAGATTTCAATTGAAATCGATTCGCTGCGACATCCCGGATCGTGGCGGCACCCTCATCCCTCGAGTCCCCGAGCGCCTTTCGGAAAACGTTTAACAACTGTGAGAGTAAACGTTTTCTCGATTCTATGAACGCCCCGGGCGGGCTGTCAAATGCCACCG
>DASYYF010000043.1:0-17159 GCA_035934055.1 Steroidobacteraceae bacterium | reverse complement strand
CGACCCGGTGCTGCTCGCGATGACGCTCGGGGCATCCTTCGTGGCGCGCAGCTTCTCCGGCGACAAGCAGCAGCTCGTGCCGCTCATCCAGGCGGGCCTGAGCCACCGGGGCTTTGCGCTCATCGACGTGCTCTCGCCCTGCGTGACCTTCAACGACCACGAGGGCTCGACCAAGAGCTACGCCTACACGCGCGAGCATTACGAGCCGGCGGTGCAGACCGACTTCGTGCCGCTCGAGCGCGAGATCAGCGTCGAGTACAAGGAAGGCGAGGCCGTCCCGGTGGCCATGCACGACGGCAGCCGCATCGTGCTGCGCAAGCTCGACTCCGCCTACGATCCGACCAACCGCGCCAGCGCTTCGGCGCACATCCAGGAGCGCATGAAGGCCGGGGAGTACCTCACCGGGCTGCTGTTCCTCGATGAGAACGCACAGCACGAGTTCCACCAGGTGAACTCGACGCCCGTGGCGCCGCTCAACAGCATCCCCTACGAGGCGCTGTCACCGGGCTCGAAGGGGCTCGAGAAGATCCTCTCGCGTTATAGGTAGGCCAATGGTTCGCGCCGGCGGAAACCGAAGTGATGTCCGCCGAAATCGCTTCCTGCGATTTCGGCCAATTTACGAATCCGAGCCCAGCGCGTAGCGCACCGCGAGCTGCAGCTGCGTCTCGGTGGCGAGCGCGGCGAGGCCGAAGACGCCGCTCCGGTAGTAGGAATTGCTGGTCACGCGCAGCCACTCGAGCGTGTAGCGCCAGCGCCTGTTCGGCGTGAACGACCAGGCGGCGGTCCAGGCGTGGCCGCTCTCGTAGCCGTCGCCTTCGGCGATATTGGTGTCGACCTCGAAGCGGTCGTACCGCAGGCTCAGCATGTGCTTACCCGACTGCTTCGCCGCCAGCGCGTACTCGGCCTTGAACGGCCAGGTCTTGTAGTAGCCGCCCGGCTCGATGGCCGTGTTGCCCCTCAAGCCCTGCACGATCGCAGTCCAGCCATCGGCGCTCTCGGCGCGCAGCCCGACGCTGTCGAAGCTCGTCTCCCAGGCGATGGCGCCGGTGGCGTTATCGACGGCGGTCGGGTCGGCGCGGTTGTCGTAGCGCAGCGCCCGGACCACCACGCGATCCAGCCAGCGCAGCTCCAGGCCGCCGTAGAACCCGGCGCGCCCGTCGAGCTGGCGGAACGGCTCGAAGTTCATCAGCACCGGATCACCCGGGAGCCCCACGCGCCCGCCGTAGGGGGTCTGCCGGTCGGTAAGGGTGAAGCCGTCGCCGGCGATGAAGCCGCCGGCGCCCTCGTTCCAGCCGAACACGCCGCCGGTCGCTCCGAGGTCGAAGGCATGACCCTGCCGTGTGCCGAGCCAGTCGAGGCTGGCCTCGGCGCCGATGGTGCGCACCTCGATCGCGAGCCAGCTGTCGATCGCGGAGTAGGACAGCGTGTAGGGCGACTCCCAGCCGGCGGCGCGGTTCTCGAGCGACACCGGCGGGTAGAAGGCGCCCGCCCTGATGCGCAGGCGGTAGCCCGCGAAGGGGTAGGGACGGAACTGCAGGAACGCCTCGGTGAGGCCGACCGGGATGCGGTCGTGATCTCCCCAGGCGGAGGCGTCGAGGTGCACGCTCCAGAGCTCGCCGAGCGACTCGGTGAGTGCGAAGCGCGCGCGCCCGAGCCGCAGGCCCGACTGATCCTGGTCGAAGCGCACCCCGCTGATGCCGCCCTGCGTGTAGGAGGGATCGGCGTTCGAGCTCACGAGCCGTCCGTCGAGGTCGAGCTCCCAGCCGTCGGCGCGGGCGGCGGCGGCGAGCGCCAGCCAGCCGAGCGGCAGGAAGAGTGCGGCGAGACGCGGCATCGTACGAGCCATAGGCATCAGTAATCCCAGGAATGTGGCCGGTCGGCGAGCGGCGCAGGCGTGAGCGACTTCGTGAGCCGCAGGGTGAGCTCCGCGTGGTCGGTCTCGCCGACGGTGAGCTCGCGCTCGAGGTCGGCGGCCTCGTCGCGCATGCGCGGGTGCCAGATCGCGATTGTGTAGCGGCCATGCGCCACCTCGCTCGACCAGGTGCCCTTCGCGTCGGTGCGCCCGTAGTACGGGGCATCCGTGACCACGAGGTAGCCGACCATCTCGTCGTGGATGTTGCAGCCGAGGGTGACCACGCCGGCCTGTTCGAAGTGCACGGGCGGATAGGGCGTGCCGCGGTAGAGAGGCAGCTGAAAGCGCTTCGCCGGCGAGAACGAGTAGATCTGGTGGCTCACCGAGTCGGTGTTCGGGAACGTCACGGTCGAGCCGACCGGGATCACCAGCAGGTCGGGCGTGAAGGCGCGGTTGATCTGATCCATGACGGCCCTGACGGGCTGCGGCTTGCGGGCCGCGGCGTCGAGCGGGTGCGCGGTGACCACCGCGCCCGCGAGCGTGCGGCCGTCGGATGTCAGGACGGTGATGACCAGCGTGGCCGCGCGCACCGGGCCCGCCGTCACGAGCGCGCACAGGAGCGCCGCCAGGCCGGCGAAGGCCCGGAACGCCGTTGTCTCACCGAGCGGACGTGCCGGAGGTCTCATTCCCGCACTCGCCTTCTCGCTCCCTGCATGTCGGGACGTCTACGATGCGGTGGGCATTCGAGCGCTTTTCATGGGCAGTTTCCGCAGACGACTTCTCGTGCTGATCATCGGGCTGGTGGTCGTCACCCAAACTGTGACGCTGGCCGCAGTGCTGGCCAGCACCCGCGAGAGTGTCGAGGAACGGGCCAAGGATCAGCTCGGCTCCGGCAGCAAGCTCGCGCTCGAGCTCATGCGGGACCGTGCCACACAGCTCTCGAGCGGCGTGGCGGTCACCGCGGCGGACTTCGGCTTCCGCGAGGCGGTCGCGACCGGCGACCCGCTCACCGCACTGTCCGCCGCCCGCAACAACTCCCGGCGCGTCGGCGCCGACATGGTGATGGTGCTCGATACCCACGCCAGGGTGATCGCGGCGACCGTTCCCGTCGACCCCGACGCGGGCGACTCCATCAGGCAGCTGCTGCTCGACCCCGGCGCGCGCGAGCAGCCGGCCTTCATCGTCCTGGGTCCGAGCGCCTATCAGCTGGTGCTTGCGCCGGTGCGCACTCCGGAGACCATCGCCTGGGTCGCGATGGGCTTCGTCGCCGACGACGGGCTGGCGCAGCGCATCCGCGAGCTGGTCGGCTCCGACGTCGCGCTCACCCTGCACGGCCACGACGGCGTGACCCACGTCGCCGCCACGCTCCCGGCCGGGCAGCGCAACGAGCTGCTGGCCGCGACGGGACCCGCGGCGGGGCTCGCCACGGCGGCCGAGTCGCCGCACCTGATGCGCCTCGCCGGCGCCGACTATCTCACCCTGGCGCGCCCGCTCGAGGCGCTCGGCGACCCGGTCGACGTGCGGCTGCTGAAGCCGCAGCGCGAGGTGCTGGCGCCCTACCGCGAGCTGCGCGATGCGATGCTGGCGATCGAGGGCATCGCGCTCCTCATGGCGGCGCTCGTGGGTGCGGTGCTCGGCCGCACCGCCGCGCGGCCGATCGGCGAGCTGGTGCGCGCTGCGCAGCGCATCCAGCAGGGACAGTACGAGACCGCCGTGAGCGTCTCCGGGGGCGACGAGTTCCGCAGTCTCGCCCGCACGTTCAACGCGATGCAGCGGAACATCGCCGAGCGCGAGGCGGCGATCACCTTCCACGCGCAGCACGACCCCCTGACGCAGCTGCCGAACCGCTGGTTCGCCACCCAGGTGCTCGAGCGCGTGGCGCGCGCTGCGGCGGAGGGCGCGCGCGGCGCGCTGATCCTGGTGAGCCTGCGCAACCTGCGCGACATCAACGTATCCCTCGGCTTCTCGGTCGGCGACGACGTGCTGCGCGAGGTCGCCCACCGGCTGCGCAACAACGTCTCCGAGAACGATACCGTGGCGCGCCTCGGCGAGGCGCAGTTCCTGGTGATCGTGCCGGGCTGCAGCGCCGAGCGCTCGACGTTCTATGCCGAGCAGCTCGCCGGCCTCATCCACGCCGGTTTTCACATCGCCGGCATCGCCCTCGAGCTGCACGTCGCCTGCGGCGTGTGCCTGCTGCCCGATGACGGCCGCACCACCGAGGAGCTCCTGCAGCGGGCGCAGGTTGCCCTCGAGGACGCGCACGATGCGGTCAACCACGTCGCCTTGTACCGTGCGGGCCAGGACGAGCTGCACCGCCGCCGCCTCACCCTCATCGCCGACCTGCGCACGGCGATCGACAACGACCAGCTATCGCTCGTGTATCAGCCGCTCGTCACCATGGCGGCGCGCTCGGTGCGCAGCCTCGAGGCGCTGGTGCGCTGGACGCACCCGCAGCTCGGCCCCGTATCGCCGGGCGAATTCGTGCCGCTCGCCGAGCGCACCGGCGGCTCGCGCCGGCTCACCGACTGGGTGCTGAAGACCGCCATCCGCCAGATGGGGGAGTGGCGCGAGCAGGGACTCGACATGCAGCTGGCCGTCAACCTCTCGGCGCCCGACATCCTCGACCCGGACCTCGGCGATGAGATCCTCGCGCTGCTGCGCGCCCACTCGGTGCACCCGACCTCGCTGCTCCTCGAGATCACCGAGAGCGCGGTGATGCGCGACCCGCAGGGCGCGGCGCGCAACATGCAGCTGCTGCGCATCGCCGGCGTGCGCTTCGCCATCGACGACTTCGGTACCGGCCACTCCTCGCTCTCGCAGCTCTCGCTGCTGCCGGTCGACGAGCTCAAGATCGACCGCTCGCTCATCAGCCAGGCGGTGAACGGCAACGTGACGATCGTCACCTCGACCATCGAGCTCGGCCACACCATGGGACTCAAGGTGGTGGCGGAGGGCGTCGAGGATGCCGAAGCCTGGAGCATGCTGCGCCGTCTGGGGTGCGACTTTGCGCAGGGCTATCTCATCAGCCCGCCGCTGCCGGTCGCCCAGGTGCCGCAGTTCGTCCGGCAGGCCAACCAGTTGCTGCCGGCCTCCGACGCCACCGTTCTGCAGCTGCGCGTGCTCGATGAGCTCGCCGGGCGTACCAGGCGCTGAGGCGAAGGCGCAATCGCTTCGCAGATGCGCCGCCGGCGGCGCTTCGGGCCAGATTCACTCGAGCAGGGCGTCCACCCGCCGCCGGTACTGCAGGAGCAGCTCCGCGGCGAAATCGGCGAACACGCGGATCTTGGGCGAGTTGCGCAGCGCGCTGCGGCACACGACCAGGAGCGGCGGGCCCGGCGCCGACCACTCGTGCAGCACCACCTGCAGCCGCCCGGCGGCGAGCGCTTCCGCCACCATGAGGTCCATCGACTGCACGATGCCCACGCCGCGCACCGCCGCCAGGATGCGCGCCTCGACGGCGTTGAAAGAGACGCTGAAGGGCAGCTGCAGCTGCCGGCGTGCCGTGCCGCGCTGGAACAGCCACTTGTAGGGGCGATGGGTCGTGCTCGAGAGATGGCCGATGAGCTTGTGGCGCCGCAGCTCCTCGGGTTCGGCCGGGATACCGTGCTGGCGCAGGTACTCGGGAGCCGCACAGGTGATCAGCCGGGTGTCGACGATGCGCCGCGCGACGAGGTGCGGCTCCTTGACGGGGCCGGAGCGCACCACCAGGTCGACCTCCTCCTCGATGAGGTCGATCACCCGGTCGTTGAGCTGCACCTCGAGCTGCAGGTCCGGATAGCGCGCGGTGAAGCGCGGCAGCGCCGGAATCAGCAGCGCGCGGCCGAACGCCGTGGGCACATCGACCCGCAGCCTTCCGGCCACCGCGAGGCGCGTGCCGCGAACCGCCTCATCGGCCGCGGCCAGCTCCGCGAGGATCCGCCGGCAGCGCGCGAGGTACTCGGCGCCCTCGCTGGTGAGTCCCACCCGGCGCGTGGTGCGGTGGAACAGCTGGCAGTGCAGGTGCCGCTCGAGGTCCGCCACGTGGGTGCTCACCACGGCGCGTGACAGGCCGAGCGCATCCGCCGCGCGGGTGAAGGAATGCAGCTCCGCCACGCGCGTGAAGCTCTTCATGGAGGCCAGCTGGTCCACGGATCTATTGTACTGAATTTACGAACAATAAATTTGCGATTAGCTGGTTTTTCCCGACAGCCTCGGGGCTTAAGGTGCGCCCATCGAGCCTCAGGGAGTGACCGCCATGTTCATCTTCTCGCGTCCGCTTTATCCCGTGGCCGCCGCGCTCGGTCTGGTATTGCTGCTGGTCTTCCTGTCGGTTATGTCAGGCGGCTGAGCCGCCCGCCCGGCGCGGCGCGTTGCGCGGTTGCAGCAGCTGCGCTTGTGCCGCGGGCCGCCGTTGCGGTATCGTCCGCGCCGGATCGTGACCTTTCCCTTTCCTGCCGCCTGCCGCCCGCTCGTTTGCGAGTCGGCTTCGGAGTCTGAAAAGCCGAATCGTTCCCGACCAGGTGGCAGCGTGCCCGCCGACGAGTCTTCGATTCCCGGTCAGCACTCCTGCCTTTCGTTTGTTTGTTTCAGGAGTCTGATTGCATGACGAAGATCTATGTGGGCAACCTGCCTTTCTCCGCCACTGACGCCGAGGTCCGCGAGCTGTTCGCTCAGCACGGCACCGTCGAGTCCGTAAGCCTCATCACCGACCGCGACACCGGCCGGCCGCGTGGCTTCGGGTTCGTCGAGATGTCGCGCGCCGACGCCTCGCGCGCCATTCAAAACCTCAACGGCAAGGAGCTGGGCGGACGCCCGCTGCGGGTCAACGAGGCCCAGGAGCGCACCGGCGGCAACCGGGGCGGCGGCGCACCGAAGCGCTGGTAAGCTGTGAAGCCAAGGGCCGGCCGTCAGTGCCTCGCGGCATCGGCGGCCGGCCTTTTTCGTTGCATGTGCCGATCGATCGAATGAGCAGGGGAGTGGTTTCTCATGGGTAAGGGCGATCCGAGAACTCGCCGCGGCAAGATCTATCAGGGGTCCTTCGGGAAGTCGCGTTCCAAGGATCCGGCGAAAAGAAAGAAGAAGGCCGCCAAGGCCGCCAAGCGCTGACCGGGCCTCGAGGCCTCAAGCCGCCGCCCTCAGGCAAACGGCTCCGCGGTCGCGGGCGCCGGGCGGGTCTTGCGCGCGAGGCAGTCGCGGATCAGCTCGAGCGCCGTGCGCTCAGTCGGCGGGAGCTCCGCGCCGCTCGTTCCGAGGGGCGTCGTGCGCTCGCCCCAGCGCACCGCGTGGGCGCAGAAGGACAGGCCCCCGCCGAACCCCGGCATGAGGAGCAGGGCGCCGGCGCGGACGCGCCCCTCCTCGAGCGCCTCGCACAGCGCCACGGGCACCGTGGCGGCCGACATGTTCCCGTAGCGCTGCACGGTCACGAACACCCGCTCCATCGGCACGTGCACCCGCCGGGCCACCGCCTCGATGATGCGCAGGTTCGCCTGATGCGGCACGACCAGGTCGACGTCCTGAGGCCGCGCCCCGATGCGCCCGAGGGCCTCCCCGCTCGCTCCCGACATGCCCTGCACGGCGCGCTTGAAGATCTCCTGGCCCTCGAACTGCCAGCGGGTGATGCCGTAGAGCATGCCGCGGTTGGCATAGCGGCCGCCCATGCCGTGGACGCGCAGGATCTCGCGCGCGTCGCCATAGCAGCCGAGCTTCTCCGCGAGCAGTCCCTCGGCGCGGGCGCTCGCCTCGAGCACCACCGCCGCGGCCCCGTCGCCGAACAGCACCGCGACGTCCCGGTCGCGCCAGTCCATGAAGGGCGAGATCAGCTCCGCGCCGATCACCAGCGCGTTGCGCACCACGCCGGTACGGATCAGGGCCGTGGCGGTCGAGAGGCCGTAGAGAAAGCTGGTGCACGCCGTGTTGATGTCGTAGGCCGCCGCCCCGTGCGCGCCGATGCGCAGCTGGATGCCCGAGGCCATGTTGGGAACCTGGTCGTCGTAGCTGCAGCTGCCGAACACGATGAGCTCGACGCGGCTGCCGTCGAGCCCGGCGCAGGCGAGCGCGCGCGCGGCGGCGACCCCCGCCAGCTCGCCGAGCGGCACGTGCGAGATGCGCCGCTCGCGGATTCCCGTGCGGGTGACGATCCATTCGTCGCTGGTGTCGAGGATGGTGGAGAGGTCGTGGTTGCTGAGCACCGCCGGGGGCAGGCATTTCCCCCAGCCGGTGATCGCCGCGTGGATCGCTGGCGCTGTGGCGCTCATGGAAGCGCCAAGGATAGCAGGGCCGGCGGCCGCTACGGGCGCGGCGCGTCGGGCGCGTAGTCGAAGGAGTCGAAGGACAGGCGCTGCGCGGGCAGGCCGTGCCGCGGGAAGCTGCTGCGCATCGCCTCGATCATCGCCGGGGGTCCGGCGGCGTAGACCTCGAAGGCCCCGAGGTCCGGATAGTCGGCGAGCACCGCGTCGTGCACCCAGCCGGTGCGGTGGTGTGCGGCCTCGGCGAGCGTCGCTTCCGAGAGCACCGCCGTGAACTTGAGGCGGCCGTGGCTGCGGCGGGTCCAGGCGAGCACCCGCTCCTCCTCGTAGACGTCCGCGGCGTGGCGCGCGCCCCAGTAGAAATGGATGTCCCGCCGGATGCCGGTCTCGAGCACGTGCCGCAGCATCGACTTGAGCGGGGCGAAGCCCGTGCCGCCCGCCACCATGATGATGGGCGATGCGCCGGCGCGGTAGCTGAACTGCCCCATCGGGCCCTCGATGCGCAGCAGCGATCCGGGAGCCAGAGCCGAATCCGGCCCGCGCGACACCGCGGGCGCGGCGGCGCCGGCGGCGGCGCCGGCGAACAGCCGTTGCGTGAAGCCGCCGCCCTGCACGCGCCGCACGTGCAGCTCGATCAGCTCGGCATCGTGAGGCGGGCAGGCCATCGAGAAGCTGCGCCGCTTCCCCCCCTCGAGCAGCACGTCGAGGTATTGACCGGGGTGGAAGCGCAGGCGCTCCACCGCCGGCAGCCGCAGCATCACCTGCAGCACGTCCGGGGCGAGCGGCGTGAGGCGCGCGATGCGGCACGGCAGCGTCTTGATGTCGACGTCCGCCACACTCGCGATGAAGCGCGCCTCGACCACGAGGTCCGAGCGCGGCCGCGCCTGGCAGAGCAGCACCTGGCCGCTGCCGGCCTCGTCCGCCGTGATGCCGGGCGGGCGGCCGTTCGGGTAGTGAATCTCGCCCGCGATGAGCCGCGCGCGGCAGGAGCTGCAGTGGCCGGACTTGCAGCTGTGCGGCAGATTGAGCCCGGCGGCGAGCGCCGCCTGCAGGACCGCCTCGCCGGCGGCCACCTTGAGCGTGCGGCCGTGCGGCTCGATGCGTACGCTATGCTCCTCGCCGGACAACTTCGTTCAGGCCTTTTGACTTAAACGCGCAGATGCGCCAGGGCGAATAGACTAGTCGTGTGTTCGTGAACCCGTCCACGGAGGAGATCGCGCAGCTGCTGCGCTCGGCCCGCACCATCGCCGTCGTGGGTCTCTCGCCGGACCCCACCCGGCCGAGCCACGGCGTGGCGCGCGCTCTGCAGCGCTACGGCTATCGGATCATTCCGGTGACGCCCGCCGCGGAGGTCGTGCTCGGCGAGCCGGCGGTGGCCTCGCTCGAGCAGCTCCCCGGGGTCCTGAGCCCCGGCGAGCGCGTCGACCTCGTCGACGTCTTCCGCCGTCCCGTGCACGTCGCCGGCATCGTCGCGGACTGCATTCGCCTCAAGCTCCCGGCGCTGTGGCTGCAGGATGGCGTGATCGACGAGGCGGCGGCCGAGCGCGCGCGCGCCGCCGGCATCTTTACGGTGATGGATCGCTGCCTCTACCGGGACCGTGCGGCCTTGCGGTCGTTTTGAGCTATGCTTTTCACCCGATGCGCATCGCTTTCACGAAGATGCACGGGGTCGGCAACGACTTCGCCGTGTTCGATGCGCCCCCCGCTGCGCTGCTCGAGCCCGGGAGCGTCCAGGCGCTCGCCGACCGGCGCACCGGCATCGGCTTCGATCAGGCGCTCATTCTCGAGGCGCCGCGGCGCGCGGGCACCGCGGTCTTCTACCGCGTCTTCAACGCCGACGGCGAGGAGGTCGAGCAGTGCGGCAACGGTGCGCGCTGCATCGCCGCGCTCCTGCACCGCCGCGGCCTGACGCGCGCGGGCCGCGTGACGCTCGACAGCGCGGCCGGGCTGGTCGAGGCGCGCGTTGCCGGCGCGGCTGAGGTCGCGGTCGACATGGGCGTTCCCGACTTCGATCCGCGCTCGCTTCCCTTCGACGCACCGGAGGAGTCCGACCCCTATCCGCTCGAGGTGGCCGGCAGCACGCTCGCGATCGGCGCGGTCTCGCTCGGCAACCCGCACGCGGTGCTCGTGGTGCCCGCGGTCGAGACGGCGCCGGTCGCCACGCTCGGACCTGCGATCGAGCGGCACCCGCGCTTCCCGCGGCGCGTGAACGCCGGGTTTCTCGAGATCGTCGACCGCGCGCACTTGAAGCTGCGCGTCTACGAGCGCGGCGTCGGCGAAACGCTCGCCTGCGGCACGGGCGCGTGCGCCGCGGCCGCGGTGGCGCGCCGGCGCGGGCTCGTCGACCCCGAGGTGCACGTGCAGGTGCGCGGCGGCGAGTTACGCGTAAACTGGGAAGGCCGGGGGGAGCACATCTGGCTGAGCGGTCCGGCCGCAGTCTCGTTCGAAGGTCAGGTCGAGGTCTGGCAAAGTCGAGGTGCGAAGTCATGACGACAAGAGAAGCCCGGGGTCTGAGCGCGGTCGAGTCGGAAGAGGAGGCGATCGCCGGCTACCTGCAGCGCAATCCCGATTTCTTCGAGCGCCATCAGGCGGTGCTCGCGCGCCTCAAGCTCCCGCATGCGCGCGGCGGCGCGGCCATCTCGCTGGTCGAGCGTCAGATCGAGGTGCTGCGCGAGAAGCTCGCGGGCCTCGAGGGCAAGCTGGCCGAGCTGCTGCGCACCGCGCGCGCCAACGACGCGATCGCCGACCGGCTGCACCGCTTCACGCGGCGGCTGCTGCGCGCGGTGCCGCGCACCGAGGCGATCGCGCGCATCGAGGCGGGGCTGCGCGAGGACTTCGACGCGTTCCATTCGGCGCTGGTCCTGATCGGCGAGCATGCAGGTCTCCCGGAGCAGCACTTCGTGCGCGTCGTGCGGCCGGACGATCCCAACCTCAAATCCTTCGAGAGCCTGTTCGCGAGCGGCAAGCCGCGCTGCGGCCAGGCGCGCGACTCGCAGCGCGAGTTCCTGTTCGGCCCGGAGGGCCCGGAGATGGGCTCGGTCGCCCTGGTGCCGCTCGGGCACAAGGGCTCGGTCGGGCTGCTCGCGCTCGGCAGCGTCGACCGCGACCGCTTCCACCCGGGCATGAGCACCGAGTTCCTCGCCCGCATGGCGGACCTGATCGCGGATGCGCTGACCGCAAGCGACGCCGCCTGAAGGGCGCGGCGCTCCCCGCGAGGCTCGCGCGATGAGTCCGGCGGCGCTCGAGTGGCTCACCCGCTTCCGCCGCTACCTCGCCGCCGAGCGGCGGCTCTCGGCGCATACCGACGTGAGCTACGCGCGCGACCTCAAGGCGCTCGCCGCCTTCTGCGACCGGATGGGAATCGCCGACTGGGCCGGCCTCGACAGCCACCACGTCCGCGCCTTCGCCGCCCACTCGCACGCCGGCGGGCTCGCGCCGCGCAGCATTCAGCGGCGGCTGTCGGCGGTGCGCAGCTTCTACGAGTTCCTGCTGCGCGAGCGGGCCGGCGAGGCTGCCCAGGGGCAGCGCGGGCGGCGCGGCGCGCGCGTGCTCGCGAACCCCGCGCTCGAGGTGCGCGCGCCGAAAGCCCCGCGCCGCCTGCCGCACGCGCTCGACGCCGACCAGATGGCGCGCCTTCTCGAGATTCCGGCGGGCGGCGGGCTGACGGCGCGCGACCGGGCGCTGATGGAGCTGCTCTACTCCTCGGGGCTGCGCCTCGCGGAGCTGGTCGGCCTCGACCTCGGCGACCTCGATCTCCGCGACCGCACCGTGCGGGTGCTCGGCAAGGGCAGGAAATCGCGCATCGTGCCGGTCGGAAGGCTTGCCGCTGCGGCGCTGCGCGCCTGGCTCAAGGAGCGCGAGGCGCTCGCGGCCGCCGGCGAGCCGGCGCTGTTTGTCGCGCGTACCGGCAAGCGCCTCGGTCCCCGCGCCGTCCAGGCACGCGTCGACTATTGGGCGAAGCGCCAGGGACTCGGCGTGCACGTGCACCCGCACCTGTTCCGGCATTCATTCGCCTCGCACCTGCTCGAGTCGGGCGGGGAGCTGCGCGGCGTGCAGGAGCTCCTCGGGCACTCCGACATCTCGACGACGCAGATCTACACCCACCTTGATTTCCAGCACCTCGCCCGCATCTACGACGCCGCACACCCGCGGGCGCGCCGTAAGGCCTGAGAAGGTCTGACAAATCTGCTGCCCGAAGGGACCGCCACCCCGAAGGACCTTATGAGCGAGCGAGCAGCCTTCAATCCCCACGGTACGACCATCCTCGGCGTGCGCCGCAACGGCACCGTCGCCTTGGGGGGCGACGGCCAGGTGACGCTCGGCAACACCGTCATGAAGGGCAACGCCCGCAAGGTGCGCCGGCTCTTCGGCGACAAGGTGCTCGCCGGCTTCGCCGGCGGCACCGCGGATGCCTTTACGCTCTTCGAGCGCTTCGAGGCCAAGCTCGAGAAGTACGGCAATCTGACGCGCGCCGCGATCGAGCTCGCCAAGGACTGGCGCTCGGACCGCTACCTCCGGCGGCTCGAGGCGCTGCTGCTGGTCGGCGATCCGGAGAAGCTCTTCGTCATCTCGGGGAACGGCGACGTGATCGAGCCCGATCACGACGTCGCCGCGATCGGCTCGGGCGGACAGTACGCGCTCGCCGCGGCGCGGGCGCTGCTCGAGGGCTCTCCCTTGAGCGCGCGCGAGATCGTCGCTCGCTCGCTCGATATCGCCGCCGATATCTGTATCTACACCAACCGCAGCATCACCATCGAGGAGCTGAACGGCCGCAGGGGCGGGGAGTCGAAGTAAGCATATGTCCTCCGCACTCACGCCCCGGCAGATCGTCCAGGAGCTCGACAAGCACATCATCGGCCAGGACGCGGCCAAGCGCGCCGTGGCCATCGCGCTGCGCAACCGCTGGCGCCGCATGCAGGTCGAGGAGCCGCTGCGCCAGGAGATCACGCCCAAGAACATCCTCATGATCGGCCCGACCGGCGTCGGCAAGACCGAGATTGCGCGCCGCCTCGCCAAGCTCGCCAACGCGCCGTTCGTCAAGGTCGAGGCGACCAAGTTCACCGAGGTCGGCTACGTCGGCCGCGACGTCGATTCGATCGTCAAGGAGCTGGCCGACGTCGCCGTGAAGATCACCCGCGAGCAGGAGATGGCCAGGGTGCGCGAGCGCGCGCTCGACGCCGCCGAGGAGCGCGTGCTCGATGCGCTGCTGCCGAAGCCGCGCATGATGGGCTTCTCCACCGACGAGCCGGCCCACGCGCGCGACTCGGAGACGCGGCAGAAATTCCGCAAGATGCTGCGCGAGCACGAGCTCGACGACCGCGAGATCGAGATCGAAGTGCGCGCCGTGCCGATGGGCGTCGAGATCATGGCGCCGCCCGGGATGGAGGAGATGCAGCAGCAGCTGCAGTCGATGTTCCAGAACCTCTCCGGCAGCCGCACCCGCACCCGCAAGGTCAGGGTGCGCGAGGCGCTGACCCTCCTCACCGACGAGGAGGCCGGTAAGCTCATCAACGAGGATGAGCTCAAGATCAGGGCGCTCGCCAACGCCGAGCAGAACGGCATCGTGTTCATCGACGAGATCGACAAGGTGACGCGCCGCCAGGAGACGATCGGCGCCGACGTCTCGCGCGAGGGCGTGCAGCGCGACCTGCTGCCGCTCGTCGAGGGCTCGACGGTGGCGACCAAGTACGGGCCGGTGAAGACCGATCACGTGCTGTTCATTGCCTCGGGTGCCTTCAGCCTCTCGAAGCCCTCCGACCTGATCCCCGAGCTCCAGGGGCGCCTGCCGATCCGGGTCGAGCTCGATTCGCTGAAGGTGGGCGACTTCGTCCGCATTCTCACCGAGCCCGACGCCTCCCTCACCGCGCAGTACAAGGCGCTGATGGCGACCGAGGGCGTCGTGGTCGAGTTCGCCGCCGCCGGCGTGCGCCGCATCGCCGAGATCGCCTTCGAGGTCAACGAGCGCACCGAGAACATCGGCGCGCGGCGGCTGCACACCGTGATGGAGCGGCTCCTCGAGAGCGTCTCCTACGAGGCGGCGGCGCAGGAAGGCGCGCCGCGCGCCGGCGTGGGCGCCGTGACCGTCGACGCGAAGTACGTCGACGATCACCTGGGTGCGCTCGTCAAGGACGAGGACCTGAGCCGCTACATTCTCTAAGACGGCCGGATCGCTTGAGCCGGCCGCAGGCGCGGTCCTGCCTTCCCCACGCTGCGCTGCAGGCTCCAGTCGCAGTCTGTCGCATTGATGCAAAAGAACGAGCATGCGATTATTGCGCATGTAACAAAATAAGTCGGCGTGTATCATCCGACAAAAGAAGCCACGTTCTTTGCAGGGGAGGAAATCGTATGCGGCGTATTCGACGGACGTTCATCGGCCTCGCACTCTTGAATCTCGGTTCCTTGCCATTTGTTGTTGAAGCGCAACAACAGCAGGCTGAGCAGCCTCAATCCGGCGCGCTCCAGGAGGTCATCGTCACGGCGACCAAACGGCGCGAGAACCTGCAGGAGGTTCCGTTCTCCGTCTCCTCGACCAGTCAGGCGCAGATCCTCAACTCGGGCGCCATGGACATCGTCGACCTCGCCCGTAACGTCGCGGGACTCGCGATTGCGGACCTGGGTCCCGGCCAGAGTCAGATGGCCATCCGTGGCATCAGCTCCGGCCAGGTCATCCGTGATCAGCCCGGCGTGAAGGAGCAGGTCGGCGTCTATCTCGATGAGTCGCCGATCTCGGTTGCCCTCTTCACTCCCGACCTCGAGCTGTTCGATCTGGATCGCTTCGAGGTTCTGCGCGGCCCGCAGGGCACGCTGTTCGGTGCCGGGTCCGAAGCCGGCACGGTGCGCTACATCACCACCCAGCCGCATCTCGGCAAGACGGAAATCTTCACGGACGCCGCATTCGAGGACGTCACGCACGGAGACGAGGGCGGGTTCGCGCGCCTGGCGATGAATGTGCCGCTCGGCGATCAAGTGGCCGCGCGCTTCGTCGCCTACTGGCATCATCTCGCCGGATTCATCGACGCGGTCTCGCCCTACGGGCCGGCCGGCGCCGACAAGCCAGCCGGCTTCACGGTCAACCGTGCGATCAACTCCGGTGACCGCAGCGGCGCGCGCCTGGCGCTGCTCATCAAGCCCGACGATGCGCTGTCGATCACGCCGCGTATCGTGTACCAGAAGCTCGCGACCAACGGCTATCCGCGCGTCGATATCTACAACATCCTCGCCAACCCCTACACGACCACCCAGCCGGCCGTGACCATGGGCGGTCTCACGCAGTACCGGCAGCAGCCCGACGGGCTCACCGACGACTTCATGCTCACCGACCTCAAGGTCGATTACGACACCGGGCCCGCGACGCTCACCTCCATCAGCTCCTACACGCATCGCAACCTGCAGGTGCTGCGCGATGCGACGCAGCTCACCGGCAGCGTGACCTTCGATGTGTTCGGCGACGCCTCCGTGCCGCCCGACTTCGCCGGAGTGCGCACCAGCTCGCCGCTCTACGACCGCACGCACCTCAACGTCTTCTCGGAAGAGCTGCGGCTCGCCTCCAACGGCAGGCAGCAGCTCGACTGGCTGGTCGGCGGCTTCTTCCAGCACGTCGGACGGCACTACGGTCAGGACCTGCCGACGCCGGGCTATGACGCCCTCAACGCGCAGTTCGGCTTCCCGCTCGGGCCGAACCCGGCGGGCCTCTACGACACGCCGTTCTACTCCAATCTGTTCTATACGCTGAAGCAGTATGCCGCCTTCGGCGAGGCGACCTGGCACGCGACCAACCAGTTCGCGATCACCGCCGGCCTGCGCTACTACAAGTTCAGCGAGGATCGGGTGCTGAACTTCAACGGCGTATTCGCCTCCGATACGCCCCCGGGCGGCATCCCCGCGTCGGTCGATTCGAGCGGCACCTCGCCGCGCCTGATCTTCTCCTACAAGCCCGTCGACGACGCGGAGCTCTATGCGCAGGCGGCGCGCGGCTTCCGCCTCGGCGGCATCAACGATCCCCTCAACATACCGCTGTGCTCGCCGCAGGATCTGCTGGTGTTCGGCAGCCAGGCGAACTGGAAGGACGAGACCACCTGGAACTACGAGCTCGGTGCCAAGACCCAGTGGCTGGATCACCGCGTGACCTTCAACATCGCGGCGTTCTATGCCGACATCAAGGATCTGCAGGCGACCACTACCGCGGGAACCTGCTCGTCACGCATAGTGTTCAACGTGCCGACCGCCCGCAGCGAGGGCGTCGAGGCGGAGCTGTTTGCACGGCCGAACGCCAACTGGGACTTCGGCCTCTCGGCGACGTTCATCGACGCGAAGCTGACCTCGTCGGTGGTGTCGACGCTGCCGGGCGGCACGCAGGTGGTCGTTGGTGGCCTCGCCGACGGCAACCGTCTGCCGACGGCGCCCAAGGCCCAGGCCGTGGGCAGCGTCGGCTACACGCTGCCCATGACGGCATCGCAGGATTTCTTCGCCAACTTCACGATCCAGTACGTCGGCTCGTCATTCTCGCAGTTCGAGAACGAGGAGCCGGGCTGGGGCCAGATCGGCGGCGCCGGCGATCCGAACGGGGCGCGCCTGATCGGCTACGGCGGCGTGCCGGCCGGGACGGTGATCAACTTCAACCCCGAGCTGCCGAGCTACACGCTCGCAAACTTCCGCTTCGGTCTGAAGACCGAGCGCTGGCAAATGGCCGCCTATATCAACAACATCGCCGACAAGAGCGCCGAGCTTGCGCTCGACTACGAGCGCGGCCGCAGCGCGCGCGTCGGTTATCTGACCAACCAGCCGCGCACCATCGGGCTGTACGGCAGCTACAGCTTCTAGAGTCGCGTTCCGCTGCGCAGGAAGCGCCCGGCTCCGGCCGGGCGCTTCTTTCTGCGGACCACCTCTAGCGGAACTTGAAGGTGAAATCGAGACCCGCGGTGATCGGCCGATTGACGAGGTAGCGCACGAAGGCATTCGTCTGGATGTCGATCTGCGGCTGCGGATCGAGAACCGTTTCCTTGTTGGTCAGGTTGTTCACGTACAGGGACGCGCTCCACCGGTCCCCCGCCAGCCCGAGGCGCGCATTCAGGAACGCGTACGCC
>DASYYF010000036.1:0-59427 GCA_035934055.1 Steroidobacteraceae bacterium | reverse complement strand
GAGATCGTCGAGCTCCTCGGAGCGCGCGTGCTCTCGTGCGCCGAGACCCGCGCCCTCCTTGAGCTGCCGGCGGCATAGCCAGGCACAGGGATGCGCGCGCCGCCGCGGGCATCGTGACAGGACGCCCGATGCGGGCTTCATACTAAGGCGCGACGTCGACCACGCGCCCCGTGGGCAGGCTCTCGCCGGCCGCCACGGCGAGCCGCAGCGCTTCCACCCCGTCGCCGAAGTCCGGGCTCATAGCCTGTCCTTCCGCGAGCGCGGCCACGAACGCATCCATCTCGGCTTCATAGGCCAGCGCGTAGCGCTCGATGAAGGAATGCAGCACGGCATCGCGGCCGGCATGACCTATCGGGTACCGCGGGCCGCGGCGCCAATCCCATACCCCCCTATCGTATAAGCATGGACGCGGGCGGTGCACTTGCCCGCGCCGGCGCGCCATCGTATCGTGGCCCGGCAGCCATGACCGCAACCCGGCACCATCACGAGCACGAGCACGGCACCGATGCCGCGCACAGCCGCGCGGAAGGTGCCGGCCGCCATCACGACCACCACCGCCATCACGACCACGACCACGGCCACGACCACGGCCACGCGCATCATTCCCACGGCAGCGAGGGCGGCGAGCGCCGCCTGGGCATCGCGCTCGCGATTCTCGGCAGCTTCACGCTGGTCGAGGCGCTGGGCGGATACTTCGCCAACTCGATTGCGCTGCTCGCGGAAGCCGCGCACATGCTGGCCGACTCGGCCTCGCTGGTGCTGGCGGTCCTCGCGATTCGCGTCGGGCGGCGGCCGGCCAGCGTGCGGCGCACCTACGGCCACCGCCGCTACCAGCCCCTGGCCGCCTTCATGAACGGACAGGCGCTGCTGCTGCTCACGGCGTGGGTGGTGTACGAGGCGCTGCAGCGGCTCGTGGCCCGCCCCGAGGTCCACGGCGGACTGATGCTCGGCATCGCCCTCATCGGGGGCGCGGCGAACCTCGCCGCCTTCCTCGCGCTCTCGGGCGCACGCTCGCTCAACGAACGCGGCGCGCGCGCGCACGTGCTGAGCGATCTGCTCGGCTCGGCGGCGGCGAGCCTGGCCGCGCTCGTGATCCTCGCGAGCGGCTGGCGGCTCGCCGATCCCCTGCTCTCGCTGGTCGTCTCGGCGCTCATCTTCCGCTCGGCCTGGGGCCTCACGCGCGAGTCGGCGCACGTGCTCCTCGAGGGCGCCCCGGCCGGCTGTGACGAGGAAGCCATCGAAACCGAGCTCCTCGGGCACGTACCCGGCCTCATCGGGGTGCACCACGTGCACGTGTGGTCGATGACCGGCGAGCGCCCGACGGTGACGCTGCATGCCAATCTCGCCACCGGCAGCCGGCACGGCGAGGCGCTCGCCGCCATCCACGCGCGGCTCGAGGAGCGGCTCGGAGTCGAGCACACCACCGTGCAGATCGAGGAGGAAGGTGACTGCGAAACCCCGGCTTGCGGGCCGTCCGGCCACCGGCACGGCCGGCCACGCTAGAATGGCGGCGCAAAAAGGGGGGCGCTCGATGGATAGCTTGCGGCGGTCTGCACTCCTCGCCTGCGCGGCGCTTCTTGCGGCACTCGCGGCCCCGGCCTGGGGCGGGCCGCCGCCCGGGGCCGAGCTGCGCGATGCAACCCCCGCGATCGGCTACGACGCGAGGAAGCGCTGCCCGGATCTGATGCAGGCGGATGTGCAGGAGCCCTCCGCGGCGCTGGTCGTGCTGGTGGTGGGCGCGAGCGGTGTGCCTTCGCAGCCTTCGATCAAGTCCTCCTCAGGGTCCGCGAGCCTCGACGCCGCGGCCTTGAGTTGCGTCATGAGGCTGCGCTTTCTCCCGGCGGTGCGCGCCGGCGAGGGCTCGCCGATGGACGCCTGGCAGGAGATCGCCTGGAAGTGGGGGCGCGGGCACGCCGCGCAGAGTCCGCCCGCGGCCAGCACGCCGACCGCCGGCGCGACGGCGGCCATCGGTGCCACGGCCGGCGTGGCCGCCGCGGTGCCCTCCGTGCCGCACCCCGGGGCGGGCGGCGCCGAGGTGCGGGTGTGCGCCGACGAGAGCGGCAAGCTCACGCAGGACCCGGTCCTCACCCGCTCGTCGGGCGACGCGGGCCTCGATGAGGCGGCGATCAGAATCGCCCGCTCCGGCGCGCCCTACTATCGGCCCGCCGGCGCAACCGCGGTAAGCGGTTGTGCGCAGCTTGCTATAAAGTTCGAGACGAAATGAGCGCCTCACCGCAAGTCGCTTCGGTGCAGAGCGAGGCCCAGCGCCGCGCGCGCGTCGATCTCGCGGCCTGTCACCGCCTCGCGGCGCACTTCGGCTTCAACGAGGGCATCGACAACCACATGACGATGCTGGTGCCGGGCTTTAGCGACCGGTTCTATCTCGCGCCCTTCGGGCTCCTGTGGTCGGAAGTGAAGGCGAGCGGTCTGCTCGAGGTCGATTTCACCGGCAGGCTCCTCGCCGGCCACGGGCTCGTCGAGGACACCGCGCTCTATATCCACGCCTCCGCCCACCGGCTCCACCCCCAGGCACGCTGCGTGCTGCATACGCACATGCCCTATGCGACCGCGCTCGGCATGCTCGCCGAGCCGCGCCTCGAGACCGCCTCGCAGAGCGCCATCGGCTTCCACGGCGACGTCGCCTACGTCGACTACAACGGCCTCGCGCTCGACTTTGCCGAGGGCGAGCGGCTGGCGCGCGCGCTCGGCGGCAAGTCGGTGGGGATGCTGCGCAATCACGGCGTGCTGGTGACGGGAGACTCGGCGGCCCAGGCCTTCGAGCGGCTGTACTTCCTCGAGCGCGCCTGTCAGGTACAGGTCCTGGCGCTCGCGACCGGACGCCCCTTGGGCGTTCTGCCCGAGCCGGTCGTGCGCGCGACGCTCGCTCAGTTCGCCGGCTGCGGCAGCGTCGGCGGTCAGGATCGCGCGCAACTGCACTTCGAGGCGCTCAAGCGCATGCTCGATCGTCAGCTCGCGGATTACGCGAGTTGACGGAGGCCGGGACAGCCGCCGCGCTCAGCGCGCGCGCGCGCTGGACGATCGTCGGCCTGCTCGCCACGGCGCTCTTCATCAACTACGTCGATCGCGGCGCGGTACCGACGGCCGCGCACCTGATGCAGGACGATCTCGGCTTCTCGCCGCAGCAGCTCGGCCTCTTGATGTCGGCGTTCTGGTGGTTGTACGCGCTGCTGCAGTTCCCGGTCGGGTGGCTGGTCGAGCGCTTCGGCGCGCAGCGCCTGCTCGCCGCGGGGCTGGCGCTGTGGGCCTGCGCGACCATGCTGGTCGGCGTCGTGCATTCGTTCGCGGCGCTCCTCACCCTGCGGCTGCTGCTCGGCGTCGGCGAGAGCGTCGGCTTCCCGGCCGTGTCGAAGCTCCTGGCGACGGTCGTGCCGGTGAGGAGCCTCGGGCTCGCCAACGGCATCGTGGCGTTCGGCTACCTCTTCGGGCCCGCGGTGGGCTCGCTGGTCGGCGGCATGCTGATGGCGAGCTACGGCTGGCGCAGCAGCTTCTGGGTCTTCGGGGCCCTGTCGTTGCTCTGGCTCCTGCCCTGGTCGCGCGTGCGGCTGCCGGCACGGCCGGTCGCGGCGAGCGCGGGCGCCGATCCGCCGATGCGCGCGCTCCTCGAGCGGCCCGAGCTCTGGGGCACGAGCCTCGGGCTCTTCTCGGTCAACTACGCTTTCTATTTCACGCTGACCTGGCTGCCCTTCTACGTGGTGCGCGAGCACGGCTTCTCGACCGAGCAGATGGCGGGGTTCACCTTCCTCGCCTACGTGGTGCACGCGCTGAGCGGGCTCATCGCCGGCTGGCTCATCGACCGCGTGGTCGCGCACGGCAGGCACGCGAGTCTCGCCTACAAGGCCGTCATGGGCGCGACTCATGTCGGCTTCGTCGCCTGCATGGTGTGCATCGCGCTGGCGCCGGCGCCGTGGGCGCTCGCCGCGATCTTCGTCTACCAGGTGCTCGACGGCGCCAACTCGCCCGGCGTGTTCGGGATCCCGCAGATTCTCGCGGGCCCCGGCGCCTCCGGCCGCTGGGTCGGGATCCAGAACGGCTTCGGCAACTTCGCCGGCGTGATCGCGCCGATGCTGACCGGGTTTCTGGTGGGCGAGACCCATCACTTCACGGCGGCCTTCCTGGTCGCCGCGGGCGTCAGCGTCCTCGGAGTGGTGGGCTGGGTGTTCATGATCCCGAAAGTTGCCCCGCTCGCGTGGCCCGTGCGCGGTGCTGCGGACACGCCGGGCCCGGCAGGGAGCTCTCCCTCGGTGGCGTAGGGGCCGCCTTTCGGGCAGCGAAGTCTGCGTCTCTTCGATATCGATTAGACTGCCGGCGAGCATCAGGGAGCCTCCCCATGAGTCAGTTTCCCGAAGATATCTATACCGAGCAGGAAGCCGACCCGGACACCCTCGCGAACTTAGGTCCGCTGCGCCGCCTGGCCGGCACCTGGGAGAGCCGCGCCGGCGTCGACATCAATCCGAAGCCCGAGGGAGCGCAGCGCCGCGAGTACAGCGAGCGGATCGTGCTCGAGCCGATCGACGCCCAGTCGAACGGCCCGCAGCTCCTTTACGGCCTGCGCTATCACACCCACATCCTGGCCTCCGACGAGAACGCAACCTTTCACGATCAGACCGGATACTGGCTGTGGGAGCCGGCGACGGGGCTGGTGCTGCAGACGCTCAGCATCCCGCGCGGCCAGGTGGCGATCGCCGCCGGGCACGCGACACCGGAGGCGACCGAGCTCGTGCTCACCGCAGAGCGCGGCCAGACCGAGTACGGCATCTGCTCCACGAGCTTTCTCGAATACGCCTTCCGCACCGATTCCTACCGCATCGAGGTCGTCTTCAACCCCGACGGCAGCTGGAGCTACGTGCTCGACACGATGCTCAAGGTGCGCGGGCGCGAGGAGCCTTTTCTGCACCGCGACCGCAACACTCTGGTGAAGGTCGCCGAGCCCAGGCCCAATCCGCTCGCGCTGCTGCGCGCCGAGGCCCCCGGCCGCTGAGCGCCGCGCTCAGCCCTGCGGCGGGCTCGCTCCCGCGAAGCGAACCGCGGTGGCGCCCGTGATCGGTCCCGTGGTCGCCGAATCGCTCACGTAGAGCTCGACCGCGCGCTCGAAACGCAGGTCGCCCTGCACCACCGCGCCCGGCCCGATCACGATGCGCGGCTTGCGCGTGCCGAAGTTGAACCAGCCGCCGCCGCCGTGCCGGACGATGATCCCGCCCTCGACGTGCGAGCCGCCGCCGACGTCGATGTCGCCGTCCACGGTGCGCAGCCCGCCGGCGACGTGGGCCTCGTTGAGGGCAATGCGGCCGTTCACGTTCGACAGCGGGCCGCCGACGTCGGCGCCGTTCTTGAGCGTCATCGAGCCGTTCACCGTGGTCACATCGCGAACGACGTGGGCGCCCTCGCCGAGGGTGATCGAGCCGTTCACCGTGCCGACGGTGTCGGCGGTCGCGTGCGCACCGAGCGCCACCGAGCCGTTCACGGTGCCGGCGCTGCCCACGGTCGCATTGTCGTCGATGCGGATCGAGCCGTTGACGGTCGCCACGGCGCCGCTGCGGGTCCCGGCCGGCACGTGGATCGAGCCGTTGACGGTGTTCGCCCCGCTGCCGTCCGCGGTGACGTCGCCTCCCGGCATGTTGTAGCAGCCCGCAAGTGTCAGCAGCGCGGCGAGCGGAAAGTAGCGTCGCATGGCGGTCCTCCTTGGAGGCAGGGGAAACTACCGCCGCCGCCACCACCTGTCCATCCCTTGAGACCACCGGCCGCCGCCCCCGCCGCACCGCCGGCCGCTGCGCGCGGCTTCAGCGCAGCGCAGCCGCGGCGCCTCGCGCCTGGCGCTGCCGCTCCAGGCCGCGGAACTCGACGAAGGCGGTCATGCGCTCCCAGAGGTAATCCCCGTAGAGGAACGGCCCGAAGCTCGCCGCGTCATCGAGCGGCAGCGGGCGGATCTCGGCGTCGGCGCGCGCCTCGTAGAAGAACGGAATCGAGTAGCGCTCCTGCGCGCCGCCGAGCACCCGGTGCTCGGTGGCGCGGATGCGGCCGCCGCTCCAGCGCTCGAGCACCTGGCCGAAATTCACCGCCAGCGCCCCTTCGGCCGGCGGCACGTCGACCCATGCGCCGCCGCGGCTCCGCGCCTGCAGTCCCGGGACGCCGTCCTGGGCGAGGAGCGTCAGAAACCCGGAATCGGTGTGCGGGGCGCCGGTCAGATAACGCCGCTCGCCCCGGTGCTCGACCCACACGGCAGCATCGGCGCCGGCGAGCTCGGCGGCGCTGCGCTCCGGGTAGTGCAGCAGCCGCAGCGTCGAGAGCCCGCGGTGGAAGGCGTCGTCGAAAAAATGCTGCGGGAGCTTCAGGCTCCGTGCCACGGACTGCATCAGCGCGCGCGACACCTGCTCCATGGCGCTGTAGTAGCGCCGCACTGCGGCGCGCCACCCCGGCAGCTCGTCCTCCTGCGGGAGCGGAGTCGGCTCGCGCAGCGGGTCGTCCGCCCGTACCACGCTCGCGCCGTAGACGAGGTCGGGACCCAAGTCGATACCCTCCTTCGCGGTGACGTTGCCCGGCTGCAACGGAAAGAAGCCGCGGTACACGTTGGGGTTGCCGGGCGCGAACTTGCGCCGCCACAGCCGGCGCAGCGCCGCCTCGTCCAGGGAGAAGATCGAGAGCAGCGCCGCCCGCGATTCGCGTCCGCTCGGCGCGTGCCCGGCGAGCCCCGTGATGGTCAGGAAGCCGATGTCGGCAGCGGCCGCCGCGATGGCCGCATCGGCCGCCTCGCGCGCGCTCCCCGCGGGTCCGAAAAGGGCGCCGACGTCGATGCCCGGAACCATGAGCTGCGATGCTACACCGGCTGAAGCGCAGCCGATCGGAGCTCGGCTCAGGCCGCGCCGGCGGAGCGTCCGGGGAGGGACTTGAGGCTCTTGAAGCGCCCGGTCGGAGACAGGTCCTCGCTGCGGGTCTGCGCGTTCCACAGCGCGTTGCGCCGCGCCACGAAGGAGCTCTTCGAGAGGTGCTCGAGCGAGCCCGACCTGGCGAACAGGAACCCCTGTCCGGCCACGCAGCCGAGCGCGAGCAGCGCCGCCACCTGCGGCTCGAGCTCGATGCCCTCGGCCACCGTCTCGAGGCCGAGCGTCTCGCCGAGCGTGATGACCGCGCGCGCCAGCTCCGGCCCGTTGTCGCTGTTGGTGAGGCTGGTGACGAAAGAGCGGTCGATCTTGAGGATGTCGATGGGGAAGCGATGCAGGTACGAGAGCGAGGAATAGCCGGTGCCGAAGTCGTCGATGGCGAGCCGCACCCCGAGCGCCTTCAGGCTGTGGAACCTCTCGAGGTTCGCATCGGTGTTGTACATGATGGTGCTCTCGGTGAGCTCGATGACGAGGTTGCCCGGCTCGAGCCCGGATTCGGCGAGCGCCTGCGCCACGTCGTGCACCAGCTCGCCGTGCTGCAGGTGGCGGCCGGAGATGTTCACCGCGAGCCGCAGTCCCGCCCCGCCGGCGATCGAGCGGCGCCACGCGCACAGGTCCCGGCAGGCTTGGCGCAGGACCCAGCGCCCGAGCTTGACGATCTGGCCGGATTCCTCGACCACCTGGATGAAGCGCCCCGGCATGAGGACGCCCGCCTCGGGATGGCGCCAGCGCACCAGTGCCTCGACGCCGAGGAGGCTGCGGGTGCCGAGATCCACGATCGGCTGGTACTCGAGGAAGAATTCCTGGTTGCCGAGCGCGCGCGAGATGTCCGCCTCGAGCCGCAGCCGCTCGTGCAGCAGCGCCTGCATCTGCGGCTGGAAGCTCACGTGGCGGTTCTTGCCGGCGGCCTTGGCGTGGTACATGGCGATGTCGGCGTTGCTGAGCAGCGCCTCGGCGCTCGCCTCGGCGGCGGAGATCGCCACGCCGACGCTCGCCCCGACGCGCACCTCGCGCCCGTCGAGCTGGAATGGCACGTTGAGGGCCGCGATCAGCGCATCGGCCACCCTGCCGACCTCGCTCGAGCGCTCGACGCCCTCCATCAGGACCGCGAACTCATCGCCCCCGAGCCGCGCCACCGTATCGGAGGACCGCGTGGTCTGCAGAATCCGATGCGCGACCGCCTGCAGCAGCCGGTCGCCGGCGTCGTGCCCGAGGGAATCGTTGATGTTCTTGAAGTTGTCGAGGTCGAGGAACATGACCGCGAGGCAGTTCGGCCCGCGCTGCCCGATGGCGAGCGCATGCTGCACGCGGTCGCGGAACAGGTTGCGGTTCGCGAGCAGCGTCAGCGGGTCGTGGAAGGCGAGCTGGCGCAACTGCTCCTCGAGTGCCTTGCGCTCGCTGATGTCGCGGAAGTTGAGCGCGAGACCCTGCACGGCCTGGTCCTGCGTCAGATTGCTGCCGACGGTCTCGACCACGTAGCGCTTGGCGCCGCGCTCGACCCGCAGCTCGACCGGGCCGACCGTGCTGCCCGCCGGGGTAGCGGCTACCTCGGCGAGAAATGCCCGCAGCTTCTGCGCATCTTCGCCCGCCCACAGGTCCGGCAGGCACCTGCCGGTGATTTCCGCGGGCGTGAGCCCGAGCGTGCGCTCGGATGCCGGCGAGGCGAAGCGCAGCACCCCGTCGGCGCCCACGATCATGATGACGTCCGAGGCATTGGCGATGAGCGAGGCGTAACGGTCCTCGACCATGCGCGCCGCGCGCCGCTCGCGCACCAGCGCATCGCCGCGCAGCACGACGCTCTGGCGCACCATGAGGAGCAGCGTCAGCGCGAACACCACCATCGTCATCATGTTCGCCGGGCCGCTCACGTCGCCGCCGCTCAGGTACACCAGCATGAGGAAGGCCGCGAGCATCGCGGCATAAGGCAGGGTGCGCGCCAGGGCGTCGGCGTTCTGCGAGGACGCCGGCGGCGGCGCCGCCATCCACTTGAGCTGCACGCGCGCCGCCGCGGCCAGCGGCACGTAGCAGACCAGGTATATGACTTCGGAGCTGTCACCGGGCAGGTAGTAGCCGCGCATCTTGGCGAGCGACCAGACGATGTCGCCGGCGAACATGGTGGCGAAACCGCTGAGCAGCAGCAGCGGCACGCGCTGCCCGCCGAGGTTCCCCGAGCCGGTAAGCAGCAGCACGCCGAGCATCAGGAGCAGCACGCAGTCGAGCGTGAGATAGGTCTGGCTCAGCACCTGCTTCAGGACCGACGCCTCGTGCTGCTGCGCGGCCGGATGCAGCACCAGGAACCAGAAGAACGCACCGAAGCCCACCGCGAAGATGGCCGCGTCCATGGAGAGCTGGATCCACGGCACGCGCACCGCGGCCGCGCGGATCAGGAAAATCGCCGCGGCCGGCAGCGCCAGGTAGAAGCCAGAGTAGAAAAAATCGGCCGGGCCCGGGAATGGATCGACGCCGCTCAGCCAGGAGGCGGCGCCGATGGATTCGCCGACGAGGTAGAGCGCCAGCGCGCACGCCAGCGAGGTCCAGGCCCGGCGCAGGTCGCCGGCGGGTGCGCAGCGCGCCGTCATCGCGCAGATGACGACGGCCGTGAGCGCGGCGGGCAGTGACCACATGAGGTGCACGTAGTGGCCGAACGCCGCACCGCCGAAACGGGTGAGCATCAACACGGCACCGGCGGCGGTGTAGACGACCAGCCCCGCAAACAGCCGCTCGACCCGGCGCGGAGCAGTCTCGAGGCGGTTCTTTTGCGCAGCTGCTTCTGGTGTGTTCACGGCCAGTCTTGGTATGGCGAAAAGCGCCGAGCGCCAGGCGTCCTGCCTGAGCTGAAGGGTCGGCCGCTGAGGGTGAAATTTGAGGCTAAATCGCTGCGCCGGCTACCAATTAATCCCCCCGCGTGACGCAGTTCACTTACCAACAAGAAGAACTGGGCAAAGGGTTCAATTTGAGGCCTCCATGACTGCGGCCTGCAGGCGCGCGCTCCCGCGAGCGGCGTCGCCGCGAGCCCGCAGAGCGCCGCGAACGACCGCCACGGGCGCAGGCATCCGTGCCATCATCGACGCGGACACCAACGGAGCCCTTATGAGCCGTCCATCGCACCCCGGCGTCACGCGGCGCGGATTTCTCACGGCGGGCGTCGCGGCGGGCGCCGGTGCGCTCTTCAGCCGCCCGTCGAGGAGCGGCGATCCCCCGGCGGCCGGCGGCGCTGCGCCGACGCCCGGCGGCCCGCCGACCGTCAGCGCCCCGAGCGCCTCGGCGCGCCTCATCGCCAAGGCGATTCCCGCCACGGGCCAATGGCTGCCGGCGATCGGCATCGGCACCGATTCCTTCCGTCGCGGCGTACGCGACGGCATCCGCGCGCAGCTCGAGCGCATGAGCGAGCTCGGCGCGGTGGTCATCGATACCGCCGCCTCCTACGGCGACAGCGAGGCGCTCATCGGGGAGGCGCTCGAGAGCCTGCGTCTGCGCGATCGCATGTTCCTCGCGACCAAGCTCGCCGGCAGGAGCGATGCGGGCGCGGAGAGCTTCGCGCGCTCGCTCGAGCGGCTGCGCACCCGGCGCGTCGAGCTGCTGCAGGTACATAACCTCGACGGCGTGCCGGAGCTGCTGCCGCGGATGCGGGAATGGAAGAAGGAGGGAAGAATCCGCTATCTCGGCGTCACCACCTCGCGCACGGCTCAGCACGCCGAGCTCGCCGACTGCATGCGCACCTACCCGCTCGATTTCATCCAGGTGGACTACTCGATCGCCAACCGCGAGGCGGCCGCGACCATCCTGCCGCTCGCGCTCGAGCGCGAGATCGCGGTGCTGGTGAACCTCCCCTTCGGCCGCTCCTCGCTGTTCCGCGCGGCCTCCGGCCGCGCACTGCCCCCGTGGGCGGCCGACATCGACGTCACGAGCTGGGCTCAGTACTTCCTCAAGTACGTGATCGCCCACCCCGCCGTGACCTGCGCGATCCCGGGCTCGACGCAGCTCAGCCACCTCGAGGACAACCAGGGGGCGGGCCGCGGCCGGCTGCCGGATGCGGCGATGCGCCGCCGCATGGAGGAGTACTGGGACGCCAGGACCTGAGCCGCCGCAGCGCCGCCTCAGGGATACTTGTTCTCGACCACGCCGCGCACCGGCTGCGTGTCGTAGACCAGCACGATCGACTCGATCTTGCCGGTCTCACGATCGAAGTTGAACACGTCGGCGCAGTCGAAGGCGACGTGCGAGCCGTCCTTGAGCGTCCAGTCGTAAAGGTAGTACGCGACCGCCCGCAGGTGTCCTTCGGCGCTCACCAGCACGTCGTGCACGGTGAGCTTCGAGCCCCTGGAGGCGCTCGCCACCTTCGCCACATAGGCACGCACCGCGAGCCTGCCGAGAAAGGGCGACTCCACCCAGCCCCCGGGAACGAACAACGCCGCGGCTCTCTCGGAATCGCCCGCTTCGAGCGCCGCCAGGTACTTGTGCACCGCTTGCTGCATGAGTTCCTCACTTGCTGATGGCTGCGACCCCGGCCTTGCAGGCGACCTCGTCCTGCGACCCGGTGCCGCCCGAGCAGCCGATCGCGCCGATCAGCTTGCCGCCCTCGACCAGCGGAATCCCGCCGCGCGAGGCGATGGACCCGTCGAGGGTCATGATGTAGTTGTAGCCGCCCTGCTGCAGGCCCATCTCGAACACCTTGGTCTCGCGGCGGAACGTGGCCGAGGCGCGCGCCTTGTGCTCGGCAATCTGAATCGAGGCGAGCTGCGCTCCGTCCATGCGCTCGAAGGCGACCAGGTTGCCGCCGGAGTCGACCACCGCGACGTCGAGCTTCCAGTCGTGCTTGCGGGCTTCGGCCACCGTGGCGGCGATGGCGGCCATGGCGCGCTCGAGCGGGATCGGCGCCCCGTAGGGGACGTCGAACGGCATCTTGTCCGGAACGTTATCGAGCGGATAGGGCGCCGCGGGCGGCGACTGTGCCCCGCTCGAGGCGGCGCCCGCCGCGAGGACGGCCAGAAGTGCTGCGGTCAGGGTGCGTCTCGGGGACATCAGGGGTGCTCCTTTTTTTACTTGCCGGTGGGCGGAAGGCCGCGAAGCTTGAGGTATCTTACGCCGATGACTGACCTCACTCTCGGTTTCATCGGACTCGGCAACGTCGGCGGACAGCTGGCCGGGAATCTACTGCGCCACGGCGCGAATCTCACCGTGCGCGACCTCGACCCGGAGCGCGTGGCGGCCCTGGTGGCCCGCGGCGCCAGGGCCGCCGCCTCCCCGCGCGAGCTCGCCGAGCGCGTCGATCTCGTCATCACCTGCCTGCCCTCCCCGGCCGTCTCCGCGGCGGTGATGGAGGCGCCGGACGGCGTGCTGGCCGGCCTCACGGCGGGCAAGATCTGGCTCGAGATGAGCACCACGGACGCCGCCGAGGCGCGCCGGCTCGCCGCGCGCGTCGAGGCCCTGGGTGCGACCGCGATGGACTGTCCGGTCTCCGGCGGCTGCCACCGCGCGGCGACCGGCAACATCTCGATCTTCGCCGGCGGCAGCCGCGCGGCGTTCGAGCGCGTGCTGCCGGTGCTCGCCATTCTCGGGCGGCGGATCCTGCACACCGGCCCGGTGGGCTCGGCCTCGATCCTCAAGGTGATCACCAACTACCTGTGCACGGTGCACCTGGCGGCGCTCGCCGAGGCGCTCACGGTGGCGAAAGTGGCGGGCCTCGACCTCAACATGACCTACGAGGGCATCCGTATCTCCTCGGGCAACTCCTTCGTGCACGAGACCGAGTCGCAGGTGATCCTGAACGGCAGCCGCGACATCAACTTCACCATGGACCTGGTGGTGAAGGACGTGGGCCTGTTCGACGCGCTGGCGCGCGCGCACGGGGTGCCGCTCGAGCTCTCGCCGCTGGTCCTGGCGCTGTTCGAGGACGGCGCGCGCCGCTACGGGCCGCGCGAGCACTCGCCCAACATCATCCGCCGGCTCGAGGAGGCCTGCGGCGTCAGGGTGCTCGGCGAGGGCTTCCCGGCGCAGATGGTCGACGACGAGCCGAAGGTCGCGGGTCACGAAGTGGTGCCGCGCGGCGCGCACCCCGCCTGAAGGTCCGCAGCCCTCCCAGGGTATGGCCAGACGCAGGCTCATCGAGACGCGTTCCATCGACTACGTGCCGCTCGCCGAGCGGCACGGCAAGGTCTGGCACCTCTGGCCGGTGTGGTTCTCGGGCGATGCGCACCTCGCGACGCTCGCCGTCGGGGTGCTCGGCATCACGCTCGGCGGCAACCTCCTGTGGACCTCCGTCGCGGTGCTCGCCGGCAACGCGCTCGGCACCTTCTTCATGGCGTTCCACTCGACGCAGGGGCCGCAGCTCGGGCTCCCGCAGATGATCCAGTCGCGCCCGCAGTTCGGCTACACGGGAGCGCTGCTCGTCTGGGCCGTCGCGCTCATTGCCTACATCGGCTACAACGCCTTCAACCAGGTGCTCGCCGCGCAGGCGCTCCACCAGCTGACCCCGGCGATCCCCGCCGCCTCCTCCGCGGCCATCGTCGTCTTTGCGCTGGTCGCGGTGAGCCTCGCCGCGGTCGGCTACGACCACATCCATCGCGCGCAGCGCGGCTTCGCCTACCTGATGATCGCGATTCTCACGATCTTCTCGCTCGGCGGCCTCATCACGCTGCGCTTCCCGGCGGCGCAGTGGGAGACGAGCGGCTTTCGCGCCGTGCCGTTCCTCGCGCAGATGTTCGCCGCGGCTTCCTACCAGCTGAGCTGGTCGATCTACGTCTCGGACTACTCCCGCTACCTGCCGCGCGATGTCGGCGTGCGCGAGTCGTTCTGGTGGACGTACCTCGGCGCCTTCATCGGCGGCGCATGGATGATGCTGGTCGGGACGGTGGCGGCGGCGATCTCCCCGCAGCTCGACGTGGCCGCGGCCATCGAGCGTGCGGCGGATGCGGTCATGCCGGGCCTCGGCAAGCTGCTGATCGCGGGCGCGCTGCTCGGCCTCGTCACGATCACCTCGCTCAATTTCTACGGCGCCTCGCTGACGCTGCTCTCCGTGGCCGATACCCTGCGGCCGCTCAGATGCACCGCGGCCAAGCGCCTCGCGAGCCTGGGGGTGGCGCTGCTCGCGAGCACGCTGCTGGCCCTGAATGCCTCCGGCAACTTCGTGGCGCGCTTCCAGGATTACCTGGCGCTGCTCCTCTACCTGTTCACGCCCTGGACCGCGATCAACCTCGTGGACTTCTACCTGGTGCGCAAGGGGCACTACTCGATCCGCGAGATCTTCAACTCCCGCGGCATGTACGGTCACTGGAACTGGCGCGGGCTCACCGCCTACCTCGTCGGCTTCGCCGTGATGATCCCGTTCTTCAGCACCGAGCTCTACGCCGGCCCGGTGGCCCGCGCCCTCGGCGGGGCCGATATCGCCATGCTGGTCGGTCTGCCGGTCGCGGCCGCCGTCTATCTCCTCACCTGCCGCTCGATGGATCTCGAGCGCGACCGGCGGCGGGCCGCGGCCGCCGACGTCGGGCTCGATCCCGACGACCGGGTCGGCGCGCCGGGGTAGGATCGCGGCATGCCCAAGATCGTCGACCACGCGCAGCGCCGTGACGAGATCGCCCTCGTCGCCTGCCGCGTGGTGGCCGAGCACGGCTTCGATCAGGCGAGCATGGTGCGCATCGCCCGCGAGGCGGGCTACACCACGGGCATGCTGGCGCACTATTTCGAAAGCAAGCAGGACATCATCATCGCGGCGCTGCGTCTCATCCTGCGGCGGATCGAGGAGCGGCTGATGCGGCCGGCGCCGTCCGGCGGCCCGCCCGACCTGCTGACGCTGCTTACCGAGGCGCTGCCGGTCGATGCGCACCGGCGCATCGAGTGCGCCTTCTGGATCACGTTCTGGGGACAGGTCTGCGCCAACAAGCGCCTCAAGCGCATCAACGCCTGGGTGCACCGCGAGTACCTGCGGCTCTTCGAGCGCTGCCTCGCGCAGTGCTGGCCGGAGTGGCCGCAGTGGCCGGCGGCCACGCGCGAGCAGGTGCTGCGCTCGCTCGTCACGTTCATCAACGGGCTCACCGCGAGCGCGGTCGCCAACGGCGGCGACTGGCCCGCCCGGGCGCAGATCGAGCAGCTGTCGCTGCAGCTCGCGCTGCTGCACGCCTGGGCCGGGAGCTCGGCGGACCGTCCGCCCGCGCGGCAGGCGGCGGGCGGCTGACACCGCCCCGCCCACCGAGCCTCGCGGTCACAACGACTTCGTCACCTGGAGCATGACGGTGAGCGGCGGCAGCGTCGCCACCTGCGGGATCACGCTCCCCGCGGCGTCGTACTGCGCGTAACCGATATAACCGATGTCGCCCAGGTTCGGCCGGACGCTGAAGAGGTTGCGGACGTTGAGCGAGTACTCCATGTCGCCCCGGTCGACGCCGAAGCGCAGGTTGACCAGCCCGTAGCCCGCGCGGGTCGCCTCCGTGCCCGAGCCGCCGACCAGCAGCGAGACGCTGTTGCCCTGGTAGCTGTAATCCGCCGACGCGAATCCCTGGGAATCGCCGCCGAGCGAGTGCGAGTACACGAGGCCCGCCGAGCCGTTGAAGGCCGGCACGCCGCTCACCCGCGTCCCCGCCATCACGCCCACCAGGCCGAGGTTGCCGGGATCGGTGATGTCGGTGTTCTCGTAGCCGAGTCCGAGGCGGAAGTTGAGTCCCGGCGCGAGGCGCCCGGAGGCCTCGAGCTCCGCACCCCGCACCTCGGCCTTGCCGCCGTTCAACTGCACGTAGAAGCCGCAGGGAAGCGCAAACTGCTGCTGCAGGTTGCTCCACTCGATGTCGTAGGCCGCGGCCGAGATCAGCACGCTCGGCAACTGCACCTTGCTGCCGAGCTCGTAGGTCCAGAGCGTGTCGGACCTGATGTGCGTGATGTCGTTTACCGGCAGCTGGGGCAGGGAGCAGCCGGGGAAGTTGGCCTGCGCTCCGCCCGCGCGGAAGCCCTTCGACGCCGAGGCGTACACCATCGTCGACTCGGCCGCCTGGAACGCCAGCGCCACCTTGGGGTTGAAGCCCGACTCGCTGTTCTCCTGCGGGTCGCTCGGCGTCTGGCCGAAATTGAGGAAGCCGTCCGCGGTGTAATCGGTGGTCTGGGTGAGCCAGTACTGCCGTCCGCCGAGCGTCAGCGTCCACTTGTCGAGGAACTTGTAGTAGAGCTCGCCGAAGATCGACTTGTCCTCCTCGGTGCCGGGGTTGGTCTGGGTCCAGATCTCGTTCGGCGGACAGGGATCGGGCCCGCAGACACTCTCCGCCGGCGCGCCGCCGACGGTGGCGTTGGTGAGTCCCTGGGCGTAAGTCGGCGGGATGGTGAAGCGCGTGTGGGTGTTGGAGTAGAAGACCCCGAGCGTGCCGCTCCAGTTGTGGATCGGATCGAAGGTCAGCCGCGCCTCGCTCGACACCTGGTCGTGCAGGCGGTCGCCGACCCAGAGGTAGGGCTGCGGCGCGAGTCCCATCACGTTGTAGAAGGCGCCGCTGAGGACCTGCTGCGTGCCGTAGCTCGAGTCCTCGACGTCGTGGGTATGACGGTAGAAGAAGCTGTTCGCCCACACGATCTGGAAGCCGGAGCCCGAGTATTTGAGATCGAGCGTCGGCATGGTCCAGTTGTCCGACGCCCACGGCTGTACGTCGAAGGCCCGGTCCATCGTGTAGATGGGCGCGAACCCGGGCAGCGGCGCAAAGGTCGCCGGGAAGCCCTTGTCGTAGGTGTACTGGGTCATCACCCGCAGCTTCACGTCGAGGCTGTCGGTCGCATGCACGAGCAGCGCCGCCGAGCCGCCGAGCGTCTGGACCTGGCCCTGGTCGCCGACGCTGGTGCGCGGCACGCTGGCGAACGGGTCGCCGGCGCCCGCACCGCCGCTCTGGGTGGGGAAGCTGCGGTTCAGGTAGCCGGCGTCCCAGTTGGCGAAGGCCACGACGCGCAGCGCGGCCGTGCCGGGCACCAGCACGATGTTGCCGATCAGATTGCCGCCGCCGTCGGGGCTGCCGCCGCCCGAGGTGGCACCGGCCTGGTACATGTAGCCGAGATCCGAGTTGCCGGTGTCCGGCTGCCGGGTGATGAGGCGCACGTTGCCGCCGAGCGAGCTCTCGCCGTACAGGGTGCCCTGCGGGCCCTTCAGGACCTCGATGCTCGCGAGGTCGACGACGCGCGGATCGATTGAGCCCGGGACCGGCGTGTCGTCGATGTAGAAGCCGGTCGCGCCCGCCGTCCCGAACAGATTCTGCCCGGTGATGCCGCGCACCGCGATCGTGCGTGAGTCCGCGAAGCCGGTCGGGCCGCCGCCATAGGTGAAGGACAGGTCGGGCGTCTTGGTGGCGTAGTCGGAGAAGGACTGAACGTTGTAGTCCTTGAGCGTCTCGGCGGTGAAGGCCGTGATGCTGGTCGGCACCTCGGCGAGCGACTCCGCGCGCTTGCGCGCGCTGACGATGATGGTGGCGACTTCGCCGCTCGCTTCGGCGCTGCTCTGCGCCTGCTTCTGCGACTGCTCCTGGGCGAGCGCAGGCGCCGCGAGCACGAGCACGAACGCCGCGGCCGCCCGCGGCGCGCGCCTCGACCGGCGACGAGATCCGTTGGATTTCATGTCAGTGGCCCCTCCCCGTCAGAAAGCTATTGAAGAAAGCTATTGATCACGGCCGCGCATTGCGCCGGCTCCTCCCAGAACGGGTTGTGTCCGAGCCCCGGGAATATCTTCACCTCGGCCTGCGGCAGCGCCGCGCGCAGCGTCTGCCTCACCTCCTCTTCCATGAGCGGGTCGGCGCTGCCCCAGATGAGGAGCGTGGGCGCCCTGAGCTGCGGCAGCGTCCGCTGCAGGTCGGCGTCGCTGAGGCCCTGATCGAGTATGGCGAGCCACACGCGCAGCGGGATCGCAGCCGCGTCGTGGCGCTGGCGGCGCAGAAAATCGGGATCGACCGGCGTGGGCGACGACCACCACTCGATCATGAATTTCGAGTCGGGGTCGATCGGCTCCTCGAGCCCGCGGATGGCGGCCGCGTAGTCGAACTTCGGCGGCTGCGGCGCCGCGCCGGGCCGCCGGCCCCCGGTCGATGAGATCAGCACCACCCGTCCGGTGCGCTCCGGCCAGACCTCCGCGAAGGTCTGGGCGACGATGCTGCCGAGCGAGTGCCCGACGACGTCGGCGCGCCCGATGTGGAGCGCATCGAGCAGCAGCTTCACGTCGTAGGCGAAGTCGAAGCGCGTATAGCAGCACTCGGGCTTGGCCGAGCGGCCGTGGCCGCGCAGGTCGACCAGGATGAGCTTGAGGTGCGGCGACAGATGCGGGATGAGCGGCACCCAGTCCCGCGCGCTGTCGGTGTAGCCGTGGATCAGAACGACCGGCGTGCCCGCCGGGTCTCCCATCGTGAGGTAGGCGAGCCTCTCGCCGTCGGGAAGCGCGACGCCCTTCTTCATGGCCTCGAAAGCGTCGAGATCGATCTTCGCCGCGGCGCCAGGCGCGGCGGCGGCCGCGGCGAGGCCCGGCAGCAGCACGCACGCGAGCAGCAACCCGCGGCACGGCGCGGCGGTGAGGCGCAAGGCGCGGGTCGAAGTCGCGTCGCGGATCAAGCTAACACGCGTCGGAAGTGCGGCCGGTGGTAAATATTATCTTCTCGATAATATATAGCGCCCCTCCTGCCCCGGCAACAGCTTTTGCAGTTGATATATCAGGCGGGGCGCGGACTCAGTCGCGGGGCGGCGGCGCGGCGGAGTCCGCCGCAGGCGCACGCGCGAGGTGCTGCCGGTAGGTGCTCAGGCGCGACTCGAAGGCGGCGGCCTCGGCGCGGCCGGCCTCGGTGGGTGCGTTCTCGCGCCAGGCGCCGGCGAACTTCAGCGCACAGTCCCACTGCTCCGTCTGCGCGCACATGTGGGCGAGCGCGTAGGCGAGATTCGCGTTGCCCGGGTGCCGCGCGAGCGCCTGTGAGGCCGCCGGCAGCAGCGCCTGCGCGGCGGCGCGGTCGCGCTGCGCCCCGTAGAGTCCTGCGAGTCCCGCCCAGGAGCGCAAATCCTCGGGGTTCGCCCCGAGGGCGGCCCGATAGTAGCGCTGGACGAAGCTGAGCATCGTCGGCGCATCCACCGCGAGAGTGGCGTGGCCGGCGGTCACGGCGGAGGCCAGCACCGTCAGGATCGCGGCGCTCTCGGCCATGCCCTCCGGCGACAACGCGCCGCGCGAGAGCTGGTCCACCGCCGCGAAGGATGCCGGGTAGTTCCCCTCCTCGAGCTGCGCCTGCGCCAGGACCCGCAGCGCCAGCTCGTCGGCGGGCTCCTCGCGCAGCGTCGCGCCCGCGAGGCGCAGCGCCTCGGCGCGCCGCCCCGCCTTGAGGTTGACCAGCGCGAGACGCGCCTGGATCTGCGCCGGCGTGAGCTTGCGCGGCGGGACCTGGTCCGGGCTCTCGTCGGCCGGGCTCGCCAGCACGAAGACGTGTGCGGCGGCGTGCACGTCGTCGCGCAGCATCCGATCGAGGTCCTCGTAGCTCACCTTGAAGCTGGCGGCAAACGCCGCCGGCTCGCTCCTGCCCTGCTGCATGAGCGCCAGGTAGCGGCCGAACTCGTCGCGATAATGGCCCTCGACCAGGATCTCGCGGGTGAGATACCAGCCCTCGGCCGCGTACATCTCGCTCTGCGGACCCGATCGCAGCTGCGGGTCCTGCTCCTGCATGCCGAGGAAAGTCCTGAGCGGAATCAGCGGGCCGCTCGCCACCGTGAGCGCGTACCCGGCAGCGATACCGCCGGTCCTGATGCGCTCATGATCGAACTCCGTCGTCGCGAACAGCTCCGGGACCCCGAGCCGGAACCAGTAGGGGTAGCGTTGCGCGCCCTCCGCTGCGATGAGGCTGCCGACGTAGCCGAAGTACGCGCCCCAGTACTGATCGCCTTCGCCGTGTCCGCGGCTTGCGATGACGGTCGAGTCGTATCCGGAGCTGTGGTAATTCGAGCTGCCGCTCGATCCGAGCACCTCGGCGATCTGGTCGTCGCGCAGCACATAGATGTGGGTCGGCAGGAGCGGGTCGCCCTTCAAGGCGAGTATCTGGGTGAGGGCGGCCCCGAGACGGTACGTGTTGCGCGCGACGTGCCGCGCATAGCTGCTGCTGCCGGCCACGATCACGTCGATATTCTTGTATTGATAGGCCCAGTAGTCCGTGGCCGCCGCCGGCCCCGCCGTCAGCAGCACCACGACGAGCCCCCGGGCGGCCGCGCGGCTCATCGCGGGCGCTCCACCCCGACCCGCAGCGTCTCGACGGCCTGCATCCCGCGGTCCTCGAATGCCGCCGGGTGGTTGAGATACTCGAGCGCCATCCCGAAGGCGTCGTGTCCCCAGAACAGCTCGCCCCCGATCACCAGCGTCGGCACGCCGAACACCCCGAGCGAGATCGCCCAGTCGGTGTTGGCGCGCAGCTGCTGCTTCACCGCCGGATCGGCGAGCGCGCGCTCCGCATCGGCGACTTCAAGCTGCCGCGCGAGGTCGGCGATGACCCTGGGGTCGGACACGTCGCGGCCGTCGCGGAACACCGCATCGAGAACCGTGGAGGCGGCGCGCCGATCGCTCCCGGCCGCGATTACCAGCCGCAGCGCCGCGAGCGGGTTGAAGGGATGCGCCGGCGGAAAGCGCATCGGGATGCCCATCTGCCGCGCACGCCACAGGACGAAGCGGTAGGTGAAGCGCCGCTTCGAGGGAATCTCCGCCGGCCCCTTTTGCCCGAACTGCGACAGCATGCCGGCGAGCAGCACCGGCACGAGCTTCAGCTCCACATGGGCCGGCAAACGCTCGAGATCCCGGAAACCGAGATAGGCGAAAGGCGAGATGACATCGAACACCCAGGAGACCGTGATGCGATCCGTCACGCTCGCCTCCCTCAGACGCGCACCACGAGCTTGCCGAAGTTCTCGCCCGCGAGAAGCCCGATGAGGCCGCGGGGCGCATTCTCGAGTCCCTCGATCACTTCCTCGCGGTAGCGCACGCCGCCCGTGCGCAGCCACTCGCTCATGTCCTTCGTGAACGCGGGAAAGCGATGGTAGTGGTCGAAGATGATGAAACCCTGGATCCTGATGCGCCGGCGCAGCACGGCCGAGAGCAGTGCCGGCGTGCGATCGACGCCCGCAGGCAGCTTCTCGAGGTTGTACCAGGCGATGAGGCCGCAGAGCGGCACGCGCGCGCCGACGTTGAGGAGCGGCAGCACGGCGTAGAGCACCTCGCCGCCTACGCTCTCGAAGTAGACGTCGATCCCCTTCGGGCACGCCGCGCCCAGGCGCTCGCGCAGCTCGCCCGCCCGATGGTCGAGGCACGCATCGAAGCCGAGGCTCTGCACGGCGTAGTCGCACTTGGCCGCGCCGCCGGCGATTCCCACGACGCGGCAGCCCTTCAGCTTCGCGATCTGTCCGACCACCGACCCCACCGCTCCGGTCGCCGCCCCGACCACTACGGTCTCACCCGGCTGCGGCTCACCGATGTCGAGCAGCCCCACGTAGGCGGTGAGTCCCGGCATGCCGAGCACGCCGAGCGCGCAGGAAGGCCGCTCGAGCCTCGGATCGACCTTGATGAGATCGCGCCCGTCGGAAACTCCGTAGTCCTGCCAGCCGACGTTGGCGACCACCAGCTCGCCGGTCTCGAACGCGGGGTTGTCGGAGGCCTCGACGACGCTCACGGTCTGCGCGGTCATGGGTGCGCCGAGCGCGACCGGCGGCGCGTAGGAGGGCGCATCGCTCATGCGGCCGCGCATGTAGGGATCGAGCGACAGAAAGCGCGTCCGCAGCAGCACCTGACCCGCCGCCGGCACCGGCACCGCCGCCTCCTCGAGGCGAAAGTCCTCCGGCACCGGCGCGCCCTGCGGGCGCCGTGCCAGCACGATGCGGCGGTTGAGCGCGCGCCCGCTCATCGCCTGAAGTCCACGAACTCCACGTCGACGCCGGGCGGCGCCGGCGTGTCGCGCGCGACGAAGATGTCGCCGAGGAGCTTCGCGCCCGGCTCGACACTGTAGGCGCCGAAATCGCGCACGCCCGCCTCGTAGAGCACGTTGTCGTCGATGAGAAAGCGTCCGGTGCACTCGCGCGCCGGGCGCGTGAGGATCGCGTGCGCGGCATCCGCGACGATCTCGGGCCTGCGCGAGCGGCGCATCATGGCGGGCCCGCCGAGCGCGAATTCCACCGCCGCGGTGGCGATCGTCGTGCGCGGCCACAGGGCGTTGCAGGCGATGCCGGCGGCGCGATATTCCTCGGCCATCCCCAGCATGCACAGCGACATCCCGTACTTCGAGAGCGAGTAGGCGAGGTGCGGCGCGAACCAGCGCGGATTCAGGTCGAGCGGCGGCGATAGCGCCAGCACGTGGGGATTGGCGGCGCGCCTGAGGAACGGCACGCAGGCGCGCGTGGTCACGAAGGTGCCGCGGGTGTTGATCTGCTGGATGAGATCGTAGCGGCGCATGTCGATCTGCTCGATCGAGGCCAGGTTGATGGCCGAGGCGTTGTTGACGCAGATGTCGATGCCGCCGAAAACCTCGGCGCACCGGCGCACCGCGGCCGCCACGTTCGCCTCGTCGCGCACGTCCACCACGAGCGGCAGCGCCTTGCCCCCGGCGCGCTCGATCTCCGCCGCCGCGGTATGAATGGTGCCGGGGAGCTTGGGGTGCGGCTCGGCGGTCTTGGCGGCGATGGCGATATTGGCGCCGTCACGCGCCGCGCGCAGCGCGATCGCCAGCCCGATACCGCGGCTCGCGCCCGTTATAAAGAGTGTCTTGCCCTTGAGAGTCATGTCCGCCCGCCCTTGAGCTCGATCCGGTTGCCGTCCGGATCTTCGATGTAGATCGAGCGGCCCTCGCCCTCCGCGCCATAGCGCACGGCGCCCTCGCCCGCCTCGACGCCGTGCGCGGCCAGGTGCGAGCGCAGCGCGTCCTCATCGAAGGGCACGAGCGTCAGGCAGAAGTGCTCCACGTTCGGCCCGGAGAGCGCGCCCGGCACCGCGCGTCGCCCGAGCGGTCCCTCCGCGGTCACCAGATCGATGAGGCTGCGTCCGGCGCGCAGCTGGGTGAGACCGAGCGCGCGCTGCTCGCGTTCCACCGTACAGCCGAGCGTATCGCGGTAGAACTCGAGCGCGCGGGCGACGTCGCGCACGCGCAGCACGATGTGATCGATGCCGCTGATGCTGAATCCCGGTGCGTCCACGCGCTGCGCACCCTACGGCTTGACCGCACGGCTCCCGGCGAGGTAATCGAGGGCGAGCGGGGTCTCATGGTTCGGCGGCCGCCGGGAGCGGCGGATGAGAGGCTTCTTGCCGGGCAGCGTCCCGAGGTCCTCCGTGACCACGGGGCCGTCTTCGGCGAGCGCGCGGCGGGCGGTGCCGCCGGGGCGGACGCCCCCGGCGGCCGCCAGCACCAGATCACGCCGGCGCGGCATGCCGCATCACGAGCAGGGCTTGCCGTGATCGGGACGTGCGCCCTGCGCCTTGGCCTGCGCCTCGGTCATGTAAGAGCCCTGCTTGGTCTTGCCGTACCAGCGGTCTCCCTGGCAGTGATACACCTTGCTGGCAGCGTTGACCCACACCATGCCGGGCCCGCCCCCCGGGGCCGCCTGCGCCGCAGGCGCCGGAGCGGCAGACTTGGCGGCGGCGGCAGGCGGAGCCGGGGTGGCCGCAGGCGCAGCCGAAGCGGCGGGTGCCGCCGCGGCTGCCGGCGCCGCCGAAGCGGAAGCCGACTTGTCGATGCCGCCGTGACCGCGGCAGGCGCCGCGGCCGCCATGCGGGGAGGTGGTGCCGTCCTTGCACTTCACCGCGCCGCCCGCGCCGCCCGCGGTGCTGCTCGAAGCGCTCGCGCTTGCGGGCGCTGCGGCAGCCGCCGAAGCCGCCGCCGCGGCGGGGGCCGCGCTCGCCGACTTGTCGATGCCGCCGTGGCCGCGGCAGGCGCCGCGGCCGCCATGCGGGGAGGTGGTGCCGTCCTTGCACTTCACCGGGGCGCTTGCCGCGGGAGCCGCGGCGGTGGCCTGCGCAAGAGTCACCGCCGGCGCCGCGCCGAGCGCGACGGCGCACAGCGCGCCGCAGATCAAAACGTTGAGTCTCGCGAGGTTCATGTGTGACTCCCCCCTGTCAGTGACAGACCTGTGAAGCGGCAGAATACCCCAATCGCCTCCGCCTAGGTACGCTAGCGCCATGAGATGGGTGGCCGGACTGACGAGTATCCTTCTGCCGGCGCTCGCCGCGGCGCCGGCGCACGCCGCCTGGCTCGACCGCACCGAAGCGATCATGGGCACGCGCGTCTACGTGCAGCTCTGGGCCGACGATCCCGAGAAAGGCAAGGCGGCGATCGATGCGGTCATGGAGGAGATGCGCCGGATCGACGCGCTCATGAGCCACTACAGGCCGGACAGCGAGCTCTCGCGCATCAACCAGCGCGCGGCCCTCGAGCCCGTGCAGGTCGACCCTGAGCTGTTCGATCTGATCAAGCTGTCCACACATTTCTCGGAGATCACGCTCGGGGCCTTCGACATCACCTACGCGAGCGTCGGCTACCTTTATAACTATCCGCTCCACGCCCATCCGAGCGAGGAGCAGATCGAGGCGGCGCTGCCGGCCGTCAACTGGCGCTACCTCCGGCTCGACCCGGTCCATCACACGATCCGCTTCGGTCACTCCGGCATGCGCATCGACCTGGGAGGGATCGCCAAGGGATATGCGGTCGACCGCGGGGTCGCGATCCTCAAGGCGCGGGGAATCCAGCATGCGCTCGTGACCGCGGGGGGTGACAGCCGGCTGCTCGGCGATCGTCTCGGCCGTCCGTGGCTCGTGTCGATCGCCCATCCCGACGAGCCGCACAACCCCGACAAGGTGGTGACGCGGATTCCGCTGTCCGACGCCGCGGTCTCGACTTCAGGCGATTACGAGCGGTACTTCGAGGAGGCCGGCGTGCGCTACCACCACATCATCGATCCGCACACCGGCCACTCGGCCAACAAGGTGCGCAGCGCCACCATCATCGGCCCGACCGCCACGGAAACCGACGGACTGTCGAAGACCGCGTTCGTCCTGGGTCCCGAGAAGACGCTCGAGATCATCAACCGCATGCCGGAGTTCGACGCGGTGTTCGTGACGCCGAGCGGCCGGATGCTCTATTCGAACGGGCTGCGGCCGCCCAAGCCGCGGCCTGCCGGGGCTCCGCCCCCGGCCGCCACTGCCTCTCCGTCCACGCACTGACCGCGGACGAGCCGCTACTGCGCCGGCCCTCCGGGCCCGATCTTCAGCAGCGCATCCACCTCGACCTCGGCCGCGAGCCAGTCCTCGGTTTCGTGACCCGGAGCGAACCCGCGCCGCTCGGCGCGCAGGTATGCGGCCTCCGCGATCATCACCCGGCGGTCTTCGGTGGAGACGGCGGCGCGCTGTGGTGCTTTTCCTTTGGCAGCGCGTGCGCCTTTCGGCTGCGTGCTGCGCGCGCGGGTCTCGGCGGTGGCGGAAATCTCATCTGTACGACGCGTGGCCATCGGCCCCTCCTTTTGCATTGGCCCCTCCGACGCAGTCACTTTGCGACGGCGGCACGCGCGCACGCAAGGCCTAAAAAGAACGAGTGGCAAGCCCCAGGGGTGCCCGCGGCTGTCCGCCTGCGTCCGCGGGTGTCCGCGGGTGTCCGCCCGGGCGTCCGCTCTCGATCCGCGGACAGCTCGCGAGCGCCCGGACGTGCGCAGCCGCGCGCGGCCAAACGATAAGATCCCCTTCGCATACAGGCGCTTGGAGGTGAGCTCGCCGCGCGTCTCGCCTACTGGCACGCAGCCTGCAATCGAAGAGCCCATGAAGCTCGCGCAGCTGCGCAAAATACCCGAGGTCGTGACCGACGCCGTGCGCATGCGCGGCACGGAAGCCCAGGACACTCCGCTGGCGGCCCCGGCGACGCTCCGGACCCGCAAGCGCCTGTGGCTGGCGGGCGGCGCGGCGGCCTTGCTCGTGCTGCTCTTCGTCTGGCTGATCCACGGCTGGCTCGGCACGGGGCAGGTGATCTCGCGCGAGCGGCTGCGCCTCGCCGAGGTGAGCCGCGGGCATTTCGTGCGCGATGTCGCCGCCGACGGCACGGTGGTCGCGGCGGTGAGCCCGACCCTGTTCGCGATCGCGCCCGGCACGGTGACCTACGTCGCCCACCCGGGTGATGCCGTCCACAAGGATCAGGTGCTCGCCACGCTCGACAGCCCGGAGCTCACCAACGAATTCCAGCGCGAGCAGGCCACCCTCGACAGCCTCGACGCCGCGCTCGCCCACCAGCAGATCGAGATGCGCCGCCAGATCCTCACCAGCAAGCAGCAGGCCGATCTCGCCGAGGTCACGATCAAGGCCGCCGAGCGCGAGCTCAAGCGCTCGCAATGGGCCTGGGGCCTGCACGTCATCCCCGAGCGCGACTACAAGCGCGCCATCGACGACGTCACGACCGCGCGCCTCAACTTCGATCACGCGCGCGAGACCGCCGACCTCGAGCGCGACAGCCTCGGCCTCGACCTGCGCACCAAGCGCCTCGAGCGCGACCGCCAGGCGCTCACCGTCGCCTCGCTCAGGCAGCGCGTCGCCGAGCTTACCGTGCGCTCGCCGGTCGACGGGATGGTGGCGAACCTCGCGCAGCCGCAGAAGGCCCTGGTGCCGGCCAACGCGCCGCTCCTCACCGTCGTCGACCTCTCGGCGTTCGAGGTCGAGTTCCAGGTCGCCGAGAGCTATGCCGGCGCCATCAAGCCCGGCATGCCCGCCGAGATCACCCTCGAGGGGCGCAGCGTCGCGGGCACCGTCACGGCGATCTCGCCCGAGGTGCGCCAGAACCAGGTGACCGGGCGGGTGAAGTTCAGCGGCGGCCAGCCGCCGGGGCTGCGCCAGAACGAGCGCACCGCGGTGCGCATCGTGCTCGATGAGCGCGACAACGTGCTCAAGTTCGAGCGCGGCTCCTTCATCGACGAGGCGACGCGGGCCCTCTACGTGGTGCGCGGCGGCCGGGCCGTGCGCGTGCCGGTGGTGCTGGGCGCCGCCTCGGTCGGCGAGATCGAGGCGCTGAGCGGCCTCGCCGCCGGCGATCAGGTCGTGATTTCCGATATGCGCGATGCCAACCAGGCCCCCGAAGCGGCCATCTCACGTTGAAGGCCTTACGAGGATAAGACGATGCTCAAGATGCAGGACATCAGCAAGATCTACCGCACCGACCTCATCGAAACCTACGCACTGCGCAGCTTCTCGCTCGAGGTCACCTCCGGCGAGTTCGTCGCGGTCACCGGGCCCTCCGGCTCGGGCAAGACCACCTTTCTCAATGTCGCGGGGCTCCTCGAGGAGTTCGACACCGGCAGCTACCAGCTCGACGGCACCGACGTGCGCGCGCTCTCGGACGATGCGCGCTCGCGGCTGCGCAACCAGCGCATCGGCTTCATCTTCCAGAGCTTCAACCTGATCCCGGATCTGAACGTCCAGGACAATGTCGAGGTGCCGCTGCGCTACCGCGGCCTCACCGCCGCCGACCGCCGCGAGCGCATCGCGAGCGCGCTCGAGCTGGTGGGGCTCGCCTCGCGCGCCAGGCACATGCCGGCGCAGCTCTCCGGCGGCCAGCAGCAGCGCGTCGCCATCGCGCGAGCCATCGCCGGCGACCCGGCGTTCCTGCTCGCCGACGAGCCGACCGGCAACCTCGACTCCCTCATGGCCCGCCAGGTAATGGACCTGCTCGAGCAGATCAACGAGATGGGCACCACCATCCTGCTCGTCACCCACGACCCGGAGCTGGCACGGCGCGCGCAGCGCAACGTGCACCTGGTCGACGGCCAGATCTCGGACTTCCGCGCCTACGAGTCGCGCGCCGCCGCCGGCTTCGAGGCCGGTGCCGCCGGCGCCGCGCGCGGCTGAGGTGCCCCTATGCAAGGCTACTACCTGCGTCTCGCCCTCAAGAGCTTCGGGCGCAACCCGGGACTCACGGCTCTCATGGTGCTCGCCATCGCGCTCGGGATCGCGGTGTGCATCATGACCCTCACCGTGTACCACGCGATGTCGGGCAACCCGATCTGGTGGAAGAACGACCGGCTGTACGCGGTCACGATGGACAGCTGGGACCCGAACCGACCGTACAGGCTGAGGCACACGGATGAGCCGCCGCCGGAGATGACCTACAAGGACGCCCAATACCTGTTCCGCTCCGGCATCCCGGAGCGCAAGGTCGTCATGTACAGCACCGACGGCATCATCAGCGGCGTGGGCTCGGTGCCGGCGGCACATCTGGCGACCCGCGTGACGACCGCCGACTTCTTCGCCATGTTCGAGGCGCCGTTCCTCTACGGCGCGGGCTGGAGCGCCGGCGCCGACGACCCGGCGCAGCCGGTCATCGTGCTGTCGCGCACGGAGAATGAAAAGCTCTTCGGCGGCATCGACAGCGTCGGCCGGACGCTGCGCTGGAACGATCACGAGTTCCGCGTGGCGGGCGTGCTGGACGACTGGTTTCCGCGACCGCGGTTCTACGACCTGAACGGCGGCGACTTCCAGCAGCCCGACAGCGCCTACATTCCCTTCGGCTGGGGCACCGAGCTCGAGCTGCTCAACAACGAGGAAACCGACTGCTGGAAGCCGGAGAAGCTCGACAATTTCACGGATTTCGTGGCATCCGACTGCGTCTGGCTGCAGATGTGGGTCGAGCTGCCCGATGGCGCCAGCCGCGCGCGCATGCAGTCCTTCATCGACGAATACTGGGGCGAGCAGCACCGGGCCGGCCGCTTCCAGCGCCCGCGCGACAACCGCCTGACGAACGTCGCCGGCTGGCTGCGCGCCAATCACGTGGTCGACACCGACAACCGCGTGCTGGTGGGGCTCGCGTTCGCCTTCCTGGCGGTGTGCCTGATCAACACCGTGGGCCTGCTGCTCGCCAAGTTCCTGAACGGCGCCACCGTCACCGGCGTGCGGCGCGCGCTCGGCGCGAGCCGCCGGCAGATCTTCACCCAGCACCTGGTGGAGGTCGGAGCGCTGGCGGCGCTCGGCGCACTGCTCGGGCTCGCGCTCGCCGCCTTCGGGCTCGTGGCGGTGCACCACATGTACGCGGCCGCCCACAATTACGAGCGCGGCGGCTACCAGGAACTGATGCACTTCGACTCCGTCGGCGTGCTGTGGGCGGTGATTCTCGCCTGCGTGGCAACGCTCGCCGCCGGGCTCTATCCCGCGTGGCGCATCGGCCGCCTGCCGCCCGCGGTCTATCTCAAGAGTCAGTGAGGGAGCGACCATGAGTTACGAAGTCCGTCCGATCCTGTCCGCACTGCTGCGCAACCGCACGGGGGCGGTGCTGGTAGCCCTGCAGATCGCCATCGCCCTCGCCGTGCTCGTCAATGCGCTCTACATCGTGGTGCAGCGCGCCGAGAAGATGGGCCGGCCGACCGGCATCGACGTCGACAACGTAGCCGTGATCGCGAGCGCGGGGTTCACCCAGCGCTTCCAGACAGTGCCTTCGATCCAGGAGGATCTCGGCTGGCTGCGCTCGCTGCCGGGCGTCGTGGCGGCCACCGTGACGGGCAGCATTCCGCTCGGCGACGGCGGCAACAACGAGCCGCTGGTGACCCGTCCGGATGAGCAGCGCAACTACAACTACAACCAGGTCGAGATCGACGAGCACGGGCTCGCGGCCCTCGGCCTGCGCCTGGTCGCGGGCCGCAACTTCCGCCGCGACGAGATCCAGCCGCCGCTCACCAAGAGCGACGTGTCGCGCTTCGTGCCGGAGATCATCGTCAGCCGCGCGCTCGCCGAGCACCTGTTCCCGCATCAGGACCCGCTCGGAAAAGTGGTCTACGATTCGAACAACCAGGCAGCCACGATCGTCGGCGTGGTCGACCCGGTGATGGGCTGCTTCCCCTCGAGTGATCACCCGGACTGGGTGTATTTCGTGCCGCGTCTGCCGTTTCCCTTCGGCGGCTCTCTGATCTACCTGGTGCGCACCCAGCCCGGGCAGCGTGCGGCCCTGATACCGCGCATCGAGGCCTACCTGGCTAAGTCGAACCCCGACCGGGTCATCGATTGGGTGCGTCCGCTCAATTTCTTCCGCGATCTGAGCTACCTCTCCGATCGCGCCATGGAGATCTACCTGACGACGGTGACCGCGTTGCTGATCGCGGTGACCTGCCTCGGCATCTTCGCGCTCGCCACCTTCAACGTCAGCACCCGCACCAAGCAGATCGGCACGCGCCGCGCAGTCGGCGCGCGCCGCCGCGACATCGTGCGCTACTTCCTGGTCGAGAACGGCCTGATCACCACCGCCGGCGTCGTGGTCGGCTGCGCCCTCGCCCTGGCGGCAGGCTACTGGCTGTCGCTGGAGTACTCGCTGCCGCGGCTCAACCTCTACTACCTGGCGGGCGGGGTGCTGGTGCTGTGGGTCATCGGACAGCTCGCCGCCTGGCAGCCGGCCCGGCGCGCGGCGGCGGTGCCGCCCTCGGTCGCGACCCGCACCGTGTAGAACGCGCCGGGCGCGGTGCTAGCATCGCGGCCATGAGCACAGGCCCACACGGCTCGCTCGATGCCAGCCTCGCCGGCCGCACCATCCTCGTCATCGACGACAGCGAGGCGGTGCGCACCGCGTTCGAGGTGCTGCTGTCGCTGCACGGTGCGCGGGTGCTCTCGGCCGGCACGCCGGCGGCGGGTCTCGCACTGCTGGCCCGTGAGCGGCTCGACCTCGTCATCCAGGACATGAACTTCCAGCGCGAGGCGACCAGCGGCGCCGAAGGCATTGCGCTGTTTCGCGAGCTGCGCGCGGCCCGGCCGGGAGTGCCGATCGTGCTGCTCACCGCCTGGACGCACCTCGAGACCGCCGTCGAGCTGGTGCGGGCCGGCGCCGCCGACTATGTGGCCAAGCCCTGGGATGACGCGCGCCTGCTCACCAGCGTGCGCAATCTCCTCGATCTCGCCAGCGCGCGCGCCGAGGCCGAGGCGCTGCGCGCGCGGAGCCGCGAGGCGCGCGCGAGCCTCGCGGCGCGCTTTGACTTGAAGGGTGCCGTGTACGAGAGCGAAGCCATGCACGCGCTCGTCACCATGGCGACCCAGGTGGCTCACGCCGACGTGCCGGTGCTCCTCACCGGGCCGAACGGCGCCGGCAAGGAGGTGCTGGCCGACATCGTGCAGGGCAACTCCGAGCGCGCCGGACAGCCCTACCTCAAGGTGAATCTCGGCGCGCTGCCGCACGAGCTCATCGAGGCGGAGCTCTTCGGTACCGAAGCCGGGGCGTTCACCGGCGCCCGCGCGCGCATCGGCCGCTTCGAGGCGGCCGACGGCGGCACGCTGTTCCTGGATGAGCTGTCCACCCTCTCGGGCGGCGGGCAGGCGAAGCTGCTGCGCGTGCTGCAGACCGGCGAGTTCGAGCGCTTGGGCGCCAACACCACGCGCCGCACGCGCGTGCGCGTGATCGCCGCCACCAACACCAACCTCCGCCAGGCCATCCGCGCCGGCACCTTCCGCGAGGACCTGTTCTACCGCCTCGCCGTCATCGAGCTCGAGGTGCCGCCGCTCGCCGAGCGGCGCGAGGACATCCTGCCGCTCGCGCGTCACTTCCTCGAGCCCGGCTTCGAGCTCACCCCCGAGGCGTGCGCGGCGCTCGTCCGCCACCCCTGGCCGGGCAACGTGCGCGAGCTGCAGAACGTCATCAGGCGCGCCTGCCTGCTCGCCGGCAGCCGCGCGATCGGCCCGGAGGCTCTCAACCTTCCGGCGGCGGCGAGCGCCCCTCCCGAGGCGGGACCGGATCGCGCCGCGGTCGAAGCCGCGCTCGAGCGTGCCCGGGGCGTCATCGCCCAGGCGGCGCGTGACCTCGGCCTGTCGCGTCAGGCACTCTACCGCCGCATGGAGAAGCTCGGTCTGAGGCCAGACGCATCACGGTCCCCGGCGGGCGCCTGATGCCGCGCTGGTCGTTCGCCGGGCGCCTCGCCGTGGCGCTGGCGCTCACCGCGGCGGTCGCCGCGGCCGTGACCGCGCTCGCCGGGCGCTGGCTGCACGCGCTCCCCGCGGCGCTGATCGGTTTCGCGGCTGCCCTGCCCATTGCGCTGTCCCTCGCGCGGCAGCTGCCGCACCGCTGGCTGCGGGTGCTGCACGCGCTCCATGACGGGATCGTGAGTCTCAGGGATCGCGACTTCAGCGTGAGTGTGGCGGCGGTCGAGGATGCGGAGCTCAGCGGGCTCATCGGCGCCTACAACTCCCTCGGCGAGCTGCTGCGCCGCGAGCGGCTCGACCTCTATCAGCGCGAGCTGCTCCTCGACACGGTGATCCAGACGACGCCGCTCTCGATGGTGCTGACCGACGACGGCGGGCGCATCGTCTACAGCAACGCCGCCGCGCGGCAGCTGCTGCGCGCCGGACGCAAGCTCGAGGGCCTCGGCCTTGCCGCGCTGCTCGCCTCTGCGCCGCCGGCGCTGGCCGCGGCCCTCGGAAGCGGCGGCGATACGCTCTTCACCATGGAAGTCGGCGGCGAGCCCGAGGTCTATCACCTCTCGCAGCGCCGCTTCGTGCTGAACGCGCGGCCGCACCGCCTGGTGCTCCTCAAGCAGCTGACGCGCGAGCTTGCGGCGCAGGAAGTCGCCGTCTGGAAGAAGGTGATCCGCGTCATCGCGCACGAGCTCAACAACTCGCTCGCCCCCATCACCTCGCTCGCCCACTCCGGGCGACTGCTGGCCGCCGAGGCGGCCGACGCGCGCCTGACGCGCGTCTTCGACACCATCGGGGAGCGCGCCGCGCACCTCGCCACCTTCATCGACGGCTACGCGCGCTTCGCCAAGCTCCCGCGCCCGCGCCCCGAGGCCGTGGCCTGGGCACCCTTCCTCGCCCATCTCGAAGGCACGGCGCCGTTCCGGCTGGAGGGAACGCTGCCCGCGGAGCCGGGCAGCTTCGACGCCCGGCAGCTCGAGCAGGTGATGATCAACCTCCTGAAGAACGCGGCCGAATCCGGCTCACCGCCCGCAGAGATCACGCTCACCGTGCGGCACAGCGCGCCGGGCTTCCGCATCGAGGTCGCCGACCGCGGCACGGGCTTGAGCGAGGGCACGCTGCGCGACGCGCTGCTGCCCTTCTACTCGACCAAGCCGACCGGCACGGGACTCGGGCTCACGCTCTGCCGCGAGATCGTCGAGGCGCACGGCGGGCGGCTGAGCCTCGCGAACCGTGCGGGCGGCGGCGCGCTGGTGAGCGTCTGGCTGCCGTGAGGTGCAGCCCTTCGAGGTATTTGCGGAACTGGGCCCCGAGCTCGGGATGGCCGAGGGCGTACTCGACGGTGGCCTGGAGATACCCGAGCTTGCTGCCGCAGTCGTAGCGCTTGCCGGTGAAGCGGTAGGCGTACACGGCCTCTTCGCGCATGAGCGCCGCGATGCCGTCGGTGAGCTGGATCTCCCCGCCCGCTCCCTGGCCGATCTTTTCCAGGTGCTCGAAGATCGCCGGCGCCAGCACGTAGCGGCCGACCACGGCGAGATTCGAGGGGGCATCGGCGGGCTTCGGCTTCTCGACGATGCGGCGCACGCGGCTCGTGACCGCGTTGTCGCCTTCGACGGCGACGATGCCGTATTTTTCCGTGTCACGGCGCGCCACCGCCTCGACCCCGAGCACGCTCGCGCGCTTGGCCTCGTATACGCGCGCCATCTGCGCTAGGCACGCCACTTCGCTCCTGATGAGGTCGTCCGCGAGGTGCACGAAGAAGGGCTCGGCGCCGACGGCCGGCTGCGCGCACAGCACCGCGTGGCCGAGCCCGAGCGGCGCGGGCTGGCGGATGTAGATGCACGAGGCGTAGGACGGCAGGACGCTGCGCAGCTGCTTCAGCAGATCGCTCTTGCCCTGGGCGCGCAGCATGTTCTCGAGCTCCTGGTCGGAGTCGAAGTGGTCCTCGATGGCGCGTTTGGAAGCGCCGGTGATGAACACCAGGCGGCGCGCGCCGGCGGCGAGGGCTTCCTCCACGGCGTACTGGATCAGCGGCTTGTCCACCACGGGGAGCATTTCCTTGGGGCTCGCCTTGGTGGCGGGCAGAAAGCGCGTGCCGCGGCCGGCCACCGGGAACACGGCCGTGCGGATCGCCGGCCTCGAGACGGTCATTGAGAATCTCTCCTTATGTCGGGCGCGCGCTCTGATCGGCGCGCTCCGCCCACTTGAAGACCGCTGGGCGCAGGCTGTCCCACGAGCGGCACTTCGGACAATGCCAGTACCAGCCGATGCTGTTGAGACCGCAGTCCTCGCACTGATAACGCCCGCCCGCGTCTCCGATGCGGGTGAGCAGCGCACTGAGGGAGGCCGCATCCGCTACCGACTGCACGCCCGGCCCGAGCTCCGCGGCGATTCCCGGGAGGCGCGCCACCTCGCCGGGGGGAACCGCGGTCGCGAGCAGCCAGGCGAGCTGCCGCGGAGTGACGCGTCCGTTTTGCCGCAGGCGCCTGCCGAGCTCGTGCATGAGGTCGGTGCCGCCGTTGGAACCCGCGATGCGCAGCACCGCCGGAATGATCTCGAGCGCGAGCCCCGGCGACATCTCCAGCGCCTGCAGGTAGAGCAGCAGCGCCCCGTCGGCATCGCCCTCGCCCTCGGCAATGCGCGCAGTGAGGATATCGGCCCGCGGCAGCTCGCTCTGGTGGGTGCGCGCCTGGCGCAGGAGCGTGCGCGAGCGCTCCGGATCGCCCTGCAGCAGGGCGTGCTCGGCGAGCTCGCACAGATAGTGGGCCGCCTCGCGCCGGCGCTCCTGCTGCACGCTCGCCGGCAGCGCGTGGAAGATCTTGAGCGCCTTGGCCCAGTCGCCCTGGGATTCGTAGATGCGCAGCAGGTGATCGAGTGCGGCGCTGCGATACTCGCGCGAGGCGGCAAGCTCTTCCAGCACCTGCTCGGCGCGGTCCATGAGGCCGGCGGAGAGGTAATCGAGCGCGAGGGCGAAGGCCGCCTTGTCGGCGACGTTGCCGACCCCGTGCTCGCGCAGGCGCGAGTGAATGGCGATCGCGCGCTCGACCTCGCCGCGCCGGCGGAAGAGGCTGCCGAGCGCGAACTGGATTTCCGCGGCATCGCCGTCGGCCGCGGCCATGCGCGCGAAGATCTCCGCGGCATGGTCGAAGCGGTCATTGATCAGGTGATCGAGGCCCTCGTAGTAGTCGCGCGGCAGGCGCACGGTGCGCGCCGCGCCGTTGCGGCGTCCGAGGAAATAGGTGGCGAGGCCCACCAGGACGAAGGCCAGTGCCAGGAAGACCGGAGGGAGCTCAAACACGGCGCTGACGATAACAGGTCCGCGCTGCGGGGATAACCCCGCCCCTCGCGCGCGTCAGCTCAGTCGCGGATCGGGCGGCCGGCGCCGTCGTTGACGCGCTCGCGCAGGTCCTTGCCGGGCTTGAAGTGCGGGACGTGCTTGCCCGAGAGCGCCACCGCCTCGCCGGTCTTGGGATTGCGCCCCTGACGCGGCGGGCGGAAGTGCAGCGAAAAGCTGCCGAAGCCCCGGATCTCTATGCGCTCTCCCTGCGAGAGCGCATCGCTCATGATCTCGAGAATCTGCTTCAGCGCCAGCTCGACATCCTTGGCCGGCAGGTGCTTCTGCTTGGCGGTGATGATCTCGATGAGCTCGGACTTCGTCATGGCGCTTCAGCTGCCGCGTTCGCCACCCGAGTTGATATGCTCCTTGAGCAGCTCGCCGAGACTGGTGCCGCTCGGCACCGCCTCGGAGCGGTAGCTCTGCACCGCCTCGGCCTCGTCGTGCGCCTCCTTCGCCTTGATCGACAGCGAAATGGTGCGCGACTTGCGGTCGACGCCGGTGAACTTGGCCTCGATCTCCTCGCCGACCTTGAGCACCGCGCGCGCGTCCTCGACGCGGTCGCGGCCGAGCTCGGAAGCCCGCAGCTGTCCCTCGATGCCGTTCCCTAAGTCGATGACCGCGCCGCGGGCGTCGACTTCCTTCACCACGCCCTTGACGATCGTGCCCTTGGGGTTGTCGGCGATGTAGGCCGAGAACGGATCCTTGGCGAGCTGCTTGATGCCGAGCGAGATGCGCTCGCGCTCCGGGTCGATCGACAGCACCATCGCCTCGAGCTGCTGACCCTTCTGGTAGTTGCGCACCGCCTCCTCGCCCGGCTGGTCCCAGGAGATGTCCGAGAGATGCACCAGACCGTCGATGTTGCCCGGGAGCCCGATGAAGATGCCGAAGTCGGTGATCGACTTGATCTGCCCGCCCACCTTGTCGCCGCGGTTGTAGTTCTCGGCGAACTCCTTCCACGGGTTGGCCTGGCACTGTTTCAGGCCGAGCGATATGCGGCGGCGCTCCTCGTCGACGTCGAGCACCATGACCTCGACTTCCTGGCCGCCGTGCACCACCTTCGCCGGGTTGACGTTCTTGTTGGTCCAGTCCATCTCCGAGACGTGCACCAGCCCCTCGACGCCGTCCTCGATCTCGACGAAGGCGCCGTAGTCGGCGATGTTGGTGACCTTGCCGAACACCCGGGTGCCCGGCGGATAGCGCCGCGCGATGTTCTCCCAGGGGTCGGCGCCGAGCTGCTTGAGCCCCAGGCTCACGCGCGAGCGCTCGCGGTCGAACTTGAGGATACGCACCTCGACCTCGTCGCCCACCTTCACGACCTCTGAAGGATGCTTGACGCGCTTCCACGCCATGTCGGTGATGTGCAGCAGGCCGTCGATGCCGCCCAGGTCGACGAACGCGCCGTAATCGGTGAGGTTCTTCACCGTGCCGCGCACCACCGCGCCTTCCTGCAGGTTGTCGAGGAGCGCCGAGCGCTCGGCGGAGAATTCCTGCTCGACGACCGCACGGCGCGAGACCACGACGTTATTGCGCTTCTGATCGAGCTTGATCACCTTGAACTCGAGCGGCTTGCCCTCGAGATAGGAGGTGTCGCGCACCGGGCGCACGTCGACGAGCGAGCCGGGGAGGAACGCCCGGACGTTGTCGATCTCCACCGTGAAGCCGCCCTTGACGCGCCCGGTGATGACGCCGGTCACGATCTCGGACTTGTTGAATGCCTCCTCGAGCCGCGTCCAGGTACGGGCACGCTTGGCCTTCTCGCGCGACAGGCGCGTCTCGCCGGTGCCGTCCTCGACCGAGTCGAGGGCGACCTCCACCTGGTCGCCGGACTTGACCTCGACCTCACCGCGCTCGTTCTTGAACTGCTCGAGCGGAATGACGGCTTCGGACTTGAGCCCCACGTTGACGATGACGACGTCGGGGGTGACGTCCACGACGAGCCCGGTCAGGATCATGCCGGGGCGGATGCGCTGATTGGCTAGACTTTGCTCGAAAAGCTGGGCAAAACTTTCTGACATACCTTCACTTTGCACGCCGTGCGTGCTGGCCTCTGGACCCCGTCCGTGGAACCCAGGAAAACGTAACAGGCGCCCGCGTCCCGCAGGCACCAACCTCACATAACCTTCCTCAGCGCGTGACTAAAGCGAGCGGCCTCGAGGCCACAGGCGGCGAGCGACCCCCAGTTCCAGCACCCTGGCGACGACCGTCCCGACGTCGAGACCGGTCGAGTCGATGACGCAGGCATCGGCGGCCGGCCGCAACGGCGCGACCTGGCGGGTCTGATCCCTCAAGTCCCGCTCGGCTATCTCGCGCGAAAGGGCGGCAAGGCTAACATCGGACCCCTTGTCTTTCAACTGCTTATACCGCCGGCGGGCCCGTTCCTCGGGGGTCGCCGTGAGGAATATCTTGAGCTCGGCCCGGGGGAAGACCACGGTGCCCATATCGCGGCCGTCCGCGACCAGCCCGGGGGCCTGCGCGAAGGCCCGCTGGCGCGTGAGGAGCGCCGCGCGCACCTCCGGCCAGGCCGCCACGCGCGAGGCCCCGGCACCCGCGGTCTCGGAGCGGATCTCGTGGCTCACGTCGCGCCCGTCGAGCCGCACCTGCTCCTCCCCGCCCGCCGTCCAGCCGAATTCCACGTGCATGGCGCTCGCCAGCGCCGCATGGCGGGCCACATCATCGGGCGCAAGGCCCGCGGTGGCGCCCGCGAGCGCGACCAGGCGGTAGAGCGCGCCACTGTCGAGAAGGTGCCAGCTTACCCTGCGCGCGACCGCGCGGCTGATGGTGCCCTTGCCGGAGCCGCTCGGGCCATCGAGGGTGACGACGGGACAGGAAGGGCCGGACACGAGGCTACCGAGCGTACGTCAGAGCGCTTCGACGCCCAAGCCGGCGGCGCGGGCGGTCTCGGCAAACCCGGGAAACGAGGTCGCCACGTTGGCCACGTCCAGGATCTCGATCGGCGCCGACGCCCGCAGCGCCGCGACCGCGAAGGCCATGGCGATGCGATGATCGCCGCGGCTGTCGATCGTGCCCCCGGTGAGCCCCTCGGCACCGCGGATCCACAGCCCATCGGGCAGCAGCTGGTTCTCGACGCCGAGCGCGCTCAACCCCTCCGCCATGGCCGCGAGCCGATCGCTCTCCTTTACACGCAGCTCGAGCGCCCCGCGCACCAGCGTCTCGCCGGTCGCGCACGCCGCGGCGATGAAGAACACCGGAAACTCATCGATGGAGAGCGGCACCTCGGTTTCGGCCACCGTGATGCCGTGGAGCTGGCTGTGGCGGATCTCGAGGTCCGCGACCGGCTCACCGCCGCCCGAGTCGCCGGCGGCGCGGGGCCGCACGCGGATGTCCGCCCCCATGCGCCGCAGCAGCTCGATCAGCCCGGTGCGCGTCGGGTTCACTCCCACGTTGGTGAGCGTGAGGCTCGGGGAGGCGGCGAGGCAGGCCGCCACGATGAAAAAAGCCGCCGAGGAGAAATCCGCCGGCACCGCAAGCGCGGTGCCCTTGAGCCTCTGACCGCCGTCGAGCGCGATGCTGCGGCCTTCATGCCCAAGGTGCACCCCGAAAGCGGCCAGCATGCGCTCGGTGTGATCGCGGGACGGCGCGGGCTCGGTGACGCGCGTGCGGCCGGCGGCATAGAGCCCGGCGAGCAGCACCGCGGACTTCACCTGGGCGCTCGCGACCGGAAGGCTGTAGTGAATGGCGCGCAGGTGCGGCGTGCCCCTGATCTCCACGGGCGGGCGCCCGTCATGGGTGCGGATCTGCGCGCCCATCATCGCGAGCGGCACCACCACGCGCTGCATCGGCCGACGCATGAGCGAGGCGTCGCCGACCAGCGTCGAGTTGAATTTCTGCGGTGCCAGGAGCCCGATGAAGAGCCGCATCGCGGTGCCGGCGTTGCCCATGTCGAGCGCGGTGGCGGAGGCCGTGAGCCCGCCGGCGCCCGCGCCGTGCACCAGCATCTCGGTCTCCTGCGGCCGCTCGATGCGTACGCCGAGCTGCCCGAGAGCCCGCGCGGTCGAGAGGCAATCCTCGCCGGCGAGAAAGCCGGTGATGTGGGTGTCGCCGTCGGCGATGGCGCCGAGCATGAGCGCGCGGTGCGAGATCGACTTGTCGCCGGGTACGGTGAGCGTCCCGGCAATGCGCCCGCCGGGCTGCACGCGGTAGCGCGCCGGCGCGCCGCCAGCGCCCGCGCTCATTGCACCGCCCGCGGGTAGGAGCCGAGCACGCGAAAGAGCGACGCCCGGCGCTTGAGCGCCCCGAGCGCCTTCTTCACGTGCCGCTCCTCGGCGTGGCCCTCGAAGTCGATGAAAAAGACGTAGTCCCACTTGCGCCGGTGGGAGGGGCGCGACTCGATGCGCGTCAGGCTCACCTTATGCCGGGCGAGCGGCTCGAGGAGCCGATAGAGCGCCCCGGGCGCGTCGGTGTGCCCGACCGACACGAGGAGCGTCGTGCGGTCCGCGCCGCTCGGTGCGAAGAGCTTGCGCCCGAGCACCAGGAAGCGCGTGGTGTTGTCGGCGCGGTCCTCGATCTCCGCCGCCAGGACCTTCAGTCCGTAGACCTCCGCCGCGGTCTCCCCGGCGATGGCGGCGCTGCCCCTCTCGTCGCGCGCCCGCCGCGCTCCTTCCGCGTTGCTCGCCACCGGCACCTGCTCGACGCCCGGCAGATGCTCCTCGAGCCACACGCGGCACTGGGCGAGCGACTGCGGGTGCGAGCACACGCGCTCGATGCGCGACATCTCGCTCATGGCGCCCATCAGGTGATGGCGGATGCGCAGCTCCACCTCGCCGCAGATCTTGAGCGGCGAGGTGAGGAAGCGGTCGAGCGTATGGTTGATCGTGCCCTCGGTGGAGTTCTCGATCGGCACCACGCCGAAGTCGGCGTTGGCCGCCTCGACCTCGTGAAACACCTCGTCGATCGAGGCGAGCGGCAGCGCGCGCACCGAGTGCCCGAAATGGGCGAGCACCGCCGTCTGCGTGAAGGTGCCCTCGGGCCCGAGGAATGCCACCTTGAGCGGCTCCTGCTGCGCGAGGCACGCCGACATGATCTCGCGGAAGAGGCGCAGCACCTCCTCGTCGCGCAGCGGGCCCGCGTTGCGCTCGCGCGCCGCGCGCAGCACCTGCGCCTCGCGCTCCGGGCGGTAGAAGTCCACGGTGCGCCCGGTGACGCCGCTCTTGGAGATGCCGACCAGCTGCGCGAGCTTCGCCCGCTCGCTGATCAGGCGCTGGATCTCGACGTCGACGGCATCGATGCGGGCGCGCACCTCCTCGAGGCCGGGACGCGGGGCCGGCGCGCTGCCGGGGGATGCCGCCGGGCGCGCGGCCCGCCTGAGGCGCGGCTTCCTCATACGATGCGCGCCGACAGCACACCCTCGATGGCGCGCATCTCGGCGAGCACCTCCGCGCCGAGCGCGCCGTCGGCGTCGATGAGCGTGTAGGCGTACTCGCCGCGCGACTTGTTGAGGAGGTCCGCGATGTTGATGCGGTGCTGGGCAAGCGCGGTGGAGATCTGGCCCACCATGTTGGGCACGTTGCGGTTGGCGATCGCGAGACGCGTCGTGTTCGGCAGCCGCGGCAACACCGCCTCCGGATAGTTGACGCTGTTGCGCAAGTTGCCGTTTTCGAGGAACTCGCGCAACTGCTCGGCCGCCATGACGGCGCAGTTCTCCTCCGCCTCCCCCGTCGAGGCGCCGAGGTGCGGCAGAGTGACGACCTTCGGGTGGTCCTTGAGCGCGTTGTTGGGAAAATCGCACACGTAGCCGCGCAGCCGCCCGGCATCGAGCGCCGCGATCACCGCGGCATCGTCGACGATCCCGGCGCGCGCGAAGTTGAGCAGCGTCCCGCCCTCCTTCATGAGCGCGAGGCGCCGGGCGTTCACCAGAGCCGTGGTGGCCTCGTTCAGCGGCACGTGCACCGTGACCGCATCGGCGCGCGCGAACAGGTCCTCGAGCGACAAGGCCTGCTCGACGCTCGCCGACAGCTGCCAGGCGCGCTGCACGGTGATCTGCGGGTCGTAGCCGAGCACCTTCATGCCGAGCGCGAGCGCGGAATTCGCCACCTCGACGCCGATAGCCCCGAGCCCCACCACGCCGAGCGTGCGCCCGGGAAGCTCGAAGCCGAGGAACTGCTTCTTGCCCCGCTCCACCTCGCGCTCGATCGCCTCGTCGTCGCCCCTGAGCGCCCGCGTAAAGAGCCAGGCGGGCCCCAGGTTGCGTGCCGCGAGCAGCAGGCCCGCGAGCACCAGCTCCTTGACGGCGTTGGCGTTGGCGCCCGGGGAGTTGAACACGGGAACACCGCGCCGGCTCATCGCCTCCACCGGGATGTTGTTGACCCCCGCGCCCGCGCGGGCGATGGCGCGCACGCTCGGCGGGATGGCCGCGGGGTCGAGCTCGGCCGAGCGCACCAGGATCGCGTCCGGCTCCGCGATGTCGGGCCCGACCTCGTAGAGCTCGCGCGGCAGCCGCTCGAGGCCGCGCGGGCTGATCTGGTTCAGAGTCAGGATGCGGTAGCGCATGGCGCGGCTTCAGCCCCTGCGGCGCTCGAAGTCCTTCATGAAGGCGATGAGCGCCTCGACCCCCTCGAGCGGCATGGCGTTGTAGATGCTGGCGCGCATGCCGCCGACCGAGCGGTGGCCTTCGAGGTTGATGAGCCCGGCGGCGCGCGCCTCGGCGGCGAAGGCGCCCTCGAGCGACGGCTCGGCGAGCGTGAAGGGCACGTTCATCCACGAGCGGCACTCGCGTGCCACCGGGTTGCGGTAGAAGCCGGACGCGTCGATGGCCGCGTAGAGCCGCTCGGCCTTCAGGCGGTTGCACTCGCCCATGGCGGCGAGCCCGCCGCGGGCCTTCAGCCACTTGAATATGAGCCCCGCGAGGTACCAGGAGAAAGTCGGCGGCGTGTTGAACATCGACCCTTCCGCCGCCACCGCCTGATAGTCCCACACGGCCGGGATGTCCTTGCGGGCGCGCCCGAGGAGGTCCTCCCGCACGATCACGACCACGAGCCCCGCGGGGCCGATGTTCTTCTGCGCGCCGGCGTAGATCAACCCGAATCTCGCGACCTCGATCGGGCGCGAGAGGATGGTGGAGGACATGTCGGCGACCAGCGGCACGCCGTGGGTTGCAGGCACGTAGGGAAACTCCACTCCGCCGATGGTCTCATTCGGGCAGTAGTGGACGTAGGCCGCGCCGGCCGTGAGCCTCAGGTCCTCCTGCCGCGGCGCCGTCGTGTATCCCGAGGCGGCCTCGTCGGCCGCGACGTTCACGCGCGCGATGAGGCGCTGCGCCTCGGCGGTGGCCCGCTTCGACCAGTGGCCGGTGACCACATAGTCGACGGTCGCATCGCGCGCCGCGAGATTGAGCGGCACCACGGAGAACTGCGAAGCCCCGCCGCCCTGCATGAAGAGCACGCGGTAGCTCGCGGGCACGGCGAGCAGCTCGCGCAGATCGCTCTCCGCCTCGCGCGCCATGGCGAGGAAGGGCTTGCTGCGATGGCTGATCTCCATCACCGAGGCGCCGAGGCCCTGCCAGTCGGTGAGCTCCTCGCGGGCCTGTTCGAGGACTTCCACCGGCAGCGTGGCCGGCCCGGCGGCGAAGTTGAATGCGCGCACGGTGACTAACGCGGCTCCTCGGGCGCTTCGCTCCCGGCGCCTGTCTCCCCGAGCTCCTCGCCGGCCGACTCGAGGCTCTCGATGCGCTCGATGCCGACCAGCCGCTCGCCCTCGTCGAGGCGCATGAGCCGCACCCCCTGGGTGTTGCGGCCCTGCACGGAGATCTCGCCCACCGCGGTGCGCACCAGGGTGCCGTTGGAGCTGATCAGCATGATTTCCTGGCCCGGCAGCACCTGCAGCGCCGCCACCGTGTCGCCGTTGCGCCCTCCGGTCTGCAGCGCGATCACGCCCTGGCCGCCGCGGCCGTGGGCGGGGAAGTCGGCGAGCGGCGTGCGCTTGCCGTAGCCGGCGGCGGAGGCGGTCAGCACCTCCCCTTCGCCGAGCACGATGAGCGCGATCAGGTCCTGGCCGGTGCCGAGGCGGATGCCGCGCACGCCCGCCGCCTCGCGCCCCATGTAGCGCACCTCCTGCTCGTGAAAGCGGATCGCCTTGCCGCCGCTCGAGACCAGCATGATCTCGCGCTCGCCGTCGGTGATCGCCACCCCGACCAGCTGGTCGTTGTCGGCGAGGTCGACCGCAATGATGCCGGTCGAGCGCGGCCGCGAGAACGCCGCGAGCGGCGTCTTCTTCACGGTGCCGGCGCGCGTCGCCATGAACACGAAATGCTGCTCGTCGTACTGCTTCACGGGCAGCAGGGCGTTGATCTTCTCGCCCTCGCCGAGCGGCAGGAGGTTCACCATCGGCTTGCCGCGCGCGCCGCGCCCGGCCTGCGGCAGCTCGTAGACCTTGAGCCAGTAGACCTTGCCGCGGTTCGAGAAGCACAGCACCGTGTCGTGCGTGTGAGCGACGAACAGCTTCTCGACGAAGTCCTCGTCCTTGACCGCGGTCGCGGTCTTGCCGCGCCCGCCGCGGCGCTGCGTCTGGTACTCGGTGAGCGGCTGGCTCTTGGCGTAGCCGGCATGCGAGAGCGTCACCACCACGTCCTGCGGCTCGATCAGGTCCTCGGTGGTGAGGTCGAGGTGGTCGCGGTTGATCTCGGTGCGGCGCGCATCGCCGTAGGTGTCGCGCATCTCGAGGAGCTCGGCGCGCACTACCTGGGTGAGGCGCTCGGGGCGCGCGAGGATGTCGCTCAAATCGCGAATGCTGTCGAGCAGCCCCCGGTACTCCTCGACGATCTTGTCGCGCTCGAGGCCCGTGAGGCGGTGCAGGCGCATGTCGAGGATCGCCTGCGCCTGCGCCTCGGAGAGGCGGTAGCCGCCGCCGTTGAGACCGAAGTCGGCGGCCAGGCCGGCCGGGCGCGTCGAGATCGCGCCGGCACGCTCGAGCAGCTCGGTCACGAGCCCCGGCGGCCACGGACGCGCGAGCAGCGCCGCACGCGCCTCGGCCGGATTCGGCGCCGCCTTGATGAGCGCGATCACCTCGTCGATGTTGGCGAGCGCGACCGCCAGCCCCTCGAGGATGTGGGCGCGCTCGCGCGCCTTGCCGAGCTCGTAGATGGTGCGGCGGGTGACGACCTCGCGGCGATGCCGGATGAAGGCCTCGAGCATCTCCTTGAGCGACATGAGCTTCGGCTGCCCGTCCTGCAGCGCCACCATGTTGATGCCGAACACCGTCTCCATCGGCGTCTGCGCGTAGAGATTGTTGAGGACGATCTCGGTCACCTCGCCGCGCTTCAATTCGATGACGATGCGCATGCCGTCCTTGTCGGACTCGTCGCGCAGGCCGTCGCCGGCGATGCCCTCGAGCTGCTTCTCGCGCACCAGCTCGGCGATGCGCTCGATGAGGCGCGCCTTGTTGACCTGGTAGGGAAGCTCGGTGACCACGATCGCCTGGCGATCGCCGCGGCCGATGTCCTCGATGCCCACCCGGGCGCGCACCGACAGCCGCCCGCGCCCGGTGCGGTAGGCGGTGGCGATCTCCTGCGCGCCGTTGATGATGCCGCCGGTCGGGAAATCCGGCCCCGGCATGTGCTGCATGAGCGTGGCGAGCGGCACGCCCGGGTCATCGAGCAGCGCCAGGCAGGCGTTGATGGTCTCGGTGAGGTTGTGCGGCGGGATGTTGGTCGCCATGCCGACCGCGATGCCGGTCTGGCCGTTCACCAGCAGGTTCGGGATGCGCGTCGGCAGCACCGAGGGCTCGGACTCGCTCTCGTCGTAGTTCGGGACGAAGTCGACGGTTTCCTTGTCGATGTCGGCGAGCAGCTCGTGCGCGATGCGCGTCATGCGCACTTCGGTGTAGCGCATGGCCGCCGGCATATCCCCGTCCACGGAGCCGAAATTCCCCTGCCCGTCGACCAGCAGATAGCGCATGGAGAACGGCTGCGCCATGCGCACGATGGTGTCGTACACCGCGGTGTCGCCGTGCGGGTGGTACTTGCCGATCACATCGCCCACCACGCGCGCCGACTTCTTGTAGGGCTTGTTGAAGTCGTTGCCGAGCTCGCGCATGGCGTGCAGCACCCGCCGGTGCACGGGCTTCAGGCCATCGCGCACGTCGGGCAGCGCACGCCCGACGATCACGCTCATTGCATAGTCGAGATAGGACTGCCGCATCTCCTCTTCGAGGCTGACCGGCAGAACTTCGCGGGCGATTTCAGCCATTCACTATCGGGTAGGGAGGCCCGTTCGGGCCGTGAAAACAAAGAGGAAATTCTAGCACGAAGCACCCCGCGGGCACCCGGTTCCAGGGTGCCCTCGAAGCCGTTCCGCGGCGCTTGTCAAGCCGCGCACGTGCGCTCGTGCCGGCCGCGAAAAATCGAGCTGACGCGCCGATCTTACGTGTGCGCATGGCGCGCGGCGCACCGATATACTGCGGCGGAGCCTGATCCCATGCTGACTCCGCAAAGCCCCCGCACCGCCAACGCCGACCCGGCCGAGCTCGGCAAGTTCGACGCCGTTGCGGCGCGCTTCTGGGACCCCCACGGAGAGTTCCGCCCGCTCCACCTGCTGAACCCGGTGCGCGCCGGGTACATCGCCGGGCGCGTCCCGCTCGCGCGCTCGCGGGTGCTGGACGTCGGCTGCGGCGGCGGGCTCCTCGCCGAGGCGCTCGCTCGCGCGGGCGCCGGCATCACCGGCATCGATCTCGCGCCCGGAATGATCGAGGCCGCTCGTCTCCACGCCGCCGAGTCGGCGCTCGCGATCGACTACCGCGTGGCGGGCGCCGAGGAGCTGGCCGCCGCCACGCCGGGCGCGTTCGACGTCGTCACCTGCATGGAGATGCTCGAGCACGTGCCCGAGCCCGCCGCCATGGTGGCGACGCTCGCCGCGCTCGCCCGACCGGGCGGCGCGCTCTTCGTCTCGACGCTGAACCGCAATCTGCGCTCCTTCCTGCAGGCGATCGTCGGCGGGGAGTACCTGCTGCGGCTCCTGCCGCGCGGCACCCACGAGTACGAGCGGCTGATCCGTCCCTCGGAGCTGGCACGCTGGGCGCGCGCCGCCGGCCTCACGCTCATCGACCTGCGGGGCATCGAGCTCAACCCCTTCACCGGGCAGGCGGCATTGAGCGGCAGCGTGGCGGTCAACTACCTCGCGCACTTCACGCGCCGAGACGGCGCGCAGTGAGCATGCTCGCGGCAGCGCTGCTCGCCGCCGCCGCGGGGCTGGTCGCCGGCGCGGTGCTGGGCGCGCTCATCGCGCACATCCGCGCCGCGCGCCGCATCGAGGCGCTGCACGTCGAGCTGACCGCGGCGCGCGTGCGCCTCGAGTCGGCCGCGCTGCAGGATTCCGACCGGTTGAAGCTTCTCGAGCAGTCCGAAACGCGGCTGCGCGCCGCCTTCGATTCGCTCGCCGGCGAGACGCTGCGCGCCAACAGCGCGCTGTTCCTGCAGCTGGCGCGCGAGGCGCTCGGGCGCGACCAGGCGATCGCCGCGGGCGCGCTCAGGGAACGCGAGGCGGCGGTGGCGCAGCTGGTGGCGCCGCTGCGCGCGGCGCTCGAGCGCACCGAGGCGCAGGTCCAGGCGCTCGAGCGCGAGCGGCGCGAGGCATTCGCGACTCTGCGCACGCAGATCGAGAGTCTCTCCGGCGGCCAGGCACAGCTCTCGCGCGAGACGCGCAACCTGGTGACGGCGCTGCGCCGGCCGGAGGTGCGCGGGCGCTGGGGCGAGCTCAGCTTACGCCGCCTGGTGGAGCTCGCCGGCCTCAGCGAGCACTGCGACTTCACCGAGCAGCTGCGCGTCATGGGTGAGGAAGGCGCGCTGCGCCCCGATCTGGTGGTGCACATGCCCGACGCGCGCGATCTGGTCATCGATGCCAAGACGCCGCTCGATGCTTACCTCGCCGCGCTCGAGGCGGGGAGCGACGAGGAGCGCTCGCAGGCCCTCAGGCGCCACGCGCAGCAGGTCGAGTCCCGCGTGCGCGATCTTGCCGCGAAGAGCTACTGGAGCCAGTTCGAGCGCAGCCCGGAGTTTGCGGTGCTGTTCCTGCCGGGAGATCAGTTCCTGTCCGCCGCGCTCGCCGAGCGCCCCGAGCTGCTCGAGAATGCGCTCGGCCAGGGCGTCATCATCACCACGCCCTCGACGCTCATCGCGCTCCTGAAAACCGTCGCCTACGGCTGGCGCCAGTCCGAGGTGGCGCACAACGCCGCGATCATCCGCGACCTGGGGCAGGAGCTCTACCGGCGCCTCGCGAGCTTCGACGGCCACCTCGCCCGCATGGGGCAGCGCCTCGGCTCGGCGGTCGAGGCCTACAACGCCGCCGTCGGCTCGCTCGAGCGGCAGGTGCTGCCGCAGGCGCGGCGCTTCACCGAGCTCGGCGTCACCGCGGACGCGCCGCTCCCGGCGCTCGAGCAGGTGACCCAGCTCACGCGCAACACCGAGGCGCCGACGCTCGCCGGCCCGCCGGCCGGGACTGAATGACCGCCGCGAGGCCGGACGCCTCCGCGACGCGCGCCCTCGCCTGGCTGTACGCTCCGCAGGAGCAGCGGCCGCTGTTCGCGGCGCTCTGTGCCCTCGAAGGCGAGGTGGGCGCGAGCCTCAGGCCCGGACTCGATCACCAGGTCGCACACCTGCGCCTCGAGTGGTGGCGCGCCGAATGCGCGCGCACCGCCGCGGGCACCCCGTCGCACCCCCTGACCCGTGCCGTGGCCGAATGTCTTGCCGGCCGCGACGGCGCGCCGCTCGCAGGCCTCACCGGCCTCGTCGATGCGGCCGTCTGGGATCTGGCCGGGGCGACCTTCGAGACGCGCCGCGAGCTGAGTGCGTACTGCGGGCGCTGGGCCGAGGCGATCATCGTTCCGCTCGCTCAATTCGCCGCGCCCGGGGTCGACCGCGCCGCGGGCCGCGCGCTCGGCGCGCTGCTGCGCGAGAGCGAGCTCCTGGCGCACCTCGCGCGCGAGGCGCGCGCCGGACGGCTGCGGCTGCCGCTCGATGAGCTCGCCGCCGCCCGCGTGGATCCGGCGCGCCTCGCAGAGCCGCCCTGGCCCCCCGGCCTCGCGGCGCTGCTGAGCGAGCGGCACCGGGCGCTGCGCGGGCAGCTCGCGGCCGCGGTGGCGGCACTGCCGCGTGCGGCGCAGCCCGCGCTGCGCGCGCTCCTCGTCTGGGCGGCGCTCGCGGGCGCCGCATCGCACCGCACCGTGCGGCGCTTGCCGGGAGGGCTCCCGGGAAGCGACGATCACGGTGTGCTCGACGGCTGGCGCGCGTGGCGCGCCGCACGGCGAGCTCACCGGAGGCGATTCGAGCTATGAGCGAGACGTTCGATCCGCGCGCGCACCAGGCGCGCCCCGATGAGCTCGCCGGACGCGTGATCGCGATCACCGGGGCGAGCGACGGGCTCGGGCGCGCGGTCGCGCTCGCCTGCGCACGGCACGGCGCGACCGTGGTCCTCATCGGACGCAGTGAGAAGAAGCTCGAGGCCGTGCACGGCGGGATCGCCGCCCTGGGCGCGCCGCAAGCCGCGATCGGCGTGCTCGATCTCGAGCGTGCGCTCGCCGCCGACTACGACCGCCTCGCCGCCGCCATCGACGAGCGCTACGGGCGGCTCGACGGGCTGCTGCACAATGCGGGCCTCCTCGGCAGGCTCTCTCCCATCGAGCATTACGACGTGCCGACCTGGTGCCGCGTGCTGCACGTGAATCTCACCGCGGCGTTCGCGCTCACCCAGGTGCTGCTGCCTCTGCTGAAGAAGTCCGCCGACGCCTCCGTAGTCTTCACCTCGAGCAGCGTCGGGCGCCGGGGCCGCGCCTACTGGGGCGCCTACGCGGTCTCGAAGTTCGCGCTCGAGGGGCTTTCGCAGGTGCTCGCCGACGAGCTCGAGGGAACGAGCGCCATCCGCGTGAATACCCTCAATCCGGGACGCGCCCGCACCGCGATGCGCCGCCAGGCCTATCCGGCCGAGGATGCGGCGACGGTGCCGATGCCGGCGGAGCTCACCGGTCCCTACATCGCGCTCCTCGGGCCGGCGAGCCGCGGCGTCACGGGCCGCACCTTTGACGCTCAGCCGCCGGCGCCGGCCGCGCCCTCCGGCGCCGCCTCCGGCGCGAGCAGCCGGTGCAGCTCATCGGACTCGAGCTCCCGCGCCTGACCGCGCGCGAGCGAGCGCTCCAACGCGATCGGACCGAGCTGCGTGCGCAGCACGCGGCTCACCAGCGCTCCCTGCCGCTCGAAGAGCTGGCGTACCTGCCTGCCGCTCGCGCCCCGCAGCTCCACGGTGTACCAGCGGTTCGCGCCCTCGCCGCCCGCCGCCTCGCAGCGCGCGACCGCGAGCTGCGCGCCGCTGTCGAGCTGGCCGCTCAGGATCCCCGCGAGCTGCAGATCGCCGAGCTCGCCCCGCACCCGCACGCTGAACTCGCCCGTCAGCGCGTGTACCCGGCGCTGCAGGCTCTCCGCCAGCGCGCCGTCGGAGGTGACGAGCTCGAGCCCCCCGTCGACGCGCGGCATGGGGCTCACCGCGATGAAGCGCTTGCCGGCGCGCCGCGGCAGCCGCGCGAGCGCCGCCGCCATCTCCTCGCCCGGCGAGCGGTGACAGAGGAATACGTGGGCGCCGCCGCGCGCTCCCTGCGCACGCACCAGCCGCCCGTCGAGGCGCACCTGATCGCCGGCCGTGGCGCGCGTGCCGAGGGCCGCCACCGCGCCGTTCACCGTGAGGCGGCCGGCGCGGATCCAGGCCTCGACCTCGCGGCGCGAGGCGAGTCCGGCGCGCGCCAGCAGCTTCTGCAGCCGTTCGGGGGCAGCGGGCGCGGCGGCGCGGGCGCGCGGCCGGCCAGCCGCGGGCCGCCGGCGCATCAGCCGTCCAGAGCGCGGGGCGCGGCGACCAGCTCGTGCGAGCCGTCGCCGCCGGCGGAGAGCTCATCATCCTCCGCGCCGTCGTCGCTCTCCGCGGCGTCGGCGCCTGCGGCGGCGCTGCCGGCGTCGGCGCCGGGCGGCTCCTCGCCCGCGAGCGCGAGCTGCAGGTTGACGTCGCCCAGCGCCTTGAGCTCGGCGAGCGGCGGCAGCTCCTCGAGGCTCTGCAAGCCGAAATAGTCGAGGAACTCGCGCGTCGTGCCGAGCAGCTCCGGGTGTCCCGGCACGTCGCGATGCCCGACTACGCGCACCCAGCCCCGCTCGATCATGGTGCGGACGATGTTGGGATTGACCGCGACGCCGCGCACCACCTCGATCTCCGCGCGGGTGATCGGCTGGCGGTAGGCAATCAGCGCGAGCGTCTCGAGGAGCGCGCGCGAGTAGCGCACGGTGCGCTCCGGCCACAGCCGCGAGATCTCGGCGGCCAGCTCGCGCCGCACCTGGATGCGGTAGCCGCCGGCGGTGTGCTTGAGCTCGATGCCGCGGCCGGCGTATTCCTCGGCGAGCGCCTCGAGCGCCGCCTGCAGCTGCTGCGTGCTCGGGCGCGCGCCTTCATCGAAGAGCCGGGCGAGCTCGGCGACGGGGAGCGGCTGGCCGGCGGCCAGCAGCGCCGCCTCGAGCACGTTGCGGACGTAGTTCTCGCTCATGATGAGGGATCCTCGGGCGCGGCATCGCCGGCGGCGTTGTCGGCGACCAGGTGCAGGGTGCGTCCCGCGGGCGCGGCGCGCACGTGCAGCGGGGCGTAGGCCTCGGCCTGCACGATGTCGATGAGGCCCTCGCGCATCAGCTCGAGTATCGCCACGAACGTGACCGTCACGCCCATGCGGCCCTCCTCGGGGCGGAACAGCCGCGCGAATTCCACGAAGCCGGCGCTGCCCAGCATGGCGAGAATGTCGCTCATGCGCTCGCCCACCGAGAGCCGCTCGCGCGCGATGTGGTGGTGCGCGAACATCTCGGCGCGCGCCACCACCTCCTTGAACGCCACCAGCATCTCCTGCAGCGTGATCTGCGGCAGCGTGCGCGTCACGCGCCGCTCCTTGAGCTCGACCACCGTCGGCCACACGTCGCGCTCGAGCCGCGCGAGCCCGTCGAGATCCTGCGCGGCGCGCTTGAAGCGCTCGTATTCCTGCAGGCGCCGCACCAGCTCGGCGCGCGGATCCTCGCCCTCCTCGGGCCCGCCCGGCGGCCGGGGCAGGAGCATGCGCGACTTGATCTCGGCGAGCGTCGCGGCCATCACCAGGTACTCGCCGGCGAGCTCGAGCTGCAGGTCCTGCATCAGCTCGATGTACTGCATGTACTGGCGGGTGATCTCGGCGAGCGGGATGTCGAGGATGTCGAGATTCTGGCGGCGGATGAGATAGAGCAGCAGGTCGAGCGGCCCCTCGAAGGCCTCGAGGAACACCTCGAGCGCCTGCGGCGGGATGTACAGGTCGCGCGGCAGCTGCGAGATCGGCTCGCCGTTCACCACCGCGAACGGCATCTCGACCTGTTCGGGCGCGCCTTCCGGCGGCGCCGGGGACGCGGGGGCGTTGGAGACTACGACGGTGAGGTTGGGTTTCACGTCAGTCGGGACGCAGGTGCATGGCGCGCCGCACCTCATCGAGCGTCTCGCGCGCGGCGGCACGCGCCTTGTCGGCGCCCTCGGCGATGATGCTGCGCACCAGCTCGGGATTGTCCTCGAATTCCTGCGCGCGCCGGCGCATGCCGCCGATCTCCTCGACGATCTTGTCGATCAGCGGCTGCTTGCATTCCAGGCAGCCGATGCCGGCGCTGCGGCAGCCTTCGCCGGCCCACTTGCGCGTCGCCTCGTCGGAATAGATCTTGTGCAGATCCCACACCGGGCACTTGTCGGGGTCGCCCGGGTCGGTACGCCGCACGCGCGCCGGATCGGTCTTCATGGCCTTGAGCTTCTGCACCACCGCGTCGGGATCTTCCCTGAGCCCGATGGTGTTGCCGTATGACTTGGACATCTTGCGCCCGTCGAGGCCGGGCACTTTCGGGGTCGCGGTCAGCAGCGCCTCGGGCTCGGGCAGGATGGTGACGCCGGCGCCGTGCAGGTAGCCGAGCAGCCGCTCGCGGTCGGCGACCGTGATGCGGTTGTTGCCGTGGACCAGGGCACGGGCGCGCTCGAGCGCCTCGGCGTCGCCGCTTTCCTGGAACTTGCGGCGCAGCGCGCGGTAGTTGGTGGCGTTGCGCGAGCCGAGGCTCTTCACGGCCTTCTCCGCCTTGGCCTCGAAGTCCACCTCGCGCCCGTAGAGGTGGTTGAAGCGCCGCGCGGTCTCGCGCGTCAGCTCGACGTGCGCCACCTGGTCCTCGCCGACCGGCACGTAGGCCGCACGGTACACCAGGATGTCCGCGGCCTGCAGCAGCGGGTAGCCGAGGAATCCGTAGGTGGCGAGATCCTTCTCCTTCAGCTGCTCCTGCTGATCCTTGTAGCTCGGCACGCGCTCGAGCCACGGCAGCGGCATGATCATGGAGAGCAGCAGATGGAGCTCGGCGTGCTCGGCCACGTGCGACTGGATGAAGAGCGTCGCCACGCCGGGATTCAAGCCGGCCGCCAGCCAGTCGATCAGCACCTCGCGCACGTGCTCCTGCAGCTGCGAGGTATCGTCGTAGCCGGTGGTGAGCATGTGCCAGTCGGCGACGAAGAAGAAGCACTCGTACTGGTACTGCAGCTCCACCCAGTTGCGCAGCGCGCCGTGGTAGTTGCCGAGGTGCAGCCGGCCCGTGGGCCGCATGCCGGACAGGACGCGCCGCGCCGGCGCGGGCGAGCTCACGTGCCTCCCCGCAGCGGGACTGCGGGTGTGGTGTCGATGGGGCCCCGGCTCACGGGACGCAATTATAGCGCACGCCCGGTGATCGGGCCGAGGGCGCCTTTGCCCGCGCGCACGATCGCGGGCGGCGAGACCGAGAGATCGACCACCGTGGTCGGCTCGACGCCGCAGTCCCCCCCGTCGAGGATCGCGTCGACCTCGTGCGCGAGACGCCGCTCGATCTCGCGCGCCTCGGTGAGCGGCTGCGGGTCGGACGCCAGCATGAGCGTCGAGCTCATGAGCGGCTCGCCGAGCTCCTTCAGCAGCAGCTGCGGCACCGGGTGGTCGGGGATGCGCACACCGATGGTGCGCCGGCGCTCGTGCTGCAGGCGGCGCGGTGCCGCGCGCGTGGCGCGCAGCAGGAAGGTATAGGGGCCGGGGAAGCACGCCTTGAGGATGCGGAACTGCCAGGTCTCGATGAGTGCAAAGCGCCCGACCTCAGCGAGGCTCGCGCACACGAAGGTGAAGTGATGATGGCGGTCGGCCTGGCGGATGCGCCGCACGCGCTCGAGCGGCCCCTTGTCGCCGAGGTGCCAGCCGAAGGCGTAGCAGGAATCGGTCGGGTAGGCGATGAGACCGCCGGCGCGCACGATCTCGGCGGCACGGCGGATGAGCCGCAGCTGCGGAGTGACGGGGTGCAGTTCGAGGAACTCGGCCATGGCAGGTCGTGTCGGAGGGCTGTTCGCCGGGGATCACCCGTGACAATATACGCGGCCGTTTGCTCCGTACACCCTTGGCGTCGCACTCCATTCTCCCATGCAGGCCCTGACCGAGTTCACGCCGCTCGCGGCGTTCTTCGCGGCCTACCTGCTGGGCGGGCTGTATGTCGCCACCGCGGTGCTCATGGCCGCGATGCTGGCGCTGCTGGCGTTCGACTGGCTGCGCCTGAAGCGCATCCCGCCGATGCACTCGCTCTCCGCGGTGCTCGTGTTGATCTTCGGCGGCGCGACGCTCGCGCTGCACAACCCGCTCTTCATCCAGTGGAAGCCCACGGTGTTCTTCTGGCTGGTGAGCCTCGCCTTTCTCGGCAGCGCCTGGATCGGAGAGCGCACGCTCGCCGAGCGGCTGCTCGGCGCCACGCTCGCGGAGGCCTTCGGCGAGCGGCTGCGCGTCGGCACGGCGCTGTGGCGACGCCTGAACCTCCTCTGGGTAGCGTTCTACGCGCTGCTCGGCGCGCTCAACGTCGTGGTACTCGAGTACCTGAGCGAGCGCGCGTGGGCGGCGCTCAAGCTGGTCGATCTCGTGCTGATGCTGATCTTCGTCGCGGCCCAGGTCATGTGGCTGGCCGCGCGCGCATCGCCCGCCGGGACGACGGCGGTCGGGAGCGGCGATGGGCACGGCGAATGAGCCGGTGCTGGCCGCGATGCGTGCGGCGCTCGAGCGCGCCTTCGCGCCGAGCGCTCTCGAGATCATCGACGACGGCGCGCGGCACGCCGGTCACGCCGCGGCCGGCCGCGGCCATTTCCGCGTGCTGCTCGTGTCGGATGCCTTCCGCGGACGCTCGCGCCTCGAGCGTCACCGCATGGTGTACGCCGCGCTCGGCTCGCTGCTCGAGAGCTCGGTGCACGCGCTCAACATTACGGCGCGCACCGCCGACGAGAACGATTGACCTGTTGCAACTACCGGGATACTTCCTATGACCATGAACCTCTCGCGCCTCTTCCTCCTGGCCGCGGCCCTGGCTGCCCTGAGCGCGTGCCAGCCCAAAGCGAGCGCTCCGGCCGACACCTCGCCGCCGGTGGCGACCGTCAACGGCCAGCCGATCTCGCGGGACCTCTATGAGTTCTACGTCAAGAGCGTCACGGGCAAGACTTCCGCGGAGCTCCCGGCCGACATCCGCGGCAAGCTGCTCGACAACATGATCCACGGCGAGGTCATCGCGCAGGAGGCGGTCAAGGAGGGACTCGACAAGAGCGGCGACACCGCCTACATCCTCGCGCTCTCGCGCCTCAACGTGCTCGGACAGGCGGTGGGCGACCACTACCTGAAGGACAAGACGCCGACCGATGCGGAGCTGCGCGCCGACTACGACGCTTACGTGGCCGCGGCCCCCAAGAGCGAGTACCACGCCCGCCACATACTGGTCGCCACCGAGCCCTTCGCGGAAAAGGTCGTCCAGCGGCTCGCGCGCGGCGAGAAGTTCGAGGACCTCGCCAAGGCGGAGTCCATGGATCCCTCCAAGGCGAACGGCGGCGACCTGAGCTGGATCCGGCCCGAGTCGGTGCCGCCCGAGTTCATGAAGGCACTCGAGTCGCTGAAGCCCGGGGAGTACACCAAGACGCCGGTGCAGACCACCTTCGGCTGGCACATCATCCAGCTGGTCGAGACGCGCCCGCTCACCCCGCAGCCCTATGACCAGCGTAAGCCGCGCATCGAGCAGGAGATCGAGCGAAAGAAATTCAAGGACTACGTCGACGACCTGATGCGCACCGCGCAGGTCAAGAAGATGCTCGATCAGGGCGCCTCGGGCGCCGCGGCCGGCACGCCCGCACCGGCGCTGGCACCGGCACCGGCGCCTGCGGCTGCACCGGCACCTGCGGCTGCCCCCGCCGCGCCGAAGAACTGACGCAGCCTTGAGGTCGCGCGCTGCTTCAGCCGCCGCGAAGCAGCGCGCGCAGCCCCTCCTCATCGAGCACCGGGATTCCGAGCTCGTGCGCCCGCGCGAGCTTGGAGCCGGGCTCCGCGCCGGCCACCACGAAGCTCGTCTCCTTCGAGACGCTGCCCGACACTTTCGCGCCGCGCGCGGTGAGCGCCTCCTCGGCTTCCTCGCGCGTCATCGACCCGAGCGTTCCGGTGAGAACGAAGGTGCGGCCGGCGAGCGGCGCGCCCTCGTCGGCGGGCGCGCGAGCGACCTCGGGCCATTTCACACCTTTCTTACGTAAGGATTTGATAACGTTCGTGTGATCTTCCGAAGCAAAGAAGGCAGCGACGTGCGCGGCGACGACAGGACCGATGTCCTCGACCTGCTGAATCTCCGCCTCGCTCGCCCTCATGAGCGCGTCGAGCGTGCCGAAGTGGCGCGCGAGCGCGAGCGCGGTGGCCTCGCCCACCTCGCGGATGCCGAGTGCGTACAGAAGACGCGGCAGCGTCGTCTCCTTGCTCTTCCCGATCGAGGCCACGAGGTTCGCGGCCGACTTCTCCCCCATGCGCTCGAGCCCGGCGAGCTGCTCCGCCGTGAGGTCGTAGAGATCGGCCGGTGAGCGGACCAGCTCGTGCTCCACGAGCTGCTCGACCACCTTGTCGCCGAGCCCCTCGATGTCGAGCGCGCGCCGGCTGGCGAAGTGCCGCAGCGCCTCCTGGCGCTGCGCGCGGCAGGTGAACCCCCCGGTGCAGCGCGCCACCGCCTCGCCCTCGATGCGCAGCACGCGGGAGTCGCACACCGGGCAGCGTGCCGGCAGCTTCACGGGCTGCGGGGCCGGCTGCGGGCGCTTCTCGAGGATGACGCTCACCAGCTCGGGAATCACATCGCCCGCGCGCCGCACGACGACCGTATCGCCGACCCGCACGTCCTTCCTGTGCACCTCGTCGATGTTGTGCAGTGTCACGTTGCTCACGGTCACGCCGCCGACGAACACCGGCTCGAGGCGCGCGATCGGCGTGAGCGCCCCGGTGCGGCCCACGTTGAACTCGATCCCCCTGACGACGGTAACCGCCTCCTCGGCCGGAAACTTGTGGGCGATCGCCCAGCGCGGCGCGCGCGAGACGAACCCGAGCCGCTCCTGGCCGGCGCGCGACTCGAGCTTGTAGACGACGCCGTCGATCTGGTACGGGAGCGAGCGGCGCCGCTCCGCCATCTCACGGTAGTAGGCGAGGCACCCTGCCACGCCGCGCACCACCCGTGCGTCCGGCGAGACCGGCAGTCCCAGCTCGCGCAGCCAGTCGAGCAGCTGCGCCTGACCCTTGGGGAGCGGTGCACCGTCCAGCGCGCCGAGCCCGTAGAAGAAGGCGTCGAGGGGACGCGCCGCGCTGATGCGCGGGTCGAGCTGGCGCAGGCTCCCGGCGGCGGCGTTGCGCGGGTTGACGAACACCTTCTCGCCGCGCTCGCGCGCTCGCGCGTTCATGCGCTCGAAGCCCCGGAGCGGCATGAACACCTCGCCGCGCACTTCGACGAGGGGCGGCACGCGCCCGTGCAGCCTGTGCGGCACGCTGCGGACCGTGCGTACGTTGGCCGTCACGTCCTCGCCGGTGACGCCGTCGCCGCGGGTCGCCGCCTGCTCGAGGTTCCCGCCGCGATAGATCACTGCGATGGCGAGCCCGTCGAGCTTGGGCTCGGCGACGTAGTCGAGGTCGCCTTCCAACTCGAGCCGCTCGTGTATGCGGCGGTCGAAGGCCGCGAGATCCTCCTCGCTGAAGGCGTTGTCGAGCGAGAGCATCGGCACCTGGTGGACCACCTCGCCGAAGGCGGCGCTCGCAGTCCCGGACACTCGCTGGGTGGGCGAGTCGGGCGTGATGAGCTCGGGATGCGCGGCCTCGAGGCCGCGCAGCTCCGCCATCAGCCGGTCGTACTCGGCATCGGGGATCGACGGCTCGTCGAGCACGTAGTAGCGGTAGTCGTGCCGCTTGAGCTGCTTGCGCAACTCGGCGGCACGTGCCGCCGGGCCTGCTGTCACGAGGCCGCCCCGCCCGCGAGGCGCTCGCGCAGGCTCGCGATGCGCGCCGGCGTGAGCGGCATGCCGCTCTCGTCCTGGAGCACGCCGCACAGCCGCTCGTTGAGGTTGCGCGCGGTGGTCACCAGCTCCTCGAACGCCTCGGGCAGCGACATCGGTCCCGGCAGCACCGCAAACAGCGACAGGCCGCCGAAATGCTGCGAGTCCATGGTCTGCGCGTCGAAGGTGCCGGGGCGCGTCAGGCTCGCGGCGCTCAGGATCGCACGCTGCGTCTCATCGCCCTTGTGGAAGATATCGAAGCGGCCGAGCACGAAGCCCTCCGCCGCGAGCGCCTGGCGGAGCGAGCGGCCGGCAAAACGCTCGGGCTGCGGCGCCACCAGGCGCAGCGCGACGATGCGGCGCTCCTCGTCCGGCGGCCACTCGACGAGTGGCCCGGCCTGCACGGGCGCAGACGGCTCGCCGAAAGGCGCAGCCCCCGGCGGCACGTCGAAGTCCGCTTCCGCAGGCGCTTCGGCGGAGTGCATCTGCGCGGCCGGCGCTTCGGGGGCGGCAGCCTCCGCGACTGCGTTCGCGGCAGTCTCTGCGGCAGCTTCCGGGCCCGCCCCGGGCGGCGCCGGCTCGAGCACCGGGAATGTGCCGGTATCGTCCTGCAGCTGCTCCTGCAGCTCGACCACCGGGAGCTCGCGGCTGGTCAGCGATTCGACCGCATGCATCTCGGGGAGCTGCAGCGAGGGCTCGCGCGGCCGCGTCGCCTCGGGCGGCGCCTCGCGCTTAGGCGCCTGGCGCGGGCGGCGCAGCTCCCACAGCGTGAGCCCGGCGAAGAACGCCGCTCCGAGGATCAGCAACCACCAGCGCAGCACGGACATCGCTTCAGACCGCGGCCAGCCGCACCGCCTCGTCGACGTCGACCGTCACCAGGCGCGACACGCCCGGCTCGAGCATGGTCACGCCGATCAGCTGCGAGGCGAGCTCCATGGTGGCCTTGTTATGCGTGATGAACACGAACTGCACCCTCGAGGACATCTCGCGCACGATGTCGCAGAAGCGCCCGACGTTGTGCTCATCGAGCGGCGCGTCGACCTCGTCGAGCAGACAGAACGGCGCCGGGTTGAGATCGAAGATCGAGAACACGAGCGCCACCGCCGTGAGCGCCTTCTCGCCGCCCGACAGCAGGTGGATGGTGCTGTTCTTCTTGCCCGGCGGGCGCGCCATGACCGCCACTCCGGCGGTCAGCTTGTCCTCGCCGACCAGCTCGAGATAGGCGTGCCCGCCGCCGAACAGGCGCGGGAACTTCTCACGCAGACCCGCGTTGATGCGCTCGAAGGTATCCTCGAAGCGGGTGCGCGTCTCGCGGTCGATGCGCCGCATGGCCTCCGCGAGGGTCTCGAGCGCGGCGGTGAGATCGGCAAACTGCCGGTCGAGGTAGTCCTTGCGCTGCGTCTGATCCTTGAGCTCATCGAGCGCGGCCAGGTTCACCTGGCCGAGCTTCTCAATATCGGCGCGCGTCTCGGCGAGCGCCTGCTCCCAGCCGGCGACGTTCGCCTCCGGGGCGAGCCCGGCGAGCACCTCGGCGAGCTCGCAGCGCGTTTCCGCGAACTGCTCGGCGAGCGCTGCGCGGCGCACGTGGGTCTCCTGGGCGGCGAGGCGCGCCGCCTCCACGCCCGCGCGGGCCGCGCTCACGCGCTGCTCGGCCGCGGCGCGCTGCTCGTCGAGGGCCCGCAGCGCCGCGTCGGCCTCCTCGAGCGCGGCGCGCGCCACTGCCAGCTCGGCTTCCACCTTGAGACGCAGCTCGAGCGCCTGACCGAGGCGCGCCTGCGCCTGGATGATCGGCTCATCTCCCGAGGCCAGCTCCTCTTCGAGCGCCGCGCGGCGCCGCGCCAGCTGCTCGCGCTGCTCGAGCATGCGATTGACGCCGACCGCCACGGTGCTCTCGGTGGAACGGCGGGTCTCGACCTGCACGTGCAGGTCGCGGGATGCCAGCTGCGCGGCCTGCGCCGCCGCGCGGGCCTCGATGAGCGCGCCGCGCCGCGTCTCGCGGGCGGCGTCGACGGC
>DASYYF010000027.1:0-28862 GCA_035934055.1 Steroidobacteraceae bacterium | reverse complement strand
CCACTACACCTATGCCTTCTGCGGCGACGGCTGCCTCATGGAGGGCGTTTCGCACGAGGCGTGCTCGCTCGCCGGGACGCTGGCCTTGGGCAAGCTCATCGTCTTCTACGATGACAACGGCATCTCGATAGACGGCAAGGTGGCCGGCTGGTTCAGCGACGATACGCCCGGCCGCTTCGCCGCCTACGGCTGGCACGTGATTCCGGGAGTCGACGGGCTCGATGCCGAGGCGGTAGGCGGCGCGATCCGCGCCGCGCGCGCGCAAAGCGCCCGCCCGTCGCTCATCTGCTGCAAGACCGTCATCGGCTACGGCGCGCCGCACAGGCAGGGCACCAAGGAGGCGCATGGCGAGGCTCTCGGCCCCGAGGAAGTCGCCGCGGCGCGCGTCACTCTCGGCTGGCCGTACCCTCCGTTCGTCGTGCCGGAGGAGATTCGCGCGGCGTGGGACCATCGGAGGCAGGGCGCGGCGCTCGAAGCCGCATGGCGCGAGCTCTTCAGGCGCTATGCGCAGCAGTACCCCGATGAGGCGCGTGAGTTCGAGCGGCGCATGCGCGGCGACTTGCCCGCGGACTTCCGCGCCGCCGCCGCGCGGGCGCTCGAGCCGCTCGTGAAGCAGACCGCGGCGCAGGCGACCCGTGCCTCCTCGCAGGCCGTGCTCAACGTGCTCGCGCCGATGCTGCCGGAGCTCTTCGGCGGCTCGGCCGACCTCACGCAGTCGAACAGCACCTTCTTCAAGGGCGCGCGCACCGTGACGCCGCAGGACGAGGCGGGCGACTACCTGCACTATGGGGTGCGCGAGTTCGGCATGACGGGGATCATGAACGGCATCGCGCTGCACGGCGGGCTGCTGCCCTACGGCGGCACTTTCCTGGTGTTCTCCGACTACGCACGCAACGCCGTGCGCCTTGCGTGCCTGATGCAGCAGCGCGTGGTCCTGGTGTACTCGCACGACTCGATCGGCCTCGGTGAGGATGGCCCGACGCACCAGCCCATCGAGCAGCTCGCGAGCCTGAGGGCCATGCCGCACATGAGCCTGTGGCGACCGTGCGATGCGGCGGAGACCGCGGCTGCCTGGACGCTCGCGCTGGAGCGGCAGGGGCCCAGCTCGCTGGTGCTGACGCGCCAGGGTTTGCCGCAGCAGCCGCGCACGGCCGCGCAGCTCGCGAATATCGCGCGCGGCGGCTACGTCCTGATCGACTGCCAGGGCGCACCGGAGGCGCTGGTGATCGCCACCGGCTCCGAGGTCGGCATCGCGGCGCAGGCGGTGAACGCCCTGAATGCCGCCGGACGACGCGTGCGGCTGGTGTCGCTGCCGTCCACCGACACCTTCGATGCCCAGGACGAGGCGTACCGCGAGGCGGTGCTGCCGCGCGCGGTCACGCGGCGGCTGGCGGTCGAGGCCGGCGCCACCCAGAGCTGGTGGCGCTACGTGGGAGCGGCGGGCCGGGTGCTCGGCATCGACCGCTTCGGAGCCTCGGGCAAGGGAGCCGATGTTTTCGCTCATTTCGGCTTCACCGCCGATAATATTGCGCTCGAGATACGCGCACTGCTGGAGGTTTGATGGCAATCAAGGTCGGTATCAATGGTTATGGCCGCATCGGGCGCAACGTGCTGCGCGCGCTCTACGAAGGCAAGCGCAGCGGCGAGCTCAGCATCGTGGCGCTCAACGATCTGGGCGACCCCAAGACCAACGCGCACCTGACGCGCTACGACACCGCGCACGGCAAATTCCCCGGCGAGGTGAAGGTGGACGGCGATTACATGGTCGTGAACGGCGACCGCGTGCGGGTGCTGGCCGAGCGCGATCCCGCCAGGCTCCCCTGGGGCGAGCTCGGAGTCGACTATGTGCTCGAGTGCACCGGGCTCTTCACGGCTAAGGCCAAGGCCGGCGCGCACCTCAAGGGGGGCGCGAAGAAGGTGGTGATCTCAGCTCCCGGGGGCGATGACGTCGACGCCACGATCGTCTACGGCGTCAATGACGGAACGCTCAAGAGCAGCTTCACCGTGATCTCCAACGCCTCGTGCACCACCAACTGCCTGGCGCCGGTCGCCAAGGTGCTGCACGGCAAGGTCGGCATCGCCGCCGGCATCATGACGACCATCCATGCCTATACCAACGATCAGGTACTGACCGACGTCTATCACTCGGACCTGAGAAGGGCGCGCTCGGCCACCATGTCGCAGATCCCGACCAAGACCGGGGCCGCGGCGGCGGTGGGGCTGGTGCTGCCGGAGCTCAAGGGCAAGCTCGACGGCTTCGCCGTGCGCGTGCCGACCATCAACGTCTCCCTGGTCGATCTCACCTTCAGCGCGAGGCGCGCCACCTCCGTCGAGGAGGTCAACCAGGCGATGAAGGAGGCGGCGGCCGGCCCCATGCGGGGCATCCTCGCTTACAACACCGAGCCGCTGGTGTCCGTCGACTTCAACCACGACGCGCACTCCGCGATCTTCGACGCCACGCTCACCAAGGTGATCGACGGGACGCTCGTCAAGGTGTGCGCCTGGTACGACAACGAGTGGGGCTTCTCCAACCGCATGATCGACACCACGCTCGCGTGGTCCAAGGCCTCATGAGGCTGCTGCGCATGACGGATGCGGAGCTGCGCAACAAGCGGGTCCTCATCCGCGAGGATCTGAACGTCCCGGTGCAGGACGGCGTGGTAGTGAGCGATGCGCGCATCCGCGCGGCTCTCGCCACGATCCGCTACGCGCTCGACCAGCACGCCCGCGTGTTCGTCGTGTCGCACCTCGGGCGCCCCAGGGAGGGGGCCGACGACCCGGCGCTGACGCTCGCGCCGGTGGCGGCGCGGCTCTCGGAGCTGCTCGGCAAGCCCGTGCCGCTGCGCAAGGACTGGCTGAGCGGCGTCGACTGCCCGCCCGGCAGCGCCGTGCTGTGCGAGAACGTGCGCTTCATCAAGGGCGAGAAGGCCGACGACGAGCAGCTCGCGCAGCGCATGGCCGCGCTCTGCGACGTGTTCGTCATGGATGCCTTCGGCACCGCGCACCGGGCCGAGGCCAGCACGCACGGGGTCGCGCGCTTTGCGCCGGTGGCGTGCGCGGGACCGCTGCTGGTCGGGGAGCTCGAGGCGCTCGAGCGCGCGCTCAAGCAGCCGGCGCGCCCGCTCCTGGCGGTGGTCGGCGGCTCGAAGGTCTCGACCAAGCTCATGGTGCTCGAGTCGCTCCTCGACAAGGTCGACCAGCTGATCGTCGGCGGCGGCATCGCCAACACCTTTCTCGCCGCCACCGGAGTCGCGGTCGGCAAGTCGCTGCACGAGGCCGAGATGCTCGATGTCGCCCGCCGCCTCATGGACAAGGCGCGCGGGCGCGGCGCGGCGATTCCGCTGCCGAGCGACGTCGTGGTCGGCAAGGAGTTCGCGGCCACGGCGCACGCCGACGTGCGCCCGGTCGCCGAAGTGCGCCCCGACGAGATGATCCTCGACATCGGCCCCGACAGCGCCGACCGCTTCAGCGCGCTCATCCAGGCCGCCGGCACCATCGTCTGGAACGGCCCCGTGGGCGTGTTCGAGTTCGAGCAGTTCGGCGAAGGCACGCGCGCCGTGGCCCAGGCGATCGCCCGCAGCAAGGCCTTCTCGCTCGCCGGCGGCGGCGACACGCTCGCGGCCATAGAAAAGTACGGGGTCGAGGACGGCATTTCCTATATCTCGACCGGCGGCGGCGCGTTTCTCGAGTTCGTGGAAGGCAAGAGGCTGCCGGCGGTGGCCGTGCTCGAGCAGCGGGCGGCGGGCTGAAGGAGCGGAAATGGCGATGTTGAGACGCACCAAGATCGTAGCGACGCTCGGACCTGCCACCGACGATCTCGAGGTGCTGACCGACATGATTCGCGCCGGCCTCGATGTCGTGCGCCTCAACGCCTCGCACGGCACGGTCGCGGACCGCAGGCGGCGCCTCGCCGCGGCGCGCCAGGCCGCCCACCGCGCCGACCGCTGCGTCGGCGTGCTGCTCGATCTCGGCGGGCCGAAGATCCGCATCGAGTGCTTCCGCGAAGGGCGCGTCGAGCTCGCCGAGGGCCAGGCCTTCACGCTCGATACCGCGCTCGAGCCGACGGCCGGAACCATCGACAGGGTCGGCGTCGCCTACAAGGAGCTGCCGCGCGACGTCGCCGCGGGCGACACCCTGCTGCTCGCCGACGGCCAGATCGTGCTCGACGTCAAGAGCGTCGGCAAGACGGCGATCGAGACGCGCGTGCGCGTCGGCGGCGCGCTCTCGGACCGCAAGGGACTCAACCGCCAGGGCGGCGGCATCTCGGCTCCGGCGATCTCCGAGCGCGACCGCGAGGACATCCGCTTCGTCGCCGAGGAAGGCATCGATTACATGGCGGTGTCCTTCGCGCGCGAGGCCGCCGACATCGCGCAGGCGCGCTCCCTGGTGCGCGCCGCCGGTGGCGATGCCCGCATCGTCGCCAAGGTCGAGCGCCACGAGGCGGTCGACAATCTCGCCGGCATCATCGACGCCTCCGACGTCGTCATGGTGGCGCGCGGCGATCTCGGCGTGGAGATGGGTTATGCCGAGCTCACGGGGCTGCAGAAGACCATCATCCACGACACCCGCACCCGCAACCGCGTGGTGATCACCGCCACGCAGATGATGGAGTCGATGATCCAGAATCCGGTGCCGACGCGCGCCGAGGTGAGCGACGTCGCAAACGCGGTCATCGACGGGACCGACGCGGTGATGCTCTCGGCGGAGACTGCCACCGGGCGCTACCCGGTGAAGGCCGTCGAGGCCATGGCGCAGGTGATCGAGGGCGCGGAGAAGTACCAGCTCACGCACCCGCGCGCGCGGCAGCGCTCGGCCGAGGGCGTCTTCAAGGGGACCGAGGAAGCCATCGCGATGGCCGTCATGTATACGGCCAATCACATGCAGGTGCGGGCGATCGTCGCGCTGACCGAGTCGGGGGCGACGCCGCTGTGGATGTCGCGCATCCGCTCGGACATCCCCGTGTACGCTTTCACGCGCCACGAGGCGACGCGCCGCCGCGTGACGCTCTACCGCGGCGTCTACCCGGTGATTTTCGACGTCACCAGCTCCCGCTCGACCGAGGAGCTCTACCGCGCGCTCTTCACGCGTCTGCTCGAGCTGCAGCTGGTCGACCTGCACGACCTGGTGATTCTCACCAAGGGTGAGGCCTCGGGGGTGCAGGGCGGCACGAACTCCATGCAGATCCTGAAAGTGGTGCTCGACTGACGGCCTTCGACCGACGCCGCCTCCTGCGCCTGCTCACCTGCCTGGGCGCGGCGGCTGCGCTGCTCGCGGCAATCGCCCTGGCCGTTCCGTACGGAATGCTGCGCGCCTCCCTGCCGCGCCTCGACGGCGAGCTGCGCGAGGCGGGACTCAAGGCGCCGGTGCGCATCACGCGCGATGCGCTCGGGGTGCCGACGATCGAGGCTGCCAACCGCTTCGACCTCGCCTACGGCACCGGCTTCGTACACGGCCAGGACCGCTTCTTCCAGATGGACCTGTCGCGGCGCCTCGCCGCCGGCGAGCTGGCCGAGCTCTTCGGCCAGGTGGCTCTCGATCAGGACAGGATGACTCGCCTGTTCCGCCTGCGCAGCGTCGCGCACGAGGTGCTCGCCGAGGCGAGCGAGCCGCAGCGCGCGCTCCTCGAGGCCTACGCGCGCGGCGTCAACGCGGGGCTCGCGAGCCTCAGGTCGCGGCCCTGGGAGTACTGGGTCCTCGGCGCGCCGCCCGCCTCCTGGCAGCCGGAGGATACGGTGCTCGTCACCTTCGCCATGTGGTGGGACCTGCAGTCGGAGGATTGGCGCTACGAGCGGCTGCGCCAGGAAGTAAACGCGCGCCTCGGGGGCCCCGAGTGCGGGGGCGGGTGGAAGTGCGCGCTCAGCTTCCTCTACCCCGAGCGCAGCGAATGGGACGCGCCGGTCGAGGCGGAGACGCCGGCCCTTCCTGCCGGGCTGCCGCCCCCCGAGGCGCTCGACATCCGGGATGCGCACCCGGCCCCGGCCGCGCACGCCCCGGCGGCGGCGGCCCGATCTGCCGGGCCCGACACCCGGGCCGGCAGCAACAACTGGGCGGTGACCGGGCGGCTGACGGCCAGCGGAGCGGCGCTGGTCGCCAACGACATGCACCTCAACCTGCGCGTGCCGGCCGTGTGGTACCGGGCGCGGCTCCGCGTCCTGAGCGACGGCGCGGGCCTCGATCTCATCGGGGCGACGCTGCCGGGCGCGCCGCTCCTGGTGGTGGGATCCAACACGCACATCGCCTGGGGATTCACCAACAGCGCCGGCAACTGGATGAGCGTGACGCACGTGCCCTGCACCGCCGTGGGCGCCGACAATCTCACCACCGCCGCCGGCACCCTGGCGCTCACCGTGGCGCACGAGCGCATCCGCGTGAAGGGCGCCCACGATGCCGAGCTCGAAGTGAAGTCGGGTCCGGCCGGGGTGCTGTGGCAGGCGGAGCCCGAGCGGCACAGCTGCTGGTTCGTCGGCTGGCTCGCGCAACAGCCCGAGGCGACCAATATCAACCTGATGGGGCTCGAGCACGCGGCCACCGTGGCCGAAGCGCTCGCGCTCGCTCCCGAGGTCGGTATTCCGCACGAGAATTTCGTGGTCGGGGACCGCGACGGGCACATCGGCTGGAGCATCTTCGGGCGCATCCCGAACGGCAGCGGCCCGGCACGCGCCCTCGGCAAGATCGAGTGGACCACGGCGGCGAATCATCCGCACCTCATCGACCCGCCGCGCGGGCGCATCTGGACCGCCAACGCGCGCGTGAGCGTCGAGGCGGGCGAGCTCGCGCTCATCGGCGGCTCGGACGCGTCCTACGGAGCGAACTACGTCCTCGGCGCGCGCGCCCGCCAGATCCGCACCGACCTGTTCGCGCTCGCCGGGAACGAGAAGCCGGCGGACATGCTGCACGTGCAGCTCGATGACCGCGCGCTGTTCCTCACGCGCTGGCGCGAGCTGCTGCTGCACCTGATCGACGCTGCGAGCGCGCGCGCGCACCCCGAGCGCGCCGAGTTCCGCCGCCTCGTCGAGGCGTGGGATGCGCGCGCCGGCGTCGATTCGGTGGGCTACCGGCTGGTGCGCAGCTTCCGCGACCAGACCCAGGAGGCGGCCTGGGACATGGTGATCGAGGCCTTGGGAATATCGCCGGAATACGACGTCGGGCCGCCCGCGCAGTTCGAGAGCCCGCTGTGGCAGATGGTGAGCCGGCAGCCCCGGCACCTGCTCGCGCGGGAGTACGCCGACTGGCCGGCGTTCCTCGGCGCGCAGCTCGATACCACCATCGCCGGTCTCGGCAAGGAGTGCCCCGAGCTCGCCAAGTGCACCTGGGGAAAGCGCAACGTGGTGCGCGTGCGCCATCCACTCTCCGGGGCCCTGCCGGCGCTCGCGGGATTCCTCGACATGCCGCCTCTGGAGCTGCCGGGCGATACGCACATGCCGCGCGTGCAGAGCCGCGCCTTCGGCGCCTCGGAGCGCTTCGCGGTGTCTCCGGGTCACGAGGAGGAGGGCTACTTCCTGCTGCCGGGCGGGCAGAGCGGCCACCCGCTGTCGCCCTTTTACCGCTCGGGATTTCTCGCCTGGGCGCACGGTGAGCCGCAGCCTTTCCTTCCCGGTCCCACGCGGCACACACTCACCCTGAAGCCATATTGACGTGGCGTGGTGACGCCGTTGGCGCCCGGAGCCGTCACCCGCGCGACACCCGTCACACGGGATTCAGCATCGCTGGTTCCATAATAGGAGCGGGATAGGATCACCAATGGACGGCTTCGGCGAAACCGGGATCTGGCCGGCCGATCGGCCGACCGTCGGGCTGGTGCTGACGGGCGGCGGCGCGCGCTCGGCCTACCAGGTGGGCGTGCTGCTCGCCCTGGCGGAGCTGTTGCCGCGCGCCCGCAACCCGTTTCAGGTCATCGTCGGCACGTCGGCGGGGGCGGTCGCCGCCAGCGTGCTGGCCGCCGAGGCGCATCGCTGGCGCCGCGCGGTCGCGGGGCTCGAGCGCGTCTGGGCCAACTTCCGCTCCGGGCAGGTGTTTCACGTCGACGCGCCGCACATGCTGCGTGCGGGCGCGCATTGGGTGCTCGCGCTCATGTCCGGCGGACTGGTGCTGTCGCCGCCGAGGTCGATGCTCGACAACACGCCGCTGCGCGAGCTCCTCAACCGCCACGTCGATTGCGCCGGCGTCCGCCGCAGCATCGCCCGCGGGCATCTGCGCGCCTTCGCCCTGTGCTCGACCAGCTACGTGAGCGGCCAGTCGGTGGCGTTCTTCGACGGCGTCGACTCGATCCGCGACTGGTCGCGCGCGCAGCGCGTCGGCCGCCGCTGCGAGTTCACCCTCGATCACCTGATGGCGAGCGTGGCGATTCCGCTGCTGTTCCCGCCCATGAAGATCGACGAGGAGTACTTCGGCGACGGCGCGATGCGCCAGCTGAACCCCCTCAGCCCGGCGATTCACCTGGGCGCCGACCGGCTGCTGATCATCGGCGTGCGCGCCCGGCGCGCCGCCGGCGTCACGGTCGACCGCCTCCAGCCGAGCATGCCGACCCCGGGGGAGATCTTCGGCTACATGCTCGACACCCTGTTCACCGACCAGATCTACGGCGACCTCGAGCAGCTCGAGCGCATCAATACACTGGTGGAGAGCGCCCCCGATGCCGCCCGCGGCGAGCGCCACGTCGAGACGCTGATGCTCGCCCCGAGCGTCGATCCGCGCGAGATCGCCGCGCGGCACGTCGCCGAGATCCCGCGCGGACTGCGGGCGCTGCTGCGGGTCATCGGCGGACGCGACGCCTCCGGCTCGCAGCTGGCGAGCTATCTGATCTTCGAGGCCGGCTACACGCGGGCGCTCATCGAGCTCGGCTACCGCGATGCCATGGAGGCACGCTCGGCGCTGGTCGCCTTCATGAGCGGCGCGCGGCTGCCCGCGGTGCTGACCGCAGCCGGGGTTGCGCAGGCGACCTAAAGGCTTCGACAATCCGCGGCATGCTGTTCCCCGAGGCCCAGCGCATACTGCAGCAGCTGCTCGCGCCGCTCACGCTCGATGAGTTTCTCGACAAGACGCTGAGCGGCGGCTTGCAGCGGATCGACGGCGCGGGCGCGGCGGAGCGCATCGCGCTGCTCGGCCCGGACCCGCGCGCGGTGCTCCTCGGCGCCTTTCATCTGGCGCCCAAGCTCACCTTTCACTCCGCCAACCCCTCGGGTCCCGCGCCCTCGCTCGCGGGCGTGGCGGATGCCGACGACTTCCGCGCGCGCATCGGACAGTTTCACGCGCGCAACTATTCGGTGCGCTTTCCGGAGCTGCGCACCCTGTGGCCGCAGCTCGATCGGGTGGCGCGCGCACTGGAGCTGATGCTGCACAAGCCGGTGACTACCTCGGCCTTCTGGAGCCGCGCCGGCATGCGCGCCCCGGTGCACTACGACGACCATGACCTGATCGTCGTGCAGCTGCTCGGCGAGAAGCGCTGGTATGTCGCCAATTCATCCGACCTGCCCAACACCTGGCGGAGCGTACCCGCGACAGTCGAGCTCGGGCCGCACACCAGCTTCGACGTGCACCCGGGAGACCTCGTGTACCTGCCGCGCGGCACGCTGCACAGCGTGACCTCGGAGGGCGAGTCGCTGCACGCGTCGATCGGCTTCACGCCGCTCACGCTGCGCGAGGCAATCATCGCCGCGCTCGATCAGCTCTCGGACGTCGACCGGACGCTGCGCACCACGGTCGGCGGCCGGCTCGCTTATCAGCTGCAGGGCGCAGGCCTCGAGCGGCTCGCCGGGCCGGTCCTCGAGGGAATCGAGCGGCTGCGCGCGGCGTGCCGCACTCCGGGATTCCTCGCCGCCGCGCTGCAAGGGCGCTCGGCGCGGGCGGTGGCAACGCTCGCGGCGCTGCCGGCGCCGGCGCAGCCGCCGCCGGTCGAACTCGATACCGAGCTCACCCACACCGACGCCGCGTTCTGCCATCTGACCGCGAGCCCGGAGAGGATCGACTTCAGCCACCCGGGCGGGCACGTGTACCTCCACCGCGGCGCCGAGCAGAGCCTCCTCTACATGGTGAACACGCCGCGATTCCGCGTGCGGGACGTTCCGGGCGAGATCGCCGACGACGTGCGGCTGTCACTCGCCCGCAAGCTGGTCGAGATCGGGTTCCTCACGCCGGCGCCACCGCCCACTGGCTAGCGGGCAAAGACCGCGCTCTTTGCCCGCGGGTGCGAGTGTGCCGGTGGGGCTGGCCTGCGGAAATCGCCATAGGCGCTTTTCCGCCAATCTAACCAATCGCCCGCGGGCGCACCCGGAACATGCTGGTATCCGCCAGGCCGCTGTGCCGCGCCGTGACGTTGGCGAACTCGGCGCCGAAATCCTCGGCGAGCCGTTCCACGATGTAGACGGAGCGGTGCTGTCCGCCGGTGCAACCGACGGCGACGGTGAGATAGCCGCGGTTGCTGGCCCGGTACTCGGGCACCCGGGCGCGCACGAAGTGCGCGATGTCCGCGATCAGCCTGGCCACGTCGGTGCGCGTCTCGAGAAAGCGCACCACCTCGGCATCGCGCCCGGTGAGGTTGCGCAGACCCGGCTCCCAGTAGGGGTTCGGCAGCGCGCGGGCATCGAAGACGAAGTCGGCATCGCCGGGGATGCCGTCCTTGTAGCCGAAGGATTCGAAGGTGATCGACAGGCGGTCGGCGGCGCGTTGCTCGACGCGCTGGTGGATGATCTCGCGCAGCGCATGCACGCCCATGCGCGAGGTGTCGATCACGAGATCGGCCGCCGACACGACCGGCTCGAGCAGCCGCCGCTCGAGCGCCATCGCCTCGCGCAGGTCGACGTCGGCGCCGCTCAGGGGATGCCGGCGCCGCGTCTCGGCGAAGCGCCGCAGCAGCTCGTCCTCGCCGGAGATGAGGAAGATCACCTCGACCTGGAGTCCGCTGCGCTTCAGCTCGTCGATGAGCTGCGGGACGCTGGCGATCTCGGCCGCGGTATTGCGCGCGTCCAGCCCGATGGCGGTGCGCTCGTAAGTGGGCTCGGGGCTGCGCACCGTGAAGGAGATGAAGGGCTTGAGGAGCGCCGCGGGGATGTTGTCGATGCAGTAGAACCCGAGATCCTCGAGCATGTGCAGGGCCACGCTCTTGCCGGACCCGGACAAGCCGCTCAGGATGACGATGCGCACCGGGGTATGTTCATCCACCCGGCGCCGGGGGGCAAGCGCGCCCCGGTACGCTCAGGTGCGCGGCGGGCGCGGCGGGCGCACCGCGCGGTTGTGAGCGCGTTTTTCCTTGTGCTTCTTGATCGAGCGGTCGAGCTTGTCGGCGAGCAGGTCGATGGCCGCGTACATGTCCTCCTGCGTGGCGCGGGCGTGGATGGCGTTCCCGCTCACGTGCAACGTCGCCTCGGCCTTCTGTCGCAGCTTCTCCACCGTCAGCACGCAGTGCACGTCGATGACGCGGTCAAAGTGCCGGCCAATGCGCTCAAGTTTCTTGGCAACATAGCCGCGCAGCGATGGAGTGACTTCAACGTGGTGCCCGGTGACGTTGAGCTGCATGGTCCGTCTCCTGTTTTGTGATTGCTTCCGGTCATGAATACTTCGCGCACGGCCTCACAGCTGATGCGCCGCCGCCCGCCGGCGCTCGCTGGAGGCGGGAATCCCCATGGCCTCGCGGTATTTGGCGACGGTACGGCGTGCCACCGAGATACCCTCGCCCGACAACAGCTGGGCGATGCGGCCGTCATTCAGGGGGTTTTCCGGGTCCTCTTCCTTGACGAGCTTGCGGATCTTGGCGCGGATCGCGGTCGAGGAGGTGCCGGAGCCGTCCGCCCCCTCGACCTGGCTCGAGAAGAAGTAGCGCAGCTCGAACACCCCGCGCGGCGTGTGCATGTACTTGCCGGACGTCACCCGCGAGACGGTCGACTCGTGCATCGCCACCGCCTCGGCGATGTCCCGCAGGATCATCGGCCGCATGTGCTCCTCGCCGTGCTCGAGGAACGCGGTCTGCCGCTCGACGATCGAGCGCGCCACCTTGATGAGCGTCTCGTGGCGGATCTCGAGGCTCTTCAGCAGCCAGCGCGCCTCCTGCAGCTGCGCGCGCATGCTGGCGTGGCTGGCGGCGCGGCCGATCAGGCTGGCGTAGCTCTGGTTGAGGCGCACGCGCGGCAGCGTCGCGGCGTTGATTTCCACGCCCCAGCCGTGCTCGGTGCGGCGTACGAACACGTCCGGCACTACGTACTGCGCGTTGCCGGCACTCACGGTGGCGCCCGGGCGGGGATGGCACGCACGCACCAGCGCGAGCGCACTGGCGATCTCCTCCTCGGTGGTGCGCAGCTCGCGCTTCAGCAGCGACAGCTCGCGCTCGGCGACCAGCTCGAGGTGATGGCGGGCGATCTTGAGCGCGGTGTTGAAGCCGGGCGTGGCGGGGTCGAGTTGCCGCAGCTGCAGCTCGATGCATTCGCCGACCGAGCGGGCGCCGACGCCGGCGGGGTCGAGCGCCTGCACGCCCCCGAGCACGGCCTGCACCTCCTCGGCCGTGGCCTCGACCTCGGGGCGCAGCGTCTGCGCGATCTCCTCGAGCGAATCGGTGAGATAGCCGTCGTCGCTGATCGCATCCACGATCGCGCTCGCGATCGCGAGCTCCCGGGGCTCGAGCTTGGCGAGCTCGAGCTGCCACAGGAGGTGATCCTGCAGCGACTGGCCCGCATCGTCGGCATAGTCCTGCTGCCGCTCCTCGTCGTCGCCGCTCCAGGGCGTATCCGCCGGTCCGGTGTTCTGCTGGCTCCAGGGCTCGTCCAGCACTTCGACCGTGCTTTCGCGGCGGCTTTCGGGCGGTGGCGCCGGCTCGGCGGCGGCGACGACCTCGAACGTGCCGGTGCCCTCGGTCTCCTCGAGGGGCTCGAGCATCACGTTCTTTTCGAGGAGCTCGCGGATATGAGCCTGAAGCTCGAGCGCCGGCAGCTGCAGGAGCCGGATGGCCTGCTGCAGCTGTGGAGTCATGGTCAGTTGCTGACCAAGCTTCAGCTGCAGAGAGGGTTTCAGCATAGTGCCTTGTGGGAGGGCCGGGGCATCCTAGCCCGCGGATACTATTTCGTAACTAACTGAAAAATAAAGTTTATTGGCGCTCGAAATCCAGGGGAGCCTCACAGCCGGAACGTCTCGCCCAAGTACACCTCACGGACTTGGCTGTTGGCAAGGACTTCTTCGGCAGTTCCGGATGCAATCACCGTGCCTTGATTGACGATGTAGGCCCGGCCGCACACGCCGAGGGTCTCACGCACGTTATGGTCAGTGATCAGCACACCGATTCCGCGGTGGGTCAGCTCGCGAATGATGCGCTGGATATCGAGCACCGAAAGCGGGTCGACACCCGCGAAGGGCTCATCCAGCAGCATGAAGCGCGGCTCGGCGGCCAGCGCCCGGGCGATCTCCACCCGGCGCCGCTCGCCGCCGGAGAGCGAGATACCGAGCGTGCGGCGCACGTGCCCGATGCGCAGCTCCTCGAGAAGCTGCTCGAGCCGCTCCTCGCGCGCCGCCCGCTCGAGGTCGGTGCGCAATTCGAGGATGGCGAGCACGTTGTCCTCGACCGAGAGCTTGCGGAACACCGACGCCTCCTGCGGCAGGTAGCCGAGGCCGAGGTGCGCGCGGCGGTGCACGGGCAAGAGCGTCACGTCCTCCTCGCCGAGGTGAATGCGGCCGGCGTCGCAGGGGATGAGCCCCACGATCATGTAGAAGGCCGTGGTCTTGCCCGCGCCGTTGGGCCCGAGCAGCCCCACCACCTCACCGGCCTCGAGGTGCAGCGACAGATCGCGTACCACCGGACGGGACTTGTAGCTCTTGGCGAGGCCCGTGGCCCTGAGGACCGTCATGACTTCGGTGCGGACTCGGACGGCGCCGCCGGCGGCTTCGGTGCGGGCGTCGCCCCATCGGGCTTCGATGCACCGGGCTTGGGAGCCTCGGGCCTGGCAGCCTCGGACTTGGCAGGCTCGGGCTTGCCCGCGACCCCGGCATGCGGCGCGATGTTGATGTGCACGCGCTGATCCCCGCCGGGGGCAGCGTTCGGTGCCGCCGTCGCCTGCACCCGCTGCTCGCGGATGTTGTACACGAGGAGCGGGCCCGAGATCTCGTTCTGCCCGTCCGACAACCAGGCGTCCTTAGTGAGGCGCACGGTGCCGTCGTTCACGTCGTAGAGAATCTCGTCGGCATGACCGCGGGCGACGGCATCGGAGTTCGCGCGCTTCTGCTCGAACTCGGCCGGCTTGCCGGTGATGGTGGCGCGCGCAATGTGATTGTCCCTGAACTCGATCACCGCCTGATCGGAGCGCAGGTTGCCGCGCTGCTCGCCATCGATGCGCACATTGCCGTCGAAGTCCCAGCGGCTGTTCGCAAAGTTGAGTCCGGTCGCGCGCGCGTGCTCGGCCTGCACGCGCATATCGCCCTGGGAGATGACGACGTTCTTGAACACCAGCGTGTTGGTCCTGGCATCGACTTCCGAGGACGCAGCGTCGAGCGAGACGGGCAGCCCGCTGAAGTCGGGAATGGCGTCTCCCGCAGCGGCCGCGAGCGCCGGCAGCAGCGCCCCGGCGAGGAGGAGCGCGATCGGGTTATGGCAGATACGAGCCATGCACGGCGGATTCTAGCTGCACGTGACCCTCCTTCAAGCGCGCCTCGAGGCCCCTGGCATGCAGCTCCCGGCCCGACATGGTGAGCGTCACCGGATCGGGGGTCGTGACCACCTGTGTGTGCGTGTCGAAGGAGAGATGCTCGGTGGAGATCTCGGCCTGATCCTGCGTGCCCGGGAGTACCCCGGCCACGTGGACATCGCCGTCGAGCTGCACGACACCCGTGTCCTGACCGAGCTCGCCCCGGTCGGCGCGCGCGGTCCACTGCTGGCCGCTCGCCGCGCGGAAGCCCATCTGCACCTGCGTGAGCTGGACCGTTTCCTCGTCGGGCTGCTGACTGATGCGCGCGGCATCGAGGCTGTAGAGCGGCTGGCCGTCGGCCCCGGTCTGCACCAGGTGGGCGCGGAGCGCCGCGTAGCCCGGATCGCGCGCCGGCGCTCCGGCGGCGCTGGCCACCACGGCCTCGCGCTGCGGTGCCGAGAGCAGGACCAGGCCCACCACGAGCGCCAGCCCCGCGAGCACCGCAACCAGGCGATACATCATGACGGGATCATCTCTTACCGCTCGCGGCCGCGGCCGGCCAGCAGGAGGTCGCACACCTCGCGCACCGCGCCGCGGCCGCCGCCGTGGCGGGTCACGACGGCGGCGGCGCGCCGCACCGCGGGGTGCGCATCGGCGACTGCGAAGGGGAGCGCGACGGCGTTCATGAGCGGCACGTCGGGCAGGTCATCTGCCACGCAGGCGCAGGCTCTGAGCGGGACCTTCAGGCGTGCGCGCAGCCGCTCGAAGTCGGCGAGCTTGTCGGCTACTCCCTGGTGCACGTGCGGCACAGCGAGCTCGCGACAGCGCGCCGCTACGGCAGCGGAGCGCCGGCCGGAAATCACCGCGACCGTCACGCCGGCGCGCTGCAGGGCAACCAGCCCGTAGCCGTCGCGGACGTCGAACACCTTGAGAGCTTCGCCGCGCGGCCCGAAGTACAGCCGCCCGTCCGTCAGCACCCCGTCCACGTCCAGCACCAGCAAGCGAATCGCCCCGGCCCCGCGCACCCGGCCAGCGCCTCACATCACGCGGGCACGGAACAGATCGTGCACGTTGAGCGCGCCGACCAGCCGGCCGGCCGCATCCGCCACGGGCAGAGCCGTGATGCGATGCAGCTCCATGAGGTGGACGGCCTCGGCGGCGAGCTCGCGCGGCCCGATCGTCTTCGGCTGCGGCGTCATGACCGCGGCCACGGTGGTGGCATGCACGTCGATCTGCGCCTCGAGCGCGCGGCGCAGGTCGCCGTCGGTGAACACCCCGAGGATCCGCTCGCCCGCATCGACCACGACCGTCATGCCGAGACCCTTGGCGGACATTTCCAGGAGCCCGGCACTCACGGGCGCCGTGGGCAGGACGCGCGGCAGCGCCGTCCCCGTGCGCATCAGATCCTCGACGTGCAGCAGGAGCTTGCGGCCGAGGCTTCCGCCCGGATGCGAGCGGGCGAAGTCCTGGGCCGTGAAGCCGCGTGCCTCGAGCATCGCGACCGCGAGCGCATCTCCCATGGCAAGGGTGGCGGTGGTGCTCGCCGTCGGCGCGAGGTTGAGCGGACAGGCCTCCTCGTCCACCGCCACATCGAGCGCGACGGCTGCGGCTTCGGCGAGCGTCGAGCCGGGCTTGCCGGTCATCACGATGAGCGGCACGCCGAGGCGCTTGAGCGCCGGCAGCAGCGCCACGACCTCGGGGGTCTCGCCGGAGTTGGAGAGCGCGAGCACCACGTCGGCGCGCGTGATCATGCCGAGGTCCCCGTGGCCGGCCTCGGCCGGGTGCAGGAAAAACGCGGGCGTACCCGTGCTGGCGAGCGTCGCGGCGATCTTGCCGGCGATGTGCCCGGACTTTCCCATGCCGGTGACGACCACCCGGCCCTGGCAGGCCAGGCACAGGTGGCAGGCTTGCGCGAACGCCGTGCCGACGCGGGCACCGAGCACCCCGAGCGCCCGTGCCTCGATGGCGAGCGCCCGGTGCGCGGAGGCGATGAGCTGCTCGTCGTCCGGGTCTCTCGAGGCCTTCTGCCCGGCAGGATGCGCCTTCATGCGAGTCATTATAGGCGCCTGCACGCTGCGCCCATGTAATATCCCGCCCATGAACCCCGAAGAGGTCGCGCGGCTGATCCGCGCGGGGCTGCCCGGCGCGCAGGTCGAGGTGCGGTCCGACGACCAGACCCATTTCGCCGCGCGCGTGATCGCGCGCGAGTTCGCCGGAAAGCGCAGCCTCGCCCGGCACCAACTCGTCTACCGCGCGCTCGGCGAGCTCATGGGGCGCCAGATCCACGCGTTGTCGATCGAGGCGCTCACCCCCGAAGAATCACAGCGGTCCTGACATGGACAAACTGCAGATCCAGGGCGGTACCGCCCTCGAAGGCGAGGTGCGCATCTCCGGCGCCAAGAACGCCACGCTGCCGATCCTCGCCGGCGCGCTGCTCGCGGATGATCCGGTGGTGGTCGCGAACGTCCCGCACCTGAAGGACGTCACCACCACGGTCGAGCTCCTCGGGAGAATGGGCGCCACCGTCACGATCGACGAACGCATGCGCATCGAGGTGGACGGCTCCACGGTGCGCGAGTGCTTCGCGCCCTACGACCTGGTGAAGACGATGCGCGCCTCGATCCTGGTGCTCGGTCCCCTGGTGGCGCGGCACGGGCGCGCCGACGTGTCGCTCCCGGGCGGCTGCGCGATCGGCGCCCGCCCGGTGAACATCCACGTGGCGGGGCTGCAGGCGATGGGCGCCGACATCACCATCGAAGGCGGCTACATCCGCGCGCGCGCCTCGCGCCTGAAGGGCGCGCGGCTGGTGCTCGACACCGTCACGGTCACCGGCACCGAGAACCTCATGATGGCGGCGACCCTGGCCGACGGCGAGACCGTCATCGAGAACGCGGCGCGCGAGCCCGAGGTCGTCGATCTCGCCAACTTCCTCATTGCGATGGGCGCGAGCATCCACGGGGCCGGCACCGACAAGATCGTGGTGCACGGGGTCGAGCGGCTGCGCGGTACGACCTATGAGGTGCTGCCGGACCGCATCGAGAGCGGCACCTACCTGGTGGCCGGCGCCATCACGCGCGGCCGCGTGCGCGTCAAGAGCACCCGGCCCGACCACCTGGACGCGGTGCTCGCCAAGCTCGAGGAGGCGGGCGCGAAGCTCGGCGTCGGGGACAACTGGATCGAGGTCGACATGCGCGGCCGCGAGCTCAGGGCGGTGGACGTGCGCACCGCGCCGTACCCGGCCTTTCCCACCGACATGCAGGCGCAGTTCGCCGCGCTCAACACGGTGGCGAAGGGCGTCGGCACCATCACCGAGACGATCTTCGAGAACCGCTTCATGCACATGCTGGAGATGCGCCGCATGGGAGCGGAGATCCGCCTCGAAGGCAACACCGCCATCATTCACGGCGTGGAGAAGCTGACCGCCGCGCCGGTGATGGCTACGGACCTGCGCGCCTCGGCGAGCCTGGTGCTGGCCGGGCTCGTGGCCGAGGGCCGCACCGACGTCGAGCGCATCTATCACATCGATCGCGGTTACGAGGCGATCGAGGAGAAGCTGGCTCAGCTCGGAGCGCAGATCCGTCGGGTACCGAATTAGGAGTATCGATGCAGATCGGGATGATCGGACTCGGGCGCATGGGCTCGAACATGGCGCGGCGCCTCGCCAAGGGCGGGCACGAGTGCGTGGTCTGGGATCGTTCCCCGGGCGCGGTCGCGGCCGCGGTGGGATCCGGCGCACGCGGCGCGGGCACCCTCGGTGAGCTCACGCGCTCGCTCAAGACTCCGCGCGCCATCTGGATCATGGTGCCCGCGGCGGCCGTCGATGCGCTGATCGCGCAGCTGCGCCCGCTGCTCGCGCGCGGCGACATGCTGATCGACGGCGGCAATTCCAACTACCAGGACGACATCCGGCGCGCCGCCGAGCTCGGCGGCGCCGGGATCCACTATCTCGACGTCGGCACGAGCGGCGGCGTGCTCGGGCTCGAGGAGGGCTACTGCCTGATGATCGGCGGCGAACCCGAGACGGTCGCGCTGGTCGAACCCGTGTTCGCGACGCTCGCGCCCGGTGGACGGCTGCCCGCGGGTGCCGCGGCCGGCCGTGCCGCCGGACTCGGCGCGGCGGAGCTCGGCTACCTCCACTGCGGCCCGCACGGCGCCGGACATTTCGTCAAGATGGTCCACAACGGAATCGAGTACGGGCTGATGGCCGCCTACGCCGAAGGACTGAATCTCCTGGCGCACGCCGACGCGGGACTGACGACCGCGGAGGCGGACGCGGAAACGGCGCCGCTCGCCGATCCGCGTTTCTACCAGTACCGGCTCGACATCGCCGCGGTCGCCGAGCTCTGGCGCCACGGCAGCATCGTCGCCTCGCGCCTCCTCGACCTCACGGCGGCGGCGCTGGCGCGCGATGCGCGGCTCGAGGGCTTCGCCGGACGCGTCGCCGATTCGGGCGAGGGCCGCTGGACGGTGCAGGCGGCGATCGACCTGGGCGTGCCCGCCAACGTGCTGAGCGCGGCGCTCTACGCGCGCTTCGAATCGCGCGGCCGCGGCGAATTCGCCGACAAGGTGCTGTCGGCCATGCGCCTCGGCTTCGGGGGCCATCGCGAGCGAAGCGGCTGAGCGCCGCCAGGGACAGGAGGCGCCATGGAACGTCGTGACTGCGATGCCGTCGTGCTGTTCGGTGCGACCGGGGACCTGTGTTACCGCAAGATCTACCCCGCGCTCTATCAGCTGGTACGCCGCGGCATCCTCACCGTGCCGGTCATCGGCGTGGCGCGCCAGGGATGGAAGCTCGAGCAGTACGCCGCGCGGGTGCGCGACAGTCTCGCGGCTTTCGTACCGGCGGCCGATGAGGCGGCGCAGGCGCGCCTCATGGGCCTGCTGCGTTACGTGGACGGCGACTACAACGCGCGCGCGACCTTCGATGCGCTGCGCGCGGCGCTCGGCGCCGCGCAGCGCCCGCTGCACTACCTGGCGATCCCCCCGAGCATGTTCGCGGTGGTCGCCGAGCACCTGAGCGCCTCGACCTGCGCGCAGGGAGCGCGCATCGTGGTGGAGAAGCCCTTCGGGCGCGACCTGGCCTCGGCGCGCGCGCTGAACGCGACGCTGCACGCGCACTTTCCCGAACGGAGCATCTTTCGCATCGATCACTACCTCGGCAAGGAGGCGGTGCAGAACATCCTGTACTTCCGCTTCGCCAACTCCTTTCTCGAGCCGGTCCTCAACCGCAACTTCGTCTCGAGCGTGCAGATCACCATGGCCGAGACGCTCGGCGTCGCCGGGCGCGGCCGCTTCTACGAGGAGGCCGGCGCGATCCGCGACGTGATGCAGAACCATCTCATGCAGATCGTGGCGCTGCTCGCCATGGAGCCGCCGGTGAACACCGAGGGCGAATCGCTGCGCGATGAGAAGGTGAAGGTGCTGCGGGCGGTGCGTCCGGCGGCGCCCGAGGAGCTGGTGCGCGGACAGTTCGTCGGCTATCGCAGCGAGCCCGGCGTCGCGCCCGACTCGCGCGTCGAGACCTACGCCGCGCTCGCGCTGCACGTCGACTCGTGGCGCTGGAGCGGCGTGCCGTTCTACATGCGCGCCGGCAAGCGGCTGCCCGTGACCGCCACCGAGGTGGTGGTGGAGCTGCGTGCGCCGCCGGCGCGGGTGTTCGGCGAGCTCGGCCCCGAGCAGCCGAATCACCTGCGCTTCCGCGTGGGTCCCGAGGTCGCGATAGCGCTCGGGGCGCACTCGAAGAAGCCGGGCCCCGTCATGACGGGGCGCGACGTCGAGCTGTTCGTCGCCGAGCAACAGGGCGAAGACCTCGACCCCTATGCCGCGCTGATCAGCTCCGCACTGATCGGCGACACCGCGCACTTCGCGCGCGAGGACGAGGTGGAGGCGGCCTGGGCGATCGTCGATCCGCTGCTCAAGCCCGCGACGGTGCCCATCGAGTACGCGCCGGCGAGCTGGGGGCCGCCGCAGGCCGAGCGGCTGCTGCAGGGTCCGTGCGGCTGGCACAATCCGGGGGCGAAGCCGCAGGACTGGCAGCGCTCCTGCGGGCGGTAAGCGGGTGACAGCCGGGACGCTGAGGGAGCGCGGCATCGCGCTGCATCGCGCCGGTCAGCTCGCCGAGGCGGAGCGCATCTACGCCGAGGTGCTGCGGCAGGATCCCGCGGACTGGCGCGTGCACCTGAATCTCGGCGGCGCGCGGCTGGCGCTGCGCCGCCCCAGGGAAGCGCTGGCGAGCTTCGAGGCGGCGCTGGCGCTGCAGGCGGACTGCGTCGAGGCCCACCACGGCCGCGGCATGGGGCTGCTGCAGCTCGGGCGGCCCGAGGAGGCGCTGGCGAGCCTCGATGCGGCGCTCGCGCTGGCGGGCGAATCCGCGGAGCTCATGAACAGCCGCGGCAACGCGCTGCGGCGTCTGCAGCGCCTCCCGGAGGCGCTCTCGAGCTACGAGCGCGCGCTCGCGCTCGAGCCGCAGCTCGCGGTGGCGCACAACAACCGCGGGCTCGCTCTGCAGGCGCTCGGCAGGCTCGCCGAGGCGGCGGCGAGCTACCAGCGCGCTCTGACACTCGAGCCGCGGCTCGCCGAAGCCTGCAACAACCTCGGCACCGTGCAGTGCGAGCTCGGCGAAGCGGCGGCGGCCATCGCGAGCGGCCGCCGCGCACTCGAGCTGCAGCCCGGCATGCGCGGCGTGCACGGCAATCTGGGCAACGCGCTGCGCGACCTGCAGCGCCCGGCGGAGGCGCTCATCGAGTACGAGCAGGCGCTGCTCGAGGGGCCGGACCTGGCGGTGAATCACTGCAATCGCGGCAACGCGCTTCTCGATCTCAAGCGCCTCGGCGAGGCTGTCGAGAGCTACGACCGGGCGATCGCGCTCGATCCGCACTACGCGCAGGCGTACTTCAACAAGAGCGTGTGTCTGCTGCTCGGCGGGGATTTCGCGCAGGGGCTGCCGCTCTACGAGTCGCGCAAACGGCTCAAGGATGCGAGCGCGCCGCCGCTCGCCATACCCATCTGGGACGGCGCGCAGGACCTCGCCGGCAGGCGGCTGCTCCTCGACGCCGAACAGGCGCTCGGCGACACGCTGCAGTTCTGCCGTTACGCCCGCCTCGCGCAGCAGCGCGGCGCGCGCGTGGTCCTGCGCGTCCAGCCGCCGCTGCGCGCGCTGCTCGCGACCCTCGGCGCGGACGTGCGCGTCATCGGCCGCGACGACGAGCCGGGCGACTGCCACTACCAGTGCGCGCTCCTCAGCCTGCCGCTCGCTTTCAGGACGAGGCTGCCGGACATCCCGGCGGCCGTGCCGTATCTCGCGGCCGATCCGCGCCGCGTGGCGCACTGGCGCGAGCGGCTCGGGACGGGGGGCTTCAAAGTCGGGATCGCCTGGCAGGGGAGCCGGCAGCGCATCGACGTCGGCCGGTCGGTGCCGCTCGCGATGTTCGGCGCCCTGGCGGACGTTGCGGGGGTGCGGCTCATCAGCCTGCAGAAAGGGGCCGGGGCCGAGCAACCGACGCGCGAGCTGAGCGCGATTCCGATCGAGCTTCCGGGCGAGGAGTTCGACGCGGGTCCGCAGGCCTTTCTCGACAGCGCGGCGCTCATGCAGAATCTCGACCTCGTGATCACCTGCGACACCGCGCTCGCACACCTCGCCGGCGCGCTCGCCCGCCCGGTGTGGGTCGCACTGAAGCTCGTGCCCGACTGGCGCTGGCTCCTCGACCGCGCGGACAGCCCCTGGTACCCCACCATGCGGCTCTTCCGCCAGTCCCGCCCCGGCGACTGGGAGGGCGTGTTCGCGGCCATCCACGCGGAGTTGGCGCGCCGCGCACAGGACACGCCTCGAGACCCGCGTTATCCTGAGTGCGGCCGGACGGATGGTGGATAAATTGCTGTCAAACGCGCACTCGAGTGGCGCCCCTCAGCTGATCGTGAAGGCGACCCGCCGTCATTCCATCGAGGGGCGGGAAGTACGGGTCTATGACGGGCTGCTGAGAGCGAATGATCTCCAGGGGCTGACGGCGGCTCTGCAGAACGGCGCATTTACGCGCACTGAATCTGCGCGCCCGGACACCCAGGGGTTTCGCCACTGGGTGCTCAACATATCCATCGACGCCGCCGCCCAACTGCCGGTCTATCAACCCACTCTCGCGGCGGCAGGGGAGTTCGCCAGCGAGACGGCGTACCGGATCTACCGCTGTTACTGCAACTATGCCGCCCACGGCGACATGCTGTTCACCCATACGGATTGCCCGCCAAACGCCGGGGAATTGACCGCCCTGTGGTTCATCGCCCCGGAATGGAACGCGGATTGGGGGGGTGAAACGCTGTTCTTCGATTCGAGCATGGATGCGCAGGCGGTGGTGAGTCCCCGGCCGGGGAGGCTGGTGCTGTTCGACGGCAGCCTGCCCCATGTGGGACGTCCGCCCAACCGCATCTGCTTTGCGCCGCGATACACCCTCGCCTACAAGCTGCAGCCGCTAAAGCGCGACTCGGCAGGCTGAGCTCGTGAGAGCAAGTCGCAACGATCCGTGCCCGTGCGGCAGCGGCCGGAAATTCAAGCACTGCTGCGGCGCCCTGCCGGGGACGGTACCGCCCGCGCCGCCGCCCGCGCAGAACCCGGCTCCCGAGGTGCAGCGCGAGCCGGACATGGCATCGCTCGGCGCCCTGATCCGGCAGGGGCGCTTTGCCGAGGCGGAGACCCAGGCGGATCTCCTCGTGCGGCGCCAGCCCGACGACGGCACGTTATGGAAAATCCTCGGCGTGGTACGCGCACGTGCCGGAAAGGACGCGCTTGCGGCGCTGCGCAGGGCGGCGCAGCTGCTGCCCGCCGATGCCGAGGCGCAGCGCAACCTCGGCGCGGTCCTGAGGGAGCAGGGGCGGCACGCGGAGGCGCTCGCGAGCCTCGAGCGCGTTCTCGCGATCGAGCCGCAGGACCTGCCGGTGCTGGTCGCCGCCGCCGATTGCCTGTGTGCGCTCAAGCGGCCGGGCGAGGCGGTACCGCTCTACGAGCGCGCCCTGGCGCGCGATCCGCGCCTGCTCGAAGCGCACAACAATCTCGGCAACGCTTATCAGGAGCTGGGCGATTGCGCGCGCGCCGCCGATTGTTATCGGCGCGCGCTGGCGCTCAATCCGCGGGACGCGGAGCTCAACTCGAATCTCGCCAACGCGCTCCGGCAGCTCGGGCAGCTCGAGGAAGCGCGCGCCCACGGCGAGCGGGCGATCGCGCTCGCGGCGGCCTCCAGCGTCGCGCACAACAATCTCGGGCTGGTCCTGGCGGCGCTCGGCCGCGGGGCAGAGGCCGCGGCGAGCTTCCGCCGCGCCGTGCAGCTCGATCCCCGTTTCGCGCAGGCGCTGAACAACCTCGGCAACGTGCTGTACGAGGTCGGCGACTATCGCGGCGCGCGCGACGCCTGCGCCCGCGCCGTCGAGCTCGAGCCGCAGCGCGCCGAGGCACACTGCCAGCTCGCCCGCGCGCAGCACGAGCTCGGCGAGCTTGGGGAGTCGATCGCAAGCTACCGGCGTGCGCTCGCGCTCGAGCCGGGCCACCGCCATGCGCAGCTCGGTCTCGCCACGGCACTGCGCCTCGAGGGCCGCGCCGAGGAGGCGCAGGAGCTGTGCCGCGCCATTCTCGCGGGAGATCCGGCCGACGCGGCCGCGCTGTCGCTGCTCGGCGATCTGTGCACCGATCGCGGCGATTTCAAGGAGGCCGAGGGACTGTTCCAGCGCGCGCTCGCGAGCGATGCGGGCTCCGCGCCGGTGTTCTGCAGCATCGCCGCCCACCGCCGCATGACGCGCGCCGACAGCGCGTGGCTCGAGGGGGCGGAGGCGCTGCTCTCGACACGGCTGCCGCTGGCGCATGAGATCGGCCTGCGCTTCGCGCTCGGCAAGTATCACGACGACCTCGGTCAGTACGCCGAGGCCTTCGCCGAGTACAGCCGGGCACACGAGCTCAGCCGGCGCCACGGCAGGAGCTACGACCGCGCCGGGCTCGAGCGCGAGGTCGGGGAGACCATCCGCACGTTCGACCGCGCTTTCCTGAGCGCGACCTGGCCCGGTGCATCCGCTTCCGAGCTGCCGGTGTTCGTCGTCGGCATGCCGAGGTCGGGGACCACGCTCACCGAGCAGATCCTCGCCTCGCACCCGGAGGCTTTCGGAGCCGGCGAGGTGAGGTTCTGGGATCGCGCGCTCGAGCTCTTCAGGGGCGCGGGCACCGGGGCCGAAGCGCGCCGCGATGCGCTGGCGCGCCTCTCGCGCGACTACCTCGAGCGCATCGGCGGGCGCGCGGGCGGGGCGCGGCGCGTGATCGACAAGATGCCGGCGAATTTTCTGTACGCCGGGCTCATTCACACGGTGTTTCCGCGCGCGCGGATTCTGCACATGCAGCGCCATCCGCTCGATACCTGCCTGTCGCTGTACTTCCAGAACTTCGGCGATCTGCACCCTCATGCCCACGATCTCGACAGCCTGGCGCACTACTATGGTGAGTATCTGCGCATCACCGCGCACTGGCGCGCCGCGCTCCCGCCGGGAACGCTGCTCGAGGTTCCGTACGAGGCGCTGGTCGCGGATCAGGAGCACTGGACGCGCCGCATGCTCGAGTTCGCCGGCCTGCCGTGGGATCCGCGCTGCCTCGACTTCCATGAGTCCGGGCGCGTGGTGATCACGGCCAGCCGCTGGCAGGTGCGCCAGAAGATCAACTCAGGCTCGGTCGAGCGCTGGCGCAGGTACGAGCAGCAGCTCGCGCCGCTCAGGCCGCTGCTCGACCTTACTGCGCGAGCTCCCCGAGCGCTTCCTTGAGGGGCGCGAGCCACGGCTCGAAATTGCGCCACTGCCCGAGGGCGTCGGTGTAGAGGGGCTGGCGCACCTGCTCCGAGCTCACCGTCTGCACCGCGCGGCGGGTCTCATGAAAGCGCAGGCACGCCTCCTCGAACGGCAGGCCGCAGTGCGCGAGCAGCGCGCGCACCTCGCCCTCGAGATCGCGCACCAGGGCCTCGTAGCTGACGCGGTAGACGCGCCCGGGCAGCACCGCGTCGAAGTGGGCCATGAGAGTCACGTAATCGCGGTAGTAGCGCCCGAGATCCTCGAGGCTGTAGGTGAACCACGCGCCCCGATGGAAGTGCTGCTTGAAGTTGGCGAAGCAGCAGGCGAGCGGCGCGCGCCGCGCGTCGATGATGCGCGCGTGCGGCAGCATCAGGTGAATGAGCCCGAGGTGCAGGAAGTTGCCGCCCATCTTGTCGATGAAGCGCGCCCGGCCGAGGAGGCGCTGAGCGCGTGTCTGCGCGAGGTAGCGCTCGCCGAGCGCGGTCAGCTCGGCGCCCGTGAGAGCCGCGACGGACTGCGGGTAGCGAGGCGGCGCCGCGGATTCCTCGTCCCGGTCGCCGAGCTCGACGGCGAACTGCACGACGTCGGTCAGCTCACGCGTACCCTCGACCTGCGAATGGCTGGCGAGGATCTGCTCGATGAGCGTCGAGCCGGCGCGCGGCAGGCCGACGACGAAGATGGGGTCGGGCGCGGGCGAGCCGCAGCCGGCGCGGGCGGCGAAGAACTCGCGCGTGTAGAGCGCCCGCGTGCGCTCGACCAGTCGCGTGAGAATTTCCCCGCGGTAGTCGACGACGGCGCGCCGCAGCGCATTGCCGCGCGCGTAATGCTCGAAGGAGGCCGGATAGTCGCCGGCATCCTCGAGCGCCTTGCCGAGGGCGAACTCGAACTCCGAGCGCTCGTCCTCGGACAGTTGCCCGCCTGCGAGCTCGCGCCGCATGGCGTCGACGTCCGCGCTCGTGAAGCGGAAGGTCTTGAGGTTGGCGAGCGCCATCCAGGCGCTGCCGAAGCCGGGCTTGAGCTCGCCGCAGCGGCGGTAGGCGGCCACGGCTTCGCCGCCGCGGCCGGCGGTGCGCAGCGCGTGACCGTAGTTGAGCCACACCACTTCGCTGTGCGGAAATTCCGCGACCAGCGCCTCGAGCACGGCCAGGGCGCGCCCGGTGTCTCCCAGCAGGGTGCAGGCGATCGCCTCCATGGTGCGGTAGCTCTCGTTGCCGGGGTCGGTGGCCAGCAGCCGCTCGATGAGCGGCAGCATCGGCTCGCCCTTCTGCTGCTCGTGCAGCACCGCGACCAGGTCGAGGCGCGCGCGGCTGTAGCCGGGCGCGAGGCGCAGGCACTCCGTCAGCAGCCGCTCCGCTTCCGGGTAGTTCTCGCGCGCGCTCGCGACCTTCGCCAGCAGGCGCAGAGCCGCCGGGTCATGCGGGGAGCGTGCCAGCAGCTGCCGCAGCAGCTCCTCGGCGGCGTCGTAGCGCTGGCTCGCGAGCGCCCTGCCAGCCTCCTCGAGGCGCGGGCCCTCGGGCGAGAGCGCCTCGAAGCGTGCGTAAGCGGCGTCGCAGGCGAGCGCCTCCCGCCGCGCGGCGTGGAGCAGCGACAGCTCGCGCCAGCCCTCGGCCAGATCGGGCGAGAGCTCGACGCTGCGCTCGAGCGCCGCGAGCGCTTCCGGCTCGCGGCCCGCGGCTCGCAGCGAGCGCCCGAGCTCGAGTCGGATCACCGCGGAGTCGGGCTGGGCGGCGGCGAGCGCGGCGAATTCCGCGGCCGCCGCCTGCGGGTCGCCGCAGGCGCGGTGCGCCGTGGCGAGCAGCAGCAGCGCCGTGCGCTCGGCGGGATGCGAGCGCACGATCGCGGCGGCCGCGCGCGCGGCTGCCTGCGGCTCGCTCTCCAGGAGCGCGGCGACCCGCATCAGCTCGAATTGCACTTCCAGCGGTGACTCCAGGGCGGCGCTCCGGCGGGCGGTACAGGGCCGGGTTAGAATCGCGATGCCAGACGCGAAAAACATAGGTGAGACTGATGAGCGACGTCAACGCCGCGGTCGGGGGGCCGACACCGGACAACGCCACCGTGCTGCACATGATCCAGGCCGCCAAGAGTGCGGGCGCCGCGGGCCGCAGCACCGAGGCCGAGCAGCTGCTGGCGCGCGTCGCGCAGCTCGCGCCGGCCCATCCGGCGGTGCTGAACGAGCTCGGCCTGCAGATGCTCGGCCGCGGCGACGCTGCGAAGGCGTTCGAGCTCTTCCGGCGCGCCACCCAGGCGGACCCGAAGCACCCGAACCTGTGGTCGAATCTCGCCTCGAGCCTGCATATGCTGAACCGGCTGCCCGAGGAGCTCGATGCCATCGAGCGCGCCCTGGCGCTCGAGCCGCGGCACCTCGCCTCGCTCCTGCAGAAGGGTGCGCTGCTGGAGGCGAGCGGCGACCCGCGCAACGCGGCGCGGGTCTACCGTAACGCGCTCGCCACGCTGCCGCCGGGAGCGGCGCCGCCGGAGACGGTCGCGCCCGTGATCGCGCACGCGCGTGCGGCGGTGGCGCGCGACGAGGCGGCGCTCGCGGCGGCCATCGAGGAGCGGCTCGCGGGAATCCGGGCGAGCCACGGCGGCGGCCCTTACCGGCGGGTGGACCACTGCATCGACCTCCTGACCGCCAGGCGCGCCCGCTTCCTGCCACAGCCGACCTTCATGTATTTCCCCCAGCTTCCGGCGGTGGAGTTCTTCGACCGCCAGGAATTCCCGTGGCTGGATGCCATCGAGGCGGCGACCGACGAGATCCGCGCCGAGTTCATGAACGTGCTGGTCGCCGACCGCGAGGGACTCGAGCCCTACGTCGCCTACCCGGAGGGGCTGCCGCTCAACCAGTGGAAAGAGCTCAACAAGTCGCGGCGCTGGAGCGCGTATTTCCTCTGGAATCAATCGGTGCCGCAGCCGCCGCACCTGGCGCGCTGTCCGCGCACCGCGCAGGTGCTGCGCGGCGCGCCGCAGTGCGACGTGGCCCGGCGGGGGCCGACGGCCTTCTTCTCCATATTGGATGCCCGGACGCGCATTCCGCCCCACACCGGCGTGACCAATATCCGTCTCACCGTGCACCTGCCGCTCATCGTGCCGCCCGGCTGCGGCTTTCGCGTCGGCAGCGAGACGCGCGAGTGGGTGGCGGGCAAGGCGTGGGTGTTCGACGATACGATCGAACACGAGGCGTGGAACGACTCGGACGTGCCGCGTGGGATCCTGATCTTCGACATCTGGAATCCGTTTCTCAGCCCTGCGGAGCGCGACCTGATCCGCGCGGCCACCGAGGTGGTCGGTACTTATTACGGCGAGAGCCCGGCGGAGCCGCTATGAGCGCGCGGACGCCGAGAGATCCGGCGGCGCGGCGGGCGCCGCTCGGCGTGGCGCTCGCGCTCGCCCCGCTCGCCTGCGCGGCGCAATCGGCGCCGCCCGCCGGGCTCGGCGCCTGCGCGGCGCTCAGCTCGGATG
>DASYYF010000006.1:0-29638 GCA_035934055.1 Steroidobacteraceae bacterium | reverse complement strand
CCGGCCTCAGCCGCGGCCCCCGCGGCACGCACGCCGCCGGCCGCAGCCGCCACGCCCGCGCTGGCGCCGCGCCCGCCGGTATTTCCGCCGCGCGCCGCGCAGTCTTTCGTGCCGGCGGTCGCACGGGCCACCCAGGCACCGGCCGGCCCCCCACCCGTGAGCGACACCGGGCTCGCGCGCCTGAACGAGGAGCTTGCGCAGGGGTCTGCGGCCGAGGAGGGACTGGCCGCGCCGCAGCCCGTCCCGCCCGGGCGCGAGCCGGTGCAGCAGGGCGAGCGCGTGGAGATGGCGCGCGTCGACGCCGAGCTGCTCGATCAGCTGCTCAACATCTCCGGCGAGGCGAGCATCGCGCGCGCCCGCCTCGAGCAGCAGCTCGGCTCCTTCGATTTCAACCTCGGCGAGCTGTCGCGCACGGTGACGCGCCTCAAGGAGCAGCTGCGCCACCTCGAGATCGAGACCGAGGCGCAGATCCTGCACAAGCACGAGGAAGAGGTCGGCTCGCACAGGAGCGAGTTCGATCCGCTCGAGCTCGACCGCTACTCCTCCATCCAGCAGTACTCGCGTGCGCTCGCCGAGACCGCCAACGACGTGGCGAGCATCCAGCAGCTGCTCGAGAACCAGGCCAAGGACACCCAGAACCTGCTGCAGCAGCAGGCCCGCACCATCACCGAGCTGCAGAACGGACTGATGCGCACGCGCATGGTGCCCTTCCAGCGCCACGTGCAGCGCCTCGCGCGCATCGTGCGCCAGGCGGCCGCCGATACCGGCAAGCGTGTCGAGCTCACCGTCGAGGGCGCCGCGGGCGAGCTCGACCGCCAGGTGCTCGAGCGCATGCTGCCGCCGTTCGAGCACATGCTGCGCAATGCGGTCGTGCACGGCATCGAGACGCCCGAGGAGCGCGTCAGGCGCGGCAAGCCCGACGCCGGCAGCATCGTGCTGGAGCTGCACCGCGAGGGCGCCGAGGTCATGGTGCGCCTCATCGACGACGGCGGCGGCATGAACCTCAAGGCCATCCGCGAGAAGGGCGAGTCGCTCGGGCTCATCGCGCCGGGCCAGCACTTGAGCGACGAGGATGCGATGCAGCTGATCCTCGAGCCCGGATTCTCCACCGCCGGGTCGATCACCCAGCAGGCCGGCCGCGGCGTGGGCATGGATGTGGTGGCCACCGAGATCAAGCGCCTGGGCGGGGCGCTCCACATGGAGAGCAAGGCCGGCGAGGGCACCACGTTCACGGTGCGCCTGCCGCTCACGCTCGCGATCAGCCACGCGCTGGTGGTGCGCGTCGACGAGGAGTACTACGCACTGCCGCTGCCGACGGTCGAGGGAGTGCTGCGCCTCTCGAAGGCCGAAGTCAGCGCGCACCTCGGGCGCGACGCGCCCTTTTTCGAGTACAGCGGGGCGAAGTACCGCTTTCAGCAGCTCGCGACCTTCGTCGGTCTCGATCCGGCGCCGCTGCCGAGCCAGGACGTGACCATTCCGGTGGTGCTGGTGCGCGCCGGCGAGCACTCGACCGGCCTGGTGGCCGACGAGCTGGTCGGCAGCCGCGAGATCGTCGTGAAGTCCGTCGGTCCCCAGATCTCGAGCATCCGCGGGATCTCGGGCGCCACCATTCTCGGCGACGGCCGCATCGTCATCATCCTCGACATCGGCGCGCTGGTGCGCGCCGAGTGGCGCACGCGCGCCGCCGCGCCGGCCGCGGTGCCCAAGGAGCGCGGCGACCGCCGCACCTTCGCCATGGTGGTGGACGACTCGATCACCGTGCGCCGCGTGACGCAGCGTCTGCTCGAGCGCAACGGCATGCGCGTCATCACCGCGCGCGATGGGCTCGACGCGGTGGCGCTGCTGCAGGACAACGTTCCGGACGTGATCCTGCTCGACATCGAGATGCCGCGCATGGACGGCTACGAGGTCGCCGCCCACGTGCGCAACGACCCGCGCTTGAAGGACGTGCCGATCATCATGGTCACCTCGCGCGTCGGCGAGAAGCACCGCGCGCGCGCCATCGAGCTCGGGGTCGACGATTACCTCGGCAAGCCCTACCAGGAGGCGCAGCTGCTCGATGCGATCGCGCCGCTGGTCGAGCGGCGCCGCGCCGCGGTGCGCCAGGCCGCCTCCGGCAGCTGAGCCCACGAGCCGCCATGGCCGAGCGCGTCAACGAGATCTACAGCCTGCTGATCCCGCTGGTCGACGGGCGGCTCATCATTCCTCGCGCCTGCGTCGCGGAGGTGATCGGCTTTCAGACGCCGTCCGAGATGACCGGCGCGCCGCCCTGGTACATAGGCACGGTACCCTGGAACGGCAAGGCGGTTCCGCTCGTGTCCTTCGAGGGCACCTGCGGGCAGATGATCCCGCCGGCGAGCGGCCGCACCCGCGTCGTGATCCTGCATGCGCTCGGGACGCGCGTCGAGGGCGGCAACTTCGCGTTGGTGGCGCAGGGCTTCCCGCAGCTGGTGCGCGTGAGCTCGGACGTGGTGCGTCCCGACAACTCGCGCGTATTCCCCGAGCGTGCGCCGATCATCTGCCAGATCCGCATGGTGAATGAGACCCCGATCGTTCCCGACCTCGAGCGCCTCGAAGAGATGATCGCGGACGAGACGAGCATCGGGGCGTGACCCCGGGGATTCACTACAGGATCGTGCCGGATGCAGCCGGGGGTTAGCCGGCGCGGTGTGGGCACGACCGTCGCGCTCCTCGCGCTGGCCTCGATGGCCGCCGCGGACACGGAGCTCGAGCGGCTGCGCAGCGACTGGGCGCAGCTGCAGTATTACCGCGACCAGGACCGCCGGCTTCCTCCGCCGGGCGCCGCCCGGCCGCGGGTGATCTTCCTCGGAGACTCGCTCACCGAGAGCTGGAATCTCTCCGCTCTCGCGCTCGATAAGGTCGAGGTGCTCAATCGCGGCATCGGCGGCCAGACCACGCCGCAGATGCTCGTGAGGTTCCGCCAGGACGTGGTCGACTTGAAGCCCGCCGTGGTCCACATTCTCGCCGGCACCAATGACCTCGCCGGGAACACCGGGCCCACGACCCCCGAAGCCATCGAGAACAACCTGAGCTCCATGGTCGAGATCGCCGCAGCCAACCATGTCCGGGTGGTGCTCGCCTCGGTGCTGCCGGCGCTCGATTACCCGTGGAGGCCGGGCCTCGAGCCTGCGCCCCGCATCGTGGCGCTGAACGACTGGATACGGGCCTATGCGAGCCGGCGCCAGCTCGTATACGCCGACTACTACTCCGCGCTCGTCGATGCGCGCGGCGGCTTCAAGCCGGAGCTGGCCGACGACGGCGTGCATCCCAACGGCGCCGGTTACGCCGTCATGAGCCCGATTGCGCGCCAGTCGATCCGCCAGGCTCTCGCGGCGCGTTGAGCGGTTGGGCGGGCGAGGCGACACCTTGAACATCGCTCCCTGGATGCTGGTCCTGTCCGTCATGCTGCGCGCGTCGACGGCGCCCGCGCATGAGGCGCCGGTGGCCGCGCCGCCGGCGGCGCGGCTCGGCGCCGTCTCCTTCGAGACTTCGTGCCAGGCCGCAGCACGCCCCGACTTCGAGCGCGGCGTGAGCCTTCTGCACTCCTTCTGGTACGACGCCGCACTCGCGATGTTCCGCAAAGTCATCGCCGCCGATCCTGGCTGCGCCATGGCCTACTGGGGCGAGGCCATGACGGGCTTTCCGCAGGTCAACGGCTGGCCGGAAGCGGCGGCAGTGACGGCGGCCGGGCGCGCCCTCGCCGCGGCCGAGCGCGCCCCCGAGCGCACGACGCGCGAGACGGACTGGATCCATGCGCTGTACGTCTTCTACGACGGGTTCACCCGCCAGCGCGCGCCCGAGCATGCCAGGCTCTATGCGAACGCAATGGCAGCGCTGGCGCGCAAGTATCCCGACGACCTCGAGGCGCAGGTTTTTTACGCCCTGGCGCTGCTCGCGGCCGATCCTCCCGACGACGTCGCGCTCGTCAACCCGCGCAAGGCCGTCGCGGTCCTCGAGCCGCTCTTCGCATCGCATCCGGATCATCCCGGCATCGCGCACTATCTGATCCACGCCTGTGACAACCCGGCGATGGCGCGCCTCGCGCTTCCCGCGGCGCGCCGCTACGCGGACATTGCGCCCGACGTCCCGCACGCGCTGCACATGCCGGGACACATCTTCGCGCGGCTCGGGCTGTGGCAGGACGACATCCGCTCGAATCTCGCCTCCAAGGCCGCCGCCGAGCGCCTCGCGCCGCCCCACACGGACGGAGGGCGGACCGGCGCCATGCCGATGGGCGCGGAGAATCGCCTCCACGCGATGGAATTTCTCGAGTACGCGTACCTGCAGACCGGAGAGGACGACAAGGCGCGGGCCATCGTGGCCGAGGCGCGCACCGTCCCGGCCGCGGACGTGGACCCGCGCTATCCGGGCTACTACGGCGGGGTCGAGGCGCGCTTGCCGGCGCTCTATGCCATCGAGACGCGCGACTGGGCGATGGCCGGGCGCCTCGAGCCGGTCACGGGCGGCAATGCGCAAAGCCAGGCGCTCACGCTCCTCGCCGAGGTCACGGCGGCGGCTCATCTGCACGATGCCGGCGCGGCCGACACGGCGCTGCACGCGCTCGAGGCACTCGCGAGCAGGGATCCGCCGCCGCCGGCCGGCTCGCTCCGGGAGACACTCCCTGCGGAGATCCGTGCCTGGGCCGCGCTGGCGCACGGGGACCTGCAGCGTGCGACGGACCTGCTGCACCCGGTCATCGCGCGCCAGGCGCGGGTCGGCAAGGGCGAGGTCGAGCTGCCGGCCGGTGAGATGCTCGCCGACATGCTGCTGCTCGGCGGCCGCCCCCGGGAGGCGCTCGAGGCATACCAGAGGTCGCTGCAGAGCGACCCCAACCGCTTCAACGCGCTGCTCGGCGCGGGTGCAGCGGCGGAGCAGGCCGGCGCAGGCTCCCTCGCCGTGCGCTATTACCGCGCCGCGCTCGCGAACTGCCCCGCGGCGAGCGGGCCCGCCCGCCAGCAGCTCGCGCACGCCGCGGCGATTGCCGGCGCGACGTTGTGAGCGCGCAGGAGAGGACGCTCGAGGACTGGGTGCTCGCCGCCGTGGACTAGAGGTCGCCGAACTTCCGCTGCAGCAGCGCGAGCGCCGCGATCGCCGCCGTCTCGGTGCGCAGCACGCGCGGACCCAGGCGCAGCGCCGTGAATCCCGCCGCGACCGCCGCGTGCTCCTCCTCGTCCGTGAGGCCGCCCTCGGGCCCGATGAGCACCGTGACGCCGTCACCCGGGTGCGGCACGTCGTTCAGCGCCGCGGTGCCAACCGGTGAAAGCAGCAGGCGCGCGCCCGGCGAGCGGCCCGCATCGCCCTTGAGGAAATCCCTGAGTGCCAGCGGCGCTGCCACCGATGGCACGCGGTTGCGCCCGCACTGCTCGCAGGCGGCGATCGCGATCGCGCGCCAGTGATTCACCTTGCGGTCGGACTGCTGCGCGGTGAGGCGCACGACGCTGCGCTCGGTGAGCACCGGCACGAGCCGGCTCACGCCGAGCTCGGTCGCCTTCTGCACGACGAGATCCATGCGCTCGCCGCGCGAGACGCCCTGTGCGAGGGTGAGCTTGAGCGGCGACTCGCGCTCGATCGGCTGCTGCGCACCGACGGCGACGATCACTTCGCCGCCGTGCGCCTTGTCGATGCTCGCCTCGTACTCGCCGCCGCTGCCATCGAAGAGGATGAGCTGCGCACCGACCCGCAGCCGCAGCACGCGCGTCACATGACTCGCCGCGCTGCCCTCGAGCGTGAGGCGCTTGCCGGAGACGAGCGGCCCCTCGACATGGACGCGGGTCAGGCGCATGTCGCGAGCTCCAGACCATCGCGCGCCACGTCCACCATGAGATCGATCTCGTCGGGGGTGATCACGTAGGGGGGCATGAAGTACACGACGTCGCCCACCGGGCGCAGCAGCACGCCGCGCTCGAGCGCATGGGCGTAGACGGCGAGGCCGCGGCGCTCCTGCCACGGATAGGGCGCGCGGCTCGCCTTGTCGCGCACCATCTCGATCGCGGCGATCATGCCGCACTGGCGCACCTCGGCGACGTGAGGATGGTCCTCGAGCTCGCGCGCACGCCGGCCCAGGTGCGCCGCGAGCGCGCGGTTGCGCTCGAGCGTGCGGTCCTCGCGGAAGATCGCGAGGCTGGCGCGCGCGGCGGCGCAGGCGAGCGGATTGCCGGTGAAGCTGTGCGAGTGGAGGAAGGCATTGAGCTTCACATACTCGTCGTAGAAGGCCGCGTAGATCGGCTCGGTCGTCATCACCGTCGAGAGCGGCAGGTAGCCGCCCGTCAGACCCTTCGAGAGACACATGAAGTCGGGGCGGATGGCGGCCTGCTCGCACGCGAACAGGGTGCCGGTGCGCCCGAAGCCCACCGCGATCTCATCCGCGATCAGGTGTACGGCGTGACGGTCGCAGGCCGCGCGCAGCAGCGAGAGATAGACGGGGTCGTACATGCGCATGCCGCCCGCACACTGCACCAGCGGCTCGACGATCACCGCGGCGGCCTCGTGCGCGTGACGCCCGAGCGCCGCCTCCATGTGCGCGAATTGCGCGCGCGAGTGCTCGGCCCAGGTGGCGCCGGCGGCGCGCCCGTAGCAATCGGGCGACGGCACGCTGATCACGTCCATGAGGAGCGGGCGGTAGATCTCCTTGTAGAGCTCGACGTTGCCGACCGCGAGCGCGCCCAGGGTCTCGCCGTGGTAGCTGTTGGTGAGAGTGATGAAGCGGCGCTTCGCCGGGCGGCCGACGTTGCGCCAGTAGTGAAAGCTCATCTTCACGGCCACCTCGACCGCGGACGAGCCGTTGTCGGCGTAGAAGCAGCGGCTGAGCCCGGCAGGGGCGAGCGCGGCGAGCTCCTCGGAGAGCGCGATCACCGGCTCGTGGGTGAAGCCGGCGAGGATGACCTGCTCGAGCTGCTCGAGCTGCGCGCGCACCGCGGCGTTGATGCGCGGGTTGGCGTGGCCGAAGAGATTCACCCACCAGGAGCTTACCGCATCGAGATAGCGCTTGCCGGTGTAGTCCTCGAGCCATGCGCCGCTGCCGCGGCGCACCGGGATCGGCGGCAGATGCTCGTGATCCTTCATCTGCGTGCAGGGATGCCAGACGTGGGCGAGGTCGCGCGTGACGAAGGGCGTGTTGGCGGAGCTCATGCGGGGATTGTGGCAGAATCGGCCCGCCGGCATGACCATCACCACCGCCACCATCCCCGACAGCGCGCCCCTCAAGGTCGATGCCGCGACCGGGCTGCTGGTGGGCGCGCGCCAGGTGCTGTCGCCGCATTTCGACGCGCGCCCCGCGGGCGTGAAGCCGGATCTGCTCGTGGTGCACGGCATCAGCCTGCCGCCGGGAGAGTTCGGCGGGCCGTGGATCGACCGCCTGTTCACCGGCACGCTGCCGCTCGATGCGCATCCTTACTTCCGTGCGATCGCCGGCCTGCGCGCCTCCGCGCACGCCCTGATCCGCCGTGACGGCGAGATCGTCCAGTACGTGCCCTTCGGTGCGCGCGCCTGGCACGCGGGGCAGTCCGAATACGACGGCCGCCGCTCGTGCAACGACTTCTCGATCGGCATCGAGCTCGAAGGAACCGACGACACCGCCTATACGGACGCGCAGTACGAGGAGCTCGCCCGGCTCGCCGCCGCGCTCTTCGACGCCTACCCCTCGCTCGGCCCCGAGCACATGGTCGGCCACAGCGACATCGCGCCCGAGCGCAAGACCGATCCCGGACCGTTGTTCAACTGGCGCCGGCTGCGGACGCTGGTCGAGGAGCGGACGGCGCTGCGCTGAGTCAGGCTTTCCTGCCGCGCTGGTGCTTCCACAGCACCTCGGCGCCGCGCTCGTGGCGGGCCAGCACCCGCGCCACGACGAACAGCAGATCCGACAGGCGGTTCAGGTACTTCAGCAGCTCGGGATTGACGCTCTCGGCGCGCGCCAGGGTCCAGGCGCGCCGTTCCGCGCGGCGCGCGACGGTGCGCGCGAGATGGCAGGCGGCGGCCGCCGGGCCGCCTCCGGGCAGGATGAATTCCTTGAGCGGCGGCAGGGCGTCGTTGAAGCCGTCGAGCGCCCGCTCGAGGCGCGTGACCTGCTCGGCCCGGATCACCTGGTGGCCCGGGATGCAGAGCTCGCCGCCGAGGTCGAACAGCTCGTGCTGCACCTCGGTCAGGCAGTCGCCGACCTCCTGCGGCAGCCCCGGGATCGCGAGCAACACGCCGACGACGCTGTTGAGCTCGTCCACGGTGCCGTAGGCCTCGACGCGGGCGCTGTCCTTCGGCACGCGCTTGCCGTCGCCGAGGCCCGTGCTGCCGTCGTCGCCGGTGCGCGTGTAGATCCTGCTCAGGCGGTTTCCCATTGGTCGTATCCTAAGCCATATGGCATCCAAAGAACTCGAGGCGGCGCTTGCGGCCGCGCGCGCCGCGAGTGAGGTGATCCGCGCTCACTACCGCAAGAGCCCGGGGGTGCGCTTGAAGGCCGACGCCTCCCCGGTGACCGAGGCGGACCTGCGTTCCGAGGAGGTGATCCGCGCCACCCTCGGCGAGCGCTTTCCGGGCTACGGCTTCTACGGCGAGGAGACCGGCCAGCATGCGATGGGGGCGGAGAGCGTCTGGCTGGTCGACCCCATCGACGGCACCAAGGCGTTCGTGCGCGAGATCCCCTTCTTCTCGACGCAGATTGCCCTGCTGCGAGCCGGCAGGCTGGTGCTCGGGGTGTCGAGCGCCCCGGTCTACGGCGAGCTCGCCTGGGCCGAGGAGGGCGGCGGCGCCTGGCTCAACGACCGCCCGATCCGCGTGAGCGCCGTCGCGGCGCTCGCCGCGGCGGCGATCTCCACGGGAAATCTCAGGGGTCTGGCCGCCTCACCGCGCTGGCAGCGCTTCGGCGGGCTCGTCGGCGCCGCGGGCTATGTGCGCGGCTACGGCGACTTCCTGCACTATCATCTGCTCGCGCGCGGCGCGCTCGAGGTGGTGATCGAATCCAACGTCAACATTCTCGACATCGCGGCGCTCACCGTGATCGTGCGCGAGGCGGGCGGCACCTTCACCGATCTCGAAGGGCGCGCGGTCGCACTTGCAACCACGAGCGTGCTCGCCACCAACGGACATCTGCACCAGGAGGTGCTGGAGGCGCTCACGCGCTAGCCGTGTCCGGCTTGCCATGGATCAGGCACTCACGAACACCCGCCGGCCGTGCTGCTCGAGCTCCATCATGGGCGCGAGGTACAGCTCGCTCAGCGTCGTGGCGGTGAGCGCCTCGTGTACCGCGCCGAGCCTCCAGCGCCCGTCGCCGTGCAGCAGCAGCACGCGGTCGGCGAAGCGCGCCGCGAGCGTCGGATCGTGCAGCGTCGTGATGACGGTGCGGCCGGAGCGCGCGAGCTCGCGGAACAGCCCCAGCACCACCAGCTGGTGATGGGGATCGAGGTGATTGGTCGGCTCGTCGAGCAGGAATATGGCGGGCTGCTGCGCCAGGAGGGCCGCCACCGCCACGCGCCGCTGCTCGCCGCCCGAGAGCGTGTCGGTGCGGCGCGCGGCAAAATCGTCCAGGTCGACCGCCGCGAGCGCCTCGCGCGCCAGCCGCTCGTCCTCGGCCGTCTCCCACTGCCAGAGCGCCAGATGCGGGTGGCGGCCGATGAGCACCGTCTCCATGGCCGTGGTGACGAAGGCATCCTCGAGATCCTGCGGCAACAGCCCGAGGCGCAGCGCGACCGCGCGCCGCGCGAGCTCCGCGAGCGGCACGCCGTCGAGCATCACTTCCCCGGCCGCGGGTGTGCGCAGGCCGGCGAGCGTATGCAGCGTCAGCGTCTTGCCCGAGCCGTTGCGCCCGAGGATCGCGACCACCTCGCCGGGTGCGAATTCGACCGACAGTCCGCGGACGAGCTCGCGCACCCCGGCCTGCACGCCGAGCGCGCGCGCGGCGAGCCGCGCGGCCGCTGCCGGATGCGCCAGCGCGCCGTTGCCGCGGCTCAGCGGCGCGTCCAACCGATCTCCAGCGCGGTCGCCGCACCGACCACCTCGCTCCTCAGGCTGCGCGGCATCTGCGACTCCTGCGGGCTCAAAGCGCGGCGCACCGCCATGATCTCCGCCTCGGCCTGCGGATAGAGCGGCTGCTGTCCCGTATCGCCATAGCCGTTCGGGAAGAGGGGCTCGCCGGTTCCGAGATCGTACTTATCGGTTGCGCCCAGCGTGTGCAGGAGCTCGTGCGCAATCACGATGTTGTTGCCGCCGGTCATCGCGCCGGCCGCGAAGGCATGCACGACGCCGACCAGTCCCTTCTGCAGCCCGTGCGAGTCGGGCGCGCGCTCGATGGTTCCGGGGTCGTGATAGAGGACGAAGAGGCGGATCGTCGACGGCGGGCGCCCGGGCACGCGGCTCGCGTGCGCGGCGAACCAGCGGAGCTTGAGACTCCACCAGGCGATGCCGAAGGGCCCCGCGCCCGGCGGGAGGCTCGGCGGGAGCTCGCTCCGCTGCGGATAGAGCTCGACGTGCACGGGCTCATCGAGCTTCACACCATAGCGATGCGCCTCGCGCGCGCAGAAGCTCTCGATGGGAACGAAGTCGTCGCGCTTGAGCGACTCGATGTAGCTCTGCGAGGCAGAGCTGCCGTCGGCGTTGAGCGGATAGATCCCCACCCAGAGCGTCTCCTGCCAGCTGCGGGTGTGCACGCGCTCGAGCCACTGCTGCAACGCCACCGCAAGCAGCACCAGCAGGAGCAGCAGGATGCGGACGTTTCTCCACACGGAGAATAGTCAGCAGCACCGCGCGTGCGCCGGGTGGCGCGGCCTGGCGCGCATCAGGGCTGCAGCCGCGTGACCTGCCACGCGCTCGCCTCGAAGGCAGCGCCCGGCGCGGCCTTGAGCGTGCGCGTCCAGCGCGCGCGGTCGTGCATCCGGCCGCGGGTGCCCTCGACCCACAGCTCCACTGCGTCGGCCCACAGGCGATAGCCGCCCCAGTGGGGCGGGCGGGGCACTTCGATCTTCAGGCCCTGATCGGCGCCGGCGCTTCCGGGAATGGGCGTCCCGAAGCGCTGGGCGGTGGCCGCCAGCGCGCGCTCGAGCGCCGCGCGCGAGGGCACGGGCTCGCTCTGCGCGCTGGCCCAGGCGCCGATGCGTTTGTCCCAGGAGCGCGAGGCGAAATAGGCATCGCTCTCGGCCGCGGGGCTCTGCACCACGGCCCCGTCGATGCGCACCTGGCGGCCGAGCGCATCCCAGTGCATCACCGCCGCCGCGCGCGGGTTGTGCGTGAGCTGCCGGCCCTTGCTCGATTGATAGTTGGTGTAGAAGACGACGTAACCGGGCTGCGGCACGATGTCCTTGCACAGCACGACGCGCGCCGACGGATGGCCGTCAGGGGTCGAGGTGGCGAGCACCATGGCATTGGCGTTCGGCTGGCGGCGCGCCGCCCAGGCGTCGGCGAGCCAGCGCGCGACGAGCGCAAGCGGCTCGGCGGGCAGCGGGTCGGGCAGAAGTTCGGAGTGCGCGTTCACGTGCTAGGCTCGGCCGCATGATACCGCTCTCGCCCATCGCGGGCCGAATCCTCAAGTGGGTCGGGCTCGTGGCGGCGAGCCTGGCTCTCATCGCGCTCGTGCTCCTGGCGGCGGTCTTCGCCATCAACTGGCGCGATGAGCCGCTCACGCCGGCGGCGCGCTCGCTGCTCGCGCCGCCGCCGAATCCGTTGAAGCCGGACGACAACATCTATCTCGCCATGGCCGGGTTCACGGCGCCGTCCGGGGCGTCGGCGATCGCGGCGGGCCGGTCGCGCATCGAGCACTACAACGAGCACCTCGATGCGGTGCTGCACGATCCGTCGCCCGGCGCGGTCGACTCGCTGACGCTCAAGGATCCGCACGCGCTCGAATTCCAGGGCCAGGCCGAGTTCGTGCAGCCGCTCTCCGGCTCGCTGTGGGAGCAGGTGCCGCCGCACCGCGCGCAGGTCGAGGCGCTCGCGGCGCAGAACGGCGAGCTCTATCAGCGCTATCTCGCCCTCGAGCGGCTGCCCGGCTACTTCGAGACGGCGCGGCCGAGCTACCTGGCTCCGGCCATCTTCGTGCCCACCGAGGTGCGTTACCTGTTCCTCGAGGACACGGTGCTGCAGCTGCGCGGCGGCAGCGCGCGCGAGCAGCGCGCCGCGCTCGATCAGCTGATCGCCGACGTCGGCTTGTGGCGGCGCGTGCTGACCGGCGAGGGACTCCTGATCTCGAAGATGCTGGCGCTCGCCTATCTCGAGTCCGACTACCTCGTGCTCGCCGACATGATCGCCGATCCGCACGCGGCCGTTCCCCTGGGGCCCGACGACGCCGACACCGCCGCGCCGCTGTTCGCGCTCAGGGATTTCAATCTCGGCGCCGCGTTTGCCGCGGAGTTTCGCGTGCAGGCATCGCTCCTCGAGCAGACACAGTACCTCTATACCATCGGGTGGACACCGGAGCCCACTCGCACCGGCGCGCCGCGCAGCTGGAGCGATCGCCTGGGGAGCGAGGTCAGCGGGCACTTCTTCAAGCTCAACGCGACGGTGAATCTCTTCGCGGAGCAGGCGCAGCGGCTGATGGCCGTCACGCCCGGCCCGGGAGTTGCGGCCGCGGAGAAGAAGCTCGCCGACTCGAGCCTCACGGCCTGGAGCCTGGTCGGGGCCTACAACCCGATCGGCAAGCTCCTGGCCGGCATCGCCGCCCCCGCCGGCGTCACCTACCCGCTGCGTGCCTGGGACGCGGCGGCGCTGCAGCGTCTGGTGCGCGCCGGGTACGAGATCCGGCGCCGGCGGATCGCCCCGGCCGACATTCCCGTCTTTCTTGCGCAGCATCCCGAGTGGTCGACGCACCCGGGCGACGGGCGGCCGTTCCTGTGGCGCCCGGAGAGCGGCGAGATCGGCGTCCAGACCATCGGCGAGCAGCCGCAGGGCCGGCGCTTCTCGATCCGCGTCTGGCAAGCGCCGCCGCCCGGCGGCGAGACACCCGGCTGAGCGGGTTTGCGGCAGATTTGCCCGCGTCCCTTGCACCGCCCGCCCCGCCCCGATAGAAAGGAGGCGTAATTTCGCCAGAAGGCACCCCCTTCCCATGACGCGCGAGACCGTGACGCTGGAGGACCTGCGCCAGCGAGTGACCGACATCGACCGCCAGCTGATCGCGCTGGTGGCCGAGCGCAAGGCCGTGAGCGAGGAGGTCGCGCAGGTGAAGCGCGCCACCGGCCGGTCGACCCGCGACTACGAGCGCGAGCGCGAGGTGATCCTCGGCGTGCGCGCCATGGCCGGGGAGCGCGGGGTATCGCCGGCGCTGGCCGAGCAGCTGCTGCGCCTCCTGATCCGCTCCTCCCTCACCACGCAGGAGCAGGCGAGCGTAGTCGCGCGCGGAGCCGGCACCGGGCGGCGCGCGCTCGTCATCGGCGGCGCCGGCAAGATGGGCGGCTGGTTCGTGAATTTCCTCGCCTCCCAGGGCTTCGCCGTGGAGGTCGCGGATCCCGCGCAGGGTGGGGCGGGCGGCACGCGCGTCGTCGACTGGCACAGCACCGACCTCAAGCACGACTTCATCGTGCTCGCCACCCCGCTCGGCGTCACCGACGCGATACTGCGCGATCTGGCGTTGCGCCGTCCGCCGGGGGTGATCTTCGACGTCGGCTCGCTCAAGTCGCCGCTGCGCGCCGGCCTCATGGCGCTCAAGTCCCACGGCTGCAAGGTGACTTCCGTGCACCCGATGTTCGGTCCCGACACCGAGCTCCTGTCCGGCCGCCACGTCATCTTCGTCGACCTGGGCAACGCCGCCGCGCTCGCCAGCGTGCGCGAGCTGTTCTCCTCGACCATGGCCGAGCAGGTGGTCATGAGCCTCGACGACCACGACCGGCTCATCGCCTACGTGCTCGGGCTCTCGCACGCGCTCAACATCGCCTTCTTCACCGCGCTCGCCGAGAGCGGCGAAGCGGCGCCGAAACTGGCCCGCATGTCGAGCACCACCTTCGATGCGCAGCTCGACGTCGCGAGCCGCGTCGCCCAGGACAGTCCCGAGCTGTATTATGAAATACAGAGTCTCAACGACTACGGCGCCGAGTCCCTCGAGGCCCTCTCGCAGGCGGTCGAGCGCGTGCGCACCGCCGTGCTCTCGCAGGATCACGATACTTTCGTTGCTTTGATGCGCCGCGGGCGTGATTATCTCGAGGACCGGCGCACGGCAACGGAGCGCCGCGCCTGAGGGACCAGGAATCATGAGCCGACCGAGTGGCGGGCCGCGCCGCAGCAGCGTGCCCCCGGATCCGATCGAGACGCTCGAGACGCTCGAGCCGCTCGAGCGCGAGAACAACGCGCTCCGGGCGCGTCTGGCCGCGCTCACCGAGGAGGTGGGCCGCAACGACGCGTTGCTGCGCAAGTCGCAGGAACGCGAGCTCGAGCTGCTGCGCGCCGGCTCGCTGGCGCAGCTGTTCGAGCGGCTGCTCATGGGGCTGAAGACCTCCTACCAGCTCGACGGCGTCATGGTGGTGCTCAACGACCCGCAGCACGAGATCCGCCACCTGATCTCGGGCGACGACCTGGCACACGGCCCGCAGGCGGGCGTCATGTTCGTCGACGCTCTCATGACCGTGGCGCCGCAGCTCGCCGCGCTCGAGCGGCCGTGGCTCGGGCCCTACCGGCGCGCCGATCACGAGCTGCTGCTCCCCGGCGCGGATCATCCGGCGAGCCTGGCACTCATTCCGCTGCGCCGGCACGACGAGCTCGACGGCGTGCTGGTGTTCATGAGCAGCGACCCGTTCCGCTTCACCAAGGAGCTCGCCAGCGACTTCCTCGCGCACCTCGGGCTGGTGGCGGCGATCTGCGTGGAGAACGCCGTCAACCGCGCGCGCCTCCTGCGCAGCGGACTCACCGACTTCCTCACCGGCTTTCACAACCGCCGCTACCTGCACGCCCGCCTGCGCGAGGAGCTGGCGCGCGCGCAGCGCGCCCGGCTGCCGATCGTGTGCCTGATGATCGACGTCGATCACTTCAAGCGCATCAACGACCAGTACGGCCATCTCGCCGGCGATGCGGTGCTGCGCGAGGTGGCGCAGCGGATCGATGCCGAGATGCGCATCAGCGACACCGGCGCGCGCTTCGGCGGCGACGAGTTCGCCATGGTGCTGTCGCAGGCGGACATCGGCGACGGCGAGAGGGTCGCCAGGCGGGTGCTGAACGCGGTGCGCCAGCAGCCGATCGCGATCGGCGCCGGCAGCAACCCGGCCAGCGAGACCGTGACGCTCTCGATCGGCGTCGCGGCCGCGAACCCCGGCCCCGGCCCCCACGACTACAAGGCAATCGCCGAGCGGCTGATCGCCGAGGCCGACGCGGCGCTCTACCGCGCCAAGAGCGCCGGCCGCAACCGCGTCGCGACCTCGCCGAACATCATCGTTTAGCAATGCTGGTCAGCGAGCGCGGCGCTGCCGGGGAAGAGCGGGCCGCTGCGGCCAGAGTCGGCGCGCACCGTTGCACCGCGAAGGAAGCTGCTGCGGAACCGCCGGCCGGTGAAGAGCTCCCGCGACGACAACTAGGCCCCACGGTGGTGCGGATCCCCGAGGCGACGAAGGGGTCGACGTGTCATGATCTGCACATGCCGGTGGTGAGAAGCGCAACGGGCGCGGGCGGGCATGCCCGGGAGCGAGGCTGTGGGCGGCTTGCCTGGCTCGCACTCTGGCTGGTCGGGGGCGCGGGTTGCGGCGGCGGGTCGTCCCCGGCGCCCGTCCCGCCGCCGACTCCGCCGCCGGTACCGCAGCAGATGGGCTCGGTCAGCGTGAGCCCGCAGTGGGCGGCGCTCGGGAGGGCACAGGCGCTGCATTTCGCGGCCACCTCGAGCGCTGCAGGCACGCTCATCTGGTCGGTGAACGGAGTGGTCGGCGGCAATGACAGCGTCGGCACGGTAGATAGCGCCGGCGACTACCTGGCACCGGGCGTCCTGGCGCAGAGCGCCAATGTCGTGGTGCAGGCGGCGCTCGCGAGCGCTCCGCAGACGAACTTCGCCACCGCGGTAGTAGCGCTCGTGCAGGCGGGCGACGTCGAACCGACCGCGAACCCGCTGGTTGCGCAGTACACGCTGAATCTGCCGCAGCCCGGCACGGTGGCGGTGCAGTTCGGCACAGACACCAACTACGGACTGCGCACCTGGTCGCTGCCGACTCCCGCAGCGCCGGTCAACTACGGGGGCCCGGTCACGATCGAGGTCGCGGGGATGCGCGGCAACACCACCTACCACATGCGGGCTTCGGCCATGCTGCCGAACGGCACCACATACACCGACGCCGACCACACCTTCACCACCGGATCACCCCGGCCGACTCCGCCGGTACAGATCACGACGCCGACGCCGGGGACGCCCCAGCCGGGGATCGAGTTGTTCGACAGCGCCGAGCTCGGGCTGCCCCTGTACAGCCCGGCGCTGGCGCAGGTCTTCGCCACCGATCTGCAGGGCAACGTGATCTGGACGTACAACTACGCCGGCACCCCTGCCAACGTCGTCACGCCGATCAAGCTGCTGCCGAACGGGCACCTGCTGCTCAATCTGACGGTAACCACGAGCGCGACCGGGCCGCCGCTCCCTCCCGGCACCGCCAACGACATCCGCGAGATCGATCTCGCGGGCAACACGATCCACGACTTGTCGATGGCGACGCTCAATCAATCGCTCGCAGCGGCCGGCTTTGCCGGGGTCAATCTGTATGCCTTCAGCCGTGATTTTCTGGCGCTCCCCAACGGACACTTCGTCTTTCTGGCCACCATGGCGCAGGAGGAGAGCAACCTGACGGGCTATCCCGGCACGACCGCGGTGGCTGGCGACGTGCTCGTCGACGTCGATCAGAACTACCGGCCCGATTGGGTGTGGAACTCGTTCGAGCACCTCGATATCAACCGTCATCCCTACCAGTTCCCGCCCGACTGGACCCACAGCGATGCGCTGCTGTATTCGTCCGACGATCACGACCTGCTGCTCTCCATCCGCAACCAGAACTGGATCGTGAAGATCGACTTCGGCGACGGCGGCGGCAGCGGCACCGTCCTGTGGCGGCTCGGCGAGGGCGGCGACTTCACCCTGGTCGGCGGCGTCGATCCCGGCGACTGGTTCTACGCCCAGCATGGCATGAACTTCTTCACCCCGAACACCAGCGGCCAGTTCGAGCTCGGCGTGTTCGACGATGGCGACGACCGGCCCGCGCCCCAGGGCGGAATCTGCGGGGCCGCGGGCGGCCCCGCCTGCTACTCGACGGCGGAAGTGCTGCTCGTCGATGAGGCGGGGCACACCGCGACGCTGCTGCACCACTACGTGGCGCCGCCGAGCTACTACAGTTTCTTCGGCGGACAGACCGATCTGCTCGGCAACGGCAACATAGAAACCGACTTCTGCGCTGCGAGCGGCGGCGCGATCGTACAGGAATACACGCCCGGTGCCGCGGTCACCGAGACTTCGCCCCTCATCGTCTGGCAGGCAGTCACCCCCGGCGCCTATCTCTACCGCGCGCAGCGCGTGCCGAGTCTGTACCCCGGCGTCCAATGGTGAGCCGGTCGTCCTGAATCAGAAGCGCATGCCGATCTCGATCGGCACGTACTCGATGGTGGCCTGTGAGTTGACGCGCTGGTAGCGGGCCTCGAGGAACAGCCTGCGGCCGTAGGCGAGATCGAACTCGACTCCGAGTCCCGCATCCCAGCCGAAGTTGGTCACTCCATGTGCCGCCACCTGGGCTTCCCCGAAGCCGTAGCCGCAGCAGCCGTACCCGTAGCCGTAGCCATAGCCGTAGCCATAGCCGTAGCCGAAGGGCAAAGCCTGGTCGAGCTCAATCCGCGTGTAGTAGGCGCCGACCCCGGCAATCCCGTAGACACGCACGCCCCCCCCGATGGGGACGTGATAGAGGATATGGGCATCCGCCGCGACGATGGTGCCGTAGCCGTAGTCGACCTGCGTGCCGAGAGCCTGCTGCGCGCTGTTGAGGTAGGAGATGGTCGCGTCGTGCTGCGCGTAGCTCAGGTCGAAGCGCAGATCGACAGGCGATGACGGCGTCAGCGAGTAGCTCAGGCCCAGGTCGAAGACGTAGCCGCCCAGCAGGTAATTCGAGGTGCTGCCGAGGGTGTCGCTGTAACCCGCCATCACGTCCCAATGCACGCGCGATTCCTGCGCGAGAGCGGGATGAGACGCGATGAGGGGCAGCGCAAGCAACGCACCGCTTGCCAGGAGTTTCGTCATATTCAACCTTTCACGCAGCTCATGCGATTCCAAGGTAGAGCGCCGACCGCGTCAAGGTTCGGCGCGCCTCAGCCCGCCGGATTTGCATTAATTCCACTTCATTAAAGCTCACGGCACCTGAATCTAACGCGCGCGTCCCCTCAGGATCATCACGAACAGCGGCGCCCCGACGAGCGCCATGATCGCGCCCACCGGGAGCTGGCGGGGCGCGACAACGGTGCGCGCCAGGAGGTCGGCGAGTGCGAGCAGCATTCCGCCCGAGAGCGCGGCGGCGGGCGCGACGATGCGGTGATCGCTGGTGCGGAACGCGAGCCGCACCGCGTGCGGCGTGATGAGCCCCACGAAGCCGACGGTGCCGGCGCTCACCACCGCGATGGCGGTGAGCGCGGCGCAGCCGACGAAGAGCACCGTGCGCCACGCCTCGAGCGCGAGGCCGACGCTGCGCGCACGCAGCTCGCCGGCCGCGAGTACGTTCAAGGGACGCGCGACCAGCACCGCGGCGACCACGGCGAGCACCGCCGCCGCCGCGCTCGCCCAGGGCGTCACGGCCCACTCGAGGTCCCCGGCGAGCCAGAACACCATGCCGCGCACGCGGGAAGTGTCGGCGAGCGCGAGCAGCACGCTCACCAGCGCCCCGCAGGCGCTCGCCAGCACCACGCCCGTGAGGAGCAGGCGCGGCGTGCCGCCGCTGCGCGCCAGGAGGTACACCGTGACCACCGCGGCGAGCGCTCCGCCGATCGCGGCCGACTGCACCGCGAGCGCAGCAAGGCCGGCCATCATCGCGAGCAGCGCCCCGACCGCAGCTCCGCCCGACACACCGAGCACGTAAGGGTCGGCGAGCGGGTTGCGAAACAGGGCCTGCAGCAGCACGCCCGCGAGCGCCAGCAGACTCCCGACCCCGAAGGCCGCGAGCACCCGCGGCAGCCGCACGGCGAGCAGCACGGTGCGCGTGGCAGCATCCCCCGAGCCCGCGAGCGCGGCGAGCGAGCCGCGCAGCCCCGTGCCCGAGCTGCCGACGAGCAGCGAGACGCAGAACACGGCCGCCGCCAACACGGCGAGAATCAGCAGGCTGCGCGCCGACGCCCGCTCGGACGGGCGAACCTGCGCCATCACCGTCGACTGCTGCGCATCCGCGGCCATAGGGCGCTAGCCTACATCCTCCAAGGCTCACGGCGGTCGCGCCTTGTGGCAGACTCGCCCTCAATCATGAGCGACGTCATCGATCCGGACGGTTTTCGCGCCAACGTCGGCATCGTCCTGATGCACGGGCCGCAGGTCTTTCTCGGCCGCCGCAGCGGCGGGCGCGGCTGGCAGTTTCCGCAGGGCGGCATGCGCGCCGGGGAGACCCCCGAGGAGGCCGTCTACCGCGAGCTCGCCGAGGAGATTGGCGTCGAGCGCGGGAGCGTCGAGCTCCTCGGCGCGACCTCCGAGTGGCTGCGCTACCGGCTGCCTCCCCGCTACATCCGCCGCAATCAGCACCCGCTGTGCGTCGGGCAGCGGCAGCGCTGGTTTCTGCTGCGCCTCGCCACCGAGGAGATGAAGTTCGATTTCCGGCGCACCGCGGAGCCCGAGTTCGACCGCTGGCGATGGGCGGGGTGGTGGGAGCCGGTGCGGGAGGTGATCTTCTTCAAGCGGCCGGTGTACGCGAGCGCGCTGACCGAGCTCGCCGCCATCGCCTTCCCGGCAGGCGAGAGCCCGCCGCTTCCCGACTGGTGGGACAAGGTCACCGCACCGGGCGGCCGGTCCGCCGCCGCGCCGGCTTTGCGGTAGATGCGCCCGTTGCGCGCCATCGCTGCGATCTTCGGCGGGGGCGAGGGCGCGCCGCAGGTCGTGCACCGCCGCTCGCCCGCCCGCCGCATCCTCGTCGCTCTCGCGACGACGCTGATCGGCCTCTTCGGCGTGTACGTGGTCTACGAGCTGGGCCGCTACAACGCCGGCTACGACCGCCAGGCGGTCGCGCAGCAGCGCACCGAGTTCGAGGTGAAGATCGAGCACCTGGAGGAGGAGAACCGCGGGCTGCGCACCAAGCTTGCCGAGCTCGACACGATCCGCCTCGGCCGTGCCAACGAGCAGGCGGAGGTGGCGCGTGCGCTGGGAGACCTGCAGGCGCAGGTCGCCAAGCAGTCGCAGGAGCTCGCCTTCTACCGTGGCGTCGTCGCGCAGGGGGTGGCGAATCTCGGCGTGAAGATCGAGGACCTGCGCATCACGGCGGCGCCGCAGCCGAACGTCTACGTGGCGCACCTGGCGCTGGTGCGCTCCGGGCGCGCCGAGACGGTCGCCGCGGGCACGCTGCTGCTCAGCGTCGATGGCGAGCTCGCGGGCGGCGACAAGACCCTCGACCTCGCCGCCCTCACCGGCGGCCGCCTGCAATCGCTGCGCTACGACTTCCGCTATTTCCAGGATTTCGACCAGGAGCTGACGCTGCCGGCGGGCTTCAAGGCCGCGCACCTGGTGGTCGAGGTGCATTCGAACCGCAAGGATGTGACGCCGCTCTCGCAGACCTTCCTGTGGAGCGTCGAGGCCTCGCCGTAGAATATCCCTCCATCGGAGGACACCATGTTCGGCCATGATTCCCGCCCGCCCCACATCGAGACCCTGATCGGCAAGGGCGTGCGCGTCGAGGGCGACATCGATTTCCTCGGCGGCATGCACCTCGACGGCGCGATCGCCGGCAACGTGCGCTCGGACCCGGCGCCCGGCTCGACGCTCTCGGTGAGCGAGACCGGTTCCATCGAGGGCTCGGTCGAAGTGCCCAACGTGATCCTGCAGGGCCAGGTGCGCGGCGACATCCACGCCGCCGAGCGCGTGGTGCTCGGAGCCACCGCGCGCGTCGAGGGCGACGTCTACTACGGCGTCATCGAGATGACGCTCGGCGCGCAGATCATGGGCAAGCTGGTGCGCCTGGCGCCCGCGGCGCAGGCCACGGCCAAGGGTTGAGAAGTGCGCCGCAAGCCCCAATTCAGGGGGTTGGCGAGGTGGGCGCCACAGTGTCAAATGCGCCTTTGACCCGACCCCCCGCCCGCTTCTAGACTCACTGCTGCAAGGATGTCATGAGCACCACCGACACTCTTCAGGACGCCCCTCCCGCGCTCCTCTTCACCGACGCCGCGGCCCGCAAGGTCGGCGACCTGATTCGCGGCGAAGGCAATCCGGGGCTGATGCTGCGCGTGTTCGTGCAGGGCGGGGGCTGCTCGGGGCTGCAGTACGGCTTCGAGTTCGATGAGCAGCTGCAGGAGGGCGACACCTGCATCGAGAATCTGGGGGTGAAGCTCATCGTCGATCCGATGAGCGTGCAGTACCTCACCGGCGCCGAGATCGACTACCGCGAAGGGCTCGATGGCGCGCAGTTCGTCATCCGCAACCCGAATGCGACCACCACCTGCGGTTGCGGATCGTCTTTCGCGGCCTGAAGCGTGCGAGTCCCCACCGCCGTAACGGCCCGACTCGCTGAAGCAAAATCCGTCGTCCGCGCCGCCCTGCGCCCGGTTCCCGATGTCCTGGCGGCCGTCGACCTGGGAAGCAACAGTTTTCACATGGTCGTGGCGCGCTACTCGCACGGCCAGCTCGTCATCATCGATCGCCTGCGCGAGATGGTGCGTCTCGCCGCCGGGGTCGAGGAGAGCGGACGGATCGACAAGGAGGTGGCGGCGCGGGCGCTCGCGTGCCTCGAGCGCTTCGGGCAGCGGCTGCGCGACATGCACGCCGACAGCGTGCGCGTCGTCGGCACCAACGCGCTGCGCATGGCGCACCGCAAGCAGGTATTCCTCGAGCGGGCGCGCGAGGCGCTCGGCCATCCGATCGAGATCATCGCCGGCATGGAGGAGGCGCGCCTCATCTACTCGGGCGTCGCGCACACCATGCCGAACGAGCCGGGCAAGCGCCTGGTGGTCGACGTCGGCGGCGGCAGCACCGAGCTCATCATCGGCCAGGAGCTGACCCCGCAGGAGCTCGAGAGCCTGCAGATGGGCTGCGTCAGTTTGAGCGAGCGCTTCTTCCGCGACGGCAAGATCTCCAGCAAGCGCTTCGAGCGCGCGCGCCTGGCGGCGCGCCTCGAGCTCGAGCCGGTGCAAGCGGCCTTCCGCGCCCGCGGCTGGGACACCTGCGCCGGCAGCTCCGGCACCGTGCGCGCCATCGGCGAGGTGATCCGGGCGCTCGAGCCCGCATCGCTCGCCCTCACGCCGGCGGGACTCGCGCGCGCGATCGAGTACTGCGTCGACGCCGGCCACACGCGCGAGCTGACGCTCGAGCCCATCACGGAGGACCGCCGTCCGGTGTTCCCCGGCGGCCTCGCGATCCTCGCCGAAGTGTTCAGCGTGCTCGACATCAGGGAGATGAAGATCGCCGAGGGCGCGATGCGCGAGGGACTGCTGTACGACATGCTCGGCCGCTACACGCGCGAGGACGCGCGCGAGCGCACCGTGCGGGCGATGCAGCAGCGCTATCACGTGGACGCGAGCCAGGCCGAGCGGGTCGAGGCCACGGTGCGCGACTTCTTCGAGCAGACGCGCGCGACCTGGAAGCTCGAGGAGCCGTTCGCGCACCTGGCGCTCAAGTGGGCTGCGCGGCTCCACGAGATCGGGCTCGACGTATCGCACTCGGGCTATCACCGCCACGGAGCGTACCTTCTCGAGAACGGCGACATGCCGGGATTCCCGCGCGAGGAGCAGCGGCTGCTCGCGCGCCTGGTCGGCGCGCACCGCCGCAAGCTCGCGCTCGATGGTGTCGAGGAGCTGGTGCCGCCCTGGGACCGCAGCGCCGTCTACCTCATCCTGCTGTTACGCCTCGCGGTGCTGCTGCACCGGGGGCGCAGCGCCACCGCGCTGCCGCCGATCGAGCTCTCGGTCACGCCGCGCTCGATCGAAGTGCGCTTTCCGGCGCGCTGGCTCAAGGACCATCCGCTCACCTCGGCGGATCTTCAGCAGGAGGTCGATTACCTGCGCGCGGGCGGCTACCGGTTGCGGGTGTTCGGCGGCAGCTGAGCCCCGCGGCGAACCCGCTCAGACCGCCGCGCCCGGTCCGGCCGCGTACGCGGCGAGCAGCTCCATCTGGGCGTCGACCGCCTTCGCGTCGCCGCGGCGGATGCGCTCGTAGCTGCCGTCGGGCCGCAGCTTCCAGGCCTGGCAGTTGTCGTTGAGACATACGTTGAGGTCGCGCCGGATGCGCTCCTCCTGGGCCTTGTGGCGGATCGGGAAGGCGACCTCCACGCGACGGAAGAAGTTGCGCTCCATCCAGTCGGCGCTGGCGCAGAAGATCTCGGGCTGGCCGCCGTTCTCGAAGTAGAACACGCGCGAGTGCTCGAGGAAGCGTCCGACGATCGAGCGCACCGCGATGTTCTCCGAGACGCCGGGCACCCCGGGGCGCAGCGCGCACACGCCGCGCACGATGAGATCGATCTTCACCCCGGCGCAGGAGGCGCGGTACAGCGCCTCGACCGACTCCGGATCGACGAGCGCGTTCATCTTGGCCTCGATGCGTGCCGGGCGGCCGGCGCGGGCGTGCTCGGTCTCGCGCGCGATCTTGCCGAGCACCATGTCGTGCATGCCGAACGGAGACTGCGTCAGGCGATTCAGCTTCGGGGTCTGCGTGAGGCTCGTGAGCTGCAGGAACAGCTCATGCACGTCCTGGCCGATCTCGTCGTCGCAGGTGAAGAGGCCGTAGTCGGTGTACTGGCGCGCGGTGCGCGGGTGGTAGTTGCCGGTGCCGAGGTGGCAGTAGCGGCGGATACCGCCCTGCTCGCGGCGCACGACCAGCAGCAGCTTGGCGTGAGTCTTGTAGCCCACGACGCCGTACATGACGTGCGCGCCGGCCTCCTGCAGGCGATTGGAAAGCTCGATGTTCGCTTCCTCGTCGAAGCGCGCCCGCAGCTCGACGATCACCGTCACGTCCTTGCCGGCATTGGCCGCCGCCACCAGCGCATCGACCAGCGGGGAGTCGTGCCCGGCGCGGTAGAGCGTCTGCTTGATCGCGAGCACCTGCGGGTCGGCCGCGGCCTGCCGCAGGAAGTCGACGACCGGCGCGAAGCTCTGGTAGGGGTGATGGAGCAGCAGGTCCTTGTGACGGATGACGGCGAAGAGCTCCGTGGCCGCCACCAGCCGCTTCGGCAGCCCGGGGGTGAAGATCGGGTACTTGAGATCGGGCCGCTGCACCAGGTCGTACACGGCCGTGAGGCGGTTCAGGTTCACCGGCCCCGGCACATAGTAGGTGTCGAGGCCGTTCGATCCGAACTGCGCGTGCAGGAACTTCACGATGTCGTCCGGGCATTCGCTCGCAACCTCGAGCCGCACGCCCGCGCCGTAGCGGCGGTGAATGAGCTCGCCCTCGAGCGCGCGCCTCAGGTCGTCGATTTCCTCTTCGTCGACGAACAGGTCGCTGTTGCGCGTGACGCGGAACTGGTAGCAGCCCATCACCTGAATGCCGGTGAAGAGCCTCGGCACGAAGGTCTGCACGATGGTCGAGAGCAGCACGCAGGCGCGCCCCCCGCCCTCCAGCGGCAGCGGCACGACGCGCGGCAGCGAGCGCGGCGCCTGCACGATCGCGAGCTCGCTGTTGCGGTTGAAGGCGTCCTTGCCCTCGAGCCGGACGATGAAGTTCAGGCTCTTGTTCTGGATGCGCGGGAAGGGGCGCGAGGGATCCAGGCCCAAGGGCGAGAGCACCGGCTCGACCTCGCGCTCGAAGTACTGCTCGAGCCACTGGTAGGCGGCGGGGCTCCAGTCCTTGCGCTCGAGCAGCGGCGCGCCCTGCCGGGCGAGCGCCGGGAGCAGCAGATCGTTCAGGCAGCGGTACTGGTCCGCCACGAGCCGCGTCGCGCGGTCGTGAATCGCGGCGAGCTGCTCCGGGATCGACATGCCGTCGGGGCCGGGCTGGCCGCCGCCGAGCTCGGTCAGTTGCCTGAGGCCCGCGACGCGGATCTCGAAGAACTCATCGAGATTGCTCGAGGAGATGCACAGGAACCGCAGCCGCTCGAGGAGCGGCACCGACTCATCGAACGCCTGGTCGAGGACGCGTTGATTGAACTCGAGGAACGACAGTTCCCGGTTGATGTACTGCTGTGGCGCCTTGAGATCCGGAGCGTCCATGAACCGCTAAGGATACCAGCCGCGCACGGCGCATCCGTGAAGAAGCCCTTGGTGAGGGGCCCGGCGGCTAGCGGGAGACCAGCATCGGCCCGACCGCCAGGTCGAGCGATGCCAGCAGCGGGTCGGTCTTCGCGTGGAAGTCGGCGCTGTAAGTCGCGTCGATGGGGGCGGCGGCGGGCAGCGCCACCGTCTGAGGGTTCTTGAAGACCCCGTTCACACGGTACTCGTAGTGCAGGTGCGGCCCGGTCGCAAGTCCCGTCATGCCCACGTAGGCGATGACCGTTCCCTGGGTCACGCGAGTGCCGGGCCGCATGCCGCGGGCGAAGCGCGCGAGGTGCCCGTAGACGGTCGTGATGCTGTGGGTGTGCTCGATCTCGACCAGGTTGCCGTAGCCGCCCATCACCCCGGCGAAGCGGATGACTCCATCGCCCGCGGCGCGCACCGGCGTGCCGATCGGGGCGGCGTAGTCGACGCCCTTGTGGGCGCGGATGCGGTTGAGGATCGGGTGCATGCGCGCGGTGTTGAATCCGGAGCTCACGCGGCTGAACTCGAGCGGCGCGCGCAGGAACGCCTTGCGCATGCTGCGTCCGTCCGGCGCGTAGTAGCTGGTCACGCCGCCCGGGTCGGTGTAGCGCACCGCGCGGTACTCGCGTCCCTGGTTGACGAACGAGGCGGCCAGCACCGGCCCGTCCTTGAGGTAATGCCCGTCGCGCCAGATCTCCTGATAGGTGACGACGAACGAGTCCCCGGGCCGCACGTCCAGCACGAAGTCGATGTCCCAGCCGAAGATGTCGGCGAGCGCCACCGCGGTCTGATCGTGGGCGCCTGCGTCCTCGACCGCCTCGAAGAGCGAGCTGTAGATGCGACCGCCGACGATGCGCGTGCGGGTCTCGAGCGGGGTCGCGACGAAATCGGCCCTGAGGCCGTCGCCGCCGCGCCTGACCTGGAGCGTCTCGGCGTCGTTCAGCCGCCGCTGCAGCCCGAAGAGCTCGCCGTCCTTGTGCGTGAAGTGGAGCGATTCGCCCGGGCGCAGGCTGTCGAGGTGCGCTTTGAGCCCCGGGAGGGCGCGCAGCGATGCGAGGTCGGCGACGTTCAGCTTCAGGCGGCGGAAGATCCGGTCGAGCGTGTCGTTGCGGCTCACGATGACATCGATCGAGGAGAGCGCGAGCTGCGCCCCGTCGAAGCCGGCGGCGCCCGCGAGCCGCACCGGAGCCGCGGCTGCGCCCGCGGGAGGTACGGCAGCGGCGGCCGCCGCGGCCGGGGCAGCTGCTGCTGCGTTTGCGGGGCCGGATGGCGCGCCGCTCGCCGTGCTGCCGGGAGCGGGGCTCGTCAGGGTGAAGGGGGTGTCGGCCGCAGGATCCTTGAAAGGATTGAAGGCGGCGGAGTCCGGCGTGACCGCGCCGGGGGACTCCTGTGCGCTGATCGGTCCCTGCGGGCGAGTCAGCCCGCCGTTCCACACCGACCAGGCGACGACGGCGCAGGCCGCCACCTGGAGGAGGAAAGCGAACGAGGGTCTGGGGAGACGGAAACGCACTGCCATCGACTAGACTTATGCGGATGTCTTGGAGGTACTTCTGATGGGGGCGAACCGTACCGGGCTTAGGAGCTCGGGTCAACGTGTGTTAAGTGTGTCGGTTCGAACCTTAACGGGTCCATAACGGGCTTCACGGGATTGAGGATGAATTTCGAGCAGCAGATCGCAGAGCTCGTGCGCGGCGCGAGCGAGGTGCTGACGCTGCCTGAGCTGGAGAAGAAGCTGAGGCGCGGCACCCCGCTGCGCGTGAAGGCGGGCTTCGATCCGACGGCGCCGGACCTGCACCTCGGGCACACGGTGCTGCTCAACAAGATGCGCCAGTTCCAGCAGTTCGGCCACGAGGTCACCTTTCTCATCGGCGACTTCACCGGGATGATCGGCGACCCCAGCGGGCGTAACGTCACGCGCCCCGCGCTCACGCTCGCCGAGATCGAGGCCAACGCGCGCACTTACGAGGGCCAGGTCTTCAAGATCCTCGACCGCGAGCGCACTCTCATCGACTTCAACTCGCGCTGGCTGTCGCCGCTCACGGCGGCGGACGTGGTGCGTCTCGCCGCCCACTACACCGTGGCGCGCATGCTCGAGCGCGACGACTTCGCCAGGCGCTACAAGGCGGGCCAGCCGATCTCGATCCACGAATTTCTCTACCCGCTGGCGCAGGGCTACGACTCGGTCGCGATGCGCGCCGACGTCGAGCTCGGCGGGACCGATCAGAAGTTCAATCTGCTGGTCGGGCGCTCGCTGCAGGAGGACTACGGCCAGGAGCGGCAGGTGGTGATGACCATGCCGCTGCTCGAGGGGACCGACGGCGTCAACAAGATGTCGAAGTCGCTCGGCAACTACATCGGGATCACCGAGGACCCCGACAGCATGTTCGGCAAGGTGATGTCGATCTCCGACACGCTCATGTGGCGCTACTACGAGCTGCTCTCGTTCCGCCCGCTCGCCGACATCGCGCTTCTCCGGCGCGCGGCCGAGGAAGGCCGCAACCCGCGCGACATCAAGCTCGAGCTCGCCCACGAGATCGTCGTGCGCTTCCACGGCGCGGCGGCCGCGCGGCGCGCGCACCAGAGTTTCATGTCGCGCGTCAGCGAGAAGGCGGTGCCACAGGATCTCGTCGTGAAGGTGCTGGCGGTCGATGGGGCGGGCCTGCGCATCGCCAACCTCTTGAAGGAGGCGGGGCTGGCCGCGAGCACCTCGGAAGCGAACCGCAAGATCGAGGAGGGGGCCGTCAGGATCGACGGCGCGCGGGTCAGCGATCGGGGGGTGACGTTCAAGGCGGGCGCTGAGCACGTGTTTCAGGTCGGGGCCAGACGCTTCGCCAGGGTCAGGCTCGAGCCGAAGGTATAAGAAGATAAGGTGCGGAGGCGCCCCCGGGGTGCGACAGCGCTCACGGACGGGGGTGGCAGCGAGGCCCCCGATCCGGCCCGGAGCGCTGATTCAGCATCATCAGGCCATTGAACGGCATACCTCAGCCCTCACCTTGAGCGTCTGCCCCCGCGTCCAGGCTCCCTCCCGCCCTTCATCCGGGCCGGTTCGGGGTCCCGCCGGGGCCCTCCCCGGGAAAATAGTGGGTCCGGGCAGATGACAGTGCGTTGACAAGGCTTCTTGGGGGGCTATACTGCGCGCCCCTCGCAGCCTCGGCCGGGAATGCGGCCTGGGCGGCGAGTCTGCGTGTCATTACTTATTGGAGCGGGGTAGCCGTCTGGCTATACTTCCCGCCCTTTTTCCCGCAGCCCTCAGCGCTCGCGGGTGCTCTTTAAAAGTTTGGCAGGTAATTTGTGTGGGGACTCGCGTCGATGTGCCTTTGGCGCAAGACCGAGTGACCAAAGATGTCCAGCAGTAGTTGGAGCCATTTTTGGATTTACTCTTCGATGTTGATTCTCAAAATCTTCAAGTGAAGAGTTTGATCCTGGCTCAGATTGAACGCTGGCGGCGTGCCTAACACATGCAAGTCGAGCGGTAACAGGCGTAGCAATACGTGCTGACGAGCGGCGAACGGGTGAGTAACGCTTCGGAATCTGCCCAATGGTGGGGAATAACCAGCCGAAAGGTTGGCTAATTCCGCATGAGCCCTTCGGGGGAAAGCGGGGGATCGCAAGACCTCGCGCCGATGGATGAGCCGAAGCCGGATTAGCTAGTTGGTAGGGTAACGGCCTACCAAGGCGACGATCCGTAGCTGGTCTGAGAGGACGACCAGCCACACTGGGACTGAGACACGGCCCAGACTCCTACGGGAGGCAGCAGTGGGGAATTTTGGACAATGGGGGCAACCCTGATCCAGCAATGCCGCGTGTGTGAAGAAGGCCTTCGGGTTGTAAAGCACTTTTGTCCGGAAAGAAATCCTCTGGGTTAATACCTCGGGGGGATGACGGTACCGGAAGAATAAGCACCGGCTAACTACGTGCCAGCAGCCGCGGTAATACGTAGGGTGCGAGCGTTAATCGGAATTACTGGGCGTAAAGCGTGCGCAGGCGGTTCGCTAAGACCGATGTGAAATCCCCGGGCTTAACCTGGGAACTGCATTGGTGACTGGCGAGCTAGAGTGTAGCAGAGGGGGGTAGAATTCCACGTGTAGCAGTGAAATGCGTAGAGATGTGGAGGAATACCGATGGCGAAGGCAGCCCCCTGGGCTAACACTGACGCTCATGCACGAAAGCGTGGGGAGCAAACAGGATTAGATACCCTGGTAGTCCACGCCCTAAACGATGTCAACTAGTTGTTGGGGATTCATTTCCTTAGTAACGTAGCTAACGCGTGAAGTTGACCGCCTGGGGAGTACGGTCGCAAGATTAAAACTCAAAGGAATTGACGGGGACCCGCACAAGCGGTGGATGATGTGGATTAATTCGATGCAAC
>DASYYF010000059.1:0-3053 GCA_035934055.1 Steroidobacteraceae bacterium | reverse complement strand
CGGCGACCCCGGGGCCGGCTTGCTGAAGAGCCGCGCGATGAAGCCGCCGACGAACGAGCCGACGATGCCGAGCACGCCGGTCATGATGAGGCCAAGATGTCCGGCGCCCGGCACGAACAGCTTCGCGATCGCGCCGACCACCAGGCCCACGATGAACATCCACAGAAGGTGTATCACGGTGCTTCTCCCGGGTTGCTGTTGCCGGACGAGTGGCGGAGAGAGAGGGATTCGAACCCTCGAAGGGCTTTTGACCCTTACACCCTTAGCAGGGGTGCGCCTTCGACCACTCGGCCATCTCTCCGCGCGCGAAAAACCTTGAAAACCTTGCGCTGCGATCTTGGGGTACGGTCGAGCCCCGCAGCGGCGCGCCATGATACTGAAGCGCTCCGCGTGCGGCAAAAGCCCGTCGCGCAGCCGGCGCACCGCGCTTCAGGCGCTGAGTCGCGCCCGGACGAACTCCGCTACCGACGCGAGTGCCGCGTCGAGGGCTTCGGGCTTGCTGCCGCCGGCCTGGGCGAAGTCGGCGCGGCCGCCTCCGCGTCCGCCCACCTGTGCGGCCACCGCCCCGGCGAGCTCGCCTGCCTTGATGCGCCCCGTCTGGTCGTCGGTGACGCCGACCACCAGCACCACTTTGGCGGGGCTCTCGACGCTCGCCAGCACTACCACCGCGGACTTGAACTTCTCCTTGAGCTGATCGACCGCGGCGCGCAGCGCGCCGGCGTCCGCTCCGTCGATCTTGGTCGCCACGACCTTGACGCCGTGCACGTCGACCGCGCCTGCGGCCAGGTCCACACCCTTGCCGGAAGCCAGCCGGTCCTTGAGCGCGCGCACTTCGCGCTCGAGCTGCTTCATGCGCTCGAGCTGCTCGCGCACCTTGGCGCCGAGGTCCTCGCGCGAGCCGCGCACGAGGCCCGCGAGGTCCTTGAGGAGCCCGTCGTTCTGCTCGACATAGGCAAGCGCCGCCTCGCCCGTCAGAGCCTCGATGCGGCGCACGCCGGAGGCGACGCCGCTCTCGCTGACGATCTTGAAGAGCCCGATGTCGCCGGCGCGCTGCACGTGGGTGCCGCCGCACAGCTCCATCGAGAAATCCCCGAGCTTGAGCACGCGCACTTCCTTGTCGTACTTCTCGCCGAACAGCGCAATCGCGCCCTCGCCCACCGCGGCGTCATAGTCCATGCTGCGGATCTCGCCGGGTGCGTTGGCGCGAATCTGCGCATTCACCAGCCGCTCGATCTCGCGCAGCTGCTCGGGGGTCACGGCCTCGTAGTGCGCGAAGTCGAAGCGCAGCCGGTCGGGCGCGACCAGCGAGCCCTTCTGCTGCACGTGGGTGCCGAGCACCGCGCGCAGCGCCGCGTGCAGCAGGTGCGTCGCAGTGTGATTGAGAACCGTGGCCTGGCGCCGCCCGGCATCCACCCGCGCCTCGAGCGTGTCGCCGAGGCCGATCGCGCCCTCCACGAGCTCGCCCAGGTGCGCGTGCGCGGCGCCGCGCTTCTGGGTATCGGTGACCGTGAAGCGCACGCCGGGTCCGGTCAGCTCCCCCGCATCTCCCACCTGGCCGCCCGACTCGGCGTAGAACGGCGTGCGGTCGAGCACCACCTCGCCTTTTTCACCGGCCGCGAGAGTCTGCACCGGCGCGCCATCCTTCAGGAGCGCGACCACCTGCCCGGTGCAGGTGAGCTCCTCGTAGCCCCGGAACACGGTTTGCGCATCGACCTTGGCCCCGGCGCTCCGGTCGGCGCCGAACCTGCTCGATTCCTGGGAGCGGCGGCGCTGCTGCTCCATCGCCGCCTCGAAGCCCGCCTGATCGATGGTCATCCCGCGCTCGCGTGCCACGTCCGCGGTGAGGTCGGCCGGGAAGCCGTAGGTGTCGTAGAGCTTGAACACCGTCTCGCCGTCGATCACCTTCTCGCCGCGCAGATTCCGGATCGCGCTCTCGAGCAGCACCATGCCGTTGGCGAGCGTCTCCGCGAAGCGCTCCTCCTCCTGGCGCAGCACGCGCTCGGTGACCGCACGGCGCGAGACGAGCTCGGGGTAGGCGGCGCCCATTTCCTGCGCCAGCACCGGCACCAGCTTGTAGAAGAAGGGATCGTGGATCCCGAGCTTATAGCCGTGGCGGATGGCGCGGCGGATGATCCGGCGCAGCACGTAGCCGCGGCCCTCGTTGGAGGGCAGCACGCCGTCGACGACCAGAAAGGAACTGGCGCGGATGTGATCGGCGATCACGCGCAGCGAGCTCGAGGTGAGCACCGAAGTGCCGGCGAGCTTGCCGGCGGCGCGGATCAGATTCTTGAAGAGATCGATGTCGTAGTTCGAGTGCACGCCCTGCATCACGGCGGAGATGCGCTCGAGACCCATGCCGGTGTCGACCGAGGGCTTCGGCAGCGGGGTCAGCTTGCCGTCGGCACCGCGGTCGTATTGCATGAAGACCAGGTTCCAGATCTCGACGTAGCGGTCGCCCTCCTCCTCCGCCGAGCCCGGCGGGCCGCCGGCGACCTCCGGGCCGTGGTCGTAGAAGATCTCGCTGCACGGGCCGCAGGGCCCCGTGTCTCCCATCGCCCAGAAGTTGGAGCTCTCGCCGAGGCGCGCAAAGCGCCGCGGACTGACGCCGACTTCCTTCAGCCAGATGTCCGCCGCCTCGTCGTCGTCCTCGTACACCGTGCACCAGAGGCGCGCCGGATCGAGCCCCAGATTGAAGATGAGAAAGTCCCAGGCGAAGCGGATCGCCTGGCGCTTGAAGTAGTCGCCGAAGGAGAAGTTGCCGAGCATTTCGAAGAAGGTGTGGTGCCGTGGTGACGGGCCGACGTTCTCCAGGTCATTATGTTTGCCGGAGACACGCATGCACTTCTGAGCGGTCGTGGCCCGCTTGTAGGAGCGCTGTTCCAGGCCCAGGAACGTATCTTTAAACTGTACCATGCCAGCGTTAGTGAAGAGCAGCGTAGCGTCATTTGCCGGCACGAGCGAACTGCTAGGGACAATGGTATGGCCTTTGCTGGCAAAGAAATCAAGAAACGTGCGTCGAATCTCGGCCGTCTTCATGGGATAGATTCCTCCTC
>DASYYF010000013.1:0-114569 GCA_035934055.1 Steroidobacteraceae bacterium | reverse complement strand
AGGCTTATTCCTCCCAAGAGTCCACATCGACGGAGGAGTTTGGCACCTCGATGTCGGCTCATCACATCCTGGGGCTGTAGCAGGTCCCAAGGGTTCGGCTGTTCGCCGATTAAAGTGGTACGCGAGCTGGGTTCAAAACGTCGTGAGACAGTTTGGTCCCTATCTTCCGTAGCCGTTGGAGATTTGAGGGTGAGCTGTCCTTAGTACGAGAGGACCGGGATGGACGCACCTCTGGTGTTCCGGTTGTCACGCCAGTGGCACTGCCGGGTAGCTATGTGCGGACGGGATAACCGCTGAAAGCATCTAAGCGGGAAGCCCCCCCCAAGATTAGATCTCCCTGGGAGCTCGACTCCCCTGAAGGGCCCACGAAGACTACGTGGTTGATAGGCTGGGTGTGTACGGCCAGTAATGGCTTCAGCTAACCAGTACTAATTGCCCGTGAGGCTTGACCATATAACCTCAAGTGGTCTGATCCACGAGAGGATCGATGCCGATGGAGCAATTCCATCGTGAACGCGACCAGCGTCGAAACAGAAACGAACCGGATTGGAGGCGCACGGGCCGCGCCGCAAGGCGCGGCCCCGTGAACCTCAAACAGTTTGCCTGGCGGCCATAGCGAGTGGGAACCACCCGATCCCATTCCGAACTCGGAAGTGAAAACGCTCTGCGCCGATGGTAGTGTGCCTTTCAGGCATGCCAGAGTAGGTCACCGCCAGGCTTCAAACAGAAAGCCCCTGAGGTCGCAGGATCTCAGGGGCTTTTTCTTGCACGATCGCGGAGGGACACATGCTTCGACCGGCCGCAGTGCTCTGCTCGATTGTTCTCCTGTCTCTCGCACACGCGGCCCCTGCCGCCACCCCCGCCGTCACCCTGACCTACGCGCCCTGCGGAGGAATGATCTGCATTCCCGTGACGCTCGCCGACGGCAGGAACCACGTTCTTCTCCTCGACACCGGGAACGTCAACAGCTGGCTCAACGCCGAGACTGCCCGCGCTCTCGGACTCAGGCTCGAGCCGATCGAGCAGGACGGCAAAGCGCTGCCGGGCCTTTTCCGTCTCGGTGCGCAGACCGTGTCTTTGCAGGGACGCAACCTGTCGGGCCGGTTCCTTGCGCTCGAGCGCGAGCAGACCGGTGAGCTCCCTGCCGGGGTCGAAGGCGCCCTCGCCTATACCTTATTCAAGGACAAGGTTCTGCAGATCGATTACCCGCATCTCACGGTGCGGATGCTCGAGCCGCAGCGGACGAGCGCCGCGCAGTCGGGCAGCGAGCTCAAGCTGATCACGTTCGGCAAGCAAGGACCGCCGATCGTGGTGGGCCGCGGATTCAGCGTCAACGGCAAACCGGCGAGCGCGCAGATCGACACCTGCTATACGGGGTCTCTTCTCGTCTACACCGACGCTATCCCGCAGCTCGGCCTGCAGCGCGCCGCGGGCCAGGGGCGGCCGAGGTATTTCCCCTACACCGACGGGGGCGTCAACCTGAACGAGGCCACCGCGGAAACGATCGCCTTCGGAGCCTACGTCCTGTCACCGAGCCCGGCGATCGTCTATTTCCCCGGGACGGGCCGAAATCCCGTGCATGAGCCGGACGGCCTCTTCGAGGCGACGGTGGGCAACGCACTGTTCGCGCATAGCGTCGTCACGCTCGATTTTCACGCAATGAGATTCAGCGTGCAGCCGGGATAGGTGGCACGAGCGGCGGATCAGTCCTGCGCGGCAGCCGGCCCGTACTTCGCCGCCATCTGCTCGACGATGCGCGCGGTGGCGACGACCGCGCGCTCATGAATCCCGATGCCGATCGTCTCTTCGCCGTCCATCGCCCACACGCGAAAGAAGATTCTGCGGCCTTCGGTGCGCATGACTTCCGCGTGCCCCACCACCTCGCGCCCGACCGGCGTCGCCACGAGGTGGCGCACGTCGACGCGCGTGCCGACCGCGCTCTCACCCTCCCCGAGGTACTGCTTGATGGCATTCAATGCCGCGTTTTCCATGATGAGAATCAGGTAAGGCGTCGAGAACACCGGCGGCAGAATGCTGTCTTTGAAGCGGTTCGCCAGATGTGCGGGCTCGACGCGATGCACATACCGGCCCCGCGCGCCGTTCGGAATCGGCTTCATGCCGGATCGACATTGGACCTCCGGGTATATGTTCGTCAATCCATGCGGCAACTCGTCGGCCCGGGTTTAGACTTGTACGCATGCTGGATCCGGAAGGCGCGCAGACGCTCGCCCGATACAAGGCCTGGGCCGACGATCTCACCCTGGGTGCGGTCGCAGCGCTCCCTCCCGGGGAGGCCGCGCGGGAACGCGCGACGCTCTTCAAGAGCATCATCGGCACGCTCAACCACAGTTACGTGGTGGACCTCATCTGGCAGGCGCATCTCGAGGGGCGCGAACATGGGTTCACGGCGCGCAGCGTCGTGCCGCACCCCGAGCTCGAGGCGCTCGCCGCCGCGCAGCGTCGGGCGAACGGCTGGCTGCTCGCCTGGAGCGAGGCACAATCGCCCGCCAGCCTGCGTGAGGCGGTCAGTTTCCGGATGGTTTCGGGAGAGCGCGGCTCCATGACCCGCGCGGGGATTCTCCTCCACATCGTGAATCACGCCACTTATCACCGCGGTTGGGTCAGCGATCTTTTCTTCCAGGTGCCGGCCAAGCCGCCCACTACCGACTGGAACGTCTTTCTGCTGCGCGGCTCACGGAATAGTGGGCTGAGCGGACTCACGGAGCGCGCGTCAGCGCGCGAATGAGATCGACCTCCGCCTGGCGGTAGGGCGTGCCGTCGGCGTGGAATACATCGTGATGCCAGACCACGGGCGCGCGGCCGTTCACGTACGGAATCGTCCAGCTGTCCCAGGGAAGGCGCGTCTGGGTCTTTCCGTCCACGAGTCCCCAATTGATCATCGCGATCCGCAACCGCTTGCCGATCGGCAGTGTCTGGTCGAACGTCGAGCCCGCACCGCGCGCGAGATATTCCGTGCACCACACGGGTCGGCCGAGCGCCAGCAGCCGCCTGGCGCGGCGCTCGAAGACTTCCGGCCAGTGATAGTCGTGGAAGGAAATCACGTCCGACTCGGCGAGCTGCACCTCCTCCACGGGCGTCGGCCGGCCCGCATCCCAGGTCGCATCCTGAAATACGCCGCTCGTCAGAGGCTGGCTGGGATTGGCAGCGCGCGCCCAGGCGAATACCCTGATCAGGAGCTCGTGCACCCGCTCGAGGTCGTCCTTCGAGTTCGAGGGCTCGTTCCAGACGTCCCAGCCGATGACCCGCGGATCCTTCGCGAAGGCGCGGACGACTCCCGCGACGTAGGTCTCAAGCCGCGGTTCCTGCGAGCGATCCCTCAAGGCGGTGACGCCCGGGCTCTGAACCCAACCGGAGTTGTGAACCCCGGGGATCGGCGGATGCTGCGGCCCGAGCTTCGGGTCCGGCTCCCAGCAGCTGTCGAAGAGCACGAGCAGCACGCGGATGTGGTGCTTCGAGCTCAGCTTCAGGAACTCATCGATGCGCGTCGTGAAGCCCGCCGGGTCCTGCTGCCAGAGAAGGTCGTGCAGGAACACGCGCATCGTATTCATGCCGACGGCTTCCGCCCAGCCGAGCTCGGTGTCGATCCGCCGCGCATCGAACGTCCCGGCCTGCCACATCTCGAGCTGATTGATCGCCGAGGACGGGATGTAGTCCGCGCCCACCATCCAGGGCTGCCGGGCGTACCAGCCGCGGGCCTCGGCGGCAGTCCACTGCTCGCGCGCGGCCGGCGCGAGCGAAGCCAGAACAGACCAGGCGGCGAAGGCGCAGAGGGCTGACGGGCGGCTCGAGAACGGCATCGGGCTGGGACTTTACCCCGGCGGGGGTAGGTCATTCGGCGCATTTCCGTAGCACAGACGCAACGAATGCAGCCCCGTACGGAGGGCTTAGCGTGTTTCGCGTCTTGAGGCGCCTGGTTGTCATCGTTCGCCGGTTGCGCCGCACAAACTAAAGGCGGAGACTGCGACCCTGGGGGAAGGAATAAAGAGCAGCCGAAAGCAGCTGCACCGGTACGTGCCGGCAGGGACCCACGTGATTCTTCGAGCCTACAAGCATGCGCGACTCATGGAGGAATCCGAGTCGCGCCTCGAGATGACGGCCAAATCGGTGGCGCCGGCGGATATCCTCGTGGCGCAACGGATACTCGAGCGCCCGGCGGAATTCACCCGCTGGAAAGCCCAGCACGATCGGCTCATGCGCGTGGTGTCCACCCACGGCCAGCTCTCTCAGCAGATTGTGTCGCTGCGGGCGACGGCCTTCTCACTGGTGCATCGCAAGGCGCTCTTCGAGTACCTGCGTGAGCGGCGGGTCGCGGGCGCGAAGCGCAAGAAGCTCCTCGCCGTCTTCTACGGCTGCACCGACTACGCCAACGCGCTGCTCACGGAGCACGGCAATTACGTGCGCAGCAGCTCGAGCTATCTGTGCACGCAGCACCTTGCCGAGCATCTGATGCACGATCCGGCGCTCGATGAGCCGCTCGCGCTCTACGAGGAGTGGTACACGGAATATTTCCACGCCTTCTGCGACGTCGAGATCGCCGCGACCGAGGAAGAGAAGCAGGCGTGCCTCGCACAGGAGTCGCTCAAGCCGCTGCTCAAGTACCGTGTGACCGAGGCGCGCAAGGCGATCCTCGCCATGCCGCAGACTCCGCGCGAGTGGCGCGAGGTGCGCATCCGCCGGCCCGCCGGCGACACGCAGCGCCTCAAGGCGCTCGCCCTGATCTCCAGGATCAGCGCTTCTTGAGCGGAGTCCTGGGGGGCGGCGGCTTCTTCGATCCGGCCCGCGTGCCGTAGGGATCGTATCCGCCGCCCGCGTCCACCTCGTCCTCGAGCCGCGGCTCGTTGTCTTCCTTGTGATCCTCGACCTTGAGCTCGGGCACCTCGAGCTTCTTGAGCAGCGCCGAGGTGCTCTCGATTGCATGACGGCCGGTGTCCTTGAGCCACTGCCAAACCGCGTTGCCGCGCGAATCGTGCACCACGCGCCCGCCCGAGCCCGGCGCGGCCTTGTCCCTGGAAGCGGGGCCGGACGGCGCTGGCGCCGGCTTTTCAGGCCCGCCACCGCCTGGCCGGAGCCCGGTCTTCGAGTGGTTGGGGTCGCTCATGATCCTCGGGTCCTGTCGTCGAAGGGTAGCACTTTCCCGGCTCTCCCTATAACGGCGCAGTCCGCCGCGGCGCTGAAGCCTTCACCAGCCGATGCCGTAGTCCTGTCCGTAGTTGCTCGCAGCTCCCCAGAGCGTCCCGTGGGCGCGATCGACGAAGATCGCCGTGAGCGGTCCTGAGGTGCGCTCCTCGTACTCGGGCTTATAGCCCATGCGCTCGAGCTCGCTTCTCACCCAGGGCGGGGTCGAGGTGTTGAGCGTCACCCGGCCGGGGAACGACTCGTGCTGCCCGAACGAATCGCGCATCTGGTAGCTGGTGATGTTGGCCGCTTCGCTCGCTTCCTGGATCGACATGCCGAACTCGACGACGTTGAGGAAGAACTGCAGCAGGTTCTGATCCTGCGTGTCGCCGCCCTGCACCGAGAAGACCAGATAGGGTTTACCGTCCTTCAGGGCCAGCGACGGCGTGAGCGTCGCGCGCGGACGCTTGCCGGGCTCGAGGACGTTGTAAGGATTGTCGCGCGGATCGAGCACGAAGCTCTGCATGCGCTGCGAGAGGCCGATGCCGGTGCGGCCGGCGATCACCGCCGGCGTCCACCCGCCGCTCGGCGTCACCGACACGGCCCAGCCTTTCTCGTCCGCCGCCTGCACACTGGTGGTCCCCAGGCGGAACGTGCGGTCGAACTCCTCCATCGAGACCGGAGCCTGCGCCGGCATCTTCGAATGCCACGCTTCGAGATACTTCCGGTGCGGATTCCTGCCGCCCTGGTAGGGATAGGGATCGCCCGGGCGGATGTCGGGATCGTTCCTGTCGGGGCGCACGAGCTGCGCGCGTTCGCGGGCGTAGTCCTTGGAGAGCAGGCCGGCGATCGGCGGCGCGGGGGAATAGCTCGGGTCGCCGTAGTAGAAGTCGCGGTCGGCGTAGGCGAGATTCATCGCCTGGTAGAGCGTGTGGATGTAGCGGGCGCTGTCGTAGCCCATCGACTTGAGATCGAAGTTCTCGAGGATGTTGAGCGCCTGCAGCATCACGGGGCCCTGCACCCAGGGCTGGAGCTTGTATACCTCGATGCCTTTGTAAGTGGTGTGGACGGGCTCCTCGATCCTGACCCTCCAGCTCGCCAGGTCCTCGGTGGTGAAGAGGCCCCCGAGATCGCGCACCGCGCGCACCAGCTCCGTGGCGATATCGCCCCTGTAGAAGCGGTCGTAGGCGGCGTAGATCGCGGCCTTGCGGTCCTTGCCCGCCCGGAGCGCATCGCGCTCGGCCTCGACGAGCTTGCGCAGCGTCGCGGCGAGATCCGGCTGGCGGAACATCTCGCCGGGCGCGGGGCCTTCATGCCCGGATCCGAGGTGCGGCAGCATCACGCGCCTCGAGTCCGGCCACTGCCTGAGCTGCTCCTTGTAGTGCTCGATGGTGTTGGAGAGCGCGAGGTCCATCGGGAATCCGTCCGCCATCTCGATGGCGGGCGCGAGCACTTCGGCGAGGCTTTTCGCCCCGTACTCGGCCAGCATGGTCATGATGCCGCCCGGGGTGCCCGGCGTGACGGCGGCGAGCGGGCCGTACTCGGGCGGGTACCTGAGCCCGAGCTTGTGGAAGTACGCGGGTGTCGCGCCGGTGGGCGCGATCCCCAAGCCGTTGATGGCGATGACCTTGCCGGTGTTGGGATTGAAGATGAGCGCCTGTGTCTCGCCGCCCCAGGAAAGCGTGGTCCACGCGGTTGCAGTCGCCGCGATCATGGCGCAGGCGGCATCCACGGCGTTGCCGCCGCGCGCAAAGATCTGCGCACCCGCGCTGGCGGCGATGGGCTTGCCCGTCACCGCCATCCAGTGCCGGCCGTAGAGGGGCGGCTTCTGGGTGCGGCCCTGCGCCTGCGGTCCGCCGAATATGACGCTGCCGCTCACCGCCGTGGCCGTCGCCGTGCGGGTCGACCCTCCGGCGCCTGCCGGCGTCTTCTTGTTCGGCTTCTTCGCCCTTGCCATGCGGCCACCTTCACTAGCAGGGCAGGCAGCATATGGCAGACTCAGCCTCTGCGCACGCTTCGAGCGCGAGCCCGGCTGAAGGACACGGTAACGAAATGCAGGCGACACAGCTCTCGGTCACAGGTCTCTTCGTCTATCCGGTGAAGTCGACGCGCGGCATCGCCCGCGCACGCGTGCGGCTCACCTCGACCGGGTTCGAGTGGGACCGGCAGTGGATGATCGTCAACACCCAGGGGATGTTCCTCACTCAGCGCACGCACCCGCAGCTCGCGCGCATCGTCCCGCAAGTCGCGCCGGGCGCGCTGGTGCTCGAGGCTCCGGGGCTGTCCGCGCTCTCGGTGCCGCTCGACACCGCCGGTGCGCGCACGGCCGTGCGGGTGTGGGACGACGCCTGCGTGGGCCTCGATCAGGGGCGCGAGGCATGCGAGTGGCTGAGCCGCGCGGTCGGCGAGCGCGTGCGGCTCGTGCGTGTGGCACCCGACACGGGACGCGCCGCGAATCCGAGGTTCGCGGGCGCGACGCCCGCGCCGATCGGCTTTCCGGACGGCTATCCGGTCCTCGTGTGCAACGAGGCCTCGCTCGAGGACCTGAATGAGCGCTTGCCCGAGCGGATTCCGATGGAGCGTTTTCGTCCGAACCTCGTGCTCCGCGGGCTTGCCCCGTGGGCGGAGGACCGCATCGATACGCTGAGCCTCGGGCCGGTGACGCTGCGGCTCGTGAAACCCTGCGTCCGCTGCACGATTCCCTCGATCGATCAGCAAACGGGCGAGCCGTCCACCGACCCGGCGCCGGCGCTGAAGAAATTCCGCTTCAGCAAGGCGCTGCGCGGCGTTATGTTCGGTGAGAATGCCGTCATCGTGGGGGGGCGAGGAGAGGCGATCGAGCGCGGCGCAGCCGTGACGGCCACCTACGAGGCCATGGACGGTGTGCCCGCTTGAGACCCAAGTCCGGTCCGGGCTTGCGGGAACACTCGTGCGTCGCCGGCCGGCGACCCAAACTGTGCGCAGCGCACGGCCGCGCTCGCGCACCTTCCGCCAAACTCTCAAGGCTCGACCTAGGGAAGAAGCGTGAACCATTTGGCATTCGGCCTCGGCGCCCTCGCCGGACTCTGGTGTGCCGCGCTCGGCTTCGGGGCGTGGTACTTCCTGCGCTTGCGCCGGCTCGCTCCCGGCAGCGAGGTGGCCCGCCAGGCCGTGTTCGAGCAGTGGCCCACCACGGCGCTGATCCTCGACCCCGCCACGCTGCAGATCGTCGCCGCCAACCCGGCGGCGCTGCGTAACACCGGCTATTCGCACCAGGAAGTCCGCCAGCTCCCCTTCACCCAGCTCTTCAGCGCCGAAGGCGCCGCCGACGAGCGCGTGCTGCTCGCCCGGCTCCAGGACTCGACCGCCCGCGCGCCGATCGAGATGCGCCAGCGCTGCAAGGACGGCACGCTCCGCAGCGTCGAGGCTACGGCTCACCGCCTCGAGCTCGACGGCCGCCCCGTGCTCGCCGTCACGGTGCACGACGTGACCGTGAGGCGCGTGGTCGAGAACCAGATGCTCGAACGGCATCAGCGGCTCGACCACCTCGCGCACCACGACCAGCTGACCGGTCTCCCCAACCGGCTCTATCTCGCGGCCCATCTCCCCGACGCCCTCGCGGACGCGAAGGAGAAGGGCACGCTGCTCGCGGTGCTGTTCCTCGATCTCGACCGCTTCAAGCATATCAACGACTCGCGCGGCCACGAGACGGGCGACAAGCTCCTCAAGACCGTCGCGCAGCGCGTCCGCTCGACCATGCGCTCCCAGGACGTGGTGGTGCGCATGGGGGGCGATGAGTTCGTGGTGGTGATGACGGACGTCAAGAACACCGACAAGGTGAACGAGGCGGCCGAGCGCATCAATGAGGCGCTGAGCGCCCCCATGGTGGTCGATGGCCGCACGCTGGTCACCACCGTGAGCATCGGCGTCGCGCTCTATCCGCGCGACGGCCTGGACATGGGCGAGCTGCTGCGCCACTCGGACACCGCGATGTACCAGGCGAAGGACCGCGGCCGCAACAACTTCCAGCTGTTCAGTCCCGCGATGGACCGGCGGCTGAAGGAGCGCATCGCGGTCGAGGCATCGCTGCGCACCGCGCTGCAGACCCGCCAGCTCGAGGTGCATTACCAGCCGATCGTCGACATCGAATCCCATCGCGTGGTGGCGCTCGAGGCGCTCACGCGCTGGCGGCATCCGAGCCAGGGGTTCGTGCGGCCCGAGCGCTTCGTGCGCATCGCGGAGGAGGCGGGCCTCATCGTTCCGATCGGAGAGTTCGTACTGCGGCGCGCGATCGAGGACATGGTGCGCTGGCGGCAGTCGGGCGCGACGCTGGTGCCCGTGGCGCTCAACGTCTCCGCGGTGCAGCTGCAGCGCTCGAATCTCGCCGACTCGATCGCCAGAATCACCAGGGAGCACGGGCTCGAGCCGACGATGCTGCAGGTCGAGCTCACCGAGAGCGCGGTGTTCGAGCGCCGCGAGCAGCGCGCCCGCGAGGCGGCGCAGGATGCGGTCGGGAAGCTGCGCGAGCTCGGCGTCCATATCGCGATCGACGATTTCGGCACCGGCTACTCGAGCCTCTCGTACCTCAAGCGCTGGCGCGTCGATACGCTCAAGATCGACCGCAGCTTCGTGCGCGACCTCGTGACCGACATGTCGGATCTCGCGATCGTGAGCGCCATCATCGCCATGGCGCGGCACCTGCACATCGAGGTGGTTGCCGAGGGCATCGAGGGATGGCAGCAGCTCGAGAAGCTGCGCCACCTGGGGTGCTCCTATGCGCAGGGTTATCTCTTCGCCCGCCCGGCCGCGGCGGACGACTGCGCCCGTTATCTCAGCGGCGATCCCCTGGATCTCACCCAGCGCCTGCCGACGCTCGACATGCTGGAGGCCACCGGCACGCAGGACGCCCGGCCGCTGCGCGTCATCAAGTAGGCGGCGCCGTCAGCCGCGCCGCCGCGGCGCTGCCATAGCCGACATGCGAGAATGGGGCATGTCCAGGGGCGGCCAGCAGTGCGCCGACGCCGTGCTCATGATCGAGCCGGCGGCGTTCGGCTATAACCCCGACACCGCCCGTACCAACACCTTCCAGCGTCCGGAGGGGGAAAGCGGCCGGGCCGATCCCGCGGCGGCCCGGGCGCAGGGGCTCGCAGAGTTCGCGAGGCTCCGCCAGGCGCTCGAGAGCGAGGGGGTGGAGGTGTGCGCCGTCAGCGACACGCCCGACCCGGTGAAGCCGGACGCGGTGTTTCCCAACAACTGGCTCTCCTTTCACGAGGACGGGACGCTGGTCCTCTATCCCATGGAGAGCGCGGCACGCCGCCCCGAGCGCCGCCAGGACGTGATCGACGCGGTGATCGAGCGGCTGCACTTCAGGGTCGCGCACCTGCTCGACCTCACTCACTTCGAGGGCGAGGGGATGTTCCTCGAAGGCACGGGGAGCCTGGTGCTCGATCACGCCGAGCGCGTCGTCTACGCCTGCGCCTCCCCGCGCACGCACCCGGCGCTGGTGGCCGAGTGGGCCCGGGAGCTGCGCTACGAGCCGCTGGTTTTTGAGGCCGCCGACCGCGCCGGCGTGCCGCTCTATCACACGAACGTTCTCATGTGCATCGGCGAGCGCTTCGGCGTAGTGGGCAGCGAGGCGATCGCGGCCGCCGACCGCGGGCGGGTGCTCGAGCGGCTGCGCGCGAGCGGGCGCGAGACGCTCGAGATCGATCAGGAGCAGATCGCCCGGTTCGCGGGCAACATGCTCGAGCTCGGCACCTGGGACGAGGCGCTCGGTGACTCGCGCGTGCTCGTCATGTCGGAGGCCGCCCGCCGCTCCCTCGGCCCGGGGACGTACGCGCGGCTCTCGGGGTGCACGGATGCGGTGCTGGCGGTGCCGATCCCCACCATCGAGCGGCTGGGCGGCGGGAGCGTGCGCTGCATGCTCGCCGAGGTCTTCAGACCCACGTGATCGAGCTCATCGTCAAAGGCGCATTGAGCTATCTCCTCGGCTCGGTGGTCGGGAGCCTCCTCATCGGCAGGCTGCGCGGCGTCGACATCCGCACCATGGGCAGCGGCAACGCGGGCGCCACCAACATGCTGCGCACGCAGGGCAAGGTGGCGGCGCTCGGGGTCTTCGTCATCGATCTCGGCAAGGGCTGGGCCGCGACCGCAGTCCTCGCTCCCTTTCCCGTGGCGGGGATCCCGCCGGCCCCGCCCGGCATGCACGCCTGGCTGCCGGTGGTGTGCGGGCTCGCGGTGATGCTCGGGCACGTCTATCCGCTCTGGTACGGCTTTCGCGGCGGCAAGGGCGTCGCCACGTTCGTGGGCGCCGTGCTCGGCATCAACGCCGCCCTGGGGCTGGTGTTTGTCCTCGTCTGGCTCGCGGTCGTCATTCTCTCCGGCTTCGTCGGGCTCGCCTCCATGCTGGGCGCGGCGGCGGTGGCGGCCGCCATCGCCGCGCAGTCGGCGGCCCTGGCGAAGCCGCTCCTCGCCTTCGGGATCCTTGCCGCGCTTCTCATCGTCTACACGCACCGCGCCAACCTCGCCCGCATGCTCGCGGGCAGCGAGTCGCGCGCGAAGCGGCTGTGGCTCTTCGGGCTGCGCCGGGGACCGGGCTGACATGGCGAAGGCTCCGCGCGCGAGGCAGCCGGCGGGAGAGGCGCCGCTCGCGGCCAGGGTCTTCGCCGCCCTCGGGGACGGCCGATTCCACTCGGGAGAGGAGCTGGCCCGGCGCCTCGATGTCAGCCGCAGCGCCGTGTGGAAGGCGGCCGGGGCGCTCAAGGCGCTCGGCGCCGAGCTTCAGGCGGTGCGCAACCGCGGCTACCGCCTCGAGGCCGCCACCGGGCCGCTCAAAGCCGCGGCGATCAGGGAGCTCCTGCGGCGCGACGTGCGCCTGCACGTCGCGAAGCTCGAGACGGTCTGGTCGATCGGCTCGACCAACACGGCGCTCCTCGGACGCGCGGGGCCCGAGAACGGCGCGAGCGAGGTGCTGCTCGCGGAGTACCAGACCGCCGGGCGCGGCCGCCGCGGGCGCGCATGGCTCGCGCCTCCGGGAGGCGCGATCTGCCTCTCCCTGAGCTGGACGTTTCGCGAGGTGCCGCCGGAGCTGGGCGCCCTCGGGCTCGCGATCGGAGTGTGCGCGCTGCGCGCGCTGACGGCGCTCAACGTGAGGAACCTGGGACTCAAGTGGCCGAACGACCTGCTCCTCGCAGAACGCAAGCTCGGGGGAGTGCTGATCGACCTGCGCGCCGAGTCCGCAGGTCCCGCCTACGTCGTCATCGGCATCGGGCTGAACGTGGTGCTCGGGGAGGCGCTCCTGAGGAAGATCGCCGCAGCGGGGCTGCCGGCCGCGGACCTTGCGAGCGCGGGTTCCACCGCGCTCTCGCGCAACCGCCTCGCCGCGGGCCTCATCGCCGAGTGCGTGCGGGGACTCAAGGCCTTCGAGCGCGAGGGCTTGAAGCCCTTCATAGAGGAGTGGCGCAGCGCCGATGCCCTGCGGGGCCGGCCCGTCGAAGTCCGGACGGCCGAAGGCGCGGCGACACTGGGCTTCGCGCGCGGCATCGATGTGCGCGGGGCGCTCATGCTCGAGACACCGGGGGGAGTGAAGCGCTTCATCTCAGGCGACGTGACGGTGAGGCCGGTCTGAGCATGACGACGCTCCTCGTCGACATCGGCAACACCCGCATCAAGTGGGCGCGGCTCGGGACACGCCTCGGCCAGGGCAAGGCCGCGGCGCATTCGGGATGGCGAGCGGCCGATTACGCCCGCCACCTCTTTGCCGCGGTGCCGCGACCCAGGCGGGTGGTGGTCGCGAGCGTCGCAGGCTCGTCGGTCAATCAGACGCTCGCCGCGGCGGCGCGGCGCGCCGGCGCCGCGGTCGAGCTCGTGACCGTCCCGCGGCGCGGGGGCGGGGTGACCGTGGGCTACGTCGAGCCCTGGCGATTGGGCGTCGACCGGTTCGCCGCCGCCGTCGGTGCGCACGAGATCTTCGCCGGCCTCCCCGTGTGCGTGGTCGGGGTCGGCACCGCGATGACGATCGATCTCGTGGGTGCGGATGGCCGCCACCGGGGCGGAGTGATCGTTCCGGCCCCGAATCTCATGGTGGAGACGCTCCTCGCCAACACCCACGGCATCCGCCGGCGCGCGCAAGGCGGCGCTGTCGGCGACAGAGGCATCTTCGGGCGCTCGACCCGCGATGCGATCGAGCGGGGTTCCCGCTACGCCGCGGCGGCCCTCGTCGATCGGGCGGTGGAAGAGGCCTCGAGCCTCCTCGGGCGGGAGCCGCTGGTGGTCCTGACCGGGGGCGACGCCCGCCTCGTGCGGCCGCTGCTGCGCAGCCGCTGCGTCGCCGTCCCGGACCTGGTGCTCAGGGGCCTGGCGGTGCTCTCGCGGCAGGCATCACGCGCCCGCCGCCCTTGATCTAAAATCCGCACCCGTGCGCAACGCTTTCATCGCGCTGCTCGTCGTCAACCTCGTGTACTTCGCCTGGGCGCACTGGGTCGATGTGCCCAGGGCGCCGCCCGTGAACGAGGCGCTGGCGAAGCTTCCGCGCCTGAAGCTCGTCTCGGAGCTCCCTCCCGAGCAGCGCCCCGCGACCAACACCAAGATGGTCCTCAACGAGACACCGGCGTGCATGTCGGTGGGCCCGTTCGGCGATATCCAGAATGCCGCGAAGGCCGCGGGCATCCTCGCCTCGAAGGGCTTCGCCCCGCAGCAGCGCGCCGAGGAGTCGGGGACCTCGGCGGGCTTCTGGGTCTACGTCGGGGGGCTCAAGGACGACGTCGAGGCCGACAAGGTGCGGGTGAGACTCGAGAAGAGCGGCATCAAGGACGCGCTCGTCATGCCGCCGGGAGCGGAGCCGGGTAAGCGCGTGTCGCTCGGGCTCTTCAGCGACCGCGCGCATGCCGATCAGCGCGCCGCCGCGGTGAAGAGGCTCGGATACAAGGCCGAGGTCGCGGAGCACAAACTGCCGCAGGTCGTGTACTGGATCGACCTGGCGCCCCGGCCCGGCATGACGACGGTCCCGATCGCAGACCTCTTTGCCGAGGGTGTGGGCTCGCGCATCGCGGTGCAGCCGTGCCCGGCCGCGCCTCCGCCGTCGACCACGGCTGCGGCCCGGTCCGCGAATGCAGCGCCGGCGGCGCCGCCACCCGCCGCGACGCCCAAGTACCCGCTGCCGGCGGCTCCGCCAGCCCCGACGGCGGGCAGCCCGCCCGCGACCCACATTGCAGCCACATCGAAACCGCCGGCGGCGGGGACCCCGCGGTAAGCAACTCGAATCAGGAAAGGGGCGATGCGATGACCGACGCGGCCGAGACGAGCTTCAACAGGCGCGATTTCCTCACAGTCTCGGCATCGGCAGCGCTCCTGACTGTCCTGCCGGGCGCGGCGCGGGCGGCAGGATGCCCGGGCAAGTCGGCGGTGCTCGCCCAGATCCCGAAGATGCACGCCGCCAACATCAGGCGGCTGCAGGACTGGATCGCGCTGCCCTCGATCGCGGCCGAGAGCCGCAACTACCCGCAGGGGCCGGAGCACATGGCGCAGCTGGCGCGCGATGCGGGCTTCACCGGCGTCAGGATCATGCCGACCTCGGGCAAGCCGGGAGTGTTCGGGCGCATCGACGCCGGCGCGCGCACCACGGTCGGCATCTATTTCATGTACGACGTCAAGCAGTTCGTGCCCGAGGAGTGGAGCTCCCCGCCGCTCGAGGGGAGGCTGGTGCAAAGAGAGGGGCTGGGCACGGTGTGCATGGGCCGCGGCGCGGTGAACCAGAAGGGACCCGAGAACTCGTTCCTCTCCGCGCTCATGGCCTTCAGGGCCGCCGGCTGCGCGCTGCCCGTCAACCTGGTGCTGGTCTGCGAGGGCGAGGAGGAGATCGGCTCGCCGCACTTCGGCGAGGTCGTGAAGAGCCCGGAGGTACTCGCGGAGCTCAGGAAGTGTATCGGTGTCTTCATGCCGGAGGCGGGCCAGGATCGCGACGGCGGCGTCACCGTGTCGCTCGGCGCCAAGGGGGTGGTGGAGCTCGAGCTGGTGTCGAGCGGTGAGAAGTGGGGCCGCGGGCCGAGCCACGACGTGCATTCGAGCCTCGAGGCGGCCGTGGATTCCCCGACCTGGCATCTGGTGCAGGCGCTCAACACCCTCGTGAAGGCGGACGGTCACACTCCCGCGGTGGAAGGATTCTTCGACAAGGCGAGGCCGCTTGGCGACGAGCAGAAGAAGATGATCGCCGACTACGTCGCGAGGACCTCCGAGGCGAATGCCAAGAAGGCGCTCGGCGTGCAGCACTGGCTGCGCGATACGGACTGGCTCGAGTCACGGATGCTGCTCGAGTCGCAGCCGACGATCAACATCGAGGGCCTGGTCGCGGGCTACACGGGGCCGGGCGGCAAGACCGTGCTGCCGCATCGCGCGGTGGCCAAGATCGATATGCGGCTCGTGCCGGATATGACCGCCGACGACACGCTCGCGAAGCTCAAGGCGCATCTTGCCAGGCACGGTTTCGGCGACATCGAGGTCAACATGTCCGGCGGCTACGATCCGAACCAGACGGACAAGGCGAGCCGCCTGATCCAGACGCAGCTCGCCACCTATCGCAAGCTCGGCGCCGAGCCGCAGCTGTGGCCGCGCTCGGCGGGGTCGTGGCCCGGGTACCTCTTCACCAATCCGCCGCTCAGTCTCCCGGCCGGGCACTTCGGGTTGGGACACGGCACCGGCGCGCACGCGCCGGACGAGTACTACCTGATCGAGTCGGCCAATCCGAAGGTGCAGGGACTGGATGGCGCCGTAGCCTCGTTCGTCGAGTATCTCTACGCCCTGAGTTGAGCGAGATAGAGCTCGAGCGCCTCCCCCTGCGGGGTCGGGCACAGCCCCTGGCGGCCAAATCCGAGCCGCTCGAGCAGGCGGATCGAGCGATGATTTCCCGCCTGGACGATCGCGTACAGCCGCTCGATGCGGAGCAACGCGTGTGCGTGCGCCAGCACCGCACGCGCAGCCTCCGAGGCATAACCGCAGCCGACGAAGTCGGGCAGGAGCGCAAAGCCCAAGTCCGGGCCCGACAGAAAATCGCGCTTCAGGAGACCGCAGAGTCCGATCGGCAGCGCGCCCGGTCTGAGCTGCACCACGTACAGCCCAAAGCCGAGAGCCTGATACGGTGCCCGGATACTGTCTCTGATGTAGCGCGCGGCATCGGCAGCAGTGCGAACCCCGCGGTCGCCGATGTTCTCGAGCCACGAGCGATCGTTGAGGAGCGCGAGGAAGAACGCGGCATCCGACGCCGCCGCCTCGCGCAGCGCAAGGCGCGGGGTCTCGAGAACGATCGCCGGCGCGGCCATGTGCGGATCATAGCGTTCCGCGCCCTCACCGCGTCCGCAGCTCGAGCTCGCGGCGGCGGTAGTCGATGATGAGCTCGTCCAGCAAGCCCAGTGCGTCCATGCCGATCATCAGGGTGGGCTCCCTCGTGAGGTGCCAGTGCTCGAAGATGCGCACCTCGCCGTAAGTGATGCGCGCCCCGCTGATCTCGATGCCGCCCAGGGTGATCGGCGGGCTTGCGAACATCTCGCCCCCCTGGACGTGCGTCGTGACGTCGAAGATCTGGTCCGGCGTCCCCTGCGCATGGCGGCTCACGAGCGCGCGCCGCAGCGCCTCGTTGCCGATGCTGCGCTCCGCGCCGGTGTCGATCACGGCATGCACCCGCACCTGCGCCACCGAGCCTGCGACCATGAGGAGGCCGGGGGCCGAGCGCTCGAGCGGCAGAATGACGAAGCCGAGCGGCGCGTGCTGTTCGTGCGAGCGGGCGATCGTGATGCGGTCGTGAAGGAAATCGATGTCGATGCGCTTGTCCGTGAGACCGGCGGTGCCCAGCACTCCCTCGGCGCCGCCGAGGGCGTCCGCGACGATCGGCAGCGTCGCGGCGGCGACATCGAGGTCGCCCACGCTGAGCGAGTCGACGCGCACGGTGGGGACGATGGCACTGCCCGCGACTCCCTGCACCAGCACGACGTGCGAGGTCTCGGGCACGAGACCGAGCGCCTCCGCCACCGGCGCCGTGATCGCGGAATCGCTCGCGCCGGTGTCGAGCACCATGCGGAAGGGCCCCTGGCCGTTGATGAGAACAGGGGCCCAGATGCGTCCGATCCGATCGCGCTGCGTGCGGGCTACGAAGCGCGGCTCGCTCGCCTGCACCACGACTTCCGGCGGCGATCCTGCTGCCGGCGGCGATCCTGCTGCCGGCGGCGGCTCGGGCGGCCGCTGCGGCTCAGGGGCTGCGCCGCCTGAGAAATCGCTCGACAGCAGGCCGCCCGCCGCCAGCACCGACAGAAAGAGGGGCCGGGCGAGCACCACAGCGCAGCTCAGCGCACTTTACAAAGCTGCGTTGCAGTGTCTCGCCCGGCGGTCCGAGCCTCAGAACTTCAGGGTGAAGGCCATGAACACCTCCCGTCCCAGATAGTCGTAAGCCGGGAAGCTGTTGGCAGGGCCCGCGTTTCCGGTGATATCGGCCGACGGCACGATCGGCGGGTCTTTATCGAGCACGTTGTTCACTCCGAGACGTACCTCCAGCTGCTTCATGGCGTGCCATACCGCAATCAGATCGAGGTAGCTGTAGCCCGGAATCCGCGCGTTGTACTGATCGTAGGCGCCTTCCTCCGCGAAGTGCAGCAGCGGATTGTTGGAGTTGTTGTCGAACGTGGAAGGACCGATGAAGCGCCACTGGGCCGAGAACATCAGGTCGAGAGGCGTTTCCCAACTGACCCGCAGATTGTGGCGCCAGCGGGGATTCACCGAACCCTGGGTGATGCTGTTGCAGGTACTCCCGAAGAGGCCCGCGCAGTCGAAGCTGCCGGAACCCGGGAACGGAGTTTCGGTGTCGTGCCACAGGTAAGTGCCGTTGAGAACCGCGCTGATGGAGCCCCAGTTGCCCGGCAGGGCGTGCTGATAGTTCATCCCCAGATCGAAGCCGGAAACTATGGAGACGCCGAGGTTGAAATCCTTCTGCAGGAAGTAGCCCCCGCCGGCCACAGTCGCGCCGACCAGCGAACCCTGCGGCGTGCGTACGATCTGACTGCAGTAGGTCGGGTTGTCCTGCAGCAGACAGCCGCTGAGAATGGTCGCGAACGGATAAGTTCCGACCTGATCCGTGAGCTGGATGTGATAGTAGTCGAGACTCGCGCTGAACCCCGGCAGCGCGGTCGGCGTCAAGGTCAGGCCGAGCGACCAGGTGTCCGCGACTTCGGGCTTGAGCTGGCTGTTGCCTTCGATTACCTGCCCGCACTGACCGGAGACGCACTGGATGATGTTATTGGCGTGTACGCCGTCCCCATACTGGGCCGGCGTCACGCCGGTATGTTCGCATTGCACCAGCGTCGCTGTGGGAACGCCGGCACACGGATCGATGCCTACGACGTTCTCCTGGCCGAAGGACGGCGCCACGAACAGCTCGATGAGGTTCGGCGCCCTGACGGCGCGGTCGAACGAGAAGCGCAGGCGCGCATCCTGGATCGCCGCGTATTGCACCTCGAACTTGTAGGTGTTGGTGGAGCCCGTGGTGTCGTAGTTGGAATAGCGGTAGCCGACGTCGGTCGTCAGGTCGTAGATCCCCGGCTGACCATGGGCGATGGGCAGCCGCAGCTCGAGGAACCCTTCGTCGACGGTGTAGTGCTCATTGATATTGACCAGTGCACCGGAAAACCCGGAGAGATCGCCGGACGTCTCGGCGCCGTCCGGATTGAAGGTGACGCTGTCCATGCGGTGCTCGTAGCCGAAGTTGACGGCCGCCCCGTCGTTGGCCCAGGGGGTCTGCAGTCCGTACTTGCCGAGCTCGCCGGTGAAGTCGACATGAGCGACCTGCTCGGTGTTGTTCCCCTGTGCGGTTCCCGGCGTCGACAGGTAGCTGAGCGCCGCCGGGGTCACGCCGCCCGTGGTGAAGATGTTCCACGGCACGCACTGGCCGCCGCTGACGCAGACCGGCTGGCCCTGCGCGTTGGTCGTCACCTGCAGCGCGTTGTTGATCTTGGAGTAGTCGAGAAAGTCGAGATTGCTCTGGAAGGCCGACACGTAGTAATACGAGCCGTACATGTCATAGGTCCAGGCGTCGGCGACATCGCCCTTGGTGCCGAGGACCATGCGTATGTTGTTGTGCTCGTAGAAGGAGGTACGGCCCCCACCCTCGATGTTGCGGCGCCCGATGGAGACGTCGGCGCTGTTACCCTTCGAGCCCGGGTTCGCGAGGTCGCCGGCGACCTGCGCGGGCGTGCACAGCAGCGCCTGCTGCTGTGCGCTCAGCAGCGGATTGCTGCAGTTGATGAGCTCGTTGCCGTCGGTCGTGAAAGGGTCGGCGCCGATGAAGAGGCCCGATGGAGCGACGACCGCCACGCTGCGATCGTCCATCCAGCTGAATTCCATGTACGGCTGGAGATGCTCGTTGACTTCCTCGTGCGCCAGGAATCCGGCCTGGAAGCGCTTGTCCTGGCGCTGCAGGTACTCGAAGCTGTTGAAATCGAATATCGCCGGCGGGTTCGATCCGGCCTGCGGCCAGGGGAGGAACTGGTTGCCTACCACCGTGTAACGCGTTCCGGCGCCGGGGGCGATACCCTGCGGAGTGAAGCGATTGGAGTTCGAGCTGCCGAGGCACTCCACGCCCGAGAAAGACGGCGCGCCGAACAGACCGTTCGAGACCAACTGGCAGTCCGAGAAGTCGCGCGCCGAGGCCGTCACCGGATCCTGCTGGTGATAGACGAAGTAGCCGGTGAAGTTTCCCTTACCGTCGTCGAAGTTTCGGCCCATGACTATCGACAGGTCGTGCTTGTAGCCGTCGCGAATGCTGCCGGTGGGAACCGACGGCTGCGCGGTGAATCCAGTGTTGGGATCATTCGCGCCAAGCAGACTCTGGATGTAGGTGCTGTGCTGGTCGTGCTGGTCGAAGCCGTACTGCCCGTCGATCTGGATGCCGTCGAAATCCTTCTTGAGAATGAAGTTCACGACGCCCGCGATGGCATCGGAGCCGTAGGTGGCGGAGGCGCCGCCGGTCACTACATCGACCCGCTCGATCAGCGGCACCGGTATCTGGTCGATATCGGGCGCGACGTTCTGATTCGAGGTGCTGGGGTCCCCGGCGCCGAGGCGGCGGCCATTGACCAGAACCAGCGTGCGCTGGGGACCCAGGCCGCGAAGATCCACGGTGGAAAAGCCGCCGGTCGCGGTCAATGGGCTGGATGTGTTGCCGAAGTCCGAATTCGACCCGATGATATTCTGCGGCAGGAGATTCATCAGATCCGTGATGTCGGTGCTGCCCTGCAGCCTGATCTCCTGGCTCGAGACGATCGTGGTGGGGCTGGTCGCCGTTATGTTTGCCGGCACCGGAATTCTCGAGCCGGTCACGACGACTTCCTGCAAAGGAGCGGCCGCTGCTTCGGCCGGCGCGGCCGCGGGCGGCTGCTGAGCCAGAGCGTCAGGCAGGAACAGGCTTGCGAATACCGCCAGCGTCGCGATCAGCACCTTGCGCGTGCGAGTCATGTGTATCTCCCCTGAAAGAATCTGTTCGAGCTTGTAGTTGCTCCCGTGCCACGGGCGGCGCCGCTGCGCGCCCGCGTGGAGCCGAATCCAGCCTCCCCGTGCAGGGGACGATAACCGCCGAAAACCCGGGCCGCGCTCCAATGTGACGACGCGCGGAAACTAACGTGATGAGCAGGCCGGTTGCCGTGATGAAAGCGCTGCCGCTGCGCCGGACGTGCGCGCCGCGGGCGCGGCAGCGGCGGCTGCCGCGGGCGAGCGTGCAGCGGTGCCGCGTGTTGACTCGCGAGACGCGCCGGACCATTTGCGCAACGGTGCGCGCCCGCGTCAGCGGCACTCTGACAGTTGCCAGCGCGTGGCCGCTTCGCGCATGCTCCGCGTATGCAACGAGCGCTACTGATCGCGATCGCGGTGCTGTTGGGCTGTTTGCCGGGCGCACCGGCTGCCAGCGCCGCGCCGCCGCCAGCGCCGCCGCGCGACGCTCAACACGACTTCGACTGGGACATCGGCAGCTGGCACGTACATACGCGGCGCCTGCTGCACCCGCTCACCGGATCCACCAACTGGGTCGAGTACGACGGTACCGACGTGGTGCGCAAGCTCTGGGGTGGCCGCGCAAACCTCGGGGAGGTGGAGCTCGACGGCCCGTCGGGCCACCTCGAGTTCCTGACGCTGCGGCTCTACAACCCGCAGACCGGCAAGTGGAGCATGAACATCTCGAGCAGCGCGGCCGGTGTGCTGAGCCCGCCCGCCATCGGCGGGTTCGAGGGCGGCCACGGCCGGTTCTTCGATCAGGAACCCTATAACGGCAGGACGATACTGGTGCGCTACGACGTGGTGGTCATCACGCCGACCCGCTGCCGCTTCGAGCAGGCCTTCTCGGCCGACGGCGGCAAGACCTGGGAGCTCAACCTGATCGTCAACGAGACGCTGACAAAGGACTAGGCGCACGCCGCCGCAAAGGGAGCGCCGCGAGAATCGTGTCGCGGTAGGCGTGGCCGGAGTGCAGCCGCGCTCCGGAGACGAGCGTGAAGACGAAGGATCCGTGGCCGAGCGGCTGAGCGTAGGCGATGGCGCGGACATTCAGCAGCAGCGAGCGCTCGATTCTCACGAAGCCGGCCGGTGCGAGCACCGCCTCGAGCCGCTTGATCGACTCGCGGCAAATGTACTCGACGCCGGCGAGGTGGTAAGTGACGTAGTTACCCGCCGATTCGACATAGTCGATGGCGAGGGGATCCAGGGGGTAGAGCCGATGCTCGCGCTCCCCGACGAGAAAGAGGGGCCGGCCCGCGCGGCCTTCGGAGGGCGCGGCCGCCGGCGGGGCGAGGGGTGCGACTGCCTGCGCCCGAGCGGCGTGTGCCGGGTGCGACACGGGAGCCGCGGGCTCATCATCGACGATGAGGAGGTTCATGGCGGCTATCTCACCGGCCGGCGCGCGCCGCGTCCAGTGAGGATTCTCGCGCTCGTCCGCAAATCTCCTACGCTCGTCCCGGCGCCCTCAGCGGCGGGCGGTCAGTCCTTCAAGCCGCCGACGGCGAACTGCCCGATGCGTTCCCGGACCCTGTGGCGGAAACGCTCACTGCTCGCCACGGTGGTACCGCCACTCAGGACGAACACGTAGTCGCCACGCGGTGTGCGGCTCACCTGCCGGACATGATTCACGTTCACCATGCAGGAGCGGTTGATCTGCAGCATCGGCTGCGAGCGCAGCGACTCTTCGGCCTGGGTGAGTGTGCTGCGGGCGTGGAACGATTCCTTGCCGACGCGCAGCACGACATAGTTGCGGTCCGAGGTCACGAGCTCGATATCGGCGACGTCGACCATGTGCAGCGAGCCGCCGGTCTCGGCCAGGAGTCGCGGCCGCGCCTCGAGCCGCGCCTGCGCCAGACGCTGCAGCTCGGCGAGGGTCGCGGCGGCGATCTGATAGTTCGCGGAGTTGCGCGCCGCGTGGCGTTCCCGCACCCGACGTAACATGGTGCGGAAGCGCTCCCGGTCAAAGGGCTTGAGCAGAAAGTCCGCGGCATTCACCTCGAAGGCCTGCAGCGCGTAGCGGTCGAAGGCGGTCACGAAGACGACCAGCGGAGCGGTCTCGGGCTCGAGCGCCTGGGCAAGCTGCATCCCCGAGACTTTTCCCATCTTCACGTCGAGGAATATGAGGTCGGGCGCCTGCTGCGGCAGTGCCGCGAGCGCCGTCTCGGCGTCGGCGTATTCCCCGATCACCTCGATGTCCCGCTCGGTGGCGCAACGCTCCCGCAACGCCTTGCGGGCGGCGACCTCGTCGTCGACGATGACGACCCTCACGCCCGCCCCATCGCGGCTGCCGGGGCATCCACGGAACGCCACTCGCGCAGCACGGGAAGGTGCAGCGTCGCCACCCAGGTCGAGGCATCGCCCGGTCCGGAGGAGAGCACCGCACGCCCGCCGAACTGGACCGCGAGCCGCTCGCGCACGTTGCGGAGCCCGAAGCCGCCGGCTCCGGGGGCGTGACCCGGGCCGATCGAGTTCACCACCTTGAGCTGCAGACGGTAGGGCGACAGGTCCCAGGTCACGTCGATCCGCACCGGGCCGCTGTGATCTGCGAGGCCGTGAACGACTGCGTTCTCGACCAGCGGCTGGAGAATGAGGCTCGGCACCCAGACGGCCGGCACCTCGGGGCCATTCTGGACGTGCACCGTCAGCCGATCGGCGAAGCGCCCGACCTGCAGGCCGAGATAGAGCGCGACGAACTCGAGCTCGTCCCGCAGCTGCGCGTAGTCGCGCTCGCCGGCCTGCAGCAGGCCCCGCAGAAGATCTCCCAGCGAAGCAATCAGATGCTCCGCGACTTCCGGCTCACCGCTGATGCGCGCCTGAATCGTGTGCAGGACGTTGAAGAGGGTGTGCGGCGAGAGCTGCGCCCGCAGGGCGGCGAGCCGCGCACCCGCCCAGTCGCGCCGCAGCTCGGAGTTGCGCAGGCGCAGCAGGTGATAGCGCCGATAGGTCGCAACCACGGTGAGCAGCGTCAGACCGAATCCGTAGGCAAGCAGAGCCGTGGCGGTGCTGGACAGCCACACCGCCCAATCGCCTTTGCTGAATATGCCGAAGGGAGCGGCGGGCATCCCGGTGACCTCATGCAGGATGAGATTGGCGACCAGGACCATCCAGAACATCGACAGGGAAAAGCCGAGCGCCAGCGCGAGCTGCTGCGGCACGCGCCGGCGCGCCGGCCTCCAGCCGATCCGGACCGCCGTCGCGTAGCACACGAGCAGCAGCGGGAGCATCAGCACGTGCTGCAGCAGACGGTACTGCCACGGCCAGAAGACCGCGATATTGGTCATCTCCAGCATCTCGATGCGCATGGCCTCTGCGTACACGATGTCGGTCAACGTGACGTAGCCCCAGAAGAGGCTGGCGAGAACGAGCACGGCGCGACGGGACAGCGACTGCCGCTCGTCGCCGGCGGCGAGCTGCTCGGTGTTTGGCCAGAAGGCGCCGGGAAGCGCAACCATCCGCAGATCATGGCATAAGAGCGAGGTTGCGGCGGACTCGACCGGCCATGGTGCAGGCGCATATGTAACGCGCCTGGGGACGAGCGCGGCATTTTCCGGGACGAGTGCCGGGATCTCGCGCCGGCACGCGGGCGCCGCTAGGATTCGCGAACTCTCTGACAGCGGAGCGACCGCATGAACACCGAAAACGCACGGCGATTGGCGGGAGCCGGCGCGCAAGCCGCAGCGCTGTGCGCGCTGGCAGGCATCGTGGCGGCGGCGGCGGCGCAGCCGAAGGACACTCCCGCTCACGCGAGCTCGTACGAGCATATGGCGCGCCTGGAGCAGTATCTGATGGATCGCGGCGCCGAGATCGCGCTCGCGCGCAGTGCGGCGCCGGCGGGGATCTCCGGCAAGGCCGCGATCCTCGCTCTCACGCCGCACGGGTACCAGACCGCGGTCAGCGGCACCAACGGATTCACCTGCCTCGTCGAGCGGTCGTGGATGTCGCCGTTCGACAGCCAGGACTTCTGGAATCCGAAGATCAGGGGACCCGTGTGCTACAACCCGGCAGCGTCCAGGTCGATCCTCGAGTACACGCTGCGACGCACCAGGCTGGCACTGGCGGGACGCTCCCGGGCACAGATGCTTACCGAGGTGCGCGCCGCGTTCGAGCATCAGGAGCTCGCGCCGCCCGAGCCCGGTGCGATGTCCTTCATGATGTCCAGGGATGGCTACCTGAGCGACGCCGGCGGCCATTGGCACTCGCATCTCATGTTCCACGTGCCGAAGGCACCGGCGGCAGCCTGGGGAGCCAACCTTCCGGGCTCGCCCGTGGTTCTCGACGAGCGCGAAGTTCCGGAGCCCGAGACCGTATTCATGGTGCCGGTCGCGCACTGGTCGGACGGAACAGAGGCGCCGGGCCTGTAGCGCACATCGGCCGGCATCGTCACCGCAGCGCGCGACTTCATCACATTTTTTCTTGAGCCCCGCTGCGCGCTGCTACGTTGGCGGCGTGAATCTCATCGACAGCGTCGCGCAATGTCGTGCGCCTTTCCTGGTGCGCCACCGCACGAGCGGCAAGGTAGCCGTGCTGAACAACACCGCCGACTGCGCCGACCGCGTGGCGGGTTGTCCCGTGCGCTATGTGCTGAGCGACGACCTGACGCGCCTGTGCGCGGATCTCGCCTACTCCAGGGGCGCAGGCTCGATCGCCTGCGCCGATCTCCTGCATATACCCGCGCAGGCGCTGTGGATGGAGTGGTGCAGCGCCCCGTGGCAGAACGCCCTGCGGCAGTACGGTTTCCCCATGATCGAGGGCGGCGCCCAATGGGTGGGCCGCCGCGGTGCGTGGGTTCGAGCCACGCGCGACGGCCGGCGCGGCCTGGTCCGCACCTTCTGGAGCGCGGCAGACCCGGATGTGCTCGCGAGCAGCGTCGAGGCGTACTTCGATCTCGATACGGCGCCGGGCGAGGAGCCCGAACCTCTCGACGGAAAGAGGGGACTCGCGCGCAGAGTCCGCGACAGCGAACGCCCCGAGGACGATATCCTCGGACGCTGCTTTCGCTTTCGCTACGAGCAAAGCTGGTCGGAGTATTACGGGAGCGCGCGGCTCTCGAGCGAGCTCGCCTTCGCGCTGTGGCGGCAGGCCGCCGGCACGATTGCGACGGACATCCCGATGCTGCTCGCGTTCTTTCTCCTCCTCGCGACGCGCACCGGACTGCCGCAGCGTGTGAGGACGCTCGAGCATCTCAACCGGCGGCGCTTGCAGGGCGGCAAGGCGCCGCTGCTCGAGCACGTCGAGGTGACGGCCCCGGTGCTGCCCGAGTACCGTGACTGCGCGCGAGCCGGGCTGCCTGGGAGCAGGCGGGGCCCGCGCCTTCATCACGTCCGCGGACACCTCGTGCGCCGCGGGAGCCAGATCTTCTGGCGGGTGCCGCATCTTCGTGGCAGCGCCCGCTCCGGCGCGGTGCGCACGCGCACCGTCACCTGGACGTTCGACCGGGCGGCCGCGGGGCGTGCGCACTGACGAGCGCCGGAGATCCGCACCAGGGCATGCGCTGATCGGCTCATGGGCGCCGCCGCGGCGCGCTAACCCTCGTCGCCCAGTCTCGTCCGGATGGACAGCCGGCGAATCGCCAGCATCGATGGGCTGCGCGCGCTCGCGATTCTCGCCGTGGTCGCATTCCATTACTGCTGCCGCTGGTGTCCGCCCCTCAGCGCCGAGGCCCTCTACCCCTACGGCACAGCGCTTGCCGACTTGCCCGGCGCGCGTTTCGGCGGCTGCGGGGTACGGCTTTTCTTCGTGATCTCCGGGTTCGTAATCGCAATGACCCTGGATCGCTGCCGCACGCCGCGCGAGTTCGTGGTGCGCCGCTACGCCCGTCTCGGCCCCGCGATGCTCGTGTTCAGCGCGCTCACCTTCGCCGCCATGCAGCTGATCCCGCACGCCCCGTTCCCGGAGCGCTGGGCCTGGTTCGCATCCGCCATCACCTTCATCGACCCCGTGGTTCTGAATCGGATCGCTCCCGGTGTCGGCTTCTACAGCATGGACGGCGCGTACTGGTCGCTGTACGCCGAGGTCCAGTTCTACGCGCTGGCGTGCCTCGTGTACTTCAGCGCCCGTAACCGGTTCCGTGCGGGCATGGGCCTGCTGTCCGTGGTTGCCTGCACGTTGCTGCTGGTGCGGATTCCGCTTGCCTCGCCGGTCTCGAACAATCTGCTGATTCCGCTCTCTCTTCCCTGGTTTGTCATGGGTGTCGGGTTTCACTCGCTTGCGTTCCGGCTGCATCGCCCGCTCGGAGTGTTCCTGATCTCGCTCGGCACGCTGGAGCTGGTCGCCGAGTCTGCGGCCGGCGTGCGGGACGCCGTTCCGATCGGTGTGGTCGTACTGGTCCCGATCCTGTTCGCGGCCGCGCTCTGGTTGCGGCCGTTAGTATCCGTCCTTTCGTGCAAGCCGCTGGTGACGATCGGCGCGGCGTCGTACGGGCTCTACCTGATTCATCAGAACGTCGGCGTTGCGATCCTGCACGCTCTCCCGTCCATGGGCGCCGTCAGCGGCGCGATCGCGGCGGGCGCCGTCGCGGCCGGATGCACGGTGGTCGCGGTAGCGTCATTCCGCTGGATCGAGGTCCCCGCATCGCGCGCCATCCGTGCCCGGTTCCTCGATGCCGGCGAGCACATTCGACCACCTATCCGCGCTTGCCGACCCGCCCGCAGTACTCCTGCAGCCGCTCCAGTACCGCCGCGAACGTGATGAGGTAGTCCTTGCCATCGCGCTGCGAGTAGGCGGCCGCCCACAGCTCATCGGGCAGCTCGCGGTTCAGCAGGCTCGCAAAATTCTCAATGACGTCCTCCTTGACGGCGGTCCAGAAGTCCTCGCCGCGAACCCTCTCCGCCACCCACTCGAGGTACCTGGTCGTCTCGGACCGCCCTGCGGCACGCAGCTCGGAAGGCCCGAGTCCTTTGCTGCGCTTGTCGACTGTCATCATCTTCGTCTCCAGGCATCTGAGCCGTACGTCGTGCCATACGACCGAGCCCGGGCAGATCTTCCCGGGCGACCGCGCTTGTCGATGCAGCGCCACACAGGCGCCGCTCGAGACCTACAACAAGATCGACATTCGGCGATACCGGCTCGCAGGGCCGCGCCCTATGATTCCCGGCCGTGCGGGGCGCGATTCTCATTGTCGAGGACGAACTGGTGACCCAGCGCCTGATCGCGGCCGGTCTGGAGCGGGCCGGTTTCGAGGTGATGCGCGCCGCGAGCGTCGAGGAGGCCGCGGAAGCGATCCGCACACAGCTCCCGGGGCTCATGCTGCTCGACTGGGTCCTGCCGACCGCCAGCGGCGTGTCCTTTCTCAGGACGCTGCGCACCGACCGCCGCACGAAGCAGATGCCCATCATCATGCTGACCGGCCGCTCCGATGAGACCGACAAGGTGACCGGGCTCGAAGCCGGGGCGGACGACTATCTCACCAAGCCCTTCTCACACCGCGAATTGCTCGCGCGCATCAAGGCGGTGGTGCGCCGCGGCGCGCCGCTCCTCGGCGAAGAGCCGGTCGAGCTCGACGGCCTGACGCTGGATCCGGCGGCACACCGTGTGACCGCGGGCGGCTGCAACGTCAAGCTCTGGGCCACCGAGTTCCGGCTGCTGCACTTTCTGATGACGCACCCCGACCGTGTCTACAGCCGCAGCCAGCTCCTCGACGAAGTCTGGGGCGATCACGTCTTCGTCGAGGACCGCACCGTCGACGTTCATATCCGCCAGCTGCGCCAGGCGCTGCAGCCGAGCGGGTGCGACCGGATGATCGAGACGGTACGCGGCGCCGGCTATTGCTTCCGGACCAGCGCGGAGTGATACGCCTGCGCGCGGGCCGGGCGGCGTTCGATCAATAGGCATTGCGCCCGTCGAGGGCGACGAGCACGGTCTTCAGCACGATCCACAGGTCGAGGGGCAGCGACCAGTGGCGCAGGTACGCCAGGTCGTAGGTGATCCGGCGCTCCATCTTCTCCAGCGTGTCGGTCTCGCCACGCGCGCCGTTCACCTGCGCCCAGCCGGTGATGCCGGGCCGGACCTTGTGGCGGAACATGTAGCCCTTGATCAGCTTGCGATAGAGCTCCGTGTGGGCGACGGCGTGCGGCCGCGGGCCGACCACGCTCATGCGTCCCTGCAGCACGTTGATGAACTGCGGCAGCTCATCGAGGGAGTAGCGGCGCAGGAAGGCGCCGAAGCGCGTCACGCGTCCATCGGCCCGCGTCGCCTGCCGGATGACGCCGCCGTCCTCGGTGACCGTCATGGAGCGGAACTTGTAGACCACGATCTCCCGGCCGTCGAGGCCGTAGCGCCGCTGACGGAAGATCACCGGCCCCGGAGAGCTCAGCTTGACCCCGACGGCAATCGCGAGCATCAGGGGCAGCGCGATGACCGAGATGAGCAGCGCCAGCACGATATCGCTGGCGCGCTTGACCAGTCCGTTGAGTCCGCGGAACGGGGTCTCGCATACCGACACGATCGGCATGCCGTCGACCGTATCGATGCGCGCCTGGATGAGATCGAACAGAAAGATGTCGGGTACGAAATAGATCGACGCCGTGGTGTCGTGCAGCTGATCGAGCAGCCGCACGATGCGCGGCTGCGAGGCCATGGGCAGCGTGATGTAGATGAGGTCTATGCGCTGCGCCTTGACGTAGTCCGCGAGCTCCCCGAGGGTTCCGAGGACGGCGCCCACGGCTTCCTCCCCGGTGCGCACCGGGCCGCGATCGTCGAAGAAGCCGGCTACGCGGACGCCGAGCAGCGGATTGCTCCGCAGCCGCTCCGCGAGCGCGCGGCCGAGCTCGCACGCACCGACGATGACGGCGACCCGCTGGACGTTGCGGGCGGCATACACCCGGTGCAGCAGGGGTGGCAGCGCGAGGTGTCCGGCGAAGCGCGCGGCGGGTGTCGCCAGCAGCCAAGCGAGCAGCACCCGCTGATCGAAGACTTCCACCGTCTGCGTCGCCCAGCCGATGACCGCGAGCACCGCGACGGTGGTGCACCAGCTCGCCGTGACTTCGCCGGCCAGCGCGGGGACGCTGTCCACGGCTGGCGCCTTGCCGGGAAAGGTGAGGGAGAAGACCAGCAATGCGAGTATCAGATACGCGCCCTGGAGGTGGACCCGGAAGAGGGCCGCGCAAAGCAGCAGCACGGCGATCGACATGAGGGGATCGAGAGTGCCGGCGACCTGCGCCGCCGGTGCGACGCGGCGGGGGAGGACATCGCGCTGCAGCTGCAGGCCGGTCGCCGACATGAGCGCAGCCTAAAGGCCTCCGCCGCGCGCGCCGATGAAGCGGCAAGGACCTTAGCCTAGGCAGAAAGGACTACCGCGGAGGCTTTGCCGGCACATCACGACTGCATAACAAACGCTTCACATAGTGCTCGCCTCTGCGGGCACGTGTTTGTCCGCGGAAGGAAGCGCAGGCAACCATGCAGGTGAGCGACACGCAGGTGAAGATACAGACCCGACCGTTCGGAGCGCGCGCACCTTCCCGCGGTCCCGAGCGCTGGCCGGCCGGCGGTGCGCGGCTGCTCGATGCCCGGGCGCTCGAGTCGTACCTGCTCAACATCGACGCCTCGCTGCGGGTGCACTCGCGCCCGCAGCTGTTCGGCTGGACGCAGGGGCTGCTGCAGAATGTCCTCAGGCACGAGCTGCTGCTGTGCGCGCTGCGCGAGGAGCGCGCGCTCGCCTACCAGGTCGACTGCTTCGCGAGCCCGTGGATCGACGCGGAGAGACTGCGGGCGCTCTTCCAACAGGATGTCGAGCTGGTCGCCGGCCTGGTCAAGCGCTGGATCGAAGGCGATTTTCATCCGATCGTGTGCGCTGTCGCGGGCGCGGACGCGCCCGTGCGCGGCGAATTTTCCACCGAGCTGCAAGGAATCGGGCCGGACAGCGTCATGGTGCACGGCACCTATGATTCGCTCGGCAAACCCGTGAGCCTGTTCGTCCTCGGCGCACTCGCCGGCGACCTCGGCGATGAGCAGGCGTTTGCGCTCGAGCTCATCGTGCCGTTCCTGCACCTTGCGTGGATGCGCTCGCAGCTCGCGCGCCCGCTGGCGCCCGCCCAGGCGGCGGCACATACGCCCGACCTGCTCACCGTGCGCGAGAAGGAGATCCTGCGCTGGATCCATCTCGGCAAGAGCAATTTCGAGATCGGCACCATCCTCGGGATCAGTCCGCTGACGGTCAAGAATCACGTTCAGAAGATCCTGCGCAAGCTCAACGTGCGCAATCGCACCCAGGCGGTCGGCCGGGCCATGGCGTTGCGCTTCCTCGACCCGTGAAGGTTCCGTCATGAAACCCACGCGAGCCCGCACGCCGGTGCGCCTCAAAGGAGCGATCCTGGCATTGTCGTTCACGGCAATGGCGACACAGGCGGGCAGCGCGCCGCACGCGCTGCGGCTGGCCGGCGCGCCGCCTGCGGCGCACGTGAGCGCAGCCAGTGCCGCGGTGCCCGGCGAGCGCGAGCTGCTGGCGTGGCTCGCGAGGGTCATGGTCCGGCCGCCCGTGCCCGGCAGCTGGGCGCTGCTCGTCGCCGGGCTTGCATCCGCCTGGGCGATCGCGCGCCGGCGGATGTCCGCGGGCGGCAGCCGCAGCCTCGACCCGCATCGGTTGCGGCGCCGATGAGCGCCGGCCTCACAGGGACGTCGCCGCCGTGCCGGCACACGGCGCGGCGTCTTGCGCTGCGCTGGTGGCAGGCAGCCGCGGCCTCGTGTCTGGCGGCGCTCGCGGGCCTGGCCGCGAGCCCGGTGCAGTCTCAGGAGACGAGCAAGTTCACGCCGTTCGCCGAGGAGACCGTCACCACGGACGACAACGTATACCGGATATCGGACCAGGCCCCTCCGCTCACGCAGATCGGCTACCCCTCGCGCGGCGATACCTACCGCACCACCTCGTTCGGCCTCACGGCGGACGTGCCCGTCAGCCTGCAGCGCTTCGACGCCACTGTGACTTACAACAGCTATCGCTACGATCGCTTTCACGCGCTCGACTACGACGGCTACGACCTGCGCGGCAGCTGGCTGTGGCAGATCGGCAGGAACCTGAGCGGCGAGGTGGGCATGACAGAAGACTATTCCCTCGCGCCCTTCGAGGAGGTGCTGAACGCGGTGCCCGACAAGATCCACCTGCGCGAGGAGTTTGCCAAGGGCTCGTGGCTCGTCACGCCCGACTGGAAGCTGTTCGGGGCGGCGGACGATCTGGCGCAGAGCAACAGCGATCCCCTCGGGCAGTACAACAACGTCACCGTCGACTCCTTCGAGGCTTCCCTCAGCCGCGCGGTCGCGCCCGGGAACTGGCTCGGTCTCGACACGCGCCTCGAGACGGGCCACTTCCCCGTGGCCGAGCCCATAGGAACCCTGCTGGTCGACAACGGCTATACGCAGTACGGCTTCGGCGTGGTGGCGGATTTCGGGTCCGATACGCCCTCGCACGTGGTCGCGCGTGTCGATCAGGTGAGCCGTCATTACGACCAGGTGACGGTGCGCGATTTCGACCGCACCACCGGGCGCATCGAGTACACCTGGACGCCGACCGGCAAGACCTCGCTGAGCGCCATTGCCGAGCGCGATATCAGCCCCTACGAGTACATCCACTCGAGCATCGTCATGGTCCGGGGGATCACGCTGCGCCCGCTGTGGCACGCGACGCAGTACCTCGACCTGTCTGCCGATCTCGCGTGGCTCGAGCGCAGCTATCTCGACGATCCGGCCGAGGCGCTCGGCGCCGCCCTGCCGCGCGACGATCACGTGCAGACCCAGAGCGTCCTGCTCGCCTACACGCCGGCTACCTGGGTCAGCGTGCAGTTGAGCTACCTGCACGAGACGCGCTCGTCGAACATCCCCCTCGGGGGCTACGCCGCCGACGTTCTCTGGCTCAAGGCGCGGCTCTCGCTGTAGGCGCTGGCCCCACGCGCCTGGAGGTCGCTGGGTTTGGTTCTATTGGACTACGGGACCGATACCTCGGAATCTGAAATCGGACGGGCAACCCGAGGATCCCTGATCTTGATGGAAGACCCCGGCCGTCCGTGAGGTTGTGCCCATGAGCAATCCGTCTTTCGCATCCCAACCCTTCTTGGCGGATGAATTGCGCAAGTCCTATCTGGAAATGAACCGAATCGCTGTGGGGCCGCCTGCAGACCCCGGTGAATTTCACCGTGAGTGCCAACGCTTCGAGGGACTCCTTCCCAAGCGAAAGCCGCTGAAGGTTCTAGATATCGGATGTGGAACGGGTGCGTGGAGCGTTCACTGGGCAGCGCGCGGCTGCAAGGTCACCGGCGTTGATTTTGATCCGGAATTTATTGCACGCGCCCAGAGTCGCGAGGGTCTGACTGATCCCCAGGTGTTCCGAGGGATCGTAGCCGACGCAACAGGTCTTCCCGCTGATGTCGGGCAGTTCGATGTAGTTATTCTTAATTCCCTCTTGGAGCATGTGCCCGATTGGCGTGCTGCGGTACTCGAGGCGGTGCGTGCACTGGCGCCGGGTGGGCTCTTCTTGCTCACTACTACGAACAGGCACCATCCGTTTCAGGGTGAAGTGAACCATTTTCCCTTCTACCCCTGGCTACCAAGCGCAGCGCGCGACCGAGTGCTAGCGTGGATAATGAAGCACCGGCGGGACCTGGTGAATTACACAGAGTTTCCGGCGATTCACTGGTTCTCGTACCCGCAGCTAAAGGGCGAACTGCGCGAGTTGGGCCTGGAAGTCTACGACCGCCTGGATTTGATGCGACAGGAGCAACTGACCGGTGTACGTTCACTCGCCCGTTGGATGACTCCCGGAAACGGTAGGGGCGCGCGCGGCAGGATTCTGTTTTACCTTCTCTCACCGACCGTCGCCTTGTACTCGCGCCGCCCCGAAGGCTCGCAAACTCAAGTGGGATAGTGGAGTTGCTCTTGGCGACGTAGCCTTGCGTCATTGCGAACGTCCGGGCGAAGAAAGCGTTAAGTGCGTTGGCTTTTTCCGTAGCCGCCTGGCCCTCGGACGCGCGGGATCAATCAGTCGCGATGGCGGCGCCGTTTTCAGGCGCCGCCATCGAGCGGCGCTAACTCGCTTACTATTGAAACGGAGGGGCCAATGGTTGCAATGGGGCTCCACCGCCGCCGATGGTAGTCGGGGAGGTGTTGCTGACAACCCGGAGGTAATCAATGATGAGGCGAATATCACTCACCCACTGAGCCTGGGGCGTGGGCTGTCCTGAGGAATCGGTCAGCGTCATGTATCCGAGCCGGCCGTCGAACGGATAGCCATAGTCAGCCTGAAATTCGTCGGCCTTGCTGCCGGCGGCTCCGTCTTCGATGGAAAAGTCAAAACCCGGGCCACTGCGGCTGTCGACGATATAGGCTCCATAGTTTTGCAGGGTCCAGGCGAGCATCTTTCCCGGCACCGACTGCAGACCGATAGTGGCGAGGTTCACACTTGCCGGAATCGCCAGCAGAGCGCCCATTTTCATGGCGGAGTTGGTGTTGTTGGCTGCCGAGCCGTAGCCGCTGCCCGCATCAGCCGCCCAGCTGTCGGCAGTTGCCGCCGGCCAGGTAAAGCAGGCGCTGAAATTTCCAGCGCACAGGCCCAGGTCCGCTGTCGAGTAGACATTGACCTTGAGGGCATGGCGCATCTGCGTTCCGGGTCTGAGCTCTCCCAGACGGATCGTTCCACCAAGAGTGGAAAGATTGGAGCCGCCGTGGGCTCCCAGAGTTCCATCTCCGGTTTCCAGGTTGTATTCCCATACCGAGAGGCTCCAGGGCACCTGCATGGTGGTGGCGTAGGAATAACCTGCACATTTAGTGAAGGGTTGTGTCTGGACGATGGTCATCCCGTCGGCCAGCAGAATGGCGGCGCCATTGTTGTCCGTGCTGTTGGCCACCACGTAGCCGGCCGGGATCGGCGCGGCGAAGAATACGCCGCCGGTCGCGGCGCAACGGTTGCCGCCGCTCCAGCCCACGGTGCTGATGTAGACGTCGGTCAGCGGAGCGGCCGGAGTAAGCACGATGCGCTCGTGGTCGCTCTGCGGCATGTCGTACCAATACTCGGTGCTGTCGGGAGTCGTCGTGTAGTGCAGGCCCGAGGCCACGTAGCTCGCGCCCGAGCCGATCGGCATGTTCCAGATGCTGCTGCTCGCAAACGGCCACTGCAAGGCAGTGCGAGTGGTCCCCGGGGGCGGCGCCGCAGACGCCACGCTGATCGTCGGGGTCGTGGCGGCAGGCGCTCCGCCTGTCTGGGTGACTGTGATGGTCTGACTTCCTGCGGTCTGCAGGGTCGCAGAAAACTGTCTGGTACCGTTGTCCGCGCTCGAGAAGGTATAGGCGGCAGGAAGAGCAGCGCTCTGATCAGAAGAAGAGAACGACACGGTGCCGGTGTAGCCCGTCACGGCGTTGTTGCTGGCATCTCGCGCCGTGACGGAGAAGGAGATCGCAGTGCCGGCGGTTGCCTGGGCTGGGACACTGGCGAACGAGAAGCTGCTGGTGACGGCCGCCAGCGTGTAGCTCAACGGAGCCGAGTTGACCGAATTGTAGTTGCCGACGGCGGTGAAGGCGCTCAATGAGCCGAACAGAGGGCGCGGGACATTCCAGGTCGCGACTCCGTTGGATTTCGTCAGGGGGACGCTCGTGATCCCCGTCCAGCCCCAGGAGCCGCCCGCGCCCGCATATTGATAGAGATAGCCGTTCTCTATCAGATAGTCGGCCCCGATGCCGGCAACCGGATAACCGGTGCTCGCGCTCTGGTCCGAGTCCAGGTAGACGCGCACGAAGCTCGGAGTACCGGAGTAGGAGATCTGAAAGGTCACGCTTGTCGAATTAGCGCTTATCGACAGCTTCGGCGTGCTCTGGGTAGTCGTAGTCTTGGCCGGTGAGCCCGATGCCCCCGCTGCGGATGCGGGGGCGGAGCCGCTCTGCGGGCTCGCGCTCGCCGCGCTGCCTGAGCAGCCGATCAGCATCGAAAGAACCAACACAGCCGCCGTGGCGCTCGACAATTTCATGGGAGTCCTCCTGGGTCGAGCGCATCCCCTATGTCGCCGCACGGCGACATTTCCATATGACGGACACGTAGTGGGATCTCGACGGGCGCGTAGAGTAGTGACGACGGTGAGGCAGCCGCAATAGCTCGCTTGGACTACGCTCGAGAGGTCGGGGAGATAACCGCTAGCCGTTAGCTTGGCCCTCATGGCTAGGGCGACACGAGTTGCGGCTCTCTGGCTGGCCGGCGTGCTGGCGATCGCCTTCGTCGCGATCGGCGCAGCTGCTCCGGCGCCGGCGCCGGAGCTCCTCGGCAATGGCGACTCGGTCAAAGTGACCGTCTTTCAGAACCCCGACCTCGCCACCGAGGCGCGCATCTCGGAGCGGGGCTCGATCACCTTTCCCTTGATTGGCGAGGTCGTGATCAGCGGCCTCACGCCGGACGGCGCGGCGGCGCGCATCGCCGACCGGCTCGTGCGCGGCAAGTTCGTCATCAACCCGCAGGTGAGCCTCACGGTGCAGCAGGTGCGCAGCCGCCAGGTATCGGTGCTCGGGGAGGTCGGCAAGCCGGGCCGCTACCCGCTGGATGACGTGAGCAACAGCCTCACCGACGTCCTGGCGCGCGCCGGGGGCATCAGCGGCGAGGGCGACGACAGCGTCGTCGTGGTGCGCACCCAGAACGGCAAGGAGACCCGCACCGCGATCGACGTTCCGGAGATGTACCGCACCGGCGACATGTCGCACGACATGCGGCTCGAGAACGGCGACGTGGTGTACGTGAAGCGCGCGCCGCAGTTCTATCTTTACGGCGAAGTGCAGCGCGCCGGTGCCTACCGGCTGCAGCCGCAGATGACCGTGATGCAGGCGATCTCGGTCGGCGGCGGCGTGACGCCGCGCGGCACCCTGCGCGGTCTCCAGGTGCAGAGGCGCACTGCGGATGGCCAGGTGCGTACCGTCGGCGTTCGCCCTACGGACGCCGTGCACGCGGATGATGTGATCGTGGTCCGCGAGCGGCTCTTTTAAGGGCTTCGGACCGTGAGTCTGCGACAGTTCCTGCTCGCCCTGCGGGCCCGCTTCAAGGTGTTCGCCGTGTCGCTGGCGGCGGTGGTGCTCGCCGCGACGCTCGCGAGCCTCCTCATGCCGAAGAGCTACCGGGCGACGGTCTCGCTGCTGGTGGACGCCAAGGACGAGCAGTCGATGGGTGAGACTCTGCGGGCGCTCGGTCTGCCGCAGGAGCAGCTGGCCTACCTGCAGACTCAGGCCGACATCATCGCGAGCCCCAAGGTCGCGCGCCGCGTAGTACAGCAGCTGAAGCTCGTGGAGAATCCGGCGGCGCTCAGCGCGCTCGGCCTCAGCGCGGCTGACAATCCGCGCCTCGAGGATCAGCTCGTCGATCGGCTGCAACACGCTCTCAAAGTCGAGACCTCGCAGAGCAGCGTCATCCGGGCGACCTTCACCTGCGGCGATCCGCGCCTGGCGGCGACGATCGCCAACGCCTTTGCAGACGCCTACGTCGACACGATGCTGGAGCTGCGCGTCGCGCCGACGCGCGAGGCAGCCGCCTGGTTCGACGAGCAGCTGAAAGGCCTGCGTGCCAATCTCGAGGACGCGCAGCGCAAGCTGCGCGCTGACCAGGACGCCGAGCAGCGGCGGCTCGCGCGCCATCCCGAGCGCCTCGCGCAGGTCAGGGATGACACCTTCATACAGCAGCTGCGGGCGGACCTGCTGCACGGCGAGGGCAAGTTGCGCGAGCTCTCCACCCAGTACGGTGTGAACCATCCCGCCTACCAGGGGCAGCTCTCGGAGAATCTCGAGCTGCGCGCCCGATTGCAGGCGGAGTTGCGCAGGGCGGCCGCGAACGTCGCGAATGGCGACGGGCCGACGGCGCCGCGCGCCGGGGCGGTGCAGTATGCGCAGGATCCCGCGCCGACGGGCGTTCTCCGGCCGGTCCTGGAGCACAACGTGGAATCGGCCGAGCGGGCCTACGACACCGCCCTGCAGCGCTATTTCGCGAGCCGGGTCGACAGCCGCGCGGTTCAGACGAATGTCGCGGTGCTGAGTCCGGCGGCGGTGCCGCTTGCCGCCTTCCGTCCCAACATCCCGCTGAACCTGGTGCTCTCCCTTATCACCGGTTTAGGTCTGGGCGGTGCGCTGGTGGCGCTGCTCGAGCGACGCGACGCGCGCGTGCGCTGTGCGGAGGACCTGCTGGCGGCGGTGCCGTTGCCGCTGCTCGCGGTGCTGAGCGGCGACGGCAGGCGCGCGGGCCTGCTGCCGCGGCCGCCGGCCGCGGCCGTACGTGCGCTGCCGCGACCGGGTTGAAGGTGCGATGAGCGCGCGCACCAAGGCCCAGCCGCTCGAGGGAACCCCGTACGAAGCGCTGGGGCATGAGCTGCGCATCGGCAGCATCCTCGCCGCTGCGGGCAAGCTCGACAGCGCGCGCATCGGCGAGGTCCTGAGGCTCCAGCAGACGCGCCACGGCCTGCGGTTCGGGGAGGCGGCGATCAGCCTCGGGCTGATCACGCGCGAGGATCTGCACCTGGCGCTCGCCAGGCAGTACGACTTTCCGTGCCAGCGCCTGAACGGCAGCACGGTCAGTCCGGATCTGATCGTCTTCCGCGATGCGCCGCACCCGAGCGTCGAGCGGTTGAAGGCGCTTCGGACCCGGCTGCTGATCCGCTGGTCGAGTCCCGGCAGCGAGCCGCGCGCGCTGGCCATCGTGAGCCCGGGCTCCTGCGAGGGGCGCAGTTACCTGGCGGCCAACCTCGCCGTGCTGTTCGCGCAGCTCGGCATGCGCACGCTCCTGATCGACGCCGACCTGCGCGCGCCGCGGCAATGCCGCATCTTCGACATTGCGGATCGGGGCGGTCTGTCGGCCGTGCTGTCCGGCCGGGCCGCAGGCGAGGTGCCGTTACCGGGGTTCGGGCCGCTGGCGGTCATGCCGGCGGGCGCCCTGCCGCCGAACCCGCAGGAACTGTTGCTGCGCCCGGCCCTGGCAACCTACCTCGAGCTCGCCCGCGCCCAGTACGACGTCGTCCTGATTGACACTCCGCCGGCGGGCGACAGTGCCGACGCGCACAGCGTAGCCTTCAGCGCCGGCAGCGCGCTGGTGCTGGCGCGCACTCACCACACACGCCTCGACGATGCCGCCGTGCTGGCGCGGGACCTGACAGATGCCGGCGCTCTGGTTCTCGGTGCCGTGCTCACCACGTTCTGAGCGGCCCTTGCAGTGACGCAACTGGCGCTCGACGAGCGGCTGCGGCTTCCCGGGATCGCACTGCTGGGAGCGCTTTGCGGAGTGGCGCTCGCCGCCGGCGGGCTGACCGCGTTCTATCTGTGCGCCTCACTCCTCGCGTGCGGGTTCGTACTGGCCGACTTCCGCTGCGGCGTGGTGCTGCTCATCCTGATCATGCCGATCTCCGGCAGCGCCACGTTGTTCCCGCACGAGATGTTCGGCATCGTCGGCTTGAATCCCCTCAACGTGCTGCTGGCGGTGACCTGCTGCTCGTGGCTGCTGCACGCCTTCGCCGACGGAAGCTTGTCGCGCTTTCTTCCCCGGCCGCTCGTGTGCCTGTACGTGGTGCCGATCCTCGTCGCCGGTGCGATCGGCACGCGCCACATCCACGAGATAGCTCCCACGCTGCTGGTCGTCTACCAGGGGCTCAACTTCCCCGACGCCGCGAGCTATCTGCAGGAGATGGTGCTGAAGCCGCTGCTCATGGTGGTGTTCGCCCTGCTGGTCGCGGCGGCGGCGGCGAAATCGGCGCGGCCCGCGGGATTTCTGCTGCCGGCGGTCATCTCGATGTGCACCATGGCGGCGTTCGTACCGGTGTACGTGGCGCAATCAGGCATCGGGCTGCAGGAGCTCGCCAGCGCCGACGAACGCACGTTTCTCTCGGCCCTGGGTCTGCATGCGAACGACCTGGGGAGACTCTACGCGAGTGCTTACGCGCTGCTGCTGTTCACCTGGGCCGAGGCCAGGGATGTTCCGCAGCGCTGGCTGCTGCTCGCGGCGCTGGGTCTGGTGGTCGTGGCGGCGGTCCTCACCTTCTCGCGCGGCGCGTTCGTCGAGCTCGCCGTGGTGAGCGCTCTCTATGTGCTGTGGCGGCGCAGCCCGCGGACGGTCGTCTGTGCCGCCGTGGTCGCGGTTGCGGCCCTGGTGCTCGCGCCGGCCGCACTCTACGAGCGGCTGGCGACCGGGGAGGGCGCGGGGCTGGACGCGATCAGTGCCGGGCGTGTGAACGGCCTGTGGCTGCCGCTGCTGCCGGACGTGCTGCGGCATCCGCTCTTCGGCAACGGCGTCGGCTCGATTCTCTGGTCCGAGGCCATGCGCCGCGGACAGACACTGATGGTGACTCACCCGCACAACGCCTACCTCCAGGCGCTGCTCGACATGGGGCTCATCGGCACGATCCTGCTGTGCGCTTACTTCGTGCACGTCTGGCAGGGCCTGCGGGAGCTCGGTAAGGATCCGCGCCGCGAGCCGGCGCTGCGCGGCTTCTTTCAGGGCGCGGCAGCCGCGCTCCTCGGGATGCTGGTCTCGGACTTCACGGACAGCAGCCTGGTGCCGCGGCCCGAGCAGGCGTTTCTCTGGCTCGCGATCGGCCTGATGTACGGCGAGCACGCGCGGCGGGCCTCCTCATGAGCGCCGCACCCGGCACCGCGGTGCCGGCCAGCCCTTCGATCCCGGAGAAGCTCGCGCCGCGCGCGATGTCCTTGGGCGTGGCCAACGCCCTCGACTACGCGATCCAGTTCCTGCTGCCGGTCGTGCTGGTGCGCTACCTGTCGCCGGCCGCCTTCGGCGGCTACCGTCTGCTGTGGCTCGTGACCGGAACGGTGATGGCCATAGTCACCCAGGCGATGGCCGGAAGCCTCTATTACTTTCTGCCGCGCTCGGACGCCGACGGCAAGCGCCTCTACATCAACCAGGCGATCCTGTACCTCGCGGCGGCCGGACTCATCGGCGCGTGCGCCGTGAGTCCGCTGAACCCCTGGCTGCCCCACAACGTGCGCGCTCTGGTGGGCGAGCAGGTGATCGTGCCGCTGTTCGTGATGCTGTGGGTGATGGCCTCGCTCCTCGACCTGATCGGCACCGCCGAAGAGCGCGTCGCCTGGCAGGCGCGCGCGACCGTCGGCTTGTCGGCACTGCGCGCACTGGCGCTGTCGGCTACCGCGATGCTGACGCGCGAGCTCGAGCCGGTGCTGCTGGCGCTGCTCGGCTTCGCGGCCTTCAAGCTCGCGCTGCTCCTCGGATACGTGGCGCGGCACCACGGCATACGCGGACCCTTCCTGCGGCGCAGCGCCTTCGCCGATCAGCTGCGCCAGTCGGCGCCCTTCGGCTTCGCGGGCGCGCTCTACGGGCTGCGCGGCCAGGCGGATCAGTGGGTGGCGAGCCTCCTGTTCCCGGTGGCGCTCTTTGCCTCGTTCTCGATCGCGGCGCTCCTCGGTCCGCTGGTGCACCTGTGCCGGCAGTCGGTGGGGCAGGCGTTCCTGCCGAGCGTGAGCCGCCTCGAGGCCGCCGGAGACACTCGCGGGATGCTCGCTCTCAACAGCCGCGCGAGCGTCATGGTCGCGACGCTCGCTTATCCGCTGCTCGCCTTCGCCTTCGTATTCGGCAGGGAGATCGTCACCGTCATCTATACCTCCGCCTACGTCGACGCCGTGCCGGTGATGCGCATCTACATTCTCGGCCTCATCGCGCTGGTGATCGAGCCTGCAACGATCATGCTGCTGCTGCGCCAGGGCGCCTTCAGCATGCGCATCGGGGTGCTGGCGCTGCTGTTCTCGGTGGTGGTGAGCTTCGCGGGCGCGCGGCTCTTCGGCCTCGCCGGCGCCGCGGCGGGCAGCGTGACGGCGATCTACTTCGAGCACTTCACGACGCTATGGCGCATCTCGCGGTGCACCGGGATTGCGCTGCGCCGCGTGCAGGACTGGCGCACGCTCGCGCTGCTGCTCCTGTGCGCGGCGCTGGCGGGACTGGCCGCCTGGGGCGTGATGTGTTTCCTCGATGCGCTCGAGGCCGCGGCGCGGGCCGTGGTCGGCGGCGTGCTGCTCGGCGCCGTCTATCTCGCCTTGGTGACGCTCTGCGGCCTCGGACGCGACTGGTGGCTGGCCCTCAAGGGCCTGTGGCGCCGCCGCTGAGGGCAGTGCCGTGAGACTCATGTTTCTCACCGGCTCGCTGGCGTACGGGGGCGCCGAGCGCCACGCCATCACGCTGGCGAATCGCCTGGCCGAGCGCGGCCACGAATGCCACGCGGCCTGGATCAAGCGTGAGTCCGCGCAGGCGCCGAGGCTGCGCCTCGGCAGAGCGGGCACGGCATGCTGCCTCGAGGCCGAGCGCTATCTCGATCTGCGCGCGGCCGGGCGGCTTGCCATCGCTCTCTCGCTGCAGCGCCCCGCGGCGGTAGTGGCGGCGAATCCCTACGCTCTCATGTACGCCGCGCTCGCACGCGCGCTCGTGCGCCTGCGCGTGCCGTTGGTCATCATCTACCATTCGACCCGCTGGCCGGGCCTCAAGGAGCAGGCCAAGCTCCTGGCCTACCGGCCGTGCATGTGGGCGGCGGAGCGCGCGGTGTTCGTCTGCGAGTACCAGCGCCGCTACTGCCTGCGGCGCGGGCTGCGCGCGCGCCGCAACGCCGTCATCCATAACGGCGTCGACGTCGAGCACCTGCGCGACGCCGCGACGCCGGCGGAGCGCTCCTCGTTGCGTGCCGCGCTCGGCTACGCCGACACGGACTACGTATTGGGGATCGCGGGCGGCTTGCGGCCCGAGAAGAACCACGTACAGCTGCTCGAGGCCGCCGCGCGACTGCGGGCGCGCGGCGTGCCGGCCAGGGTGCTCCTCATCGGCGACGGTGCCCGGCGCGCGGCGATCGAGTCGCGGGCGCGCGCGCTCGGCCTCGAGCCGCACCTCAACATCACCGGCTTTCGCGACGACATCCGCCCGCTGGTCACCGCCTGCGATGTGATGTGCACCTGCAGCCTCACCGAGGCGCTGTCGCTGGCGGCGATCGAGGCCATGGCCATGTCGCGCCCCGTGGTGCACTCACAGGTGGGCGGAGCGGCGGAGCTGGTGGAGTCGGGACGCAACGGGCTGCTGTTCCCGGTCGCCGACACCGCCGCGCTGGTCGAGTGCCTGCAGCGCCTCACCGATACCGGGGCCCGTGCGGCCATGGGCCGCGCCGCGCGCCGTACGGTCGAGTCCCGCTTCAGCGAAGGCCGCATGATCGACCGCTACGAGCAGCTGCTGCGCGAGGTGTGCGCGTGAGGCGGCCGGTCGCGCTGCTCACCGGTCCGCGGCGCGCCGCGTTGAGCGGCGTCAGCACGCACGTCGATCTGCTGCTCGGATCCGAGCTGGCTCACAGCTTTTCGCTGATCCACTTCGAAGTCGGCCGGGAAGGGCGCGACGAGAGCCGCGCAGCACGGGCGCTGCGCCTGATCGTGAGTCCCGTGCGGCTCGCCTACCGGCTGCTCGCGCAGCGCGTGGCGATCGTGCACGTCAACACGGCGCTCACGGTGCGCGCCTACTGGCGCGATCTCGTCTACATGCTGGTCGCGAGGTTGTGCCGCGCCAGGGTGCTCTACCAGGTCCACGGCGGTCCGGCGCCGCAGGCATTCTGCCGCGGCCGGCGGCTGTCGGGCGCCTTCGTGCGCGCGACGCTGGGCCTGGCGGATGCGATCGTGGTGATGTCGGGCTCCGAGCGCGAGGCATTCCGCCGCTTCGGCGTCGCCGCGCCGGTGCTCGCCCTGCCCAACGGCATCGACTGCCGTCCCTACGAAGCGCTGGTGCGCGAGCCGGCGACGCACGGCCGGCCGCTGCGTCTCCTGTACCTCGGCCGGCTGGTGCGCGAGAAGGGCCTGTACGAGCTGATCGAGGCTCTGCACCTCGCCCGCGTTCAGGGGATCACCGCGGAGCTCATCCTGGCAGGCGAGGGACCCGAGGCTGCCGGTCTCGGTGAGGCCGTCACGGCGCGCGGACTCGCTCAGGTCCGCTTCGTCGGGCCGGTACGCGGTGCCGGCAAGACCGCGCTGCTCTCATGGGCGGACCTCCTGGTGCTGCCGAGCTATGCCGAGGGACTGCCGTACGCGCTGCTCGAGAGCATGGCCGCCGGGGTGCCGGCGATCGCCACGCGCGTAGGCGCGATCCCGGAGGTCGTGGCGGACGGAGTGAGCGGCCTGCTGCTCGAGCCAGGGGCTCCGCCGGCGATCGCGGCGGCGATCCGCGCGCTCGCCGTGGACCGTGCCGCGCTCGCGCGCATGAGCGAGGCGAGCCGTGCCATCGTCAGGACACGCTATTCCATCCACCGCCTTGCCGGGGAGCTCGGCGCGCTCTACGCGAGGCTCCACGCGCACGGTCGGGGGACGATGTCGCGCCCGCCTGAGGCGGCCGGCGGCCTGACGCGCGCGCAGTCCCTGCGCTGGCGCTTCAATCGGCTGCGCTGCATGGGGCCCGCCGAGCTTCCCTGGCGCCTGGCGCGCTCGATCGCGGCGCATCTCGAGCCGCTGGCGCCGCGCCGTGGCCGCGTCCCGCGCGCCGACCGCGACCCCTCGGCTGAGCGCTGGGTGCACATCCCGCAGGGCCTCGATGCCGCGGCGTACGTGACGGCGGCGGAGCGCATCGCTGCGGGTACGCTCGACATCTTCGGGCTGCGCTGCGGCGGCAACTGCCCGCCGCGCTGGAATCGCGACCCGAAGACGGGCATCGAGGCACCTCTCGTATTCGGCCAGCGGCTCGACTACCGCGATCGCGCCCGGGTAGGGGAGATCAAGTACCTCTGGGAGCTGAACCGCCATCTGCATCTCGTGACTCTGGCGCAGGCTTACGCCCTGAGCGGCGACGCGCAGTTCCTGTGCGTCCTCAAGCAGCACCTCGAGAGCTGGATCAGTGCCTGCCCCTACGGACTCGGAGCCAACTGGTGCAGTGCGCTCGAGGCCGCGATTCGCCTGATCAACTGGTCGATCGCGTGGCAGCTCATCGGGGGCGCGGATGCGGCGCTGTTCGCGGGCAGCGAGGGAGAGCGCTTCCGGCGACGATGGCTCGGCTCGATCTATCAGCACGCCCGCTTCGTGCGCGGTCACTTCTCGCGCCATTCCTCGGCCAACAACCACCTCATCGGCGAGGCGGCGGGGCTCTACATCGCGGGCCTCACCTGGCCGTGCTGGCCGGCGCTGCGCCGCTGGTGCGCGTCGGCGCGGCGCATTCTCGAGCGCGAAGCGCTGCTGCAGAACTCCGCCGACGGAGTGAACCTCGAGCAGGCCGTCTGCTATCAGCAGTTCGTGCTGGACTTCCTGCTGCTGGCGCTGCTCGCCGGCGAGAGCGCCGGGGAGCCGTTCCCCGCCGACTACCGGCAGCGCATCGCCGCGATGCTGGCCTTTCTCGCCTCGATCATGGATGCCGGCGGCGGGGTGCCGATGATCGGCGACGCGGACGACGGCGCCGTGACGCGGCTCGCACCGGGCACGGGCTTCTGTCCTTACCGCTCGCTCCTTGCGAGCGGCGCGGTGCTGTTCGAGGACAGCGCCCTGCGGCACAAGGCGCGCGAGCTCGACGACAAGACCCGCTGGCTGCTCGGCCCGCAGGCGCAGGAGCGCTTCGAGCAGCTGCGCGCGCGGCCGGCCGCCCTGCCGCGGCGCCGCGCCTTTGCGGGCGGCGGCTACTACATCCTCGGCAGCGACTTCGAGAGCGAGCGAGAGATCCGCGTGGTCGCCGACTTGGGTCCGCTCGGATACGGAGCACTCGCGGCTCACGGACACGCGGACGCCCTGTCGTTCACGCTGTCGATCGGCGGGCTGCCATTCCTGATCGATCCCGGTACCTACGTCTATCACGGCGGCGGCGCCTGGCGCGCGTACTTCCGCGGCACCGCGGCCCACAACACCGTGCGCATCGACGCCGTCGATCAGTCGGAGCAGGGCGGCGATTTCCTGTGGCTGCGCAAGGCGCGCTCGGGCTGCGCCGCCGCCGCGATCTCGGAGGCGATCGAGACGCTCGACGGCTGGCACGACGGCTATCTGCGCCTCGCCGATCCGGTGCTGCACCGCCGGCGCCTCACACTCGCGAAGCGCACCCGCGCTCTCACGGTCGAGGACCGCCTCGAGATGCGCGGCGAGCACGAGGTCGAGATCTTCTTCCATTGCGCGGCGGAGTGCGCCGTCGCGCCCGCAGAGGCGGGCTTTGCGATCCGCCGCGGCCCGTGGACACTCGCCGTGCGCCTCCCGCCGCACCCGCAGGGAGCGGCGCAGGTCTACCGCGGCAGCACGCACCCGCTGTGCGGCTGGGTCTCCCGGCACTACGACCAGCGCGAGCCCGCTGCCACGATCGTCTGGCGGGCGCGGCTCGCGGGCCCGGCGCTGCTGCGCACCGAGCTCATATACCGTTCGGACCAATGCCGTTCGGACTACCCGCCCGGTTCGTAGCGCAGCCTCTGTGTTGCTAAATCGTATGGCGGAATAGAGCTGCCATCTTTAGGAGCGCATGATGGATGGAGTACTGGCGCAGGAACGGGTTCGCGAGCACTGGGACCGCCAGCCCTGCGATTCGGAGCTGAGCGCGCGCGAGCCCGCCTCGCGCGATTTCTACCTCGACGTCGAGCGGCAGCGTTATGCGCTGCAGCCGCACATCCTCGAGTGCCACGCTTGGATCGACTGGCGCGGCAAGCGCGTGCTCGAGGTCGGCGCCGGCATCGGCACCGATGCCCGGCAGCTGATCGGCGCGGGCGCGCGCTATACCGGCATCAACATCGACCGGGGCTCGGCTGAAGCCACGGGGCATGCGCTGCGCGTGTTCGCGCTCCCGGGAGTCTCGCTGCAGCGGGACGCACGCTCCCTCGACTTCCCGGCCGGGGCTTTCGACGTGGTGTACTCGTTCGGCGTGCTGCAGCACATCCCCGAGGTCGGGCGCGCGGTCGCCGAGATCGAGCGCGTGCTGGCGCCGGGTGGCGAGCTGCTGGTGATGCTCTACAACCGCTCCTCCATCAACTACGCGCTCGAGATCATGCTGCTGCGCAAGCTGGGGCTGCGCCTGCTCGGCATTCCCGGGATGATCGGCCTGCTCGCGCGCCTCGGCCTGCCGCGCGCGAAGCTCGAGCGCCACCGGCAGCTGCATCGCGAGCGCGCTCGCATACCGCCCGAGGAATGGCTCGGTCGCAATACCAACGGTCCCGACTACCCGTACTGCAGGGTCTACGGCGCTCGCGAGGCCGAGAAGCTCCTGTCCGCATTCGAGATCGTGCGCCACGAGGTGCGCTTCTTCGACCACCGGCACTGGGGCGTGCTCGGACGGCTGCTGCCGCCGCGGCTGCGCCGCGCGCTCGGGCGGCGCTGGGGCTGGCATCGCATCCTGCACGGGCGCAAGCCCGCGACCCCGCGTCTCCCCGCCGGCGTGGAGGCGCGCTCATGAGGATCAGCGTGATCGGGCTCGGATATGTCGGCGCGGTCGTCGCCGCGTGCCTCGCCCGCCGGGGCCATGAGGTCATCGGCGTCGACACCAATGCCGGCAAGGTGGCGCTGGTCAACTCCGGCCGCTCGCCGATCATCGAGCCGGAGATCGGCGATATCACCGCGCAGGAGGTCGCCGCCGGGCGACTGTCGGCGACCGCGGACGTCGCGGCCGCCGTGCCGCGCTCGGACCTCATCATGGTGTGCGTCGGTACCCCGAGCCGCGGCAACGGTGAGATCGACCTGGAGCACGTGCGGCGCGTCTGCGAGCAGATCGGCAGCGCGCTGCCCTCGCATCCGGGCGCGCCGGTGATCGTCGTGCGCAGCACGCTCATCCCCGGAACGACCCGCGAGCTCGTGATCCCGACGCTCGAAGCCAGCTCGGCACGGCAGGCCGGCACGGATTTCGGACTGTGCATCAATCCCGAGTTCCTGCGCGAGGGCAGCGCCGTCCGCGACTATCTCAATCCGCCCAAGACCGTGATCGGCGAGCTCAACCGCGCGAGCGGCGATCTGCTGGCGAGCCTCTACACCGACCTGGCGGCGCCGCTGCTGCGCACCGACATCGAGACCGCGGAGGTGGTCAAGTACGCGGATAACGCCTGGCACGCCCTCAAGGTCGGCTTCGCCAACGAGGTCGGCAGCCTGTGCAAGTCGCTGCGCGTCGACAGCCACCGGGTGATGGAGATCTTCTGCCGCGACACCAAGCTCAACCTCTCGGCCCGCTACCTGAAGCCCGGCTTCGCCTTCGGCGGCTCGTGCCTGCCGAAAGACCTCAGGGCGCTGCTGCACAAGGCCAAGTCGCTCGACGTGTCGCTGCCGATCCTGTCGGCGGTGCTGCCGAGCAACGAGCTGCAGATCGAGCGCGCCGTGCGGACGGTGATCGAGCACGGCAGCCGCCAGGTCGGCATTCTCGGCCTGAGCTTCAAGGCCGGGACGGACGATCTGCGCAACAGTCCGGTGGTCGAGCTGGCGGAACGGCTGCTGGGCAAGGGCTTTCAGCTGCGCATCTACGACCACAACGTGAGGCTGGCGAGCATCCACGGCGCCAACCGGGAGTTCCTCATGCAGCGCATTCCGCACATCGCGGCGCTGCTCGCCCCGACCGTCGAGGAGGTGCTGGAGCACGCCGGCACCATCGTCATCGGCAACGCGGCGCCGGAGTTTCGCGGCATCCTGTCGCGGGTCGGCTTCCGCCAGACCGTGGTCGATCTGGTGCGCATCGGCGAGTGTCACAGCGTCGCGGGCGTCTACGAGGGAGTGTGCTGGTGAGGCGCGTCCTCATCCTCGTCGAGAACCTTCCCAGCCCCTTCGACCGCCGGGTCTGGCAGGAGGCGTGCACCCTGCGCGGGGCCGGATACGCGGTTTCGATCATCTGTCCCACGGGCCCCGGCTGCGAGCGTCGCTTCGAGATCATCGACGGCGTGCATATCTATCGTTACCGGCTGCCGCTCGAGGCCGCGGGCGGCGCCGCCTACCTGCTCGAGTACTCGTGCGCCCTCGCCCAGACGTTCATCCTGTCATGGCGCGTGCTGCTGACGCGCGGCTTCGACGTGGTGCACGCCTGCAACCCGCCGGACCTGCTGTTCCTGGTCGGCGGCTTCTTCAAGCTGCTCGGCAAGAAGTTTCTGTTCGATCATCACGACCTGTGCCCGGAGCTCTACGAGGCCAAATTCGGGCGGCGCGGCCTCCTCTATCGCGCGCAGCTGTGGCTCGAGCGGGCGACCTTTCGCACCGCCGACGTCTCGATCGCGACCAACGATTCCTACCGGCAGATCGCGATCACGCGCGGGGGCATGCGCCCGGAGCGCGTCTTCGTGGTGCGCAGCGGGCCGAGTCTCGCGCGCCTCGAGCGGCTGCCGCCGGACGAGCGCCTGAAGTGCGGGCGGCGGTACCTCGTCGGTTATGTCGGCGTGATCGGCCAGCAGGAAGGAATCGACTCGCTGCTGCGCTCGGTGCGGCACCTCGTGTTCGAGCTCGGCCGGCGCGACATCCACTTCGGAGTGGTCGGCGGCGGCCCATTGCTCGAGCGCATGAAGGCGCTCGCTGCGGACCTCGGGGTGGCGCAGTTCGTCACGTTCACCGGGCGCGTACCCGACCGCGAGCTTCTTGCCATGCTCAACACCGCCGAGGTGTGCGTCAACCCCGACGCCGCCAACGACATGAACGACAAATCGACCATGAACAAGGTGCTCGAGTACATGGCGCTCGCTAAGCCCATCGTGCAGTTCGACCTGACCGAGGGACGCTGGGCCGCGCAGCAGGCGTCGCTGTACGCGCGCCGCCACGACAGCGCGGACTTCGCGGCCAGGATCGTCGAGCTCATCGATGACCCTGAACGCCGCGCCGCCATGGGAGCGTTCGGGCGGCGGCGGATAGAGACGCAGCTCGAGTGGAGCCATCAGGCACCGCGGCTGCTGGCCGCCTATGACGCGCTGTGGCGCCGCGCCGGAGCGCTGCCGGCGCGCGGCGGCGCGCGCGTCGACAGCCCGGGGTCGCCGCGATGAGACTGCGGCCGCTGCTCAGCAGCGCGGACTTCGAGCTGGCGGCCGGCTGGCTGCGGCTAAAAGAGAACAACCAGTGGCTGGACTTCGGCAACGGCCGGCAGCACATCACGCCGACGCTGCTGCGCATCATGGCGCAGCGGGACGCTCACTTCATCCGGCTCTATACCATGCGCGGCGACGACAGTCCGATCGGCATCGTGGCGCTCCACAACGTCGACCACCACATGCGCACCGGCACGCTGTGGGCGGTCGCGGGTGAGAAGTCCTTCCGGCACCGGGGCTGGGCCCAGGTTGCATGCTCGCGCCTGCTGACGCTCGCCTTCCAGGAGCTCCGGCTGCATTCGGTGAATACCTGGACCGTTGCGAACAACCCCTCGCAGCGTGGCGTCGCGCGCCTCGGATTCCGCTACGCCGGCAGGCAGCGGCAATGTCATTTCATCGACGGGCAGCCCTACGACCGGCTGCTGTTCGATCTGCTCGCGAGCGAGCATCGCGAGATCACCCGTCCCGGTCACTCCGCCTCGAGCGTCGTCGAGAGAGCGCTCGTCGCAGGCTCGGCACGGTGGCCGGGCTGAGCTGCACGCGAGCTGCCGGCGGCGCAGCCGCGGCGGCGGCCGCGCTGCTCGCGGGGGGTGCAACCCGCGGGGCCGGCGCGACGGCACCCGACGGCGCGCCCTTCGTATGCACGTTCGTCAGCTCCTGGAGCGCCTGCGGGTTCACGGCGCAGGCGGCCTCGCCCGCCCGGATCGCCCCGGTCGAGGTGGCGGGTATGCCCGGCGTGCGCCTCGAGACTCTGCCCGGCGACCGCGGTATCGCCGGGAGCGGCGCCGCCGAGCGCACGGACCTCGCGCTGTCGCCGCACGCGACCGGCTGCTCGGAAGGCGAGGAGCAGTGGTGGACCCACGCGCTGCTCTTCCCGGACGAATACGTCCTGCCCCAGGCGACCCGCGCCGATCCGTGGCCCTGGGGCGTGGTGTTCGACTTTCACCACACCGGCTCCGAGGGACAGGCGAACGTTCAGATCGAAGTGGCGGGCGACCCGCCGCGACTGCGCTTTGCGATCTCGGGGGGGCCTCGAGTCTCGAGCGGCGCGCCGGGATCCCCGACGCAACACCGGGAGATCGGTCCCATAATAAAGAATCACTGGTATCGGTTCGTCTACCACGTCCGCTGGTCGTCCGGCGCCGGCGGCATATTCGACGCCTGGGTCGACGGCAGGAGCGTGCTCGCCTGGCGCGGACCGACTCTGTACGCCGGGCAGGGCTGCTACCTGAAGCTCGCCAACTATCACACACCCGTCGGCAAGCCGGTCGCGGTCGTCCACGCGCACCTCGTGCGCGCCGCGACGCGCGCCGGGCTCGGCCTGGGCGCGCACTCCTAGCCTTGCCGCCGCGCTTGCGGCCGCGTCCGGGCGTAGTCCTTTGGAACTATGCCGCCGATGCAGCCCGCGGAGTCTTCGTGTTGCACGCTTGACGGCGAAGTTGCTGCGGCCGTGGCAGATGATGCAAGCGCCGAATGTCCTGCTGATCGGGCCTTACGATCCGCACTGCGGGGAGTACACCTTCCTCGCTCCCCCGCTGGGGGTGTGGCGGCTGGCGGGCGTGCTCGAATCCGCCGGCGTGGCGGTCCGCGTCTTCGATCCCAACTGCTGCACCGAGCCGGCGGGCCGCGCCCTCGAGCGGGAAATCCTGCGCCGCCCCTGGGACATCATCGGCGTCTCGACCACGGGGATGACCCTGCGCTTCGATCTCGAGCTGGCGCACCTGGCGCGGCGACTGGCCCCGCGTGCGTTGCTGATCGCCGGCGGCATGGAGGCGACCTTCAGGCCCGACCTCCTGTTCCGTCTCGGTCCTTTCGACCGGGTGGTGCTCGGCGAGGGAGAGCGCCCGCTGCTCGAGATGGCGGCGCGGCTGCGTGCCGACGCGCCTCTGAGCGGAATCAGCGGGACCGCGGAGCTGCGCGCCGACGGGCAGTGCCTCAAGTTGCCGCAGCGCGCGCTCGACCGTGCCGAGCTGCGCGACGCCATCTTCAAGACGCCCTATGGGCGCATGCCCTACGGCGCGTACTGGCAGCGACTCGAAGATGCCTACCAGGTGGGCGCCCTGCCGGCCAAGGCCGCCCGCGAGGCGCTGCTCGCGGAGATCCGCTCGGTGCGGCTCAACACCCTCAACTACTGTCCCATGGGCTGCACCTTCTGTTCGTCCACGAACTTCCTGCGCGAGGCCCAGGGCAGCGTAGCCGGCATCGCGCGCCTCGATGCCGGCGAGTGCACGGCCATGCTGGAGCGCATCGTCGCGCTGCATCCGGGGGTGCGCACGATCATCTTCCAGGACGACATCTTCGTGTTCACGCAGGATCGCCGGCTCCTGCCGCTGTGCGAGGGGATCGTCGCCGCGAAGGAAAGGGGTGCGCTGCCGCGCACGCTGCAGTTCATCAGCACCAATCGCGTCGATGCGATGACGCCGGAGCGCCTCGCGGCCATGCGCCGCGCCGGCTTTCGCGTGCTCGGCTTCGGGATCGAGAACTTCTCGCGCAACGTGCTCAGGGAATTCAACAAGGAGCGGATCTACGATCGCATCGAGCCGACGCTCGCCTGCGCCTGCGACCTCGGTATCACGCCGTTCCTCGACCTCATCCTGAGCTCGCCGCGCTCCACGCTGGCCGATCTCGCCGAGACCTTGCGCCAGGCCTACCGGTGGCTGCGGCGCGGCTGCGAAGTAGGCATGTACCCCTACGTCATCCCGTTCTCCGGCGCGCCGATGGCCGCCGATCCCGCGCTCGCACCCTTCACCGTCTGCGAGCGCCGCAAGATCGCGGGCACCCACCTTGCGTGGGACCAGCCCAGCAAGATCCTGCCGATGGACCCGCTGGTGCGGGAGACGATCCTGCGGATCGAGCGCGCCTGCGGGGCCTTCCTGGCGCAGGCACAGCAGGACGCGGCCCATCTGCCGTCCCGGCTGCGCTCCCTGATCTGGATCCTGTGCGCTCTGCGGCCGATGGCCGACCGCGGCCTGCCGATCGCGGACGAAGCAGAAGTGCGCCGCGAGCTGGCCGCGCGGCTCCCGCGGAGGAGGGACGAGCCCGCGGAAACGGGAGCCGCGACCGCATGAATTCCATTTACTGGGAACAGCGGGCGCGCCGCTTCGCGAGTCTGGGCGACGGGCTCGCCGCCGTCTGCTCCTACGGGATGCCGGCGTTCTACAACCGCGTGATCCACTGGTGTCAGCGCCTCGCCCTCGCGAAGTGGCTCGACGTTCGCCCCGGCGAGCGCGTACTCGACGTGGGCTGCGGCATCGGTCGCTGGAGCTGCCGGCTCGCCGCGCGCGGGGCGCGCGTCACGGGCGTGGACCTCAGTCCCACGATGATCGGACAGGCGCGCCGGCGCGCCGCGGCGCAGGGTGTCGGCGCGCAGTGCCGATTTCTGACGCAGGACCTGGCCGCCCTCGAGGTGGACGGGCCGTTCGACCTGATACTGGCCGTCACGGTGCTGCAGCACATTCTGGAGCCGGCGGCGCTGCGCGCGGCCGTGCAGCGTCTCAGCTCTCAGCTGACGGCGGACGGGACGCTCATTCTGCTCGAGGCAGCTCCGGAGCGCGCCGTCACGAGTTGCAACAGTGTGATCTTCGAGGCGCGTCCGCGGGACGAGTACTGCCGGCTCTTCGCCGCCTGCGGTCTTGGCCTGCAGGCCGTCAGCGGGGTCGATCCGGCGCCTTTCCGGCGCTGGTTGCTGCCGCATCTGCCGCGGATTCCGCGGGCGCTGAGAACGGCGGCACTGGCCGCCGTCACGCTCCTCTCGATTCCGATCGACGTGCCGTTCGGTCGCCTGGCGGTCAGGCACTCGTGGCACGCCGTGTTCATTCTGAGGCGTGCTCCAGGGGGACGGTCGTGAACACCAGACAACAGATCGCAGTCTCCGGGGCTACCGTACTGCTCGCAGCCGCGGCCGCCCTCGTGAGCTGGTCCTATCGCTCCGGGCACGCCGTGGCGGGCACAGGCTCCGGCGATGTGAGCGTCGGCGTCACCAGCCCGGAAGACCTGGGCCCGGGCTCCCTGAGGGAAGCGCTGTTCATCGCCGCCTCCGCCAAGGGCCGCGCCAGTGTCCTCATAGTGACGCGAAAAGTCGCCCTGAAGACGGCGCTGCCGCCCCTCATGAACCCGCATGGCATGCAGCTCGTGGCGCAGCCCGCGGGTGCCGAGATCGATGCGCAGGCGCTGCCCGCCGGTGCCGTGCTCGACGTGGTCGGCCCCAACACATCGGTCGAGGGCGTGGTCGTGCGCAATTGCGCCGGGGCGGCCGTGCTGGTGCGGGCGGCGCATTTTCACATGCACGCGAGCACGGTCGAGTCCTGTGACGTGGGTGTCGAGGTCGCTCCGAACGCCGCCGATGTCCTGCTCGATGGCAACCGTTTCGCGCATGACCGGATCGGAGTGCGCTTCGCGGCGCCGAACCGCGAGGCGGCCGTGGTCGGCAACACCTTCGCGCAGGCCAAAGCAGCCGGCGTGTGGGCGGTGCGTGGGGATGCCGGCACGGCGGACGACCCCGTCCGTGTGCGCGGCAACCACTTCACCGACGACCACTGCGGTGTGGTAGCCGGCAACATCCCGATCATCGTCGAGCACAACGAATTCGCGGGCAACGCCCCTGACGGCGCGGTCCACCTGGTCGGCGCGGGCGCGGTGATTCGCAACAACCACATCGCCGGCACGGCGGCGCTCGGGATCGTCGCGGAGAACGCCCGCGGGACCCTCATCGAAGCCAACGAGCTCGCGGGGCTGAGCTCCTACGCCATCATGCTGCGCAGCTCCCCGGGTGCGACGGTGCGCGCCAATCGGATCTCGGCTTGCGCCTCCGGCATGGCATTCGTGCTCGGGGATCCGGGCCATCCGAGCACCGCGGTCGGCAACACCATCGCGGATCCGAAGCTCGACGGGATCGATGTCATCGGCGACTCGCCGATACTGAAGGACAACCAGGTTCTGCGCCCGCACGCTCTGGCGCTGCGCGTCACGGACTACTCGCAGGCGGGCGGACAAAGCGTGCGGGCGCAACCCTCTCTGCAGGGAAACAACTTCCTTGCCAACACCATCGGGACGGTGCCGGCCGCCGCCCCCACGACCGCCGCCGTGGGCCAGCGATGATGGACCGGGCTCCGACGCGGATCGTTCCGCTGTTCACCTGGCCCGATGCGCGCGCACATCCGCTCGGGGATACCTGGCTGCTGACCCTGGTTACGATCGTGCTGGCGATCGGGCTGCCGCGGGTCGCGAGCGGTGTCGAAATCGACTTCGCAAGCTGCGCGCTGGCGCTGCTGGCGCTGGCGGTCATTCACCTCGGCTTCGCGGTCGCCGGCGCGCGAGCGGCCGCGAGGCCGCAGCCGCGCACGCGGCTTCTCGCCGCCCTGCACCTGCTCGGTGTCGTTGCCGTGGCGTTCATATGGCAGCGGGCCGGAGGGCTGCAGAACCCGGTCTTTCTGGCGGTGTTCATGCTGCCGGTCATCGGTGCGGTCTTCATCTCGCGGTGGCAGTCGTATGTGACGGCGGCCGTGAGCGTCGCGATAGTGGGGCTGATGGCTTCGGGGCAGGCGCCGGCCGCGGGTCAACCGCACTGGTACGTGCCGGGGTTGCGGGCGGCGGGCGAATGGCTGAGCTCCGTCGGCCGGCCGGCGGGCGGAGGAGACCGGCCCTTTGCCGCCTTTTATGCGCCCGCCGGCTACTACGCAGCGTTGCTCGAGGTGTTCGCCGTGGTGATGTTCGGCTGCGCGGTGGCGGCGGAATACCTGCGCACCTTTTACGACCGGCTGAACGCTCAGCTGGCGACGGCTCGCAGCGAGACCGTGCGCAGCCGCACGCTCTGGTCCGAGCTCCTCGAGGAGCTGCCGCTGCCGGCGGCGCTCGTTGACGCCGAGACCCGCGAGATTCTCGGCGCGAGCGCCCTGGCCGTCGGCAGATGGGGCGGCGGCGGGTCGCTTGCCGGACGGGAGCTCTTCGAGGTGGTGCATTTCTCCTACCCCGAGGCGATCGAGGCGCTGATCGGCGGACGCGACGGCGTCGAGCCGCTCTGCATGGTGCGCATGGGCGCGCGGTTGCTCGCCACCGAGGTACGCGTGCAGCACCTCGCCGAGGACGGCCGCCGCCTCGCGCTCGTGACCGTGAGCGACACGACTGACGCCTTCTGCGTGAGAGCGGCGCTCGATGCGGTAGAGCACGCCGCACTGGTCGTGGACGCCCCCGGCCGCGTGCTGGTGATCAACAGCCCCGCCCGTGCGGTGTTTCCCGAAGCGAAACCCGGCAGCGAGTTATCGCGGCTCGTGCCCGGGGCCGCTGCGGCCTGGTGGGACCCGGGGATGAGTCGATGCAAGAAAATGCATCTGACCGTGTCGCGGCGGGTGTACCGGGTCACGGCCACCGCGGTCGTGCTGCCCGGCGAGGAGGAGCGCCTGTATGTCGTCGCATTCGTGCCCGCCCCGGGTGTCGAAGCGGCGGCGGTTGTCGCAGGCGCGGATCGCCCCGGTACGGATCTCGATGCCACCAGCGTGAGGATGCGGCCATGAGCGTGGTGGCCCGCATGAGGGCGGCGCCACCAGCGATCGGTCTGCTCCTCTTTTCGAGCGCGTGGCAACTCGCGGTGGCGGACCAGGCGCCGCTCGCGCCGACGGAACAGCCGCCGCTCGCGGCGGCCCCCGCTACCGAGGACCGGCTGCTGTTCAGCGCCAACGGCGACTGGCTTACCGGCGGCGGCGGGGGCGGTGGCGCCTCGGCGCTGTGGTCGCGTACCTTCGCGCCGCAGGACGTGCTCGGTGTGGGGGCCGAGTATCAACAGATTGCCAATGCGCATTGGACCAACGGAGTCCTGAGCGGCTCCCTCGGCCTCGGCAGCGGCACGCACCCCACCGCGGTCTACGCCGAGGTGCACGAAGGTGCCGGGGATATCGGCACGCAGAGTTTCACTTACTCGGTGGTGACGGCGGGGCTCCTCAACACACCGGCGCAATGGCTGACGGTGCAGCTCGAGGAGCGTCGGATCGACGTGGACACGAGCCATGGCAACCTGCCGAAGCTCGGCCTGGCGTTGCGCGTGGCGCAACCGCTTCTGGTGTCCGTGTCGTATGCCGATACCGTCGGCGGAAATCTCGGAACGCAGCTCACCACGCTGCGCATCGACTATGCCGGACGCTCGCTGAATGCCTTCGCCGGAGCGGCCGGCGGCCGGGCCGCGCCGGCCGTTCTCAACCTGCTCGGCCAGATCATAGCGCCCCGCCCAAAGCTCAAGGACCTGTTCGCGGGCGTCGGACGCTCCTTCTCCCGGGCCGACTGGCAGCTGCTTGCGGACTACGAGGACCTGGAGGGCTTCAAGCGCACCACGATCACGTTGTTGTGCACGCTGCATCTTGACGGACGCAGCCGCCCGCCATGAAGCGCGCCGCGCTCGAACGCGACCGCTCCTGGATCCCGGCCGCGGCAGTCGCGGCAGTGGTCGTGCTCGCCGGCACACGCCTGATCGCCCTGAGCGTACGCGAGCACGCCGCAGAATTGCGCAGCAGCGCTCAGGGCGCCGTGGCACAGCACGCGCACGGCATCGAAGTCGAGTTGCAGGCGCTCCTCGAGCGCGCGCGCGACGAGTCGCATCGGGCGGCGGGCACCGCCGACCATCCCTCCCCGCCCTGGACTGCCACGCCGGGACCCGGCGCCTTCTGGCTGGCGGGTACGGGAGCGTTGCGCACCGGAGATGTCGACCCGGCCGTCAGCCGCGCTCTCTCGAGCGAGTGGCCGGCGGACGAGGCCGGGGAGCGCTCGTCATCCGGGCTCCTCGGCCCGGTCCGCTACGGCAGCCAGTGGTTCGTCGTCGCGCAAGCGCCCGTCGGACTGCCGCCGGCGGGCTCGCCGTCCCCCGGCGCACGCGCCTTCGCGTACGAGGCGCTCGACCCGCTCCTGGTGCGGGCGGGCGTCGGGCGACTCGCCGGCGAGGGTTACGATTTCGAGCTCTTCCAGGCTGCGGCGAATTCGCGCGCGCCCCGGAGTTTCCTGCGCTCCCCCGTAGCGCCGCTCGCGGAGCCCGTGACGGCCGCAATCCATGCCCCGATGACTGCATCGTCGCCGCCGGGCGCGTATCTGCAACTGGCCATCCGTCCCCATGCGGGCTGGTACCCGCTCGGCCCGCTGGCCGCGGACATCGCCCTGCTCGCCCTGGTGGCGTGGGCACTCGCATTCGGCGCGCACGACCTCGGCTACAGCGTGCGCCACGCGCGGCGCGCGCTGGCGGCGGCCCGGGGACGGCTGCGCGCCGTCAACGCGCGACTGGCGGCGGAGATCGAGCAGCACGACGCTCTGCAGAGGAATCTCGAGCACGCGCGCTTTCACGACCCCGCCACCGGCTTAGCCAACCGCCGCTACTTCATGAGCCAGCTCGACCGGGCTCTGCGCGACCTGCACGCCGGGCGGCGGGAGCGCCTGGGCATCATTCTCATCGAGATCGACCGTTTCACGCTCATCAACGACACGCTGGGACACACGGCCGGGGACGATCTGCTGCTGCAGGCCGCGCAGCGCTTCGCCAAGGTGCTGGAAGGCAAGGAGCACTCGCTGGCCCGATGGGGCTCGGATCAGTGCGTGGCGCTGCTCTACGACGTGGACTCGTCCGCGCAGGTGCGCGCCATCGCCGCCGCCCTGCACACTGCGCGCCAGGCGCCGTTCTCGCTGCGCAGGCATCGCGTCAAGGTCGCCACGCGCATGGGCTTCACCTGCATCGAGCGCGGTCTGCGTCGCCCGGAGGAGGCGCTGCGCGAAGCCGACGTGGCGCTGTCGGTAGCCAGGCGCCAATCGGACCCGCACACGGTCGAGTACACGTCGGATCTCGGGGAGGCGGCGCTGAGCCTGGTCAACCTCGAGGCGGATCTGCATCTCGCCCTCGAGCGCGGCGAGTTCGGCCTGCTGTTCCAGCCGATATTCGATCTGCGCGCCCGGCGGGTCACCGGCGTCGAGGCACTGCTGCGGTGGAACCATCCGGTGGAGGGAAGGTTGACGCCGGGGCGCTTTCTGCCGATCGCAGAAGAGACGGGCGCGATGGTTCCGGTCACGCACTGGATCATTCACCGGGTCTGCAGACTCATCGCCGACTGGCGCGCGAGCCTGCCGCCCGACGCCGATTTCTATGTGAGCGTCAACCTTTCGGCGGCGGCGCTGCGCGATCCGGGCCTGTTGGCACACGTGACGAGTGTCCTCGAGGCGACGCGCGTCCCGCCGGGTTACCTCAAGTTCGAGCTCGCCGAGCGCGGCCTCATCGAGAGCCTGAGCGCGGCGCGTCCTCTGCTGGCGGCGTTGCGCAACTTGGGGATAGAGCTGATGCTGGATGACTTCGGCAGCGGCTATTCGTCCCTGAGCTATCTGCAGCTGCTGCCGTTCGACTACGTGAAGATCGACCGGCCGTTCGCCAACCGGACCGGATCCGAGCGCGCCAACAACGCCATCACCGCCGCCGTGTTGCAGATGACCTCGAGCCTGGGTCTGCGCGCAGTCGCCGAGGTGGTGGAGACCGAGGGGGCGGCACGCTCGCTCGCGCAACTCGGCTGCCAGTTTGCGCAGGGCTACTTCTTCTCCGCACCCCTCGAAGCGGGGCAGGCCCTCGAGCTCCTGCGCGAGTATCCGAGCCCGTCGACGGTCGTGGCCGCCGCCCCGGCAGCCGCCGCGGCGCCAGGCACGGAGCGCACGGCGGACGAGACGATGATCCTGGAGGACACGCCCACCATGGTGTTGCCGGATACGCCGACTCTGGCGTTGCCGGCGGCGATCGATCCCGGGATCGCGGACGCAGAAGCGGAGGACACAATCGCAGAAGAGCAGGGCATCGGCAGCCGGGGCTCAGGAAGCTGATCGCATGAGTGTCAGGAGCCCCTGGAAGGTGCTGGCGGCCATCGGTGGGTACGCGCTGCTCGCGGGATGGGTCGTGCTCGCGGCGGCCGATCTTGGCGCCGGTGATTTCTCGTTCCTGATCTATGGTCTGGCGAACATCGTCGTGTTCACGGATGCCGTGGATTTTGCAGTGCGGCTCTATGCGCACCGGCGGCACACGGCGACTGCGGCGGAGCGGGGCACGACGGAGCTCGGTCTGCTCTCCGTCGACCTGCCGGCCCCCGGCAGGCCGGCGCCCGGCAGTGCGCGCGCCCGCCCCTTTGCCATCGTCGCCTCGATCTTCAATCTCGAAGACCAGCTCGATGACTTCATGGCGCGCCTGGGGCCGTATCGGGAGCATGTCTGGCTCGTGAGCGATGGCTCGACCGACGACACGGTAATGCGGCTGCGGCAGGCAGGCTGGCGCTGTCTGGAGGAGGACGTAAACCGTCACAAGCCGGGGGCCCTGCGCCGGCTGCTGAAGACACTGCCGGCGCGCATCGAGACCGTCATGGTCATCGACCCGGATGTCAGGATCTGCTCGCGTCGCGAAGGCAGCACGGTCGATCTGGAGCGCGCCGTTGCGGACCTGCAGCAGTCCGGGGCGGCAGCGGCCTGTCCGCGCGTGGCGCTGGAGCGCGACGGGATCCTGGCGCGATTCCAGGCATTGGAGTACGCGCTGACCTTCGTGGTCGGGCGCCGCAGCATGGCGGACTTCGGCGTGACTTCCGGTGTCTCGATCTACCGGCGCGACGCCCTCGAGCGCGCCCTCGAGCGGCATTCGCTGTCGGTGTATGCGGAGGACCTCGAGACTGCGCTCATTCTGCTGCGCGACGGCGAGCGCATCTACTACGACGGCCGTCTGGTCGTGAGCACCGAAGGGCCGGGCTCGCTGCGCCATTGGTTCTCGCAGAGAGTCGGCTGGTATTACGGGCTGCTGCGGGTCTACACCGAGCGCTTCCGCGACCTGTGGCACATCGGCCTGCGCGACCCGTTCGCCATGTACAACTTCGTCGGCTACCTGGGCGTGCTGGCGCTCGGACTGCATGCGCTGAAGCTCGTGAGCGCCGCGCTGCTGTCCGTGAGCGCCGCAGCCGTCCTCGACAATCTGTTCATCTTTCATCTGCTGCCCTACGGCGGGGTGGTGAACCCCGTGTACTTCGCCGGCGCGGCCGCGAGCTACCTCGCCCTCGGTACGCTCGCGTTGTTCACCGTGGTCCCCAACCGCGACCGCGGCTACATTGCGCCGATCCTCCCCATTTACTTCCTTTATGTGCTGTTGCACCTCGCGCCGATCACGGTCGGGTTCGGCAACTGGGTGGCACTCAGGCTGTGGCACCGCCGGCTGTACCGGGATCACTATCAGTCGGACGAGGACCTGCCGGCTCTGCACGGCGCGCTGTACCGGTCATGATGTTCGCCGACTGCCACGGCTGGCTGCCGCGCGGCAAGAAGGCCGCGGTGTGTTTCAGCGTCGACGACGTCCATCCCGCAGGCTCGGCAGATGCCTTCGATGCGGGCGGGGACCTGGGTGCCGGCGCCCTCGGCCGCGTGGAGCGGCTGCTGGCTCGCAATCCGCGCCTGCGGATCACGCTCTTTGTCACCCCCGACTGGCGGCGCGTGGACCTGGTGCGCACCCGCAGGTGGCTCACGCGTGTGCCGCTGCTGCGTGCGCGGATCCACTGGGCGCCGCTCGCTCCCAGGGGCCGCTTCCGCATCGACCGCTTCCCGGATTTCGTTGCGTACCTCAATGCGCTGCCCCGCACCGACTGCGCCGTGCACGGGCTGCATCACGCCCATCCGGGCCCGCACCTGGCCATGGAGTTCCAGCATCAGTCACGGCGCAAGTGCCGCGCGATGGTGCAGCAGGCCCGGCGGGTGTTTCGCTCCGCAGGGCTGCGGCACGTGGCCGGTTTCGCGGCGCCGGCGTGGAATGTGCCGCCCGCGCTGTGTGCGGCCCTGAGCGATGCGGATTTCCGCTTCCTGGCCTCGGCGCGCGACCTCGATACCCCGGTGAGCGGGCGCGCCCGGACTGGCGGGAGCGGGCTGCGCGGCGCCTCGCTCATCAGTCCGACATGGGTCGCGAGCGCGACTGCGGTGCGCCCGCTGCTGCACTTCACGACCAACTTTCAGGCGACCTCGGCGATCGAGCGTGCCCACGCGATCATCGAGGCGGGCGGTCTGCTCTTCATCAAGGCTCATATCTTCAAGACCGGCGGCGGCATCACGATGCTCGATGGGCTCGACGACGATTACTGCGGCTACCTGGAGCGGCTGTGGTGCGAGCTCGATCGCCGCCATGGGGAGGCGCTGTGGTGGACCTCTCCGGACGAGGTGACCAGGCGATGCCGGGCGATGGTGGCCTGAGGATTGTGCTCAATCCGGCCGGAATCGACGCGGCGGCCGGCGCGGCGCTTCTGACGCAGTGCTTCGCGAGGCCGTGGACCGAGGTGGCGTACCGCTGGTACCTGCTGCGCTCCTTCGGCGGCGAGCTGCCTGACCGGCTCATCCTGCTCGACGGCGCACGCGTGGTAGCCGGGTGCGGCCTCGTCTGCCGCCAGCTGCGCACCCAGGATGGGGCGCTGCATCGGGTCGGCATCGTGGTGGCCGCCTGCACCCTGCCGAGCGCGCGCGGGCGCGGTTGCTACGCGCGCGTGCTGCAGGCGGCCGTCGAGCGGAGTGCGGAGCGCGGCTGCGAGGCGCTGCTCGGCTTCGTCACGGCGGACAACGCGACGGGACGGGGCCTCGTGCGCCTCGGCGCCACGGCCATTGCGAGCGCCTACCTCGTTTCCAGGGATCGTGCACCCTTTCCGGCGGCAGCCACGCTGCAGTTACGCGATGCGAAGGCAGCAGCCGACTGGCCGGTGCGTGCCGAGGCGCGCCTGGGCGCTCCCGCGGCGCCCGCGGGCTTCTACTACCCGGATGCAGTTGCCTGGCGCTCGCAGATCGTGGCTCGTCCGCATCACGTCGAGTCGGTGCGCATCGGAGCCACCTGTCGCGCCGTGATCGAGACGGTCGGTGACACGGATCGCCTTCAATGGCTGGATGGCGATGCGCGCGAGCGAGTGGCGGCCGTGCGCGCCATCGCGACCCGCGCGCAGTGCCGCGGGCGGAGGTTCTTCATGTATTCGACGTGCCCGCACGAGGCGGCGGCGGCACGCCGCCTGGGATTGGCGATGCATCGCGGATACATGCTGGCGCTGGCATTACGATCGCGCCACGCTTCCACCGTGCGCGACTGGGCCGGAATGTCCTGGCGTGTGCAGTCGGGAGACCGGATGTAGCGCGCAGAGGCGACGGCGCCGCTTGCCGGTCAGGCGGCGCTCGCGGCCGTGGGATTCGGGCGCTTCGCCTCCCGGTGCAGCAGGCCCCGCACCCGAAGCCACACGCGGCCGCGCAGCGTCACGGGCACCGAGCACTCGTAAGCCAGCACCGGAGCACCGCGGAAGGAGCGCTTGAAGCGGTTGATGCCGGCGCGTTCCGGCGTCGACTCATCCGCAAACATGCCGCCCCAGTCGTAATGCAGGGCTCTTTCAGCCTTGAAGGCCAGCATGTCCTGCCAGTGCAGCCAGCGGTTGGCGCGGGCCACCAGCGAGCGGTGCTCGTCGCTCGTGCCCCGGTAGAGCGACGCCGAGGTGGCAAGCTGTACCGTGCTGCCGGCGCGCAGGTGCGCATGCCACACGAGCCGCTCGCCGTCGCGGACTGCCGAGCTCAGGGTGAGCTGGCGCGCCTCGGCCGCGCGTGCGAGCCAGTGGCGGTCGGCGCGCCACAAGCCTTTCTGCTGCGCGAACCGGTCGTAGAACGCCGCGAACTCCGCCAGCTCGCCGTCCGGCTGCGCCCACAGCTCGTGCCGCAGGCCGTCGTCGCGCGCCGCGCGGCGAATCTGGCGGCGGCAGCTCTCCTCGAACGCGGCCATGATGGCCTCGGCCGGCGGGGTGAGATCGGTGCGCAGCGAGTGCAGCGGCAGGTTGCGCGCCCTCGGCACAGGCGCCGTGCGGTAACGGTGCACCAGAACATCGACGTCCGCATCTTCCGGCGGCGGCTCGTCGAACCACAGCTCGCCGTAAACGACCGCGCGCCCCTGGATGCGGATCACGCCGCTTTCTCCCTGGCCAGACAGGAGTGAAATTCAGCCAGCGTCCTGCCCGTGCACCAGGCGGACAGGTTCTCGAAGAGCGCTTCGAGGCTCGCGTACAGTTCCTCGATGGCCGCCGCCGTGCGGAAGCGCGGGCTGCCGCCCGGCATCAGCTCCGAGGAGTGCACCATCAGCTCCACGCACGCGGCTCCGGTCGCGCGCGCGCGCCGCGCCGCGCGCAGCATTCCGGCAAGACCGTTCTCTCCGGGACAGGCCCAGCTGCGCATCGGCGAGATGCGATTGAAGACGGGTCCCGCGAGCGGCAGGCGATACGCCCAGGGTGCGGTGCGGAAGAGGCCGCTCGTCTCGACGGTCACCGGCACCTCGAGCAGACCACGGCGCGCGGGCGTGGCGATGTCCGCGGGGCTCAGGAAGTACGGCCGGTCGGGAAAGCCGCGATAGTCCGGGCCGCCGCGTCCGCCGGGCGCCCCGAGCGTGGTGCTCCAGTCGACTCCGGGCGTCACGGAGCAATCCACGCGGTAGCCCTGCTCGAGCAGCAGCGCCGCGTAGCGGCCGTCGAAGCCGAGGCGGCCCGCGCGGTGGCTCACGACGGGCCGGTCGAAGCGCTCCCCGAGCAGCGCCGTCATGACCCTGATCTTCTCTCTCATCACCTCATCGGGATACTCGATGAGGTAGGGCTGATGGCGGAAATCGTCGTCCGTGAGCGGGATCAGCGGCGGCGAGTTCCACGCGTGCAGGTGCATGCCGATCTCGCCCGCATCGCGCTCAAGGACATCGCGCGCGAATTCGACCAGCTCCGCGCAGCTCGCCATCTCGTAGTTGACGAGATAGACGGGCCGATAGCCGTAGCGCTCGCACAGCGACTGGAAACGCGGCAGGAAGCGGGCGTTGCGCGTGGTGATCTCGCGCGGCCGCGACCAGATGTCGTCGCCTTCGGTGTCGACGGTGACGATGAACGGCGTCTCAGTCACGGCGGGCCTCACCTGCGGCCAGCAGCCGCTCCGCCCCGCCGGACTCGCAGCTCAGCTCCCCGAAGGCATCGAGATAAGGCGCGAGGACCCGCTCCTCGGCGTACTCCCGCGCCATGTGCGCCCGGCACCTGGCCGCCGCCGCCGCGTGCGCGCCGGCGTCGCCGAGCAGCCGCCGGATCGCGTCTCGCATGGCGGGCGCCGAGGCGACCGCCGCGCCGAGCCCATGACGGCGGATGACGCCGTCCGGGTCGGCGAAGCTCACGACCGGGACGCCGCGGATCCAGGCCTGAAGATACGCGTTCGGAAATCCTTCGATATCCGAGGTGTTGACGAGCAGCTGCGCACGGCCGTAGAGAGCGTTGGCCTCCGCGTAGGAGCGGTGTCCATGAAAGGTGAGGTTCGGACAGCGCGCCGCCTCGCGGCAGATGCGCTCGTAGAACGCGGCCTCGTCGGGCACCGGGCCGCCGGCCATGTGAATCACGACTTCAGGCAGTTGCGCGGCGAGCGCCAGCAGCCGCTCGGGACGCTTCACGCGGCGGATATTGCCGACCCAGAGCACGTCGATGTCGCGTGCGGCGGCGGCGGCTGGCGCCGGCTCGACCAGCATGCCGGCGACCACCCCGGCGCGGCCGAAGTGCCGCGTCAGGGCGCGCGCCTGAGCGGCGCTCTGCACGAGGATGATGTCGGCGCGCCGCAGCCCGTAGCGATACAACCAGCGGTCGCGTGCGTAGCGCACCAGCAGCCGCGCGGGATCGCAGTCGCTGTCGCTCGCACAACGGAACACCAGGCGCCGGCCGCGCTGCGCGCAGTAGAGCGCCAGCAGCCCGAGATGCATGCCGGCGCAGCTGGTGTAGTACAGCTGCGCGTCGGCGCGCGCCAGCGCCGACCACAGGCCCGTCCAGCGCGGGTGCACGAAGCGCAGCAGCGGCACTCCGGCCCCGGGCCGGTAGGCCCCGAAGACACGGATGCCCTCGATGAGCGCGCCGTCCGCCTGGCCGTGGTCCGCGGTCACCATGCTTACCTCGTGGCCGCGGCGCGCCAGGGCCTTGGCGAGCAGCGTCTGCTGCACCGACTCGCCGCCGACGGCGTGCTCGCGGTACCCGGTTGCGAGCACCGGCAGGTTATCGAGTCCCAGCAGGCAGATCTTCACGCTCCAAGCAGCCCCTGAACCCGGCGCAAAGCACGGTAGGCATCGCGCTTGACCCGGTCGCGCGAGCGCGAGGCATTCCAGTCGGCCGGCCGCAGGCCGAGCCTGCGCAGCAGCGCATTCATCCGATAGACGTCGCCGCGCTGCAGGGAGGCATCGGACTTGAACGCGACGCTGAGGGAAACCGACGTGCCGGCGCCGTTCCTCACCCAGTGCGGCGCGGTGCTCGGGATGTGGACCCCGAGTCCCTCCCGGAGCTCGAACACGGCCGCGCGCTGCTGATAGCGCTCCTCGAAATGCATGTTGCGGTGGATCGCGGGGCCGGAGAAGTAGCTCTCCAGCTCGAGCTCCGACAGCACCTCGCGATCGTCGGCGTTGAACACACTGACGGTCTTGGTGCCGCGCAGCTGCAGGAGAAAATTGATCTCGTGGTCCATGTGATAGGGAGTCACCGCGCCGGGTGAGGAGACGAAGATCGCCGCCTCGCGCTCGCACATGCCGGGCTCGAGCGCCTCGGCCAGCGGCGCGATCTCGTCGAGACAAGCGTCCATTACGGAGGCGTACTCCGGAAAGCGCTCGGTGCGCTTCAGTACCACCCACGAGCACACCTCGCTCGCCTTGCGGATCGAGTCCCCGATCGTGAGCCCGGTATAGGCGATGTCCTCCTGCCTCGGCACACTGACCGGCAGCTGCCCGTCGTTGTATTCGATCCAGCGCCCGTGCAGCGCCTGCGACAGCCCGGCGAGCGGCTCCAGCTCGAACAGCGGATGGCCGGAGAGCCGATGGCAGAAGAGGAACGGCCGCCGGTTGAAATGGCTGCGGAAGATCTGCGCGTCGATCTCAAGAGAGGGGTTGGGAGCAGACATGATCTTTGACGCCCGTGGTGGTTGGGATGTCAGGGGAGATCCGCCGCAGATAGCGGCGGGTCGTCCAGCGCAGCAGCCGCAGCGCCGTGAGTGCCAGCTTGCCCAGCGGGCTGACGGCAATCGCCAGATCGCAGATCGCCCGGCGGGCGTTCGCGATCCGGTTGACGAGGAGATTGTCCGGCGCCGCGCAGGAATCCATCCAGCGCACCTGCGGCAACGCCATGAGCTGCGTCAGATTGTCGATTTCGAGGATGGCGCCGGGTGAATAGGCCGCGAAGCGCTCGTCATAGGCGGTCTTGAAGGCGAACGCGCCGTCGCCGGCGAGAAAGGCGCAGCGCCGCGCGATCGGCCGCCCGTCGTAGTCGAGGCCCAGCATCGACAGGCGCTGGCGCCGGAAAGCCTCGGTGACGATCCGGGTGAAATAGCGCCGGCCGGGTTCCGAGCACGCCAGGGCGCTGCCGCTTGCGCCCTTCCAGCCGCTGGCCTCGAGAGCCAGGAACTCGTCGATCCAGCGGCCGATGTCGTCTCCGGGCCGCGGCGCCACGTGCTCGAGCCGCCCCTGCTCGCAGAGGCGGCGCTCGTGGCGCCGCAGGCGCCGCCGCAGCGCGCCGGAGACCGCCGGCCCCGGATCCGAGCCGCCGGTGGACTGACGCCACAGCCCGCGCGTATAGCTCTCGGTGCGCCAGGTCGCCAGGCCCAGCTGCTTGCAGCAATCGAGGAGCAGATCGTGGAACGGACCCTCGGCCGGGATGCCGGGCAGCTCGAGCAACGTCGCCCGCCCGAGCCGGCGCAGCCACTCGAGCAGTGCCGCGAGGCTCTCGGCGGCGCAGTCCGCGCGCAGCAGCGGCGCGCACAGGTAGCAGTGCGGATGTTGCCACAGGCGTACGGCGCTCACGTTCAGCCTGCGCCAGTGCGGCACGAAGGTGAGGGGCACCACGGCCCCCAGGGTGCCCGCGTCACGGCGCGCGCCGGCCCGGGGGGTCGGCACCAGCGCGACGCAGGTGTCGCTGCCGGCGCGGAAGGCGCCCAGCGCCGGCAGCAGCATCCAATGCTCGTAAAAGACGTTCGGCTCGAGCGCCTGCGCCGCCAGCTCTTCCCAGGCGGGCACGAAATCCACGAGGGCGCGCACATCGCGCACCAGCGCGACGGGGGCGGCGCGCGCGGCCGCAGCAGGAGCCGCGGGCGAGCGCAGCTCGACGAGTGATTTGATCAATGAGGCGTGCATCGGCGGTCGGCCAGGGCAGATGTGGCGCGCGGCTCAGCCGCCGATGAATCGCAGCCACCACTCGCCGTCGAGGCGGCCGAGGCCCGCGGCGCCGCGCTCGATGGCGCCGACCACGTCGGCGTGGCGGGAGTGGATCAGCGTCCAGGCGCCTTCGCGGCGCAGCCAGCAATGGCGGTCGGAGAGCTGCTGCAGATGAGGCGGATCGAGCCGCCCGCGCAGCGCGGTGGCACCCTGGCGCCACGCGTCGCGGAACAGCCGCTGCAGCACGCGCTCGAAGCCGCCCTCGCGGGCGGCGAGCTGCAGCACCTCGTTGACGGACCCGGCGCGCGCGTAATAGATGAACCAGCCGAGCAGCCGCCCGCGCTCGAGAACTGCGCGCGCCCGCAGCCGGCCATGACGGATCTTGCGCACCGCCTGTGCGAGCAGCCAGCGGAGCGAGGCGAGGTCGTACAGCGAGCGCAGCGGATGGCTGCGCTCCACGACCTCGGGCAGGGAATCGAGCATGCCGTCGGCCTCGAGCGTTTCCTCCTGCAGGCCGTCATCCGCCTGAGCGAAGCGGTTGGGATGGACTCTGGCGGCCACGCCGTCGGCCAGCGCACAGGCGGTACGCGCCGCCGCGAGCAGCGGCCGCCGGGCGCCCGTCCTGTCGAGGAGCGACAGCGCGTAGCCGGTGGGCCGCAGCAGGCGTGTCCAGTCGAGGTTCTGCAGGATCGGTACCGTGCCGCCGATCCCGAGCCAGACGCGCCTCGCCTGCTCGTTGGAGCCATCCGTGACGAACAGATCCTGCGTGCCCGCCAGCATCTTCCTGATGAGCTGCAGCGCGACCAGGCTGTGGCGCGCGTCGGGGTGGACCATGAACTGGCAGCCGATCGCGACCCTCAGGGGGCGCGACTCGAACAGCATGCGGCGGGGCAGCACGCCGGCGAAGCCGACCAGCGCGCCGCGCTCCTCCGCAACCCACGAGGGCAGGTCGAGCTCACGCCAGGGGTTGGCGAAGAAGATCTCGCGGAAATAGCCGCTGCACTCCTCGCGGGACGGCCAGCGCTGCGCCGGATAGACCTGCTCGAACAACGCCACGACTGCCGGAACGTCGTGCTCGGTGAGCTGGCGGATCCTAACCATGATGCCCGCGCCGGGTGAGCTCGCGAACGACGCCGGCGGTGTGCGCCGGCCTGCCGACGAGCTCGGCGAGACGCTCGAGGGTGCGCAGGTCGTCGAGGTCGATCGACTCGATGGAGATGCGCCGGCCGAAGGTCTGCTCGATGAGCAGCAGCAGATCGACCAGCTGCAGCGAGTCGAGCACGCCGCTCTCGAGGAGATCGGCGCCCGGCGGCACTTCCACGTGGAAGTGCTCGAGAAACAGGGCGCGCAGGCGTTCGAGATCGACGGCCTCGTCGGGCATACGGCACCTGCGTCAGTTTCTCCTGGCGGACGCCGCGGCGGGTGCGCTGTCTTCCGGCGCGACCCGCTTGGCCTCGAGGAAGCGCCGCCGCAGCACCGGGCGGTCGACCTTGCCGTTGGCGTTGCGCGGCAGCCGGTCGCAGCGCATCCAGTGCGCCGGCAGCATGTAGGTGGGCAGCACGCGCGCGATCCTCTGCCGCAGGTATTGCGGATCGAGGCTGCGGCCGCGCACCGTGACGTAGGCGCAGCAGATCAGCCAGCCTTCGAAGCCCGCGGACTGCACCGCTACCACGGCGCTCTCGCGCAGCTCGGGCAGAGCGCCGAGCGCCGTTTCGATCTCGCCGAGCTCGATGCGGTAGCCGCGGCTCTTGATCTGGTGATCGCGGCGGCCGCCGAAGTAGAAGAGACCGTCGGCGCCGCGGCGCGCCAGGTCGCCCGTGCGGTAGATCCGCTCGACGCTGCCGCTCTGCGTCTGGTAAGGCAGAAAGACGCTGTCCGTCTTCACGGGGTCGCGCCAGTATCCCGGGCTCAGGCCCGCGCCGCGGATATAGAGATCGCCGGTCTCGCCGCCCGTCACCGGGCGCAGCGCCTCGTCGAGGATCAGGAGCTCCTCGCCCGCACAGGCGCTGCCGATCGGCAGCGGCTCGTGCGCGTGCGCCGGACACCGTGGCACCGTGTAGTAGCTGCTGGCGATGGTCGTCTCGGTGGGGCCGTAGAGATTGGTGAAGCGCACGTGCGGCAGGCGACGCATCCAGTGAATGAGCGTCGCCGTCGGCAGCACCTCGCCGCACCACAGCACGCGGCGCAGGTCGGGAAAATCGCCCTGACCCACGGCGTCGAACTTCGCCATCAGGTTGAGGACCGCAGGCACCGAGAACCACTGCGTCAGGCGCGATCTGCGGATGAACTGCGCCAGCTTGTGCGGCAGCAGATTCAGGGCCGGCGGGATGAGGTGCAGCTCGGCGCCCGCGCGCAGCGTCCCGAAGATGTCGAAGGTCGAGAGGTCGAAGTGCAGCGGCGGATGCTGCGAGGCGCGATCCGACGCGCGGATGCCGAAGTAGTCCGTTGCCCACTCGAGGAATCTGAGCACGTTGTAATGAGTGATCATCACCCCCTTCGGTTGGCCGGTGGAGCCGGAGGTGAAGAGGATATGGGCGAGGTCCGAGTCGCGGTTCCGGCACTCGGGCGGCGTGGCTGGCAGACCCGGGAGATCCGCGGCCGCGAACGCCGCTGCGAGGTCGGTCTCGGGCGGCGCACCGCCGTCGAGCCAGCCAAGCAGCGGGGCTCGTTCGAGGGCCGCACTGCCAAGCGTCGCACGCAGCAGCGTGGCCGTCCGTGCCGTCGCCAGGATCGAGTGGCAGCCGCACACTTCCAGCATCCGCGCGAGGCGCGCCGGCGGCCCGGCGGGGTCGAGCGGCACGTAGACCGCGTCCGCCTTGAGTACCCCGAGGAGGCCGGCGATCGCCGCGGGCGTCTTCGGCATCAGCAGCGCAACGCGGTCGCCGCGGCGGCAGCCGAGATCGCGCAGCATGCGCGCCAGACGGTTGCTCGAGGCCTCGAGCTCGCCGTACGTCAGGCTGCTCTCCTGCGCGAGGACCGCGCGGGCTTCCGGTCGGGCGGCGGCCCGCTCGCTGATGGCGATCTGCAGCAGACGGCTCATGCCGCGAGCGCATCCACGGCCGCGCCGAAGGCCGCACCGATGTGCCGCAGCTCCTGCGGGTCCGCCGGAACGTCGAGAACGAAGGTCCGATAGCCGGCGCTCACGTAGCCGGCGATCGCGCTGGCGACCTCGGAGTAGCTCCCCACCAGGTAGGGGCAGAAGGTCTTGTAGTTCTTGAACGGCACCAGCCAATAGGGGTTGCGCTCGCCGTCCGGCGCATCGCCGAGCTCCGAGAGCTGGCGGTGCCAGGCCGAGTCCGACACTTTCATCGCCAGCTCGTGGGCGAGCTGGCCGCGCCGTTCGGGCGGGAAGCGCTCGTGCGCGACGTGCCACGCCTCGCCGACCGAGCTGCGGGCGATGATGCCGATGCGCAGACCCCGCGCCGCCGCGCCGCCCGTCGTGACGCCGGCGTACTCGGCCGCAGGCTTCGGGTACTCGACGGGAGTGGCGCCGAGGTGCAGCGCCGCCGCCATGCCCGCCTCCGAGGAGCCGGACACGAGGATCCCCGGCAGCAGCTCGCCCGGCACGCGCGGCGTCAGCCGGAGATTGTGCACCTGGTAGTGGTTGCCGCTGAAAGTGACGGGCTCCTCCGACTGCAGCAGCCGCTGGACTATCGTCGTGTATTCGACCAGCCGCTCGTAGCGCTGATCGTGAGGCGTGCGGTCGTTGAGGGCGGCCAGGTCGTTCGTGAAGCCGCCGGCCACCATGTTGAGATAGACGCGGCGACCGTGCAGGAAGGCGAGCGATGAGACCATCTTGGCCACGCTGTAGGGGTGCATGTAGACCGGCTGCACCGCAACCAGCGGACAGAGGTTGCGCGTGGCGCCGATGATCGCCTGCGACACGAGCCAGGCATCCACCTGCGCGTTGTCGGTGTAGACGAGGATGCCCTCGCAGCCTGCGTCCTCGCTCCAGGCGGCGATCTCCTTCACCCGCTGCAGGTAGGCATCGGGGCTCGCCGCGGCCGAGGGCGGGCAGGTCGAGAAGACTGTGATCTTGGAGGCGGACATGGTTGGACCCCGATTGCGGTTCTGGAACGACGATAGGCGGGCGCGGCGGAAAGCGATGCGGGCGCAGGCGCGCGCGGACTGATCCACTCGGATCAGGGCGCGCTCCCGGGGAGGCGCGCGCTGTAGCCGAACGACTACGCGCGGACGGTGTATCGCGACATGCCGACCGAGGTCCGGCGATAGTGGCCCGAGGGGCCAGGCACTACGATGAGGGCATTTCTGGCGCGACCGTACGTGTCGTCAGGACGCCCCGGTCCGCGCGGGGGAGATTCAATGAACGACGTGGCTCTTGCCCCTGAGACTCTCGCCGAGGCTCTCGAGCAGCGTGCGCTGCTCGCCGCTCTGCGCGCGCTCAGGAAGGGCGACTTCAGCGTGCGCCTGCCGCTCGACCTCATCGGGATCGACGGCGAGATCGCCCAGGTCTTCAACGACGTGGCGGAGCTCAACGAGTCGATGACCGAGGAGCTCGCGCAGGTTTGCGAAGCGGTCGGCAAGGATGGACAGATCAACCGCAGAGTACGCGTCCCGGCCGCGGTCGGCTCCTGGGCGAGCAAGATCGAGGCTGTGAATACGCTGATCGCGGACCTCATCCGCCCGACGGCCGCGGTCGCCCGCGTCATCGAGTCGGTAGCCAACGGCGATCTTTCGCAGCGCATGCTGCTCGACATCGACGGCCTGCCGCTGCGCGGCGAATTTCAGCGCATCGGCAAGGTCGTGAACACCATGGTTGCGCAGCTGAACAGCTTCGCCTCCGAGGTCTCGCGCGTGGCGCGCGAGGTGGGTAGCGAGGGCAAGCTCGGCGGCCAGGCGCGTGTCCCGGGGGTGGCCGGCACCTGGAAGGATCTCACCGACAACGTCAACGCGATGGCGGCCAACCTCACCGGCCAGGTGCGCAACATCGCCGAGGTCACCACCGCGGTCGCGAGGGGCGACCTCTCGAAGAAGATCACGGTCGACGTGCGCGGGGAGATTCTCGAGCTCAAGAGCACCATCAATACACTCGTCGATCAGCTGAACGGCTTCGCCTCCGAGGTGTCGCGCGTGGCGCGCGAGGTGGGCACCGAGGGCAAGCTCGGCGGCCAGGCGCGGGTGCCGGGGGTGGCGGGCACCTGGAAGGATCTCACCGACAACGTCAACCAGCTCGCCGAGAACCTGACGACCCAGGTGCGTGCGATCGCCGAGGTCGCGACCGCCGTGACCAAGGGCGATCTCACGCGCTCGATCATGGTCGAGGCGATGGGCGAGGTGGCGGCGCTCAAGGACAACATCAACGAGATGATCCGTAACCTCAAGGACACGACCCTCAAGAACGAGGAGCAGGACTGGCTGAAGACCAATCTCGCGAAGTTCTCGCGCATGCTGCAGGGGCAGAGCGACCTCGTGACCGTCTCGCAGCTGGTCCTGTCGGAGCTCGCGCCGCTGGTGCAGGTACAGCAGGGGGCCCTCTATCGTCAGTCGAAGCAGGATTCCGGGCCGCGCCTCGAGCTGGTGGCGAGCTATGCGTCGCCCCCCGACGGGCCGCTGCCGAGGACGCTGCGATTCGGCGAAGGGCTCGTCGGCCAGTGCGCCGTCGAGAAGAAGCGCATTCTGCTCGAGAGCCTGCCGCAGGACTACATCCGCGTCAGCTCCTCGCTCGGCTCGGCCGTGCCCCTCGGCGTCGTGATCCTGCCGGTGCTGTTCGAGGGCGAGGTGAAGGCGGTGCTCGAGCTCGCTTCGCTCCGGCCCTTCAGCGCTACCTATCTCTCGTTCCTCGATCAGCTCGCCGAGAGCATCGGCATCGTTCTCAATACGATCGAGGCCAACATGCGCACCAGCGATCTGCTGCGGCAGTCGCAATCCCTGACCGGCGAGCTGCAGAGGCAGCAGGAGGAGCTCAAGCAGACCAACGACCGGCTCGAGCAGCAGGCGGGCAATCTGCAGAAGTCCGAGACGCTGCTGAAGACCCAGCAGGAGGAGCTGAGAAGCACCAACGACGAGCTGCAGCAGAAGGCGCAGCTGCTCTCCGAACAGATGCGCCAGGTCGAGTACAAGAACGAGGAGATCGAGCTCGCCAAGGCGGCGCTCGAGGAAAAGGCCGAGCAGCTGGCGCTGAATTCGCGCTACAAGTCGCAGTTCCTGGCCAATATGTCGCACGAGCTGCGTACCCCGCTCAACAGCCTGCTGATTCTGGCGAAGCTGCTGGCGGACAACGCCGGCGACAACCTGACGCCCAAGCAGATCGACTACGCGCAGACCATCTATGCGGCGGGCGCGGACCTGCTGTCCCTCATCAGCGACATCCTCGATCTGGCCAAGATCGAGTCGGGCACCGTGACGCTCGATGTCGGCACGCTGCGCATGGCGGATCTCAGGGACTACGTCGAACGCACCTTCCGGCCCACGGCGCTGGAGAAGCAGCTCGAATTCAAAATCGCCATCGATGCGGAGCTCGCGGTTATCGAGACCGACGAGAAGCGGCTGCAGCAGATCCTGAAGAACCTGCTTTCGAACGCCTTCAAGTTCACCCGCCAGGGCTCGGTGGAGCTGCGCGTCGAGCGCGTGGCGGGCGGCTGGCCGCGCGGCAGCGCCCGCCTCGCGAGCGCCGCGGAGGTCATCGCCTTCACGGTCGCCGACACCGGCATCGGCATCCCCGAGGATCAGCAGAGAGTCATCTTCGAGGCGTTCCAGCAGGCGGACGGCACCACCAGCCGCCACTACGGCGGCACGGGTCTCGGGCTGTCGATCAGCCGCGAGCTGGCCGGACTCCTCGGCGGGGAAATCGTCGTCAGGAGCTCCCCCGGGAAAGGCAGCACCTTCGTGCTCTATCTGCCGCTGCCGCCGGCCGCCGCCGAGACGGGTGCGCCCGGCGCACGGCCAGCCGGCGTCCCGCTCGAGCGCTCAGTGCCGCCCGCGCCGTCCGTGGCGCGGGCCGACGATGACCGGGACAGCCTGCGGCCGGGCGACCGGGTGGTGCTGATCATCGAGGAGGACGCGCGCTTCGCGGCTACCTTGCTCGATGTGACGCACGAGCTCGGGTTCAAGGTCGTCGTGGCACGCGACGGCAACACCGGTTTCGCCCAGGCCCTGGCGCTGCAGCCGGATGCAATCACCCTCGACCTGAAGCTTCCCGATGTGGACGGCTGGGTGCTCCTCGACCTGCTGAAGCACAACGTCAAGACGCGCCACATTCCCGTGAGCGTCGTATCTCTCGAGGAGCAGGCGCACCGCAGCCTTCACATGGGCGCGGTCGCCGTGATGCACAAGGGGGCCGCACGCGAGGGCCTGCAGCAGGCGCTGCTCAAGACCCGCACGCTCCTCGAGCGCGAGGCCAGGGTGCTGCTCGTGGCCGACGGCGACGACGCGCGCCGGGCGGATATGCAGGAGGCGCTGCGCGGCGTGGGCGTGGAGATCACTCCGGCCGGACTCGGCAGCCAGGTTCTCGAGGCGCTGCGCACGGCGCACTTCGACTGCGTGGTCCTCGGTCCCGAGCTCGGCGACATGAGCGCGCTCGAGCTCCTGCGGGCTATTGCCGAATCCGAGGCTGTCACCGAGATGCCGTTCGTGATCTGCGAGACCGACAGTCTCGGCGGCCATGAGCGCGCGGAGCTTGGCAGGCTGGCGGAGATACTGGTGCTGAAGAAGGCGCCGACGCGCAAGGCCATGCTGGAGGAGATCGCGCTGTTCCTGCACCAGGCGATCGGCAGCCTGCCCGACGGCAGCCGTTCGCCGCTCGCTTCCCGCGGCGGCGATCGCGCGCTCGCCGACCGCAAGATCCTGATAGTCGACGACGACGTGCGCAACGTGTTCGCGCTGACCGGCGCTCTCGAGCAGTGCGGCATGACGGTCCTCAACGCCGAGGACGGCAAGGAAGGCATCGAGATCCTGCAGGCGACCCCGGACATCGAGGCGGTGCTGATGGACATCATGATGCCGGGACTCGATGGCTACGACACGATCCGCATCATCCGCGGGCTCGAGCAGTTCAAGGAGCTGCCCATCATCGCGGTCACGGCCAAGGCGATGAAGGGGGACCGCGAGAAGTGCATCGCCGCCGGCGCGTCGGACTACATCGCCAAGCCGGTGAATGTCGAGCAGCTCGCCTCGCTGCTGCGCGTCTGGCTCAATCGCTAGGCGATGGACGCGCCCGCCGACTCACCACGCGGCTGCATCCTGGTGGTGGATGACGAGCCCGCCAACCTCGAGGCGATGGAGGCGCTGCTGACGGCGGCGGACTGCCGCGTCGAGACCGCAGCCTCGGGCGCCGAGGCTCTGCGGCGGATTCTGCGGACCGACTTCGGGCTCATCCTGCTCGACGTGCGCATGCCCGAGATGGACGGCTTCGAGACCGCTACGCTGATCCGCAAGCTCAAGCGCTCGCGGCACACTCCCATCGTGTTCCTTACGGCCGCCGGCGAGCAGGCCGACTGGGTGCTGCGGGGCTACGGGGTCGGCGCGGTGGACTACATCGTCAAGCCCGTGGATCCCGAGGTGCTGAAATCCAAGGTGGCGATCTTTCTCGACCTGAGCGACCGCAGCGCCGGCCTCGCCACGGAGGTGGCACGGCAGCGGACCGCACAGCGTGAACTGGTGAAGGCCAAAGACGACCTCGAGGTCAAGGTGCGCGAGCGCACTACCAGCCTGATCTCGGCCCACGACCGCCTGCGGCAGGAGATGCAGCAGCGCGAGCGTGCCGAGGCGGAGCTGCTGGTGGCGAAGCGCATGGCCGAGGAAGCCAGCCGCGCCAAGTCCGAGTTTCTCGCCAGCATGAGCCACGAGATCCGCACGCCGCTCAACGGCATCATCGGGCTGACGCAGGTCATACTCGATACGGAGCTCGGCGCCGAGCAGCGCGAGTGCCTCGAGCTGGTGCGTGCTTCGGGCGAGTCGCTGCTCGCCATCGTCAACGACATCCTCGACATCTCGAAGATCGAGGCCGGGCGCCTCACGGTGGAGCGCATCCCGTTCCGCCTCAAGGAATGCGTCGACGATGCCATGAAGCCGCTCGCGATCGCGGCGGCCGGCAAGGGACTCGAGCTCCTGTGGGAGATCGCACCGCAGACGCCGCAGGCGCTGCTCGGCGATCCCATGCGCCTCAAGCAGATCGTGGTGAACCTGGTGGGCAACGCCATCAAGTTCACGCCGCTCGGCAGCATCGCGCTGCGCGTGTGGCCCGAGCCCGGCGCGGACGGCGAGCTGTGCTGCCACTTCTCCGTGCAGGACACGGGCATCGGAATTCCCGCCGAGCAGCAGGCCGCCATCTTCGCCCCGTTCCGGCAGGGCGATGCGTCCACCGCGCGGCGCTACGGCGGCACCGGACTCGGGCTGACGATCTCCGCCCATCTCGCCGCGCTCATGGGAGGGCGCATGTGGCTCGAGAGCACGCCGGGCGAGGGAAGCACGTTCCATTTCACCTTGCGCCTCGGTGCGGCCGAGCCTGCAGCGGCGGCCGCGCCCGAGGGCGCCGCCGCCCCGGGTCGTGCAGGCACCGACGACACACGGCCCCTGAGCGTGCTGCTGGTGGAGGACAATGCCGTCAACCGCCGCCTGGCCGAGATCGTGCTCGCACGCCGCGGTCACGCTGTCGTGGCGGTCGAGAACGGGCCGGATGCAGTGAAAGCGGTCCGCGAGCGCTATTTCGACCTCGTGCTGATGGACGTACAGCTGCCGGGGATGGACGGCATCGCCGCCACGCGCGCGATCCGTGCGGCCGAGAAGGGCTGCGGCGGACGCGTGCCGATACTCGCACTCACCGCGCACGCCCTGCCGGGGGTGCGCGAGCAATGCCTGGACGCAGGAATGGACGGCTATCTGGCCAAGCCCTTGCGGCCCGCAGAGCTGCTCGAGGCGGTCGAGCGGCTCGAGTTGCCGGCAGCGCCGGTGCCCGGCGCCGCTGACGGACGACCCGCCGATCCCGAGCGCCTGACGCTGCTCGAGGAGGTCGGCGGCGATGCACAGCTGCTCGAGGAGATCTGCGGGCTGTTTGCGCGCGAGTCGGCGGGCCAGATGGCGGCGCTGCGCGAGGCCATCGAGCGCGGTGACGCGCCGGCCTTCGCGCGTACTGCACACACGCTGCGCGGCATGCTGCGCTCGGTTCGCGCTGCGGCGGAAGAGCAGCTGGCGGAGGCGCTGCAGCCTCTCGATCCCACCGAGCACAGGCAGCAGGCGCTGGCCGTCTGCGAGGACCTCGATCAGGCGCTCGGCGCACTGCGGGAACGTTTCGCCGCGCTCGGGCCCGCCGGGGCGCCGGGTGTCGCCAAGCCGCGACGGGCGGCGGGCTCGCAGGCCGGTTAGTGATCCGTTGGAACCATCCGCGGCCGCGATTGCCGTGGCATCGGATCTGGTAATCATGGGGCGAGGCCGACATGCTGTACCGGATCACGAGCGAGGCTGGCTACCTGCGGGCGGAGCTTTTCCACCGTGAGACGGTCGATGAAGCCAGGGAGTTCTTCGCCGCCGTGGCCGAGTGCGCGCGGCGGCGCCGCTGTAACGTCATCCTCATCTCGGTGCATTCCTCCAGCGCTCTGTTCACGGCGGACCGGTCCGGATTCTTCGCCGAATTCGCCATCCTCGACGGCGATCCGGAACGCAAGATAGCCCTGGTCGCGGACAACGAGGAGCTCGACCTGTCGCACGAGTACTTCTCGCTGCTCGCGCAACACCAGGGGCTGAACGTGCGTCACTTCCGCGACGAGCCGCAGGCGCTGCAATGGCTGCGACCGCGGATTCTGGCGGCCTAGCGGGACGCTCATGGCCAACATACTGATCTTCGACGCCCATTCGGGCAGCCGCCGCTTCATCGCCGCGAGTCTGCGCAAGCACGAGCACCGCGTGACACACGTCGGTGATGCCGAAGAGGCGCTGCGGCTGGCGCGACTCGAGCGACCCGATCTGCTGATCATCGATATCTCCACGCCCGACATCGACGGCTGCAGGTTCGTGATGCGAACGCGCTGTCAGCTCGGCGTGCCGCGCCCGCGCGTACTGATGCGCGCGGCAGCGAGCGTGGAAGCGGAGGCACGCGCCCTGGCGCACGCCTTCGGCGCCTCCTTCGTCGTGCGGCCGACGAATTGCGATCTGCTGCTGGCGGTGGTCGACGCCACGCTGCGCGAGCCCGCGCCCGCGGAAGAGGGGGTCGAGCTCGATGGCAAGGCGGTCGAGCTGCTGATGCAGCCGATCGTGAGACTGATGCGGCGGGTGGCGGAGCGCAGCGCCCAGCTCGAGGTGGCGCGCACGGCGCTCGACCTGGAGATCAGAAAACGAATCTGGGCGGAGCAGGAGCTGATGCGTGCCAACCTGCGGCTCCAGGATCAGGCCATGCGCGACGCCGTCACCGGCCTGCACAACCGCCGCTTCCTCGAGGAATCCCTGAGCCATGAGGAAATGCGCGCCAAGCGCCAGGGCCATGGCCTCGCCATCCTGATGATCGACGTCGATCGCTTCAAGGAATTCAACGACACGCTCGGGCACGCCGCGGGCGATGCCATCCTCAGGTCGGTGGGCCAGTGCATGCTCTCGGTCTCGCGCGGCGAGGACATCGTGGCGCGCTATGGGGGCGATGAGTTTGCGCTGATGATGACCAATACTTCGCGCGCGACGGCATGGAGCCGCGCCGAGCTGATTCGCGAGCGGGTGCACAGCGTGCAAATCGGCCAGAACGGCAGTCAGCTCGGGCCGGTCACGCTGTCGGTAGGGATCGCGATCCTGCCCGAGCACGGCGCCACCGCGGAGGCGGTGCTGCGTGCCGCGGACGCGGCTTTGCTCGAATCCAAGCAGACCGGACGCAACCGCATTGTCGTCTCGTCGGCGGGCGCGCCGCAGGCGGTGCCGGGAGCGCAGCTCAAGGCAGTCTCGTAGAGCTCAGCCGGCGGGGCTGGTGCCGCCGGTCTGGATTGAACAGACGACCTGCCGCTTACAAGGCGGCTGCTCTACCACTGAGCTACGGCGGCGCAGGAATCGATTGTACGCCAGCCGGCCGATTCTTCAGGCTTCACCGCCCGATGGCGCCCCGGGCTTGTTCGATGGCATCGAGCACGCCACGATGGCCGCCAGAGCCTGGAGGAGGCGGTATGGCTTCTCGTGTGTATCCCCGCGGAGTACGCGCCGGTCTCGTGCTCGCCGCGCTTGCCTCGCTGCCGCTGGGCGCTGTGCCCGGGGCGGCCGCATCCGACGCGCTTGTCGCAGAGCTCATGGCGCGCGATCTGATCGGCATGCCCGGCAGGGAAGTGACGCTCGAGACGGTCGAGTACGCCCCGGGCGGCAGGTCACCCCCGCACCGCCACCATGCGCAGGTGTTCGTCTACGTTCTCGAGGGAAGGCTGCGCATGCAGGTGCAGGGCTCGCCCGCCGTAACGCTCGGTCCGGGCGGGACCTTCTATGAAAGCCCGGACGACGTGCACACCGTCTCCGAGAATGCGAGCCGGACGAAGCCGGCGAAGTTCCTGGTCGTGATGGTCAGGGACAAGGCGGCTCGCACCAGCGCATCCCGGCGTACCGGCCGCTAAGACCCGGCCGCCGATTGCGCTGCGCGCCTAGTCCTGGCGGATCACCCGATGCTCCCGGAGGATCTCCGTCACGCGCTCGACGGGCAGCGCCTCCACCGTGTGCCCGTTGCCCGTCGTGGTCGTGGCCTTGAGCATCGAGTTGTAGATCGCTTCTTCGGTGGCCTCGATCGCGGCCTCGAACAGAGGTGACATCGCCAGCGTGGTGACCACTTCCGTCTTGCGCGTCGGCGCGGGATCGCCGGCGTGAATACGCACCTCGGGCGCGGTCGAGAAGGCGATCGAGTAGTCGCCGCTGCCGTTCGACGCCGAGCTCCCGGTGCGCGCCATCCCCAGCAGCGCGCGCGCTGCGAGACGCTTGAGCTCGCGGGCGTCGAGCGGCGCATCGGTCGCGACCACGATCATGCAGGAGCCGTCCGCCTTGTCGCGGATGCGGCCGGCATCCGCGACCTGGTCGCGCAGGTAGTACTGGCCGAGCTCGACTCCCACGGGCGCTCCGGCGATTCCGAGCACGCCGCCGAAATTGGTCTGCACCAGGGCTCCCACCGTGTAGCCGCCCAGGCTCTTCGGCAGCAGCCGCGACGCGGTGCCGATGCCCCCCTTCCATCCGAAGGCCACGGTGCCGGTGCCGGCGCCCACCGCGCCTTCCTCGACGGGACCACCGCGGGCGCTGTGCAACGCGGCGAACACGTCCTGCGGCGTGATGTGGCGGCCGCGGATGTCGTTCAGGTACCCATCGTTCGTCTCGCCGACCACCGGGTTGATCGACAGCACGTCCTCATTGCCGGGCAGCTGCAGCATGTAGGTGATGAGAGCGTCCGCCACGCGCGGGACCGCGACGGTCGAGGTGAGAAGGATCGGCGTCTCGATCTCGCCGAGCTCGTCCACCTGGGTGACGCCCGTCAGCTTGCCGTAACCGTTGCCGACGCAGACCGCGCCCGGCACCTTCTCGCGGTAGAGATTGCCGGGATGGGGCACGATCGCGGTGACACCGGTGCGGACGTTGTCGCCGCGGACGATGGTGGTCTGACCGACCGCAACACCCGCCACGTCGGTGATGGCATCGAGGGGTCCCCGAGGCAGGACTCCGACCCTGAGTCCGAGGTCCGTGGAGCGTGGGCGCGCGGCAGGCGAGGCTCCACAGGCGGCGCCGGCGCCGAACACAATAAGGAAGATCGCCGCGGCGGCGAGGGTCTTCTGGGGCATGCGCCTAGCATATACTCCGCGGACTATGAACGAAGCCGCCACCGCCGCTGCAACCGACACTCAACAGCTCAGCCGCTCGCTCCGCCCGCGGCACGTCGCGATGATCACCATCGGCGGCATCATCGGCGCGGGGCTGTTCGTCGGCAGCAGCGTGGCCATCAAGGCTGCCGGGCCCGCGAGCGTCGTCAGCTACATCCTGACCGGCTTCCTGCTGCTGCTCGTCATGCGCATGCTGGGCGAGATGGCGGTCGAGATGCCGCAGGTGCGCTCCTTCACCGAGTTCACGCGCGCGACGCTCGGCAACTGGGCCGGCTTCTCGGTCGGCTGGCTCTACTGGTATTTCTGGGTGACGGTGATACCCGTCGAGGCGATCGCCGGCGCCGGGATCATCAAGGACTGGGTGCCGCTGCCGGAGTGGGTGATCGGCACCGCGCTCATGGCGTGCATGACGTCCGTGAACCTGATGTCGGCGCGCGCTTACGGCGAGTTCGAGTTCTGGTTCTCCTCGATCAAGGTCGCGGCGATCATCTCCTTCATCATCGTGGTCGGCGCGCACGCCTTTGGCTTTCGCTCGCCGACGGGGCCGACCTTCTCGAACCTCACCGCTCACGGCGGCTTCGCGCCGCAGGGCTGGTTCGCGGTGCTGGCCTCGGTGACCACGGTCATCTGGTCGATGATGGGGGCCGAGGTGGTGACGATCGCCGCGGCGGAGTCGCCGGAGCCGGCGCGCGCTGTCGCCCGCATGACCTCCACCATCATCAGCCGCATCCTCCTTTTCTATGTGCTCTCGGTGTTCGTCATCACCTGTGTTGTTCCCTGGAACAAGGTGGTGCCGGCGGAATCGCCCTTCACCCTGGCGCTCGATGAGGTGCATTTCCCCTATGCCGGCACCTTCATGGCGGTGGTGGTCCTGACGGCGGTGCTCTCCTGCCTCAATTCCTGCTTCTACATCGCTTCGCGCGTGCTGTTCGTGCTCGCGACCCGGGGCGATGCGCCGCGCGCTCTGGTGCGCACCAACCGCCGCCACGTGCCGGCCCGCGCCGTGCTGCTCGCGAGCGCCTTCGGCTTCGCCGGCGTGATCGCGGCGATTCTCTCGCGGGAAGGGGTGTATGTGTTCCTGACCAACTCTTCCGGCGCCATCATCGCGATCATCTATCTCATGATCGGCGTGTCGCAGGTCGTCTCGCGCCGGGCGCGCGAGCGCGCGGGCTTGCCGCCCTCGGCACTGCCGATGTGGCTCTTCCCCTGGTTGAGCTACTTCGGCATCGCGGGGATGGCCTCGGTGCTCGTCGCGATGGCCTTTACCCCCTCGCATCGCGCCGAGCTCTGGACCAGCACTCTGTCGATCGCCGTGGCGCTGCTCGCCTATGTGGTCTTGCGGCGTCCCAGGGCGGCGGCGGTCCCGGCAGCGGCAGCGCCGGCGGCGGAGTCGCTCCCGGCACAGAGCCGCTGAGCCGGTCAGTCCTTATCGTTCAGCGTCTGCTCGAGCGCCTCGAGCAGCAGGTCCGCGTGCCGCGTCTCGAGGGTGAGCGGCGAGCGGATCTTGAGCACGTCGCCGTGGCGGCCGGTCGAGCCCACCAGCACGCCGCGCCGGCACATCCCGTTGACGACCCGCCTGGTCTCCGCCGAGCCGACGAGCCCGCTCGTCGGGTTGGGCCGGATCTCGACGCCGAGGAACAAGCCCGCGCCGCGCACCTCGCCGATCGCGGACGTGCGCTGCGCCAGCGCCTGGAGGCCCCGCTTCAGGTATTCGCCGCTGCGGCGGGCGTTCTCGAGGAGATTCTCCTCGCGGATGACTTTGAGCACCGCGAGCGCCGCGGCGCAGGACACACTGTTGCCTCCGTAGGTGTTGAAGTAGTGGCGGCGCCGGGCGAAGCGCGCCAGCACCTCGGGACGCGCCGCGACGGCGGCGACCGGGTGTCCGTTGCCCATGGGCTTGCCCATCGTCACGAGGTCGGGAACGACGCCGTGACGCTGGAAGCCCCACATCGTCTCGCCCAGCCGGCCGAAGCCCGGCTGCACCTCGTCGGCGATGAAGAGCCCGCCGGCCGCCTGCACATGGCGCACGGCCTCCGCCAGAAATCCCGCGGGATCCGCGTACACCCCGTCGCTCGAGAAGATCGTATCCGTGAGGAGCGCAGCCAGGCTCACGCCGTCCGACCGCATGCGCTCGAGACACTCGCGGACGTGCTCGCCGAACGCTTCGGGGCCGCCGGGGCCCGCGGGCGAGGGCACCGCATAGACACCGGGCCCGAGCGGTCCGCCGTCCTCGGGGGACATGCCCGAGAGGACGTCGGTCACGCCGTGGTAGGAGAAGTCCGTGACGATGAATCCGGTGCCGCCCGTGACCGCCTTGCTGACGCGTACGGCGAGATCGTTGGCTTCGCTCCCCGTGCAGGTGAAGACGACGTTGCCGAGCTCGCCCGGCATGGTGGCGAGCAGTTCCTCGGCGAGTTGCAGCGGCAGCTCGGCGAGATAGCGGGTGTGCGTGTTGAGCGTGCGCGCCTGGCGCGTCAGCGCGTCGACCACGGACGGGTGGCAGTGGCCCACGACCGGCACGTTGTTGTAGGCGTCGAGATAGGCGCGGCCATGCTCGTCATACATCCAGACGCCCGCGGCGCGCACGAGCTGCAGCGGCTGCTCGTAGAAGAGCCGGTAGGTGGGGGAGAGCACCCGCGCGCGGCGTGCCAGGATGCCTGAGTGATCCACGTGCGGTCCGGTCGTCACAGTCCGATCTCCTCGAGCAGCAATCGGTCGGCGATGTGCAGCCGCGTGCGCATGAAGCCCTCGGCGAGCGGCTTGAAGTGACCGCTCGCCGGGTTGCGCTGCACGTGCCATTCGTGAATGACGAGCGTCATGAGGAGTCGCGCCGCAGTGAGGGCGCCGAGCAGCGCCAGCTCCTCCGGGAGGAGCGGCACGTCCTGATGGTAGGCGCCCGCGACGTCGAGCACGGAGTCGCGCGCCTCGCGCGGATCCGCGCAATCCGGCGGAATCAGCTCGGCAGCGGCGACGGCGACGTCCGCGATCAGCGCCGTGCGAGTCATGTCGCCGAAGTCGATCACTCCGGACACGCGCTCCTCGTCACCGGGATCCACCAGGATGTTGAGGGGATTCAAGTCGTTGTGCACGATCTGATGGCGAAGCTGCGGCAGTTGCGCCTCGACTCGCGGAATGAGCCGGCCGAGCAGCCGGCGAGCCGCGTCCCGGTACGGGAAGCGGGGCAGCTCTTCGAGGAGCCGCCGCATGCGTCCCGTGTGGCGCAGGTCCCAGACGATGGTGCGTTCTGCCGCCGGGTGCTCGAAGCCGCGCAACGCGACGGCCAGGCGCGCTCCGATCCGGCCGCAGGCGGCCCTCTGGCGCCGCGAGCGGGCGGCCGCGCCGAGGAGTTTCCCCGGCAGATAGGTGAGCAGCCGGGCAGTTCGCTCGACACCCCCATCCATCAGACGAACATGCGTGCCGCCGGTGCGGTCGCGCACCACGCGCGGGCACGGCAAGGCGGGATCGGTCCTCTCGATGTGCAGGAGCGCCGCGGTCTGGAAGTCGGTCTCGGCCGGATGCTCGGCGGGATTGGCGATCTTCAGGACGTACTCGGCGCCGTCGGCGGCGGTGAGCCGGAAGTTCTCGTCGCGCTCGCCCGTGAGCCGCGCCGCCCGCGGCGTGAAGCCGTAGCGCTCGCGCACCAGGGCGAGCACGCGCTCGATCGGCACGGGCCGCAGGGGTGCGACCATCGTGGCCATGAAGCTGTCCCCATCTGCGGCCATCCGCGCCGAAGCTCCCCGGAGTCGGCCAGGAAGGTCGTTTTACTGTTTCCTGCCTGCTTTGTGAATACGCGCCCGCTCGTGCCCCAGGCAAGCGCTTGCCGCTGCGATGCCGCTCGCAGTTTTGCGGCGCGTGCTTCGGTGTCGCCGCCGGTCGACCGATATGACTGCACGGGGAGCAGGCGATCCGTGCATGCCTTTCCCCGAAGATGAATTGCCGCGCGCAAGGCCCTTATCATTGCGCGCACTCCCTGCGGCGGAATCGCATCGCCGGCAGGCGGCTGTGGAGGCGGTATGCACTTCCTGCTCCTGTATGATTTCGTTCCGGACTACCTGCAGCACCGGCCGCCGCACCGCTCGGAGCATCTGCGTCTCGCCTGGGAGGCGCACCGCCGTGGAGAGCTGGTACTGGCGGGCGCTCTCGCCGACCCGGTCGATGGCGCCGTGCTCTGGTTTCAAGGCGAGAATGACCAGGCGGCCCGGGCCTTCGCCGAGAGCGACCCGTACGTGAAGGCGGGGCTGGTGCGGCACTGGTCGGTGCGCGCGTGGACGACGGTGGTCGGTGAGATGGCCGTCACGCCGGTGCGCCCGCCCGCTTGAGGGGAACAGATGCGTCCTTCCCTGGTACCGCCGCCCGTCTGGATGCTGATCTTCGGGATCGCGATGTGGGAGCTCGACCGCCGCTGGCCGCTCGCAACCGTGATTCCCGCGCCATGGAATCGCCTCGGCTGGTTCGTGATGGTGGTGGCGTTTATCGCACCGTTTGCCGCAATCACTCAGTTCGGCCACGCCGGGACGACCGTGAACCCGCACCATCCCGAGAAGACGAGCGCGCTCGTGACGAGCGGGGTCTATGCCTGGACGCGCAACCCCATGTACCTCGGGCTTGCGATCGTGCTCGTCGGCTGGGCCGCCAGGCTCGGTACGCTTTCGCCGTTCGCCGGACCCTTGCTCTTCGTGCCGTTGATCGAGCGTGTGCAGATCCTCTCCGAGGAGCAGGCGTTGCGCGCACGCTTCGGCAAGGAGTACCAGGACTACTGTGCACGCGTGAACCGCTGGCTCGGGCGCAGCACGCGCAGCTAGTCCCAACCGCTCGCGCGGGTCAGCTCACTGCAGGAGTCCGGTCGCCACCGCGGTCATCGCCGTGACTCCGGTCTCGAGCGTCGGCTTCGGCAACGGCTCGAAGCGGCTGGTATGAGGACCCGGCAGGCGCTTGCCGGCAGCCTCTGCGGCTGCGAACTTCTGCGGATCCATGGCGCCGAGGCGGAAGTACACCACCGGAATCTCATAGTGCTTCAAGTCCGCGCTCATGCCGAAGACGCCGACGTCCTCGCTCCCCATGAGCCTCTCGGCTCCCTCGACCCGCTCCGCGCCGAGAGCCTTGATGAGGAGATCGCGCACCTGCGCCGACATCGCCGGATCGTTGTACTGCACCGGGGTCGACTCGTTTTCGAGCACCGTCACCGTGGCGGCCTTCTCCGCGGGCAGGTTCGCGGAAGCCGTGATGCCCGCGGCGATCTGCTTCAGTCCTTCGATGACGACCTGGCGGCTCTTGTCGGAATAGGAGCGCGTGGTGAGCTCCAGCTTCACCTCGTCCGGGATGATGTTGCGCTTGGTGCCGCCGTGGATGCTGCCGACAGTGACGACCGTGGGATCCTGCGGATCCTCCTCGCGGCTCACGATGGTCTGGATCTGCGTGATGTAGTAGGCCGCGAGCGTAACGGGATCGCGGCCGGCCTGCGGCGCCGAGCCGTGGCCGCCGATGCCTCTGATCACGACATCGACCGAGGTCGAGCTCGCCGCTGCCGCCCCGGGAATGATGCCCACTGTTCCGGCGGGCAGCGCGTTCGTGTCGTGCAGGCCGATGATCTTGTCGGGACGGCCGAAGCGCTCGTAGAGGCGATCGGCCAGCATCGCTTTCGCGCCGTCGATCGTCTCCTCCGAGGGCTGCCCGATGATCATGACGGTGCCATGCCATTGCGCGCGCGTGGCGGCCAGCGCCCGGGCCGTGCCGAGCAGCACCGTGGTATGCACGTCATGCCCGCACGCATGCATCACGCCGACGTCCTGGCCGCTCGCGTTCCTGGTCGTCACGTGGCTCGCGTAGGGGAGGCCGGTTTCCTCGACGATCGGCAGCGCATCCATATCGCCGCGGATGAGCAGCGTCTGCCCGGCGCCGTTCCTGAGGATGCCCACCACGCCGAACGCGCGCGAGCCGTCCGGGTACACGCCGACGTGCTCGGTGACGTCGTAACCGGCCTCGCGCAGGCCCTTGGCGAGGATCGCGGAGGTGCGCGCCTCGTGGTGCGAGAGCTCGGGATGCGCGTGGATGTCCTTGTAGGTCTCGAGGAGCGAGGCACTCTGGTTCCCGACCACAGGGGGCACATCCTGTGCACGGAGCACGGAAGCGAACAAGAGCACGAAGGCGGCGAGGAGGTTCTTCAAGGAGGCTCCCGGTCTGTGCGGTGTTGGTGGCAGGAGGCGGCGCGACAGCTTGCCCGATGAGCGCGCCGCACCGCAACGGTTGACGGCTTTGCGGGGTCGCGGCGCCGGGAGCACTATTGCAGGCAAAGAGGGGGAGGGCCGGCCGTGTCGATCACCATCTCTACTCTCTCCAGCGCCATTGCCGCCGCCGGGGCGCTGGGGACCGCGTCCTTCGGAATCGTCGAGGGGCTCAAGTGGACGGCGCTCGGGACCGCCGGCTTCGGGTGCGTTGGCGAGTACCTGGGGCACGACCTGGTCGGTTGCCTGCGCATCGCCTACGGCCCCGACTTCGAGCGGCTGCTCAAGGCGCAGTACCGGCAGGACTCGCAGAGCCAGGCGGTCATTGCCAAGTCGCTGCGCCAGGGCGTGCGGATCGGCCTGACGACCGCCAACGCCGAGAACGTCGCGCGCTTCCTCGGCACGGTGGCGCCCGCCGCGCTGCGGCAGGCGGCCGAGGCGGTGGAAGCGGCCACACCGCTCACCGACGCCGACCGGGGCGCCATCGGCCGCTTCGAGCTGGCCGCCGACGCCCGCATCGCGAGTGCTCTGTCGCGCGCGCAGGATGCCTACCTCGGATGGGTGCGCGGTGCGGCGTCGGTATGCGCGATCGTGCTCGCGATCGGCGCGGCGCTGGCCGCCGGAGCGCAGCCGCTGGACGGCGTGATCGTCGGCATCGTCGCCGTGCCGCTCGCGCCGATCGCCAATGACGTGGTCGCGGCGCTGCAGGCCGCCACCAAAGCGATGCGCGGCAACTGATGCCGGCCTTCGTTCTCGACCTGCGCTCGGATCCTCAGGGCGGTGCGGTCGTGCCGGCGCACTTGACGAGCGGCACGATCGACCAGCTGCAGCAGTGCCGGAGCGTCGTCTTCATGATGCACGGCTTCAACGTCGATCGCGCTGACGGGACCGCCGAGCTCACCGCCTTCGGCGCGAATCTCCCCGCGGTCGGCGCCGGGGCGGCGGTCGCGGTGCTCTGGCCCGGCGACTCGATGGTCGGCCCGCTCTGCTATCCCTTCGAGACCGGCAAGGCCGACGACAGTGCCGTGGAGCTCGCCACTTTCATCGGCGACAACCTGCCGCAGCGCCCCACGATCTCCCTCATCGGCCACAGCCTCGGCTGCCGCGTCGTCATGGAGACGGTGCGGCAGCTGTGGATCAAGAACATCCCCGTCGCCCAGGTCTGCGTGATGGCGGCGGCCGTCGACAACGACAGCCTCGGCTGCGCGGTCGAATACTTCAACGCGGCGCAGTTCGCCGAGCGCGTGGGGGTGCTGTACTCGCCCTCGGATCGGGTCCTGAGGTTCGCCTATCCGCTCGGGAATCTCCTCTCCGCCTTCATGCATTGGACGTCGACGACCGATGCGGCGCTCGGCTACACCGGGACCTGCTCGTCGGCTTCTCCCCCGGGCAATCCTCCCGCGTGCGTCGCGGGCATCGGGATTCCGGCGGCCAACGGCGTCGACCATGGCGACTATCTGCCGGCCCCGACGGGCGCATTCAACGCCAAGCAGCAGGCAGCGGCCCGCTTTGCCAACTCGATGCTGGCCGGCGCGGCGCCGCTGATCTACGGCTAGATTCGACGTGCTCAGCCGCCGGACATTCCTCGCGCTGACGTCCCTCGGCCTGCCGGGTCTCGTGCGAGGGGCACAGGAGCGTTTCGCCGCCCTGCCTGCCGCGGTTGCCGGGCTCGAGCAGACGAACGGCGGCCGCCTCGGCGTGGCCGTGCTCGATACGGCGACGCGCGAGCGCTTCGGCTACCGTGCGCACGAACGCTTCCCGATGTGCAGCACGTTCAAGTTCCTGCTCGCGTCCGCCGTGCTGCAACGCGTGGACGCCAGCGAGGACAAGCTGCAGCGTGCCGTGACCATTCCGCCGCGGCCGCTCCTCGCCCATTCGCCGCTGACCGAGCCGCACGCGGGGCGCACGATGACGGTCGGCGAGCTCTGTCAGGCCATTCTCACTCACAGCGACAACACCGCTGCCAATCTGCTGCTCGCAGCGATCGGCGGTCCGGCGGGACTCACGAGCTTCTCGCGCTCGATCGGGGATAAGGTCACGCGCCTCGACCGCACGGAGCTCGCGCTCAACGAGGCGCTCGCCGGCGATCCGCGCGATACCACTTCGCCCGAGGCCATGGCAGGAGACCTCGAGGGGGTGTTGCTGGGAGAGTGGCTGGCGCGCGCCTCGCGCGAGCAGCTCACTCGCTGGATGGCGGCCTGCGTCACCGGTCTCGACCGGCTGCGCTCGAAGCTGCCGGGGAATTGGCAGGCCGTCGATAAGACGGGCGACAACGGGGTGCACACGAGCAACGACATCGCGGTGTTCTGGCCGCCCGGCCAGCCGCCGGTCATCATTGCGGCGTACATCACCCAATGCACGGGTCCCGGCGCCAAACGGGCGGCGATGCTCGCGCAGATCGGGAGCCTCGTGATCGAGTCGCTCGCTTAAGCTCCAGGTTGGAAGCGGGGCGGGTCCGTGAGATCTTGACTCCTGTCCGCCGCAAGGAGAGCGCTCATGCTGCAGATTGCCGTCATCAATGAGTCCACCGCCATCGCCGATGGCCCCGTCCAGCAGATGATCCCGGCCTTCAGCACTCAATGGAACACGGACCTGAACGCCGTGTGGGGAGTCGGGGCCGCGCAATTCGCCTTCTCGCCCAAGAGCGCCACCCCCGCCGCCGGCGCCTGGTGGGTGGTATTTCTCGATGACAGCGATCAGGCCAACGCGCTCGCGTATCACGACCTGACGAACGAGGGTCTGCCGATCTCCAAGATCTTCGTCAGGACGATCCAGGCCGATAAGGCGAGCCTCAGTGTCGGCGCCTCGCACGAGATCTGCGAGATGGCGGTCGATCCGTGGCTCAACAGCGCCTATCAGGACTCGCAGGGGGTCTTCTGGGCCGGCGAGGTTTGCGACCCGGTCGAGGACGATCAGTACGGCTATACGATCGGCGGGACCCTGGTGACCGACTTCGTCACACCGAACTGGTTCGGCCACGAGTTCGCGCAGGGCCCCATCGACAAGCAGGGCCACGCACAGTCGGCCTTCCAGGTGCTGACGGGCGGCTACGCGCAGAAGTGGGACCCGCAGAAGGGCTGGCAGCAGGTGACCGGCGCACTGGCCGTGAAATCGGCACGCATCGCGCACGCTCCGAAGGGCTCGCGGCGCGAGCGGCGCGCGCGGCAGTGGAAGCACTGGAAGCGCAGCGAGCACCGCTTCGGACGCTGAAGCCGGCAGCTAGCGCTGTCCCCGGGGGCGGCGCGCGCGCCGCGCACTGCGGGCGCGATGATCGAGGAACGCCTGGATGCCCGCACGCAGGAACCGATGCACCTCGTCCTGCGAGGTCGGCCGGGTGACGACGGCCGCCGCGCCCGGGAGGCCCGCGGTGGTCTGTCGCCAATGGAGCGCCATTTCGCTCATCAGATCGTCGGGCGCCGCCTGGGTCGCATCGAAGGGCACGTGCGCCTTCGGGGCGGGGCTCACCAGCACGGCCGGTGCGTCGCTGCGCGGTGCGCTCGAGAAGAGCGCGCCGAAGCTCGGCGCCGCGGCGTCGCGCCTGGTGAGGGACCCGCTGATGCCGAAAAGCTCGCGCACCGTCACCAGCACCGAGGTGTGCTGCAGCGGCACAGAGCTCACCACGCCCTTCGGCAGGTAGGGTGAGGCGAGCAGGGTCGGCACCCGCAACCCCAGCCGGTCGAAGGTGAATTGCGGCGCGAAGGAGGCCGTGTCGCCCGGCGCCGGCGAGTTGATGCCGTCGGGATTCACGGCGGCGGGCGGGTCGGCATGATCGAAGTAGCCGCCGTGCTCATCGAACGTGACGACGAGGAGGCCGTGCGCCCATTGCGGACCGCCGCGGAGCGCGGCGTAGACGTCCGCCACCAGCTGATCGCCCGGCCGCACGTCCTGCGGCGGATGCATCGAGGTCGGGGGGCCGTCGGTCTTCGAGCCGGCGAAGCGCGGGATGATGAAGTTGTAGTCGGCGAGGGCGCCCGCGGCGGCGTCCGCCGCGAAGGTGGATTCGTAGAGCTTGAAGCTCGCGCGCTGCGTGTTGATGCGGCTGTACTGTGCGACCTCGTTCTGGTCGCTGTAGTACACCGCCCAGCTGCGGTTGTTGGTCTGCAGCTGCTCGTAGATCGTCACGTTCCTGAGCGGCAGCGTCCAGTCGTTGCGCGCCCAGCCGGCGGAGGTGGCGGCGTGGATGTAGAGCCGGTTGGGCATGGTGGGCCCCGGCACCTCCGCGTACCACTGATCGCAGAGCACGAAGTTCTCGGCGAGCGCGGTAAGTGCCGGCAGCTGTCCGGGCCCGAAAGTCTGCATGACGGCGCTCAGCTCGACGCCGGCCCCGGAGAAGCCGTCGACCGCGAGCTCGGTCCTGTAGTTCATGACGAAGCCCCGATCGTCGACCGGCTTGAGCGCCGCGCCGGGCGGAACTACCTTGCTCGTGAACAGCTGCACGTTGGTGTCGTCGAGCGAGTGTCCCGGGCCCTGGCCCTGCGTGACCGAGAAAAGCGCCGGCTGTCCCGCCGCGATCGGAGCGTTTGTGGCGGGACTCGCCGGTGCGAGAGGAGACGGTCGATTGGAGAAGGGCCCGAGGTTGAGCCCCGCGGCGCCCGGCCACTTGCCGAAGAAGTGGTCGAATGACCGGTTCTCGAGCATCAGCACCACCACGCAGTCGATCGGCGGCAGTGCGGACGCAGGCGCCGTGAGCTTCGGCCTGGCCGCGGCCCGCGTGGGCGCAGTACCCCGCGGACCCTTTCGTCCTGTGGCTCGCGCCCGCGGGCGCAGCGATCCGGCCGTCCTCCTGGCCATGACTTGCCTTACCGGTACGATATTACGGGCTCTCAGTGAGCCGGCGCACCCCCGGCCGCAGCGTACCGCCAAGGTCGAGGAAAAGACGCCGGCTGCCCCGCCGCGATTGGGGAGCTGTGCGGAGGGGCGCGCCGGCGTGAGGGGAACCGGGGCGGGTTCTCTCGCCAAACGGGCGCTCGCCCCTCAGGCGCGCGCCCGTCAGGAAAGCGCGGCGGTGGCGATGACTGTATGCAATCCGTCGGCTACATCGCCGAAGCGTTTCCGTTGAACACCTTCCGCCGCATGAGGTATCTGTCGCGACGAAGCGACCCGTCTCACCCCCGGTGACGAAATCTGTTCCAGCCGCTGAGACGCGCGGGCTCGAGGCGACAGGTAGTCCTTATGCGGACAAAGAGGAACGCGCCCGCCGCCCCCCAGACCCAGCGCTCGAGCTGCACGGGCAGGAGTCTGGTCCTCCTCAAGGAGCGCACCGCGCGCGCGGCGGCTGTACTGCTGCATCAGGCCGCGGGACTGCGCTTAGGTCTGTCCTCGGATTTCCACACGGGCCGTCCCTGGATTACCCCGGGCGAGGGCCTGCTGTTCGAGCGCCTCGGTCTCGCGCTGCTCGACGGCGATCCCGACCAGACGCGGGCGCTCGCTCATCACCACCGCGAGGGAGCGCTGGTGCTCGAGCCCGAGCGCTATGTGCGGGCCGCCGAGCTCGCCGGGGCGGCTCTGGGCGACGCTCTGCCGCTCTGCGATACGCGCGCCGCGACCTGGGGTCTGCTGGCGACACGGGTACTCTCGTCCCCCTACCGGGGCCGCGGGATCCGTGTCGCCATACTCGACACCGGCCTCGACCTCACTCATCCGGACTTTGCGGGCCGCGCCGTCGTCTCGAAGTCATTCGCCGGCGAGCTGCCGGTCGACGACGGCAACGGCCACGGAACCCTTTGCGCGGGGATTGCCTGCGGGCCGCAGCAGCCGGCACGGGCGCCCCGCTACGGCGTGGCTCCCGCCGCCGATCTCTACGTTGCCCGGGTTCTCGATAACAACGCGGGCGGGACCGACGGCAATGTGCTTGCCGGAATCGATTGGGCGGTGCGCAACCGCTGTGCGATCGTCTCGATGTCGATCGGCACTCCGGTGGCGGTCGGCGATTCGTATCCGAAGGTCTACGAGCAGGCCGCGGCCCGCGCGCTTGACGAAGGGACGCTCCTCATCGCGCCCGCCGGCAACTCGAGCCAGAGGCCCGACAGCATCGCGCCCGTCGAGCATCCGGCCAATTGCCCCTCGATCCTCGCGGTCGCGGCCGTCGACCAGACGCTCGCCGTCGCGCCGTTCTCGAACGGCGGCCTGAATCCCGACGGCGGCGATGTCGACCTGGCGGCTCCCGGCATCGCGATCGCCTCGGCTTCCCCGCGGCCGACCCTCTACCAGACCGGCAGCGGGACGAGCATGGCGGCGCCCTTCGTCGCCGGGATCGCGGCGCTCATCGCCGAAGCCGACCGGCACGCGCGCGGCGCAGCGCTGCGCGCCGCGCTCCTCAGGGCATTCGTGCCGTTGCCGGCTCCCGCGCGCGACGTCGGGGCGGGGCTCGTGCAGGCGCCCCAGTAGCTTCGCAGACAGGTGCCCCATGGAGTTTGTGCTTTGTCAGCCTGAACGATGGAGGTGTTCAGTGATGCGCATCAATGTGGCGATTGCGATCGCAGAGGAAGCGCGTGATCGCATTTATGAAGTGGCTCAGGTGTGCCGGGCGCTCGGCTTCGCGCACACCTCGACGCTTTCGGACATCGGCATCCTGATCGGCTCGGCCGACGTCGAGGATCTGCCGATGCTGCGGGCGATTCCGGGCGTTCTGGCCGTCGAGATCGAACGCTCGCTGCGGATCGCCGCGGGGCCGGGACACTGACACCGCAGCTGCGGGCGATCCGGCTGCTCAGCGGTCGTGGAGCTCGAACGGGAACGCCAGCGCACTTCCCGCCGCCCGATCCATCGGCTCGACGCGCAGTGAGTAGCGGCCGGCCGTGAGGCGGGAAGCAGCGGCGTAGCCGCGGACGTATCCGTCCATGTCCGGCGCGAGATCGGTGAGCGTCCCGACCGGCTCGAGCGCGCCGCCTTGCCCCAGACGCTCGAGCGTCAGGCGGTAGCGCGCGCCCGCTGCGCGGCCGGCGGGCGAGGCGCGAAACTCGATCAGCCCTCCCGAGGGCCGGGCGAGGTCGTAAGACGAGCTGCCGCGCATCGAGACGAAGGTGAAGCGTGCGCTGACCGCCGCACCGCCCGATTCGTCCGAGGCGCGCAGAACGCCCGGCGGCCCCACGCGCGGCTGCACCCACAGGATGATCGCGAGCGCGGCGATCGCCGCCGCCGCGAGCGCCGGTGCCCACATGAGGAGGCGCCGCGCCGCGCGCGGAGCGGTCCTGGCGAAATACCCCTGTTCCTTCAGCTGCTCGAGTCCCTCGCGCAGCCGCAGCGTCTGCTCGAACTCGCGCACCAGCTCCGGGTCGCGCGCCAGGCGGTCCTCGAAGGTGCGGCGCTCGTCGTCCGCCAGGCGGCCGCCCACATAATCCCGCATCCGCTCGAAGTCGCGTCCGACGTCGATCATGGGTCTTCTCCCTGGATCGGGACATGGACCTCGGCCGGCGCCGGATCGTGCGCGACGGCGCCGGGTCCCGCGGCGGCGACGCTCCCCCGGCCGCCGCTCAACACATAGAGGCCGAGCGCAATGATCGTGAGCAGATCGCCCCTGCCGAAGCCGCGCTGCTCGAGTAGCTCGCGGAAGCGGTTGCGCGCGCGAAAGATCACGCGGTTGAAGTGCTCCTGCGAGAGATTGAGCTCCCGGCAGATCGTGTCTTTTTCCTCGTCGTTGAGATAGAAGCGCACCAGCAGCTCCCGATCCCGTGCCGCCGGCATCTCCCCGAGCATGCGCCGTGCGGCTGCCGCCCACTGCGGCCGCCCGATACGCTCCCAGTCGGGGTCGTCGATGGAATCCCGCAGCTCTTCGAGCTGCTCGGGACTGGAGAGCGCCGTACGATCCTTGCGCCGGTGATTGCGCAGGTGGTTGATGGCGACGCGATAGAGATAGCCGCCGAGATTCTCCGGGTGTGCGATCTCGCCGCTGCGCAGCTTCTCGAGCGTGGTGACCGCGGCATCCTGCAGGATGTCCGCCGCGACCTCCGGATCGCGCACGCGCCGCAGGATCAGCGCGCGCAGCCCCGGGTAGTCGCGATAGACTGCCGCCAGAGAAGAAGCCGGGTCCGAACCGGACGGCGGGACGTCCGACGTCGCGCGGCTTGGCGCGGGTGCTGCTTGTTCGTCAACACCAACCATGGCCCGAGTATAAGCCGCAACCCTGTCGAACCGCAGTGGTCGGCCGGGCCGGGTGCCCGGACCCTCTGTCATATTGCGGCACTCGCGCTCGCGGCGTGGCCGGCGTCGGCGGCCGCGACGGACAGCTCGTGCACCCGGGTTCTCGACGCCGCGGCAAGGGCCGCCAGGGTCCTGAGGACGCTCGGGACCGAGCCGTCGCAGGCTGAGATCGCACTCCCTCCGGGCCGTGCTTACCTGCTCGAGGCCGACGAGGAGGGGAATGACGCGGTGTTCGAGGTTCTCGACTCGGGCAACCGCCTGATCGCCCGCGCCGACCACCCGGAGCGCCGCAGCGGAACCCGCCGCGCGGTCGTGACGTCACCGGACTCGGGCACGCTCGTCGTGCGGGTGACCGGGAAGGAGCACGCCAACGCGAGCGGCACCGCGAGGATTCGCAGCTTCGACCTCGCGGCGCTCGAGGCACGGCCCGACTGTCTCGCGATCATGAAGGCCTTAGCCCAGGCGGATGGCGACTATGCGGAGGCACGCGAAATCTCCAGCGGCCGCGCCGCCGCCCCCGGCGCCAGTGCGCGCGATACATACCTTCGGGCCGTCGACGAATATGCAGCGGCGGAGCACCCGCTCACGGCGCCCGGCGATCAGGGGCTCCGCGGTCAGGTTCAGCTCGCTCTCGCCGGAATCGAGTACTTCGACCTGCTCGACTGGGCCAAGGCGGCCGACTGGGCGAGGGCCGCCGCCGAGACGCTCAAGTCCGGCGATCCATATCGGCAGGCGCGGGCCGAGGAGGTGCTGGCGGCAGCCTGGATAGAGATCGGAAACAGCGCTCCCGCCGGTCAATCCGCTGCGGGCCATGAGGCGCCTTCCGCCGACCTGCTGACGCGCGCCCGCAGCGCGCTCGAGCGCCTGAGCCGCTTCCACATGCAACGGGGGGAGACCTACGACGCAGCCCTGCAGCTCAACTACCTCGCCGTGGCCGATACCTATACAAGCCGCTTCAACGACTGTGTCGCGGCTGCGACGGCATCGAGCGGGCTCTTCGAGAAGCTCCACGAGACGCTGCGCCTTGCGCAGGCGTGGCAGAACCGGGCGATGTGCCTGTGGGGGCTGGGGCGCGTGGCGGAGGCGCGGCGGTGGTTCGAGCGGGCCCTGCGCGATACCGGCCCGGAACCCTTGCCGACCGTGTATTTCGCCGTGACCAATAACACGGCGCTGCTCGACTATGCTCTCGGCGACTTCGACGAGTCGCTCCGTCTGTTCGACCGGACGCTGAGCCTCGCGCAGCGCACACAGCGACAGCGCGATGAGGCACAGAGTCTCTACGGGATCGGCGTCGTCTACTACGCGCTGGGCGACCGGCAGCGCGCGCGCGGATTCCTCGAGCGCTCGCTCGCGATCCGCACCGTGGCGCTCGACCGGCGCGGGCGCGTGAACACGCTGCGGGCGCTCGCCACCATCGACGCCGACGAGGGACGGGTCGGGGAAGCCATGGCTTTGGACACCGAGGCCCTCGGCCTTGCGATCGAGCCGACCTATATCGAGCGTATCCGCGTTCAGCTCGCGGTGTACACGGCGGCCTCGGGTCATGCCGACGACGCCAAACGGCAGCTCGATCAGGTGATCGCGAGCGCAGCCGGGCCGGATCCGCTGGTTGAGGCGGAAGCCCTGCTGCAGCGGGGCGTGCTGCTGCGCCAGATGGGCCGGCTGCGCGCATCCCTCGCGGATCTCTCCGCGGCGCGCCCGCGCCTGCGCGGGCTCGGCAGCGTCTCGCAGGAGTTCGCGGCCACTCTCGAGCTGGCGCGGACGCTGCGCCTGGCGGGTGAGCCGCGGGCCGCGCTCGCGGCGGTCGATGCGGCACTGCGACAAGCGGACGCAGTCCGCCTGCAGTCAGCGGATCCGAGGTTGCGCTCCGGGCTGCAGGCGCCGCTGCGTTCCGCCTACGACCTCAAGATCGAGCTCTTGCGGGCGCGTTTCGAGGCCGCTTCGGCCGCGGGCCGCAAGACCGAAGCCGACATGCTCGCCGCGACGGCGTTCGCGACGGCAGATGCCTCGCGTGCGCGCACGCTGGCCGACGTCGCGGCCCAGCAATACTCGCCCGCCATCCGCCGGGCGCTGGCGCCCGAGCTGCGCCGGCGCGAGGAGCTCTACGAAGACCTCGCCGGACGCCGTTACGCGCTCGAGGAGCGCCAGGTCAGCGCGGGCTCCGCGGATGAGCGCGCCAGACGCATGTTGGCCGAAATCGCCGAGCTCGAGCGGCAGGTCGACACCGTCAACGCGCGCATCGCCGCTCGCACCAACGCTCGGGGCGGGCGCAAGGGTGCAGGCGGCAACGCGGCGAATCCGCCGCGGCCGGCCGCCGGCACAGCGCTCGTGTCCTATTGGCTCGGCACGCAGTCAGCCTATGCCTGGGTGGTGCTGCCCACGGGCATGCACTGGATCCGCCTGGCAGCGCCGGCGGCGATCGGCGAGCGTGCCATGGCGTTCTATCGTTCTCTCACGCGGATCGTGGATGTGCCCGTCGGCACGCGCCTGCAGGATGGGGCGGCGCTTTACCACGTGATCGTCGAGCCGCTCGAGCCGTGGCTCGACGATGTGCGCCCGTGGCTCATCATCCCGGACGGGGCGCTCGACTACGTTCCGTTTGCGGCGTTGGCGTATGCGGCAGCGAAACCACTCTCATTCGTCGTCATGCAACATGACATCGCGCTCGCTCCCGCCGCATGGATGCTCGATACGCGGCACCCGGCACGGCACGGGCGCCGCGCCCTGCTGCTGGTCGCGGACCCGGTGTACCAGGCGGACGATCCGCGGCTCGCGGCGCTCCGGACAGCGCCGGCCGGCAGGCCATCTCCCGAGCCAGCCTCGCGGGATGCGGCGCGCCCGGATCTTCGCCGCCTGCCGTTCACCGCGAGCGAGGCGGCGGCGATCGCGGCGCAGTTCCCGCCGGCGGAGGTCGATGAGCTGACGGGCGCTGACGCAACGCGCGAGCGGCTCCTCTCTCTCGACTGGTCGAAGTACCGCTTCCTTCACATCGCGACGCACGGCACCGTGGACGCGCAGGTACCGGAGTTGTCGGCGCTCATGCTCGGCTCCTACGACGCTCATGGCAACGTCGTGGATGGGGCGGTCCGGGTTGCAGACCTCTCGACCCGGACTCTGGACGCGGACGTCGCGGTATTCAGCGCGTGCGAGACGGCGTTGGGGAAGGAAGTGCCGAGCGAGGGCCTGGTGGGCATCGGCTCCACCGTCCTCGCCCGGGGTGCGCGTGCGGTGGTGGCGTCTCTTTGGCCGGTCTCGGATGAGATCGGCGCCCGACTCATGACAGAGTTCTATCGACACCTGCTGCATGACTCGCTGAGCCCGCCCGCGGCCCTCGGCGCGGCCATGCGATCGGTCGTGTCCCACGATGCATCGGCGGACCCGGCGCTGTGGGCAGCGTTCGAGGTGACGACCATCAACCCCTGAGGAGACGACGTGAACTACTGGAGCTACAAGACGGTGAGGCTGAACGATAGCTGGGGACCGGGAGCGGCGCATAGCTTGACGACGCCCACCGGTCAAAAGCCCGAGTTCTCCATGCACCCGCGCTATGTGCGCGAGCCGCAGGGCAATCGGCATCTGGCGCATTTCGCGATCGATTTTCCCTCAGGCTTCATGCCGGATGGCTGGCAGGGCGTGAATTTCGTGCCCCTGGGCAGCGTGCCCGCCGCGGGGATCGCGGGTTTGCCTGCGTGGAATCCCTCGCAGCAGGCAACCTACCGACAGGCCATCGATGCCGCCACGAGCCTCTCCGACTCGCGCACGCTGCGGCTCGAAGCCGTGATTCCGTATGTGGATCTCGGCCAGCTGGGGTACAACAAGGTCCGCCTTTTTTACCTCGAGAACGCGGTCAACGGTCCGATCAGGGACCTCGTGGTGGTCAAGATCGCGACTCACGTCGCCGTGCCGGGCACCGTGCAGGGCCGCCAGGACGGCTCGTCGCAGGGGCCGCCGCACTGAAGCGCGGCAAGCGCCGGCTACGCGCCCGGTGATCGTCGCGCCCCCGGCGTTCTTCATTCTTCTGCACCGCGACAAAGACGAGCGCGCCGCCGGAGCAGGCGGCTGGCGGTCTTCGGCTGTCGGACGGAAATAACTCCTGACGTGATTCCCGGCGGTTGGCGCGAGCGTCGCCGTGCGGCCGCTCGCCCACGACTGTCGGCCGGTTGCGACAGGCTCTTCGTGACATTCGGCTGAGTTAGGATCCGGGAAAAACGGGAGTGCGCAGTGACCCGGATCAACGTCGCGATCGCGGTCGCGGGAGATGCACGCGACCGCCTCTACGAGGTCGCGACCATCTGTCGTGCACTCGGGTTCGGTCATACCTCGACGAGGTCGGACCAGGGGGTCCTCGTGGGCTCGGCGGAGCTCGAGGATCTGCCCTCGCTGCGGGCAGTCCCCGGAGTCATCGGCGTCGAGGTGGAGGAACGCCGCACGGCACGGAGCGCACGGCGCTCGCCCGGAGTCAGGATCCGCCGCGGCGCGGCGCTGCGCCTGCGCCGCGTCGCGCAGCGCGAGTCGTAGCGCGAGACCTCACTCGCTCCCGGTCGCCGGCAGAGCGGTGTGGTCGATCCGCACGCGATCGGTGCGCGCCTTCTCCCACGCCTGGAGCGTGAGCCCATGGCTCTCGAGCAGCGCGCGGATCTCGCCGGTACGCCAGTCGAGAATCTGGTCGAGGATCGGCACCATGATGCTGAAGGCGTTGTCGCTCAGCACGGTGCTGCGCGCGATGCGCGCCAGCTGCCGATTGTCCGACACCGCGATCGTGAAGCCGTCGTGATTGTTGACGTGCAGCATGACGTGCACGTCCGAGCTGCCGTCGCCGACGTAGATCACCCGGTCGGGCGGCACCTCGAGCCGCCGCTCGAGCTCCTCGATCACCGCCACCTTGCCGTAGCCGGCGGGCACGCGGCGGATCGCGCGCACCTCGCCCGTCGCCTCGTCGAAGTCGAGCTCGGTGCCGTAGATGTGATCGGGTGAGACGATGCCATCGAGAGCGGAGACCACGATCTCGCGCGGCGCCGCCGAGATTACCGAGAAAGAGAATTTGCATCCCGGCAGCCCCTGCTCGAGAAAGCGCACCAGCGCCGGAATCGCGCCCTTGAGGCGCACGCGCTTGCCGGTCTCGACCAGATGCTCGTGGCGGACGCCGCGAAACTCGGGGTCGTGGCGGATGAGGTACGCGAGCTCGCCGCCCTGCTGCACGAGGTTGGTGCGCGCGAGCCCCGTGACGCGCTCGCGGTACCCCTCGACGCCGAGCAGACCGCTCAATACCAGCCCCGAGTCATTGAAGCTCAGCGTCTGATCGAAATCCGACGCCAACAGATAGTGACGGGCGATGTTGCTGTTCACGGACACTCTCACTCCTCCTCGCAATCCCTTACTCGACCGCCGTGCGCGCCGAAGATTCCCTGCAAGAAAACTGCAACGTCCGCGCGAACGAGTCGACGACGAAGGTGCATGAAACATGCCACGAGGCTGCCGCACATCTCTCGCATGGGGGAGGCACGCCGGGTGCCGCGCGCCCGTTCCGGGGGCAGCCGCGGTGCGGGCGGCTCGGCCACGGTGCACCGGCGGCGTATCTACGCGGGTCTCGGGAAGACCGATCCGCGAAGGCGTCCCGGAGGCCCTCGGCCGCCGCTGACATCCCGGGAACGCCCGCGGCCGCCTCCTTGAATTGCGTCCCGGTGCGCGAAGCGCTATAAAAAACATACAAGCACATGCTTGTACATCAGGGGAAAGCTCATGTGGCTCATCATTGCCATCTTTGCCGTCGCGGCGGTCGTCGGGCTCACCATGGCGATCGCGGCTTTCCAGGGGAATTTCCCGCCCGTTGCGAGTGCGATCCTGCACGGCGTCCTGGCGGCGACCGGTCTCGTGCTGCTGCTGGTGGCGGTGTTCGTGAGGGGAGCCGCAGGACCCGCGCTCTGGGCGCTCGGCTTTTTGCTGGTCGCGGCCCTCGGTGGCTTTGGTCTCGCTCTGGGTTTTCACGCCCGCAAGAAGCCCTTGCCCAAGGGCTTTGTTGCCGGCCACGCGTCGCTTGCCGTGATCGGCTTCCTGCTGCTCCTCGCGGGCGCGCTGAAGCTCATCTGACCGGCGGCACGCCATGGCGAGCTCGTCGCTTCTGCACCCGGTGCATCCGGCGCTGGCACATTTCCCGGTCGCGTTCTGGCTGGGCTCGTCGGCGTCGGATCTCATCGCGCTGAAGAGCGGCAATAGCGTGTGGTGGGCCGTGAGCCACTACGCCGTGGCCGCCGGTGTGATCGTGGGTGCGATCGCGCTGCTCGCCGGGGCGGTCGAGCTGTGGCTGCGCAAGCTTCCGCCCGAAGCGTGGCGCTGGGCGGGGGTGCACGCGGGCCTCATGAGCACGGCGTTGCTCTGCTTCATGGTGAGCCTGTCGTGGCGCGCCGCCGTGCCGCCGCCGCTCTCCGCCGTGTGGGTATCGTTATTGGGCTCGGCGATCGTCGTCGCCGGCGGATTCTGCGGCGGAACACTCGTCTACGGCTACGGAGTGGGTGTGTCGTGGCGCGCCGAGAGACGCGAGTAGCCGGGGCTCGCGGGCGGCGCGGCGCGGCGCGCCCATCGGCCGAGCGCCCATCGGCCGAGCGCCCGTCGGCCAAGCGCTCACCGGCCAAGCGCTCACCGGCCGTGCCCGCGCCCTCGGCGCTCCTGCAGGCGTTGAAGCGCGGAGGTCCCATGACCATCCGCGAGCTCGCAGCAAGCCTCGACATCACCTACGAGGCCGTGCGGCAGCAGATCGCAGAGCTCGTGCGCGCCGGCTGGGTCACGACGAGGCGCGCGCCGGCGCCCGCGGAGGCCGCCGCGGCCGGCAGGCCGGGACCGAAGCCGGGGCCCGCCTCGCGGCGGTATCGGCTGAGCGTCGCCGCGGAGCATCTTTTCCCCAAGCACTACGATGAGCTTTCGGTCGAGCTCGTTCAGCATGTGCTCGAGCGCTTCGGTGGAACGGGCGTCGCCGCGATCCTCTCGCGCATGACCGATGCGCGCGTGGCGCGCTGGGCGCCGCTGCTCGAGGGACTGGCTTTCGAGGAAAAGCTCAAGGCCCTGAGCTCCCTGTACGAGGACAAGGACGCCTACATGCAGGTCGAATGGAAGGCGGGCGCGCCGGCCCTGATCGAGCGCAACTGTCCGTTCTTCAGCGTGGCGCAGAAGCACCCCGCGATCTGCAGCGTCTCGGTCAACACGCTCGAGCGGCTGCTCGGGTTCAAGGTGGTCCGCGAACAGCGCTTCCAGGCGGGCCACGGGCGCTGCGTATTCCGCGTGCGGCTCGACGAGCCGCGGCCGCGGAGCGCCGCCTTCGCGCTCGAAAAAAATAATTCCTAGCATTTTCCGCCACTTAGCTCGATCCCGGGCCGCTCGCACGGCGAGCGGGTCGATATTCGGACTCGTCATTCGTCATAGGTGGGAAGAACGGGCAAACAAGGAGACCCGACATGCGAGTCATGGTGATCGTCAAGGCAACTAAGGACTCGGAGGCCGGCGTGCTGCCGAGCGAGGCGATTCTCACCGAGATGGGCAAGTTCAACGAGCAGCTGGTCAAGGCCGGCGTGCTGCTGGCCGCGGAAGGGCTGCAGGCGAGCGCGAAGGGCATACGCGTGCAGTTCGGCGGCGGCAAGAGCACGGTGATCGACGGTCCCTTCACGGAGACCAAGGAGCTGATCGCCGGATTCTGGCTGTGGCAGGTGCGTTCCATCGAGGAGGCGGTCGAATGGATCCGGCGCTCGCCGTTCCAGAAGTCGAACGAGACGATCGAGATCCGCCGTGTGTTCGAGGCCGAGGACTTCGGTCCCGCCCTGACGTCGGAGCTGCACGCGCAGCAGCAGAGCCGCGCCGAGCGCATCTCACGCAACTGAACGGAGCTTTCCATGTCGACGACGCTTACGCACCTGCACTTCAAGGGCAACTGCAGCGAGGCCTTCAGGTTCTACGCCCAGACCTTCGGCGGCCGCATCGTCTTCTCGATGACCTACGGCGAGGCACCCGGCGCGCAGCACGCAGCCGAAGTGCGCGACCAGATCATCCACGCGCGGGTCGATTTCGGCGCCGACGCGCTCCTCGGCTGCGACGTGCCCCCCGAGCGCTACGAGAAGCCGCAGGGGTTCAATGTCATGGCCAGCGCCGGAACCCCCGGCGATGCCGAGCGGCTGTTCCGCACCCTCTCCGAGGGCGGTACGGTCTGCATGCCGATCCAGGAGACCTTCTGGGCTCATCGCTTCGGCATGTGCACCGACCGCTTCGGCACCCCCTGGATGGTCAACTGCGCCAAGTCCGCGGAAGCGCTGGCCGCGGCTGCCGGGACAAGTGCCTGAGTGATCCTCGCTTGCGCGGTGCAGCTGGCGGTGATGTCATCCATGGCCATGAAGGCCACGGAAGTCCAGCGCACCATCGATGCGGTCTGGAGGATCGAGTCGGCGAAGCTCATCGCCGCGCTCGCACGGCTGACGCGCGATGTCGGGCTCGCGGAGGAGCTCGCGCAGGATGCCCTCGTCACGGCGCTCGAGCAGTGGCCGCGCACCGGCATACCCGGGAACCCGGGCGCCTGGCTCATGACGACCGCACGCAACCGCGCCCTCGACCGGCTGCGCCACCAGCGCATGCGGGCGGGCAAGCACGAAGCGCTTAGCGCCGAGCTCGAAATGGACCAGGAGCGCAGCGACAGCGTCGAGGCGGGCGCCGACGACGAGATCGGCGACGATCTGTTGCGGCTCATCTTCACCGCCTGCCATCCGCTGCTGTCCACCGAAGGGCGCACCGCGCTCACGCTGCGGCTGCTCGGCGGTCTCACCACCGCGGAGATCGCCCGCGCCTTCCTCGTCCCGGAGCCCACCATCGCGCAGCGCATCGTGCGCGCCAAGCGCGCACTGAGCGAGGCGGGCGTGCCGTTCGAGATTCCGCGCGGCGAGGAGCTGCGGCGGCGGCTCTCCTCGGTCCTCGAAGTCGTCTATCTCGTCTTCAACGAGGGCTATTCGGCGACCGCGGGGTCGGACTGGATGCGGCCGGCGCTGTGCGAGGAGGCGCTGCGCATCGGGCGCATTCTGGCGGCGCTCGCGCCCGCGGAGAGCGAGGTTCACGGGCTGGTCGCGCTCATGGAGATCCAGGCCTCGCGCATCCGCGCGCGCACCACCGCCAGCGGCGAGCCGGTGCTGCTGCTCGAGCAGAACCGGGCGCTCTGGGACCGCGTGCTGATCCACCGGGGCCTGATGGCGCTCGCGCGCGGCGAGGCGCTCGGGGAGAGCCGCGGGCCGTATCTGCTGCAGGCGGCGATCGCCGCCTGCCACGCGCGCGCGGCGACCGCGGAAGACACCGACTGGGTGTACATCACCGCGCTCTACGACGAGCTCGTGCGCCTCACGCCGACGCCCGTCGTCGGGCTCAACCGCGCGGTCGCGGTATCGATGGCCTACGGGCCGGCCGCCGGACTCGAGCTCGCCGATCAGCTCGCGGCCGAAGGCACGCTCAGGTCCTATCACCTGCTGCCGAGCGTGCGCGGCGACCTCCTGGTGAAGCTCGGACGCTACGCTGAGGCACGCGGGGAGTTCGAGCGCGCCGCGCAGCTCACGCGCAACGCGCGCGAGAGCCGCCTGCTGCTCGATCGCGCCGCTGCCTGCGTGCGCAGTTGAACGGAGAAGCCATGTCCTACATGTTGTTGATCGTCGAGCCGCCCGGGCAGCGGCAGGAGCGCGGCCGCGAGGCCGGGCAGCTTGTCTACGACAGCATGCTCGAGTACGGCAGGAGCCTCGAGGCGCGCGGCGTGCTCCTCGCCACCAACTCGCTGAAGTCCGCGGGCGCGCGGCTCACGATTCGCGGCGGCAAGCGCACCGTGGTCGACGGTCCGTTCACGGAGGCGAAAGAGCTCATCGGGGGATTCTTTCTCCTGAACGTCAAAACCCGCGACGAGGCGCTCGCCTGTGCGAGCGAGTGCCCGGCGGTCGAATGGGCCACGGTCGAGGTGCGCGAGGTCGGCCCCTGCTACGAGTGAGCGCGCTTCCCTAGCCTGCGCCGGATGGCCCCGGAAACGCCGCATTCAACGTCTGCAGGTCCTGCGGGGTGAGCGCGATCGACAGCGCCGCGGCGTTTTCCCTCACATGCTGCGGCGAGCCGGATTCGGGAATGGCGATGACGTTGCCGCTGCGGATGACCCACGCGAGGGCAACCGCGGCGGCCGGGCAGGCATGCGCGGCGCCGATCTGCGAGAGCGTGCGGTCGCCGATCACGAGGCTCTTGTCGCCGCCGAGCGGCGAATAGGCCATCACCGGCATGTCGTGCTGCTTGCACCAGGGCAGGACGTCGGCCTCGATCTGACGGCGGTTGAGACTGTAGGGCACCTGATTGGTTGCGCAGCGGTGGCCGTCCGGCACACGCAGCAGGTCCTCCATCTGGCCGACGCTGAAGTTGGATACGCCCCAGGCGCGAATCTTTCCGGCCGCGCGCAGCTTTTCGAATCCGGCCACCACGCCGGGGAACTGCGCGCTGGGGGTGGGCCAATGCAGCAGATAGAGATCGAGATAGTCGGTGCCGAGACGCGCGAGGCTCGCCGCGCAGGCGCGCGCGATGCCGTCCCCGGATACTTCGTCGCCCTCCACCTTGGAGACGAGGAATATGCGGTCGCGCTGGCCGGCGAGCACGTGGCGGAGTAATTCCTCGGAGCGGCCCCTGCCGTAGTTCCCGGAGGTGTCGAGCAGCGTCATGCCGAGCGAGATGCCCGTGCGCAGCGCCTCCTCCTCCGCCTCCGGCGGATGCCTTCCCTGACCGAGGTGCCAGCAGCCCTGACCGAGCGCCGTCACCACCGTGCCGTCCGGCAGCCTGGCCGTGCGTGCCGGAGGCTTCGGCGGCGCGCCCGTGCCGGGGACCTGGGCGCTCGCCTCGAACGCCAGCACTCCGAAGGCCGCGCAGCGCGCCGCGAACTCACGTCGGTTGAGCAGAGGCTTTTTCATGGTGTCCGTCTCCTTCGGGCCGGATTATAGGTCGACCGTCACCAGTCGATATCCGAGGTCGAGCGCCTCGCGCGCCAGGAGATGACCGCAACGTCTGCTCCACGCGCCGCTCTCGATATCGCCTCGCAACCGTGCCACGCCCGCTTCGACGCCGCGAATCTTCGCGAAGGTCGACGTGGCCGCCCGCACGGCCGGATCGAGCAGGGCGTCGGGCCGCCGCCAGTAGGCGGCGGCGAAGCCGTCGCGGCAGTCGTGGGGTATGGAGACCGGAGCGGTGGCGATGCGTCCGTATGCGCGCCGAAACTCGCTGAGAGCGGGGAAGTCCACGCGGTCCTGGTGCCGGAGCGCGGGGAAGTAGTCGTCGGTCAACCAGAACCCCGGGGCTTGCGGCTCCCAGTCCGGATCCCAGGTGAGGAACACGATGCGTCGGCGCGCGATGCGCCCGAGCTCGGCAAACGAGCGCGCGCGCTCGTCCCAGTGATGTACGGTCAGGATCGCCATGACGATATCGGCGCATTCGTCACGAAGCGGGAGACGCGCGGCGCGCGCCTGTACGGCGGGTGCCGCGGCAGCCGGCCGCTGACGGATCATCGTCATGGACGGCTCGATCGCCGCCGTGCAGCGGCCGAAGGGTTCATAGGAGCCCGTGCCCGCTCCGACATTGACCACGCTGCCCTCGACTCCGAGGGCCTCATCGATCGACTGGCGGATCCGCGGGTCCGCAATCCGGTGCCGCGCGTAATCGACACCTGAGGTGTCGTAGTTAATCCTCGCCCCCGATCGGCATTCCCGGCGGTGCCTCGAGCGGCTCTGCGGGCGCGAATTTCGCCGGATCGCTGAAGTAGAAATCGATGCGGTGCGCGAGATAGGCGTCGGTCGCCGATGCCGGGTCCGCGTGCCGGCGGATGTCGGTCAGCCTGGCCTGCGTGATCGCGCGCACTTCGGCGGGGGCGCTGGTGTTGGCGGCCAGCGACAGCAACGCTTCGACGGTGCGCACGTAGACCGCGCGCTGTACGGCCTGAGCCAGCCCGGCGGTGCGCGGCGGCCTGCTCGTCGCCGCGAGGGCGGCATCGATCACGGCACCAAGCGCGGGATTCCGCGGATCGCGCGCGCCATATTCGGCCAGGCGAGCCGCACGTTGCGGGTTGAAGAGCGCGGCGAGCGTCAGGTCGGCCGCGCACTCCGCTGCCGCGATCGGATCGAACGCCGGCTGGGTCCTCGAGGGCAAGGATTCGCGCGTAGCCGGCAGACCCGGCGGGCGCGGCGGCAGCAGCTTCAGCAGCGGCTCGGGCAGGGTCAGGAATTCCGGCGACAGCGTCTTCAGCACCGCGGTCAGCGCGCGTTGCTGTGCCTCGGCGCTGACGATCGCCGGGCCCGGTGCGCCGTCGCCGCGCAGCTGATAGCGATAGTCGAGGCCGCCGATCTCGGTGACCGCCGCATCGACCTGGTAGCGATGCAGCAGGTAGAGCGGCACGAGGGTGTCCTCGAGCTGGGCCACGGGCGCGCCCGGCCGGATCGCATTCTCGCCAAAGCGCGCCAGCGCCGCCGCGCGCACGGTGAGTATTCGCTCGAGCTCGGCGGCGGGATCGGGGCCGTTGTCCCACATATGCGCATAGGGGTGTGCGCTGCTCACCGCACGCGCATCGGCATCGGTGATGAAGACCAGACCGCTCTTCGCCGAATCGCTCAGGATGCGCTCGAGTCCGGCCGCCTCCTGCGCCTGACCGCCGAATTGCCGATAGCCGTAGTTGATGGCCACCAGGTCCCACGCGCCGATGTTCGCGGCGTAGGCCTGCGAGAGGTCGGGCGCGCCGTTGCGGTCGAGCGTGATCCACGGATGCGGATAGTCCATGACCGACACCGATTGCGCCGGCCCATGCGGATAGGCGCTGGCGGCGAAGTTGTGTGCGAGGCCGAGCGTGTGCCCGACCTCGTGCGCCGCCAGCAGGCGCAGCCGCGCCAGCGCCATCTCGCTCATCGGATCGCGCTGCGCGGCGGCTGCGCTGCCCTTGCCGTACGGCGACAGCAGCGCTTCGGCGATCAGGTAGTCCTGTCGGCCGCGCAAGGACCCGAGCGTGACGTTGCCCTTGATGATCTCACCCGTGCGCGGATCGGCCACCGGGAAGCCGTACGACCATCCGCGGGTGTAGCGATGGACCCACTGAACGATGTTGTACCGGACATCCATCGGATCGGCGCCCTCAGGCAGGAGCTCCACCCGGAAGGTTCCGGGCGCCCAGCCCGCCGCCTGAAACGCCTGGTCCCACCAGCGCGCGCCCTCGAGCAGCGCGGAGCGGATCGGCTCCGGCGCGCCGCGATCCACGTAGTAGCGCAGCGGCGCGACCGGCTTGCAGCGCTCGGTGCAGGCCGCATCCTCCTTGAGCAACCGATGGCGCACGATCAGGCGCTGCTCGACGGGCGAGCCGAGCGGCGCCGTGTAGTCCCGGTAGGCGAGATCGAAGAACCCGGCGCGCGGATCGAAGCGGCGCGGCACGAAGCCCGGGCCGGGCAGCTCGATGAACGCCTGGTGCTCGCGTACGGTCAGCGCATGGGCATCGGGCGTCACCTCATCGACCAGCTTGCTCTTCGCGACCGAATCGGCCGCAAAGGTCAGGATGGCCTCCACCTCGACATTCTTCGGGAAGGCGGCCGTGCCATCGAGCGCAATCGCCGAGCGGGCCTGGTCGAGCTTGTAGGTATCCTGCTTGTTTCTTGCCAGCGTCTCGGCGACGCCGTGCGCGTCGCGCACGAAGAAGTCGGTCGCATCGACGAGCACCGTCGGCTCCCTGCCCGCCGCGCCCGCGTCCTCGGCCTCGACCTTGAACCCGGCGAGCACCGACTCGGGAAAGGACTGCGTGACCGCGAGCTGCTCGGCCGCGGAGTCCGAGGAGCTGCGGAACTCCTGGTTGGGCTCGACCAGCAATACCTTGGGACCAATCCGCTCGAAGCGGACGATACGGGCCCTCGATACCTGCCCGCGGTCGAGGCCGAGATCATTCGAGCCTACGCCGTAGGGCAGCGATTCGAGGTAAAGCAGCTCGGCGTCGACGCGGGGGATCTCGAGAAAGAGCTTGCCGCTCCTGTCATCCCAGTGCAGGCCGAGGAGCCCCGGCATGTGCCGCATCCCCCGGGTCTTCGCCGCAATGGAGGGGAGGCGCTCGGCGGGCTTCCCCGCAGGTGCATCCGCCGCCCGGCAGGGCACCGGACAGCAGGCGGCGAGGGCCGCGACCAGGATCAGGGTTCTCACATCTGCGGCGCCCACGACGTGCACCAGCCGGCGGCCCTGACCTCCTTGCCGGGGAAGAGCTGGCACGCGCCCTGCGCCGAGCCGCTCGCTCCCTGGTAGAGGGCGCAGTTGCCGCAGTTGCTGCCGGGCCGGGCGTCGCTCGAGTGGCGCGCGTCCTCAACGTACTTCACCGCCCTGGCCTCGGGCGCATCTGCCGCGAGGAGCGGTGCGGGAGCGGCGAACGCCGTGCGCAGGGGACCCGCCGCCACTGTCAGGCCGATGGCGACGCGCTGCAGAAGGCGTCTGCGGGAAAGCGAAGTGTCTCGGCTCATCTGCGTCCCTTCCGGGGGAAGAGACTGAACGATACCACCGCCTCGCGCACCGGATCTGCGCCGGCCGCGCGTTCTGCGCCCGCCCCGGCTTCGCCCGCGGGCGAACGTGTGAGCGCGCGGCGCGCGCAGAGCGCCTCAGCTCGAGGCTTGCGCGTAGGTCTCCATCATGAGCCCGGTGCCGCCGCGCGAGACGTGCGCGACCACGGCCGTGCGCCGATGGAGCTTGATGATGGTGCCGAGATTGATGGCGAAGGAGAGCACGACCTGCTGTCCCTTGCGCAGGCCGAGATTGCTGGTCTCGATGAACACACCGGTGGCGCTCAGATTCACCGCCTTGCAGAGTTTGCGGCGGCCGCCGGGCACGGTGATGTAGACGATCGTCCGGGCCCGATGTCGGGTGTGCAGGCGACGTTCCACGGTGTCCTTCATCGTTTCGTTATTCTCTTCAGCAAGCGGGCCCGTCAATTCCATCCGCGGGGTCAATCGCGATTATGCTCCGGCACATACGGCCCGCTGCGGGCAAGTAAACTTAATTTGGCAAGGGTGATGCAAGGCCGCGGATGAACGAGACTCGCCCATCGTGGCGCGGCACCCTGCGGATTCTGCAAAAATCACGCCCGGAGAGCTGCTGCCGGCTCAGCCGGCGCGCAAAAAAGCCCCGATTTCCGCGCCGAAAGTCCTGAGGTCGACCAGGAAAGCATCGTGCCCCTCGATGCAGGAGAGGGGCGAGAAGCGGGTGGCGACCCCGGCGGCCGCGAGCGCCTCGGCGATCGCCTGCTGCTCGGTCACGGAGAAGAGGAGGTCGGTCTGCACCCCGATGACGAGCGCCGACTTGAGCGCCGCGCGGCGCAAGAGCGCCGCCGGGTCCCCGTGGGCCGCAAGATCGAAGCGGTCCATGGCGCGGGAGATGTAGAGGTAGCAGTTCGCATCGAAGACGTTCACCCAGCGCTGCGCGAGCGACTCGAGGTAGCCCTGCACGGCGAACTCCGAGGCGAAGGGGTCCTTCGAGGCCATGTCCTCGCGGATGGGCGAGCGGCCAAAGCGCTGCTGCCACTCGGCGGCGGAGCGGTAGGTGACGGTGCCGAGCTTGCGCGCGATGCGCTGACCGGTGATCGGCGGGCGATCCGGCGGGTAGTTGCCGCCTTTCCAGTCGGGGTCCTTGGTGACGATTTCGCGCTGAATGGAGCGCAGCGCGATCGCGAAGGGGGCAGCGGACATGGTTCCCGAGATGCACACCAGCCGCCGCGCCGCGTTCGGAAACATCGCCGCGTAGGCGAGCACCACCATGCCCCCGAGCGAGGGGCCCATGACCGTATCGAGCTGCTCGATACCGAGGCTCCGCACGGTCTCGTAGCCCCCGCGGGCGATGTCTTCCACCGAAAGGTCCGGGAAGGCGAGCCGGTAAGGCCTGCCCGTGGCCGGATCCGGCGAGGCGGGCCCCGAGGAGCCGAAACAGCTGCCGAGCGAGTTGACGCAGATGACGAAGTAGCGCTCGGTGTCGATCGCGAGCTTCGGCCCCACCATCCCCTGCCACCAGCCCTCCGACGGATCCCGCTCGGAGGAGGCGGCATGCGCCGGGGGCGAGAGACCCGTGAAGATCAGCAGCGCGTTGTCCCGCGCCGCGTTGAGCTTTCCCCAGGTCTCGTAGGCGATCCGCCCGCCGTGCAGCACCCCGCCGCGCCACATCGGGAAGGGATCAGACAGGGCTGCGAACCGCCGCGCATCCATGGAGCTCAAGGATAGAGCACCGCTTCAGGGCTCCGGGTCGCCCCCGTCGGCGATGCCCTCGAAGAGGATGGTGGAGAGGTAGCGCTCGCCGGTGTCCGGCAGCATGGCGAGGATCACGGCGCCCGGCGGGGCTTCGGCGGCCACCTTGAGGGCCGCGGCGAAAGTCGCACCGGAGGAAATCCCGCAGAGAATGCCTTCGCTGCGCGCGAGCGAGCGTGCCGCCTCCACCGCCTCGCTGTCTTTGACGGTCAACACGCGGTGCGGCACGTCGCGCTTCAGCACCGCCGGAACGAAATCCGGAGTCCAGCCCTGGATCTTGTGCGGCGACCAGGACTTGCCCGAGAGCAGCGCCGCCCCCTCGGGCTCGCAGGCGACGATCTGCACGTCGGGGCGCGCAAGGCGGATCATCTCCCCGGCGCCCGTGAGCGTGCCGCCCGTGCCCCAGCCCGTGACGAAGTAGTCGAGCCGCTTGCCGGCGAAGTCCTGGAGAATCTCGGGGCCCGTGGTGCTGCGGTGGTAGGCCGGGTTGGCCTCGTTTTCGAACTGCTGCGCGAGGAACCAGCCGTGCTTCTTCGCGAGCTCCTCCGCCTTTCTGACCATGCCCGAGCCGCGCTCGGCGCCCGGAGTCAGGATGACCTTCGCACCCATAATTCTCATGAGGCGCCGCCGCTCAACCGAGAATGTCTCACTCATGACGGCGACGAAGGGATAGCCTTTCGCCGCGCACACCATCGCGAGGGCGATCCCCGTGTTGCCGGAGGTGGCTTCCACCACCGTCTGTCCCGGCTTCAGGGCGCCCCTGCGCTCGGCGTCCTCGATGATGGCGATCGCAAGGCGGTCCTTGACCGAGCCGAGCGGGTTGAAGAACTCGCACTTCACGCACATCGTGACGTGCTTCGGCCCCAGGCGGTGGATACGGACGATGGGCGTCCTGCCGATCGTGCCGAGGATGTTTTCGTGGATCATGGCGCTCTTCTACCCTCCTCGCGGTTTTGCCGGCAAGAATACCGGGGTATCTCCTTAAGGCGGGGTGTTATTTGCCCATGAAACGTGGCCCGGGAGGTCCCGGGCGCCATCGCCCGGCCGGCGGCCGCAGCGCAGAGCCGCTCAGGCTGCAGAAGCTCCTCGCCGAAGCCGGCCTGGGCTCGCGGCGCGCGGTCGAGGACTGGATACGCGCCGGGCGGGTGACCGTGGCCGGCCGCAAGGCGCAACTCGGCGACCGCGCCAGCGCAGGCGATGACGTCCGCCTCGACGGCAAGCGCCTCCGGCTCGGAACGGGCGAGGCGACCCCCCGGGAGCTACTCCTTTATTACAAGCCCGCGGGCGAGGTCACGACCCGCAGCGACCCTGAAGGGCGGCCGACGGTCTTCGAGCGGCTGCCGCCCCCGCGCCGGGGCCGCTGGATCAACGTCGGCAGGCTCGACGTCAACACGACGGGGCTCCTCCTCCTCACGACCGACGGCAAGCTTGCCCATCGCCTCATGCACCCCTCGAGCGAGGTGGAGCGCGAGTACCTGGTCCGTGTCCGCGGCCGGCCCTCGCAGGAAGTGCTGGCGCAGCTGCTTCTCGGGGTGAAGCTCGAGGACGGCGCGGCGTCCTTTGACCGCATCACGGCCGACACCTGGGAGGGGGACGGCGGCGGGGGCTCCGGGAGCCATGGCACCTTCCGGGTGGTGCTTACCGAGGGCCGCAACCGCGAGGTGCGCAGGCTCTGGCAGGCCGTCGGGTTCGAGGTGAGCCGCCTGAAGCGCATTCGCTTTGGCCCCATCGGGCTTCCGCGCGACCTGAAACCCGGCGGCACCCGGGTCGGCGGGCCGGCCTTGCTGGAGAAGCTCGCCCAGGCGGTCGCCCCGACCCCGACCCCGGCACCAAAGGCTAAGGCTTAGCTTTCGGCCGCCCTCGGCGGCCCCCAGGGACAAGCAAATCCCGGGCCAGGGTGCATTGACACCCCGACCCTCCGAAATCAGAATACGCGGCTCGTTTTGCGGAGGGGTACCCAAGCGGCCAACGGGAGCAGACTGTAAATCTGCCGGCTTACGCCTTCGAAGGTTCGAATCCTTCCCCCTCCACCACCCGGTGGGCGGTGGAGGGTTGCGTGCGTTCGAAGGCGCGCGGCCGGCAGAGGGTCGCCATCAGCGGCGGGTGTAGTTCAATGGCAGAACCTCAGCCTTCCAAGCTGATGACGTGGGTTCGATTCCCATCACCCGCTCCAGGTCAGTCCGCGGTCGACATCTGAGCCGAGCCCATGTAGCTCAGTTGGTAGAGCACGTCCTTGGTAAGGACGAGGTCACCGGTTCAATCCCGGTCGTGGGCTCCAGTCGACTGGGTTTGTGAGTCGTCAGAGTTTCGGAGTTAGGAAACTTCCATGTCCAAAGAGAAATTTGAGCGTACGAAGCCGCACGTGAACGTGGGGACGATTGGTCACGTGGACCATGGGAAGACGACGTTGACGGCGGCGCTGACGAAGGTGATGGCGGAGACGAACGGCGGGACGTTTGTGGCGT